>JAFFZZ010000113.1 GCA_016933915.1 Candidatus Babeliaceae bacterium
GTCCAGTAAACGTTGAGAGGCTGCCGTGATTATGGATAAACGTAGAACCAGCCGGCTTGTAAATTACCGCTGCTGCAGCGAGATAAAGATCGGCAGGCAAGGACATGTTGCCACCCGTACCAAGTTGTCCATTTGAATCTATAGCAACAATTGAATATGGCGAAGATCCTGAAGGAGTTACTCCATTAATACCCGAAACGTAACAACGAACATGAGTTCCTGACGTTCCGATACGCATGTATCCCGCATCAGCTACGACACCCGCGTTGCCAATGCAAATGTTGTTGTTTTCTGTGGTAAATACAGTGCCGGTATTGTATCCTATTAAAATATTTGAATCCCCAGAAGTGACCCCCGTTCCTGCGTACCCCCCAACCACCGTATTCCCAGAACCAGACGAAAGTTCCTTTAATGTTTCCCCTCCAACACCAACATTTCCACCACCAGTAGTATCTGACACAACAGAAGCGCCAAGTGATTGATACCCAACAGCAACATTCAACGCTCCAGATAAAATCCTGCTCCCTGCACGATAACCAACTACCGTGTTATAACTACCTACGGTAGAAGCGGACGCCGATTGCCCAAGCGAATCACCACCAACAGCAACATTATAGTTTCCACTCGTAACTTTATACCCAGCCGCAGAGCCAATGGCAACATTATGAGTTCCCGTGACATATGATAATGCATTATTACCAACACCCACGTTATAATCACCAATTGCCGTTGGAGAAGCGATAAGGCCAGCAACTGCTTCACGACCTACCGCAACGTTGCCAGAACCAGTTGTTGCTTGTTTGAAAGCATTGTATCCAATAGCAACATTGTAACCTGACGTTGTCAAGCTTGCTGCTGCATTGTCACCTGCTGCCGTATTGTGGCTGCCTGATGTTAGTGCAGCAAGCGCCGAATTGCCAACAGCTGTGTTACTTGATCCTGCATTGAGTGCCAAAGCAGCTCCATTTCCTACACACGTATTCGATTCTCCGGAAGTAATTGCTGAACCCGCCAAGCAGCCAAATCCTACATTGTAACCACCAGTTGTTAAATCTCTCAAAGCTTCTTTTCCATAACCAGTATTATTCACCCCTGAAAACGTCAAATTCCCCGCATTCTGCCCAGTAAACGTTGAATCCGTTCCATAGTTATGTAAAAAGCGCGTTCCCGCAGGTTTATACACAACTGTCCCAGACGCAAGATTTACTGTCTCAGCAGTCATGGTAACCACATCGCCCCCAGCATTGCCAAGTGTTGTGTCGCCATCAACTTGCAAATCACCAGTCACGGAAACCGTTCCGGTATTTGCAATCGAAATACGCGTAGTATTATTTGTCTCTAAATTCAAACCATAGTTATCATTCGAGCCAATCGTTACCGCAGAACCAAAGGTATTGCCACCCTGAACAATTGCATTAGAAGGCGAAACAATCGCTGTCCACGCCGTCACCCCAGAACCATTCGTTGTCAATGCATACCCATCTGTTCCCGCTGTTTCCGGTAACGTCAACGTCCAATCATTATCAAGAACTGGAGCCTGCACATTTATCTTATTCGTTCCACCACCAGAAGCCTCGTACAACCTCAGCTGTCCTTGATCGGGAAGCAATAAGGCATGTGCACTAAAATCTCCAGACCCATCACGTAGAACTAAGGTATTGGGGGTTGCAGATGGTGTTGCATTTAAAAAAGCTGTTACTGTATCCGCAAGATTGCTAACCGGATTAATATCCGCATCATCAACAAATCCTGACGTTAAAAGCCCCGCAACACTTGAATGAACTACTCCTTGACCAAGAGCAGCAATAGTAACTAACCCCGCAGAGCTAATAACCAAACGAATGGTATTATTTGTTTTCAACTCAAGAGAAAACGGATCATTTGCCCCAATTACCACCGGAGCTCCAAAGGTATTTCCATTATTAAGAATGGCATTAGTTGAGGTCCCAACAGTCACCCATTGAAAATTTCCTGAACCATCTAATGCAAGAAGTTGATTTGGTAATCCAACGGCAGAAGGAAAGGTAAGTGTATACGAATCTACACCTAATTGTCCCGATCGCGTTGTCACTTTTTGTGCAGAAAGTTCACCGGCTATCGTCAGGTCAGCAGGGAATGAATAACATGCATGAGTAATTCCACCATCAACGGGTTGCGTTTCTATTGTCTGTTGCGGAGGATGTGGCGCACGCGTTAAACGCAACAATCCGACAAATTCTTCTGGTGATAATTCCTGCCCACTCGCACCAAGCATAGGAGACACAGGCAATGAAAAAAAATTTATTAACAAAGAAACACATACCCATTGTAAAAGGATCTTTTTCATACAAGCTCTCTCCTCAAAAACCTGGTTTTAAAGTAGCTCCACTTTATTCTTCACCACGGTCAAAAGTCAATAAGCTAGAATGGGTACTACAACCTTACAAATTCGTATACTATGGGCACCTAGAGTAAGCACCAATGAAGATGGGAAAAAACGCGTAATTTTTTCAGGGATTCCCGTGTAGGGACTTACGAAATTCATGCTCAATAATTTTAAGTTCTTTTGAAAAAGCACGGTTTTTTTTGCTCAACCGTTCTACTTTCTCAATGGCACTTAAAACTGTAGTGTGATCTTTTCGATCGAAGAATGAGCCTATTTCGCGCAATGATGAATCGGTCAATTTTTTCATAAGAAACATAGCAACATGCCGCGCATGAGCAATATCTTTATTCCGTCTTTCAGAACGAAGATCCTTAACGGTGTAACTGAAATGGCGCCCAACAGATCGCGCAATCCCAGAAAGTCCTACGCTCTCCTTTTTTTGTTCCTGCGTCTGCGCTAAAACCTTACGCGCCAAACCAACAGAAACGGGTTGCTTAGACAGTGACGCATTCGCTACTACCCGAATAAGCATTCCTTCAAGCTCTCGAATACTTGAACATTCACATGAGGCAATATAGTATGAAACATCATCATCAAGAACATAATTACTCGCCTCAGCTTTTTTATGGAGAATAGCAATCTTTGTCTCCAGTGTCGGCATCTGAATATCAGCGATCAGCCCCCCTTCTAGACGTGAACGAACCCGTTCTGCAAGACCAATAATGTCACAGGGCATAGAATCGCAAGAAAAGACGATCTGCTTTCCCGCCTGATGCAACATATTAAAAATGCGGAAAAAGGCCTCCTGAGTCTGTTCTTTCTTGGAAATAAACTGAATATCATCGACAAGCAAAACATCAAGATCGCGATATCTCGCCTCGAACTCTAGAACTTTATTCATACGAATTGATGCAACAAAATCCTGAACAAAACGATCTGCAGGTTGATACAGCACTGAAATTCGTTTGTGATTTTCGCGCACAAAGTTACCAATGGCATGAAGGAGATGTGTTTTTCCTAATCCAGAAACGCCATAGATAAAAAGGGGATTGTAAAGTCTGCCGATATTCTCTGCCGCAGCCTGTGCTGCAGAAAATGCCAATGCGTTACTTGGCCCCACAACAAATGAATCGAACCGATAATGAGCAACCAAAACCGAACGTTGTCTGGGTGACCGTGGTACCACCGCCGTCGAAGCTACTGATGCACTTGACGTCCCGCCTAATTGATCGCGAAGTAACTTTGCCGGCTGGAAGTGAGACGTCACCATCTCTTTCTGCGCCCGTTCTCCTTGCTGATCGGTAAATATTATACTAAGATCACTCTCATTTAACAGCCTTTTGAGACCTGCTTTAACAAGGTCAACGTAATGCGTCGTAATCCACTGGCGCACAAAAGCATTCGGTGCTTCTAGATAGACAACACGTGTTGTCCGATCGAGTTGCACCATTCGGACCGCCTTAAACCAGGTATCAACAACGCGACTTCCTGCCTCGGCACGTACAATGTGTAAAAACTCCTGCCAAATAGTCTCGGTTGTCACGGCTCCCCGCGTACAAAAATCAAAAAACGTCTCTAGTATTTTTAAACCTTACCACAAGAACCGGCTCAAAAAAAGATTTGCCAGCAAACTGTTTTTTTAGTTTACCTAGACAGGAAGAACGGAAGTAACCCCAATCTCTTTCATACGTGTAAAATGAAACTGACAATTATCTTCAACCGTGATTTTTATCTCCTGAACACCAGCAAGAGGATCACGCGGATTTGAAGAAAAGATCGTTTTTAACCCGATAACAGGGACAATTTTTATAGTTCCATCTCTCTGAGGCAACGCTATTTCAGTGAGTGTTCGCGGATCAGGATGACCAAAACCACTTCTGATTGTCGCAGAGCCAAGATTATTTCCCAACGATACCTCGGCAGGATAATAGGTCTCTAACGGAACAATGGCACCCGTAGAACTCAACGGTTTATGCAGCGACACTAACACCATCGTACTTGATTCACACAAAGAGGCGGCTACAACGCCAGTTCCATCAGCTTTTTTGCAAAGTAAAACCAATCGATCGGCCATCCAAGCAAAAATTTTCGGTCCCCCCAATGTCTCATATGGCATCTCTGCGACCCGGCTTGAATCTCCCGGAAGCACAATACCTTTACCGTCTTTGCCCAGTTTTTTCGTCTCACCAGGCTGGACAGTTATCTTAAAAGACCCTGGTAAATCTTGATACCACCAGTCCCCAATAAGAGGTTTAAGTAGCCAACGCCCTTCTATAATAGGCATATATGGTTTCATCCAATGCTCTTCTTCACAGGTTCGCGTAGGAATAATACACCCAGCACAGCATTTCAAACCGCTTTTCTGGTATATAGGCACCAATGCAACCGTCACAACCTCTCCAGAGTTATTGGTAACCTCAGTAACGGTAATCGCCATAAGCGATCCAGACAGAATAAAAAAGGTAACAACCCCTAAAATGGTCGCCATTCTTAGTTTCATTTCCCCACATCCTTTTAATTCCAAATTAAAAATATTCCTTAGTTTCAAGGTATAAAATTAAACAGTCGGACGTCAAGAATAACGTTGATTAAACCCATAATAACCAGGGAAAAGCAGAAAATTCGAGATAAAAAAGAGGGCAGGAAATCCGCCCCTTTAATCATGTAAATACGTTAAAAGTTAAAAATAAAACTTACAATCTGGGTTGTTATTTACGACCTTGCCGTACGTTTTTTTTAGCCGCTCAGAATTCTTTTCATCACGCTCGCGCAAACGATCGGTTAGAAAATTAAGAGCTTCTCTCCGACGTAATGTATCCTTTTTAGACGAAACTTTATTTGCCTCTTTTTTAGCAATCTCGACTAATCTGAATATTTCACTATCTGTAAAATGATAATTATCAACAATTTCTTGAAGGATATTCCCAATAAAACAACATTTTCGAGGAATTGTAAAAAAATTCAGAAAACTGTCAGTATTGTTCAACTTAATTTTTTTTGTACAGCGGTTACCCGATTTCAACAAAAGAGTAACGATAGTACAAGGATCCTGCATTGTAATGCGACAACCATCACACTTCAAATATTTTTTATATTTTTGATCTTCAAGAAGTACCTGTAAAGCACTCCTCATCCCCATCGTATTAGAAAAAGACCTTTTTTCCGTCCGCAGAAAGTTAAAAAATGACTTTAAATCAGTTTGAACTGGCCCCTGAAACCCCAAACAGATGTTACCCAGGGCAACAACCTGGAAAAACACCACAGCTAATCCAAACTTTTTCATATTTTTCATATTCATATCACCCATATATTATTTAATTTAAATCAAGCATGAACTCTTTTTTATTCCTAGCTGCACCTTCGAATCACCAAAATACCGGCCCTTAACACCGGAAAACATTCTGACAAATCCCAGTATAAACAAAATATTCAAAATGTCAATTTTCCGCCAACATTCATTCTGAGGCCGGCAAATCGATCACACCCGCAAAAAGCACACCTAATTTTAAAAATAAAAAGGGGAGACTTCCTTTTCCTCGGCAAATTTAGGTATTGGCAACAACTGGTGGGGTGGCTTTTCACCGGCCAGCAATTATCAATACGAAACTCTTTCGGAAGCAAAATCAGATATTATTTTCTAAAGCACTTGATTTAAAAACACTTAAAAAATTGGACGCCATTTGGAGTTGTTTCTTTTGCTCATTAGTTTTATCAAACCTATTTTCTTCGCCTTCGATCTTGGGCAGCCAGTTCTTAATTAAACTTGAGGAAATTCGTTTTTGCTCATACTTACAAACAACAGCAATAATACCGGTTACCGTTGTTGTGAGAGCCGCATCGCTCCATTCCTCCAACCACCCATCCGGCATCGTAATCTTTTTTTCATCCCCCCACGCAATACATTCTCGAACAAAAAAATCTATGTTTTTAATTGCTGGCATCTTCTGCCTCATTTTATTCTTTTTGTTATCAAAATAACACTCAATATAGAATAAAGAATTACGCTTTTTAACAGGGGTGTTAAGAAAAAGAAGGCCGAGAAAATTTTGATAAACTACTTCACTGACAGCGCTTAAATCTATCTTTTTTTCATCATTCCAACAGCATGTCTCAAACCACCGCAACGTCTTTGTATCGAAATTAATCTCGATCCTTGATACCAATGATTTTCCGCCCACTGCGACAGACACCGTCTCCTTTACCCAATCTTGTTTATTGCTTCCGGCACTTACGTTGGAAAAAAAATTAACCCCAGAAATTAAGCCAATAAATGCAACTATTAGATAGTCCTTTTTCATATTCCTCATTCCTATTTTTAGGGATTTCATCTTTCAAAAGATTTTAATCCAGCATACTCAATGCATTCAGCGAGAACAATGAAAAAAGTAAAACTTCTCCCCCACGGCCAATTTCACTTTGCAAATATTTAAAATCGGTTACACTAAAAAAGAGGCTTATAAGCCATCCATATACTTGAGAATGAAAGGAATCGAATGGACGTTGCTTTGCTCATCTCTGGTGGTGTCGACAGTTCTGTCGCCCTTGCTCAACTGGTAGCCGACGGGCACCGGGTACGGGCTTTTTATCTCAAAATTTGGCTTGAAGATGAAATGGCACACCTCGGCAGCTGCCCATGGGGAGATGATGTTGCGCATGCCCGCTCTGTATGCGAAAAATTTGGCATTCCATTCGAAATTATTCCAATGCAACAAGCATACTGGGAACGTATTGTCTCCTATGTTATTGAGACAATTAAAATTGGACACACACCAAATCCTGATATTCTCTGTAACCAACACATTAAATTTGGTGCTTTTTATGAGGCAATCGGCAAAGAATTTGATGCAATTGCTACCGGACATTATGCACAAGCACGGCATAAAGATGGACACTCGCACCTTTTCTGTTCACCTGACCTCGTCAAAGACCAAACCTATTTTCTCTCACGTCTGAGCCAAGAGCAACTCTCGCGCGCACTCTTCCCCATTGGCCATCTAACCAAAGAAGAGCTCCGAACTGAAGCTGCTCGTCTGAACTTGCCAAACGCAACACGAAAAGATAGCCAAGGGATCTGCTTTCTCGGCAAAATTAAATTCACCGACTTCATTCGCTATCACGTTGGAGAAAAACCCGGGGAACTCATTGAGTTCGAAACAGGTAAAGTAATCGGTAAACACCCTGGCTTTTGGTTCTATACTATTGGTCAAAGGCAAGGAATAGGCCTTTCCGGCGGCCCATGGTATGTAGTTGCTAAAGAGACTTCGCACAATCGCGTTTTCATCTCGCGTAACTACTACACTCCTGACAAAGAACGAACAGAGTGTATTATTGACAACTGCAACTGGTTTATTACCACGCCAGTGGCCCACACTCATTACACAGTAAAATTGCGCCATGGACCACGCCGCCATCACGCAACACTCTCTTCACTTCCCGATGGTAAGTTTCGCCTCAAACTCACCGATGAAAATGATCAAGGAATAGCACCCGGACAATATGCTGTCGTCTATGAAGAAAACGAATGCCTCGGTGGAGGTATCATACAAGAAAAGGCATAGCGATACCACTCACTTATTGGTATGCTAACGGAGTCCGTCAGTTGAAACCAAAACTTAGCAAGAGGTCCTGTGATCACGATTCCTACGATCCTAACACTTATTCGGCTTTTTCTTGTTGTGCCACTTGCTGGCGCAATACTCGATCAGTCATGGGTCATCGCACTCCTCATTTTTGCAATCGCAGTAGTAACTGATCTGCTCGACGGATACTTAGCACGCCTTTTCAAGCAGGAGAGTTTCTTGGGAGCGTGCCTTGACCCAATCGCCGATAAACTTCTTATCGTCACAAGCTATGGTGCACTTCTCTGCCAATCCCGCAGTTCATTCTTGCCAGAATGGTTTTTCTATCTTGTACTCGGCAAAGAAGCACTTCTCGTAGCTGGTGCTATGATCTTCGGACTTCTCCAAAACAGAGTCACCATCTGCGCAACATGGGCAGGGAAATACGCAATGGTTGCGCAAAGCGTACTGATAGCGTCAATCTTTATTAAAGAAATGGTCGGCATTTGGCATCCGATCATTGGTGAAATTCTCATCTGGATATCAACAGCTCTCGTCATTGTAGCTCTCGGCTCGTACAGCTCACAACTGCTTTTTGCTCTCGTCAGGAAAAAAGAGTATGGTCGGTAAAAGGATAATAATTTTAAGCATCTGTATTTTCTTTCCACTTTTTCTATCGGGTGAATCATTCTTAGCACCTGCACTAACATCCACCCCAAACACAACTGTAGAACTGCAAATCGAAGAAATTGCAACAAAACTGGAAGAGACATTAACAGAATGCAGCAACCTCATTGAAAAAGGCGCAAAGCTACAAAAAAAACTTGTGCGGAATGCACGCGTATTGCTAAATAGCAGCACGCCATCAGCAACAAGGCTCGAAAAAATTAAAGCTGAATGCAGCAAACTCTGCGCAGCTTTAAAAGAGTGTTCTCGTAAAATAACCATTAAAAACTAAGGAAAGGTTTTCATTATGGCAGGCTATAACCGCGTTATTATGGTCGGTAACCTTACTCGTGACCCAGAACTTCGGCAGCTTCCTTCAGGGGCCTCCGTCTGCCGTCTTAATATCGCCTCAAATCGACAATTTCGTGACAAAACAGGCAACCTCACCCAAGAGGTATGCTTTATTGATATTGACGTCTGGGGCCCTCAAGCTGATACTTGCAAACAATACCTACAAAAGGGACGTTCAATATTAGTCGAAGGGCGCCTCAAACTCGATTCATGGAAAGATAACGACGGTCAGAACAGGAGCAAACACTCCATTGTCGCAAATACAGTGCAGTTCCTCTCATCTGCAACTGAACAAGGGGTAACCTCTGAAACCGCCAATTCCGAAGTTTCAGCATTCGATGAGCCAACTGTCGCTACAGCACCAAAGGCAACACGCAAAAGCAGCACAAAAAAAGTCCTCGAACCCTCTTTCGATGACGAGCTCCCATTCTAAAGCATTGACTTTAAAAAGCACAGCACCATACGCTTCCCGTTAAAGGAACGTTTCTACTTTCCTAGGGGGGCGTATGGCACTGATAAAAAGCTTAAGGGTCTTTACGCTTGCACTCCTGTGCAACATTATCAGCGCAGGAGAAAAAACACTTCTCCCGGTAAACTTTTCATTTATTACCGGTACGGAAGCAACATTCGACGAGTTAAAAGGAAAATTAGAAGAGACAGTAGAGGAAGACTCTTCGCTGAGTAATTATCAAAAATCATTTAAAGCAAAGTATCTCAAAATAGATGATGATACTTTCGATACTTACTTTCCACCGCTTGAAAAAATCACAAAAGAATACAACAAAAATAACCCTTCGACGTGGCACAACAACCGTATCATAGAGATGACCTATCAAGCACTAAGTAAATCCAATGGTACTCAAAAACCATACCTCTCTATTGCATCTGGATTTGAAGGGCTCATTCAAATCCTGTGCGCCCTTAAAAACAAAGACCTAAAATTATATGCACTTATTGCCAATGGATCCCCATGCATGGGGGCATTCGGGTTACCAAATGTAATGTCAGGGGCAACAGGCGCTTTCAAATTCTGCGCAAACTTACAAAAACTTGCTCAAGCAAAACTAATACAAGAATATTATCCATATGTAGATCCATTGTACGGAACAGCAAGTAAGTACGCATACGAAATATCTAATTCTTGGTTTGGAAGTATTTTCAGTTCGGTAAGCGGTATAGACCTGAACCAGCTTTTAAACAATCCAAAACTTCCACTCCTCCATTCAAAAGGAACCAATATTATCTGTGACGGAGGATGGATGGAACATAACTATTTCCCTGCAATGGCCTGGAATGACCCTTTCAGCCCACGGAAAATAAGTGCATTTCTTACACCATATTTAGATCCTGAGAACTCAGATTATGAAAAACGGTTAAAAGAAATTATCATCTATCTCATCAAATTCAATGGTGACAAACTTCTTTCACCAGAAATATCAGCCCACTTTGGTTTTTTTAATAAAACAGAAGTGGATACTGAAAATCCCTCGGTAATAAAAACATTCGAAGAGAGCGAAGCATATAAAAATAATATCCTCGGGCTTAAAGATAAATTCAAAAAAAAGACTTTGCATCTCAGATCAGTCGCATTTAACGAAAAACTCGGTTACCACGAAAATCCGAATGCTCAAGATGAAATTGTAAAAGCCTACGTCACCATACAAAAGAAGTGGCTCAAGATAGACAGGTAACGAATTCTAGCATTCTTTGCATAAAACGATACTCTCATGAAGAGAAAAGGATTCCTCATGAATGGGGATGCACATCTGCATAAAAAGGGTCTCTTCATGAAAAAAAGTATTGCTATCATCGGTGGAGGTGTCTCCGGACTTTGTACTGGATCATTTGCTGCTGCCGCTGGATTTCAGCCAATCATTTATGAGATGAACAAAGTCCCTGGAGGACTCTGCACCGGATGGCAAAAGGGTGATTACACCGTTGATTTCTGCATCAGCTGGCTCACCGGTGCCGCAGATACTAACGATGGATGTGATCTTTACCATGACTGGAAATTTCTTGGTGTTATTGATCAACTTACCTATGTTTTTCCTCAAGAAATTACTCGCATCATTAATACCGATGGAAGACAGCTTGCCATAAGTACTGATCTTGATACATTCGAACAGAACATGCTAAGCATCGCTCCGGAAGACGAATGCGCTATTAAAGATTTAATAGCAGCCATTCGAAAATTTGCTAAAAATAATCTCGGGCTTCATAGCCCCACATCTTTTGGCGAACGCATAGAAAACTGGTGGCGCCTTCTTACCATGGCCAGCCCGCTTTATCGATACGGTAACCTCTCAATGCAAGAACTCGGCCTTCAGTTTAAAAATCAATTTCTCCGTGAAGCATTCACTCATAGCTGGGATCCACGACTTTCTGCGATGAGTATTCTTGCCATAATAGCATGGGCTCACTGCGGCATCTGCGGGTACCCGATTGGTGGATCGCAAGCATTTGCTCGCGCACTCGAATCTCGCTTCAAAGAACTTGGAGGCATTATCCGTTATGAGGCACCAATTGAAAAAATTTTGGTGGAAGAAAACCAAGCAGTAGGAGTTAAACTCGCAGATGGTGAAGAATGTCACGCTGATTATGTCATCTCTGCAGCCGATGGCTATAGCACACTCTTTGAACTCCTTGGTGGCGAATACGTTACCCAAAAGATTGCCTCATACTACCGCGACCTACCAATCTTTGGACCACTCCTTTTCCTCGCCTTTGGTGTCGACAAATCATTCGCTGATTTTCCTCATCAACTCAGCAACACCATATTTAAAATTCCTAAGATAACGATCGCTGATCGTGAACATGAATGGCTACAGGTTAAAATCCACAACACCGATCCAACATTAGCGCCGGACGGAAAAACAGTCTTGAGTGTCTTCCTCGATTCTAACTTTGACTTCTGGCAAAAGCTTTCCGAAAACCGAGATCAGTATGAAGAGATGAAAAAAAGAGTTGCTGATATCGTCGCGAATCTTCTCAATGAACAGTTTCCAGGAATAATTAGCACTCTTGAAATGAAAGAAGTAATAACACCGGTCAGCGTTCATCGATGGACAAAAAATTGGCACGGCTCATATGAAGGGTGGCTTTCTACACCGCAAACAATCTTCATGCACATGGAAAGGACCTTGCCGGGACTCAAAAATTTTTACATGGTCGGCCATTGGGTGCAACCTGGCGGTGGACTTCCTAGCTGCGTTATCACTGCTAAAGAAGTAATGAACATGCTCTGTGAACATGCAGGCAGATAAAATTAAAGACGCTCAAATTTCAGGTTGCCACTCTGTTCAATAATAATGCAAAGTACATTGCTATTTTGACTTGAAAGTGGGGTGCCACCAACAATTGGATTTACCGTGCCTGTAGCCGTTATAAACTCAGGCGCCTTAAACTCAGTGTAAAAGACCATCGTTTTATCTTCGAATAGATGGTATTCTCTTAAAAGATGTCCTTTGCGTACCAATGCAATACGCATTTTTGCATCCCCTGGCCACTTCCATGGAACCGGATAGTCGGTAAGTGAAATTGTTTGTCCTGGCAATAAAATAAAATATTGAGTCCAGAGACCAATGTTCGACGCGGGAATGAAAAAAGTTTCAAGCTGCTTAAGCGGCCCAGAGAAAGTAAAGTTTATAATCCTTCGCGTCTTTAATACATTCAAATCATCGTTTTGAAAAAGCACCGTAATATCACGACTCTCATTGCGAACCTCGTTAATATTTAACGCCTGCAATGATGACGACATTGAGAGCAGCGTAACCGCCCCTAACAAATATCCCCCTGGCCTCATTTCAATCTCCTTTTTTATTTAACGATAATTTCTACACCAACTATATTCCCTATTTTTTATTTATTTTATCGATTTTCATATGAAAAAATCAATAATCTCAGTGAAATGGAGACTGCATCAACAAGTTTGGCTATGGAAAAATCAGCATAAGAAACGCAACATTACGCCTCAATCAACTCCCACTCGTCAAACTCACTCTTTACTTTTTCGTCAGGGGTCACAACCCATAATTTTACTTCTTTGGAACCAACTATTTTTTCCAATTCTTTTGTCATCGGTACCATTTGTTTACGCTCTTCCTCTAACACTTTATTTTTTTGTTTAAGCTTCCCCTCCAATACTTTAATATTCTGGAGCTCATCAAGAGTCAAGAACTGTTGCATCTCCAATGTTGGAGACTCTGTCAACAGACCTTGTAAATAGCAATGAGCAAAAAAAGCCGCCAAGGATCCTACCAATTCAAAATCTGCACATCGAGAACAAAAAAGTGAATACGGGAGGCTCATGTAATGACAAGATTCAACTAACTCGTTATAGTCACGCAGAGCATGCTTAAACATCTCAAAAGCTCTTTCCACCCGCCACGCAAGCTTTTCACAATCAGGAGCATTATCTTTTGGTTGTTTGAAATTTTTTATCACCATTTCCCTGAAGTAATTCTCAACCATTTCTTGGGATTGCTCGCAGATACCTTCAATAAAATGAATGGGCGGATAGCATTCTATCGATTTCTCGAGGTGGCGCAAAATTTTTTTCGGGGCAAAACGGATCAGAAAACGTAAATTTTTTGCCAAAACCTTAGGTGAAAATGAAGAGCTAGTAGTGGAATGCGCTAATTTTCGAAGTCTCTCAAAATCTTCTACTTTTTCTCTCAGCTCTGCCGCTTTTATTCGCAACTCAGATCCTCTTCCTTTTAATTTTTTTGCATTTTCCTCCCAGTTTTTCGCTTTCGCTTTCCAATCATTTACTTTTTTCTTCCAGTTTATTTTTTCAAAATTTTTGAACACTCCCAGACTGACATGAGCAAAAACTTCTGGAGCAATTTTATAAAACCACGGCTGATCAATAACAGGCCCCAATAATTCCTTTGTAGAAAAAGATAGAACCCCTCGTCCAACAAGGTAGATCAGACTCAGTACAATGTGATTATCTTTTTCAGTATAACTACGTAATGCAGATGTCTGACTTTTGGACAAATAATCAAGAACAATCCCCTGCTGAGACTCTTTCAGTTGCAATGGATTCGATCCTACAACTAAATCGAAGATAAGGGGGTTTATCCGCGCCGTTTCTCCGTAGCCCCCCAATACTTTTTTATTACACAAAAGGGTAATGAGTTTTGCGCGATCACCATACGAATCTATTTTTTTACGTATCAGATCCAAAAAGGGTGGTATGCTCCCATCGCCAATTCTCGGCCAAACTTTGTGGCAAAGAAAACCAACTTCACTCCACCCATTTTTATCACCCGCAGAAAATTTTTGTGTATCTAATGCCCAAATTGCCTCCACAAGCTCCGGAGATATTAAATCGAGATTGTCATCATCTTTAATCGCAAGATAAAACAGATTATCTGAAACAGACGGATACTTTTTACACAGTTTAAGTATCTTCTGACATAGTACATTTTTTTTATTCTCCCCACTAAGGGACCTTTGCCTGCAGTCTTCTTCAATTGCACGTAAATGTTTGATAAAGAAAGCATCAGAATCAAGCGACAAATCTAGGCTCTTAGATTTTTTTTCTGGCAGCTTGTTCCTGCTTGTGGGAGAATGAAAGAAACACGAGGGAGGTGTACTTGAAATTCGCTCCATAGCGTAAAAAATATGCCAACTACAGAGGATAGCAAGCGCTATAATTCTGGCATGCATACGAAGCGCCTCCTAAACATATTGCTCAGCTACTATCTCAACGATATCGCTCCAACAAAAAGGAAAACAAGCTTTTTAAACAACACGATCCAATACCAAAAAAGTAACGAGTGCTCCAAATGAAAGAACAACCCCAACAGCGCCAGCCAAAAAAACAATCTTAATTAAACATACCCTGCGCCGCTCTGTGCAAAATTCCCTACAGAAATACACCATCCCCCTTGGAGACTCAACCTCATTAGAATTAAAGAGCTGGGGATATTGTTCTTTAAGTTGTTTAGCAAAATCATGGGTCGTAATTGGTATCTTAACAGTGCTGTCAGTAGACTGAACATTGCCAGCTAGTTGACCGTTGTCCATGGCACCCAAATACTGGCAAGATATCACGAAGACAGATGCAGCAAAAAAACAGACTTGTAACATTCTTTTCACATGAAACTCCTCCTTAAAAAATTAAAAAACCCATTTATTATAAGGACAAAAGCATTAAAACTTCAATAAAAATCACGCTCCTGCAACATTCAAATTGCGCATCTAAGCTTTTTACTGAAAGAAAATCGGGATCGACAAGCAGGGTAAAACAAGTTAAAATTAAAAATAGTATGCACCCCCTTTTTTGAAACGCGAGGTTGAGCATGTCAGGGCATTCAAAGTGGAAAACAATCAAACACAAAAAAGCTGCTGAAGACGCTAAGAAATCAAAAGCATATACTAAGATTATCAAAGAGATTACCGTTGCAGCTCGCACAGGCGGTGGCGATCCGAACCATAATCCTACTCTCCGTACACTCCTTGATAAAGCAAAAGCAATTAATATGCCCCAGGAAAACGCTACTCGCGCCATTAAAAAGGGAACCGGAGAGCTTCCTGGTATACACTATGAACATCATCAGTATGAAGGATATGGTCCCGGAGGAATGGCCATCATAATCGATGTTCTCACCGACAATAAAAACCGTGCTGTTGCCGACATCCGAAGTCTTTTTACGCGAAAAGGTGGTTCTCTCGCAGAAGCGGGAGCCGTTAGCTGGATGTTTGAACGGGCAGGCATTGTTCGGGGAACAAGTGCTAAACTTACTGAAGACCGCCTTCTCGAAGCTCTTATTGATTTCGATATCATCTCGATTGAACAAGACGGAGATCATTGGACAATCACCTGCAATCCTCACGATCTAGAAAAAATCAAAAAAGCAGCGCATGATTATGGTCTTGAAATCAGTGAAGCCGAGGTCGAAATGGTTGCTAAAAATAAACACGAGGTTCCAAAAAGCCAGGAGCCCATGGCCTACGAATTTCTCGACGCAATCGACGATTTAGACGACGTGCAAAACGTATACACCAATATTGCATAAGGGAAAGTGATTATGTTAGCAAGCATGACCGGCTTTGTCGCACATACCTTTGAACTTTCGATAGGAACGGAAAAGGTTCCAATCACTCTGCATCTGAAATCTCTAAATGGAAGATTTTTCGAAGCATCGTGTCGCATGCCCCATGCTCTTGCACATTTAGAACCTCTTATTATAAAAAAGATGCGGGAGCGACTCTATCGTGGCACTATCTTTTGTAACATCTACTTAGGCTCTCCCTTAGCACTGAGTAGCGCCGCACGACCTTCCTGGCCAACTATTGAAGCATATGTTAAAGCTGCTCATGAAATCAGTGAAAAATTTGCCGCTCAAGTTTCTTTAAAGTCCGATCTTGACGTAAATTCTCTTCTTATGATGCCACACGCCATCGAGTTTACAGAAAGTCCATTAGATACCACTTTGTCCGATATTATTTTACAACAGATTGCAGAACAAATTGATTGCTTAACCAAAGAGCGTCTCACTGAAGGACGCGAACTAGAGCTCGATCTCGTCAAGAGGATCAAGGCAATTGGAGATTTAACAACTCAGATAAAGGAACGCGCTCGCGTTGTTTTTGAAGAACGCCGCACCAAGCTTATGAATGAGATGACAGAATTTATCGGACAAGTTCCAGCAGAAAATCGAGAATCAGCACTGCAAGCACTTTACGGGCATCTCGAAAAACTCGACATCACCGAAGAGACTGTAAGACTCGATGCTCACCACGAAAACGCACTTCACGTGATAGCGGCCAAAGGGATAGAAAAAGGTAAAAAACTCGATTTTATTTTGCAAGAAATGTTTAGGGAAACCAATACAATTGCCGCAAAATGTGCTGATTCTACCCTTGTTTCTTTTGCAATAGCCGTTAAAGTAGAACTTGAGAAAGCACGAGAACAAGTTCAAAATATAGTATGAGATGAATCGATATTTTACCCACTTGCATGTACACACAGAATACTCTCTGCTTGATGGAGCACTTTCCATTGAACAGTTAGTAGACTTTGGGAAAACTCATCAGTTGCCGGCAATCGGCATATCTGATCATGGCAACATATTTGGCGCAGTTAAATTTTTTCGAGCATGTAAAAAAGCAAATATAAAACCAGTCCTTGGTTCCGAAGTTTATTTTATTGATGACGTTACCAATAAAAGTAACGACAATCGATATTATCATCTTTTGCTTATTGTTGAAAATCAACATGGCTACCGAAATCTCTGCAAACTCATGCATCTTGCACACACTAAAGGATTTTACTTTAAACCGCGCATTGATTATGCAATGCTCACTGAATACTCAGAAGGGCTTATCGCAACAACAGCGTGCATTGGCGGACACATTCCGTCGCTTATACTTGAAAAAAAAGAGACTGAAGCGCGGCACTACATCGAACGGATGCGTTCCATCTTTGGTGATCAAAATTTCTTTTTTGAGGTACAACCAGGACAAACAACTGAACAAGAGTTAGTCAACAAAGTAATTTTCTCTCTCAGTGATGAGCTGGGAATACCAACCATAGCTACTGGCGACTGTCACTACGCCACCATTGACGATCAATACGCCCACGAGGTCATGCTTTCCGTTCAAACTAAACATAAAATGAGTGATCCTGACCGGATGACCTTCGGAGATTATCGAGCACATTTACGCACACCAGCTGAAATGGCTGCGGCATTTCCTGACCGAGAAGATATTTTGTATCGAACGGGTGAAATAGCAGATCGCTGTACATTCTCGTTTGACACAGGCAAACGTTTTTTTCCTTTATTTGAAATTCCGCAGAATATAACAGAATATGATTATTTTAAGCAGCTCTGTACAAGCGGCTTGCAAAAATTATTCGATAGCGGTCGCATCGTCACTAATGACGAAGAACCTTACTGGAACAGGCTGAATGATGAAATCGATCTTATCGCCAAGATGGGATTTATTACTTACTTTTTAGTCGTTAGTGATTTTATACACTGGGCAGCAAAAGAAGATATCCCGCACACCGCACGTGGCTCTGCTGCTGGATCGCTTGCTGCAATGTCGCTTGATATCACCACCGTTGATCCATTAAGATACCATCTCTTCTTTGAACGCTTCCTCAACCCAGAACGAGTCACCATGCCAGATATCGATATTGATTTCTGCATCGAGGGACGCGAGCGCGTAATTGAGTACGTTCGCAATCGTTACGGACATGACAAAGTTTGTCAGATTATCACCTTCGGTACCATGATGGCCAAGGGCGTTGTAAAGGATGTATCGCGAGCACTCGGACTTCCCTTCGACGATGCAAATGCCATTACTAATCTCATACCTGATCAGTTAAAAATTACTCTCAAGGAGGCATTCGAACAGGAACCGCGTTTAGGACAAATGCGTGATGCAAATCCCAAAGTAGCCGAGATGTTTTCAGTCGCATTCAAACTGGAAGGACTCACACGCCATGCGTCGAAACATGCCGCTGGCGTTGTTATCACTCCAGAACCAATTGACGAAATGCTTCCTGTTTATGTTCCACCAAAAACCAACGATCTAGTTACTCAATACGATATGAATGACCTCGAGAGTCTTGGTTTTCTCAAGATGGATTTTCTCGGCCTTAAAAACCTAACGCTTATTAAACGGGTAACCACCCTCATTAAAAAAATTCACCAAACAGAGGTGCAAGTCGAACTGCTCCCACTCGATGATTCAAAAACATTTGAACTTGTCTGCTGCGGCGATACCGCTGGTGTTTTCCAGCTAGAATCAAGTGGCATGAAAGAAATTTTGCGGCGACTCAAACCAGAATCTATCGAAGATATCATCGCAGTAACGGCATTGTATCGACCAGGTCCACTCGGTTCTGGCATGGTAGAAGATTTTATTGAACGAAGACACGGACGACAAAAAATTCACTACCTCTTCCCAGAACTTGAACCGGTACTCAAAGAGACCTACGGCGTTATTGTCTACCAAGAACAGGTAATGAAAACCGCTTCTGTTATTGCCGGCTATTCACTCGGCGAAGCCGACATTCTACGTCGCGCAATGGGAAAGAAAAAAGTAGAGGTCATGGCCGAGCAACGTACTATCTTTGTCAAACGGGCAATAGAGCGCGGTTTTAATGAAACGAAATCGGGAGAACTATTTGACCTTCTCGCCTACTTTGCTGGGTATGGATTTAATAAGTCACACTCAACCGCATATGGCATGATTGCCTACCAGACGGCATATCTCAAAGCACACTATCCTTCTGAATTTATGGCATGTCTTATCTCTCTGGAAAATCACGATCCTGAAAAAATGGCTTTTTATGTTCAAGAGGCTCGCGAAATGGGTATCGCGGTATTACCACCCGATATCAATCAATCCGATGCTCAATTTACTGTCGAAAACAACAATATTCGCTTTGGTCTCGTCGGTGTCAAAAATGCCGGAGAATCTGGTCTCGACTCTTGTCTTGAAGAACGAGCGGCACATGGCGCATTTACCGATCTTCTCAATTTTTGTAAGCGAGTCGATCTTCGTACCTGTAACAAACGATTCATCGAAAGTCTCATAGCAGCAGGCGCCTTTGACGCCCTCCCGGGCAATCGTGCACAAAAAAGTGGTGAACTTGCTCACGTTATGGAACGCGCCATTGAATTAAAGGAAGCTGCAGCAACAGGGCAAATGGGATTGTTTGGATCTAGCGGAACTAAAAAAGACACCAACGAAGGATATGCTTTCGAACCAGTAGCAGAATGGAACGATCGTGAAAAACTTGAACGAGAAAAAGAAGTACTTGGATTATATTTAAGCGCACGTCCGCTTGATGCATTCAAACGCCATATTAGTTGGCTCAACATCAAAACCTTTGCTCAGGCGAAAGAGATCAAATCACCAGTTCTCTGCTGCGGATCACTTAAGAATTCAAAGGTGATCACCACAAAAAAGGGTGACCGTATGGCCTTTACTGAACTTGAGGATGAATCAGGAACTGCAGAGATTATTATTTTCCCAAAGCTCTATCAGCAAGTTGCACTTCTTCTTGAATCAACGTCACTCTTTGTCGTTAAAGGGGTAGCAGAACCAACTGAGCATGGCATATGTAAAATAAAGGCCGAAAATATATACGCACTCGAAACAATATTCAATGATGATTCAATAGTAGATGAATTTATTTTTTCGGTGCCATCTGAAAAGGAAGACCTACTTCATCATCTTCACAATCGTTTCATCGCCGGCAATGCAACGCTCTCTTTTATATTTTCGGCCAATGGCAAGAAGCTAAAACTGCACGCAAAAAACAAATGTTCCATAGACCTCGAAACACTCAAGACGCTTCACGAAGGCGGCATTGCTATCCGTGTCAATTTACAGACCTAACACAGACCTACATCGCCAGAAGATGGGCTGCAAGCTGACTGAGTGTACTTCGTTCGCTTGTTTCAAGGAAGACAGTTCCCGAAAGTGACTGTCCTCTAAAACGCTCACTGGTAACAACAAGACCATTGCTCGCAAAATCGAGATATGGCGAGTCGATCTGATAAGGATCACCGGCCAAAACTATTTTACTGCCCTCGCCAACCCGCGTAATCAACGTCTTAACCTCATGTGGCGTCAAATTTTGTACCTCATCAATAAGAATATATTGATCAGGAATCGAACGCCCACGCATATACGTAATTGCTTCAAGACTTATGCGGTCGGTACGCGACAATTCGTCAATTGAAGGAAGAAACCATTGTGGATCGCGTGTTTTGTTACGACGATGCTTACCCTTGCGATCGCCGTCATGAGCACCATGTGTCTCCTCAAACATACTGCGTTCCTGAGCCGATTGAACCTTATGCGCTATAAGTTCCATGTTGTCACGCACCGGCTGCATCCAACTGTAAATCTTCTCTTGAATATCACCAGGAAGATAGCCAATATCACGTCCCAATGGCTCAACCGGACGTGCAACAAGCAGCTTTTTGTACTCATGCTCAACCAGCACCTTATGCAAAGCCGCAACCAAAACTATAAATGTTTTACCCGTGCCAGCTGGCCCTAACAGATTAACAAGCTGAACGGTATCATCAAAAAGAAGATCAAAAGCCATAAGCTGTTGAGGATTGCGCGGCCCTATAGGCCACGATATTCGCGGACTTTTTACCGCTCGAAAATTGCGAACCCCATCATATCGAAAAATGCGATAGTTTTCCGGATTACGCTCACTTTTAAGCCAGACAAACTGGTTAGCAACCAGTTTATATTCCTGAGCAATGCTCGGTAACATACGAGGCTCTTCTTCAGCGAGAACAGATGCTGGCACAGAAAGCGTAATCCATCCTTTGTAAAAATCATCCTCGGCAACAGTCTCTTTTTTATAATCCTGCGTTTCAAGGCCAAGTGCATCGGCCTTAACGCGCATGTTGAGATCTTTTGAGATGAAGACAACTGCGTTGCCCTCTTTCTTCATCTCAATGGCAGTCATTAAAATTTTATTATCGTGATCCTCCAGTCCTAACGCTTCTACGGCAGGATCAGGAGGTGTATCGGGAGGCAGTAAAATACGTAATGTTCCTCCTCCTTTAATCTCTACACCCTGGGCCAAAGATCCCTGTTCACGAAGCCGATCAAGCAAACGAATTGCTTCACGGGCATTGCGGCCTCTCTGGGTCGGCTCCCCCTTAAAATGATCAAGTTCTTGGACAACCATGATTGGAATACCAATCATGGCTCCCTTGAACGCAAAAAGTGCTTGTGGATCATGAATGAGCACGTTGGTGTCAAGAATAAAATACTTGCTCATAAGCTCCTTTCTATACTGCACATCACTTGTTCCTTGTTCACTTTACCAAAATCAGAGCCCCAAACACAGCGATCTCGGCAGAAAAAAATTATGGTATACTGATGGTAATTAATTCATTTCTATACAAAAGGATCAACTATGAGCTGGTTTCTAATTATTAGCATTGTTGCCCTTGCTGTAATTCTTTGGGGAATAGCTGCTTATAACAGATTAGTACAACTTAAAGCGCTTTCGGACGAGGGATGGAGCGGCATCGATGTACAACTTAAACGACGCTATGATCTGGTACCCAATCTCGTTGCCGTTGTTAAGCAATATAGCATTCACGAAAAAGAGGTTCTCGAAAAGGTAACTCAGTACCGATCGATGGCTATTAATGCAACAACCGTCGCAGACAAAGCAACCGCAGAGGTAGGACTTTCTCAAACACTTAAAACATTATTTGCAGTAGCTGAGTCATATCCAGATCTTAAAGCAAATATCAATTTCCTTGAGCTACAAAAAGATCTCGGTTCGCTTGAGCATGAGCTGCAACTTGCACGCCGTTACTACAACGGTGCAGCACGTAATTACAATATCGCAACACGTACATTTCCAGCATCGCTCATTGCACATTTAACCGGCTTCATACCTGTTCCTTATTTCGAAGTTGACAACGCTGCTGAGCGTCAAAATCCGCAGGTTCGTTTCTAACGTCTGTTAGTAATAGGAAGGGGACACTGATGAAGTTCTCGTCGTTGTATCTCTGGGTAATGTTGTTCATATCTTGTACATTATGCAGCAATACTCTCAGGTTTGGACCATTCGAATACATTGAACAGTTTAATGCAAATATCACTGTTCTTCCCAGTGGCAACATCAAAGTGATTGAAACAATTACCTACGTAAATCTGAGCGGCCAGCAAAAACGAGGTATCTTTAGAAACATCCCGCGCAAAACGGATATAACTGTTATTGATGTGTCACGTAATAACAGACCCGAAGAACATACGGTGTCAACAGCTGGTCGTTACACACAAATCAGAATTGGGTCACCAAACCGCTTCATCAAGGGAAATCGTCATACCTATCAGATTGCCTACACCGCGCCACAACAGATACTCTTTTTCAAAGACCACGACGAATTATACTGGAATGTCACCGGAACCAAATGGCCATGGCAAATAAAAAAGGTAACAGCTCGAGTTACACTCCCTGCCAATATTCCAGCAGATAATGTAATAACTAATATTATGACAGGAGCGTGGGGAAGCAAGGAACAGAATGCACGCGTCAAACAAAAAGATGGATCTTTTTTGTTTGAGACAACAACCCCCCTGCAAGCTGAAGAAGGACTTACAATCGCGCTCCTTTTCCCTAAAGGATTTATAACTGAACCAAGCCGTGTATCCCGTTGGTTACAATTCCTTAAATATCATGGCGGCACTCTACTCTTCCTACTCCTCATCTTCTTTTATCTCATCTACACCTTTAAAATGTTTCGTCGTATACGCCGAGAAGAGAGGGCAGTTCCTATCATACCGCTCTTTTATCCACCAAATAATATCAATCCTGCCGGTGCACGCTACGTAATGAAACGACACGATGATACTCAGGGATTTGCCGCAGAACTCGTTAACATGGCTGTCAAAGGGGTTATCACCATTGAATGCCAGTCAGGATGGTTAAAAAAGAAAACATACATCCTTCACCGCATAACCCCGGAGCAAGAACAACGAGACCCATTGCATGAACAGCTCTTGGCAGCACTGTTCCCTTCAGGAAAAAATGAATTAGAGCTCTCAAAAACCAATAGGACGATCATTGAAAAAGCGCAAAAGCAACTCAAGAAAATATTGGGAAAAAACTACGCATCAGATTTTCACCAATACTACCCACTAACTCAACGAGGCTACATTATCTCCGGACTCCTCTTCGCCTTCTCAGTTATCTGGTCGAAAAGCATGCTTGTCCTCTGGACAATCATCAAAATTTTGGGTGCAAGCGGTATATTTTTTCTTGGTTATGCACTCCTCTCTCGCTACTCAAAAAGTGGACAAACGTTGGTTGCGCAAATTAAAGGCTTTGCACTTTTCCTAAAAACAACGGAAACAGAACGCCTTGAACTGATAGGCACGCCACCAACGCGCACTCCTGAGCTTTTTGAGCGATACTTACCGTACGCTATAGCTCTGAACGCTGAGCGACAATGGACCGCACAATTTGCCTCCGTATTCAAAGATCTTGAGCAAGCAGGCAAACCCTATCAAGCAACCTGGTTTGTCGGCCAAACACTTGATGCTCACGCACTTTCTTCGTTCGCCTCCGACTTGAAAAAAGAGATCGCATCGGCACTTCAAAGCGCCATGCCTCAATCATCGGGTGGGCCAGGCAAAGGGTTCTCGGGCGGCGGCCGCGGCGGCGGCGGTGGTGGCAGCTGGTAAAGAAATTTTCTTAAGGCAAGATTGTGCAAGCCAACAGCAACTCCTTCTAGCACCTTTAACTTTTGATGCTCGATTTTTCTCTTAGCCATGAAGAGAAATGTTGCCTTGACAGCTCCCCCGGGCTCACTTACCTTAAAAATTGGATAAAAATGGAAAAAGGTGAAAGGGCTTTTCGTGAACAGAGAAAAAAACGAGCTGGAACAACTACGACATTCATCAGCACATCTTCTTGCACAGGCAATCAACGAATTGTACCCGGGAACTCTATTCACTATTGGCCCTGCAACGGAGCAGGGTTTCTTTTACGATTTTCTTCCGCCAACAAATTTGAGTGAGAGTGACTTGCCGGCAATCGAAGCCCGTATGCACGAATTGGCTGCACAAAATATCCCCATTACTCACCGTTTAATAAGTAAAGAAGAAGCGCGCACACTTTTCCGCGATAACCCGTTCAAATTAGAACTTATTGATCAAATTGAAGGTGAAAAAGTTGGTATCGCCGAACAGGGATCTTTTGTTGATCTTTGCCGCGGCGGTCACGTTGCATCAACTGGTGATATTAAGCATTTTATTCTCCTCGGACTCTCTGGTTCTTACTGGCGCGGGAAAAAAGAAAATGCACAACTTCAGCGCATAACCGGAACTGCATTCCTCACGGCCCAGGAATTTGAAGATTTTAAGAAACATCGGGAAGATGCTTTAAAATATGACCACCGCAAACTGGGCAAAGAACTTGATCTCTTTTCGCTTCATCCTGAAGGCCCAGGATTTCCTTTCTTCCATCCAAAGGGGATGCTCGTAGTTAATGAACTAAAAGGGTTTATGCGATCGCTCCTGGAAAAATATGGATATCGTGAGGTATCTACGCCAACGATTTTAAACGAGGAACTTTGGAAACGCTCTGGCCATTATAATCACTATCGCGAAATTATGTACTTCCTCTCAATCGACGATAAAGGATATGCGGTTAAACCAATGAGCTGCCCTGGGGCTTTTCTAATCTACAAAAATCGCCCACGATCTTATCGAGAGCTTCCAATGCGTCTTTCCGAATTTGGACATGTCCATCGTCACGAACTTTCCGGTGTCTTGCACGGCCTTATGCGTGTTCGTGCTTTCACCCAAGATGATGCACACATTTTCTGCACACTCAGCCAAGCTGAAGCAGAAATTAAACGGGTATTAGAGATGATCTTTATCACCATGGAAAAAATGGGTTTTAAAGATCTTAAAATAGTACTCGCAACCCGTCCTGAAAATGCAATGGGCTCGGAAGAGCAGTGGAAACTTGCAACCGAAGCCTTGCGCAAAGCACTTGACGCCTCAGGACGTCCTTATTCAATAAATGAAGGCGAGGGAGCATTCTACGGGCCAAAGATAGAGATTCATTTTGAAGACTCAATGGGAAGATCGTGGCAATGCGGCACCATTCAGGTCGATCTCGTTCAACCAGAAAATTTTGATTTATCCTTTGTTACACCAAGCGGCACCAAAGAACGGGTTATTGTTATTCATCACGCTATCTACGGATCACTCGAACGATTCCTTGCGGTTCTTCTCGAACATTACAAAGGACATCTTCCTTTCTGGCTTGCACCTATTCAGGTTCGCGTACTTCCGATCACTGAAAAAGAGGTTCATTATGCAGAAGAGATAGCGCAGAAATTACGCAGTGCTTTACTGCGAGTAGAAGTTGACACCTCATCAGACGCACTCTCTGGAAAAATTAAGGAAGCACAACTCGATCGCATCCCCTGGATGCTTGTTATTGGTGCCAAAGAGGCAGCAGCACAGACAGTCACTCTCCGCAAATCAGATGGGTCTCAGGAATTTGGACTTACCATCGATACTCTTCTGGAACGTGCAAAAGCGTTAAGCAAATAACTAGGAAGCCGCAATTTCAGCCAGAGAGGCCGCCAATTTCTGTATAAGAAGGCGAGTGCGCTCTTCTTCCAAACGTCTCTCTTCAGCCTCACGTCGTTTACGCTCTTCTTCATTGATAATATGTTCCATTGTTTTTTTTGCTTTTTTAAGAGAATCGCGACCTTGCGTTGACCTAATTTCCTTGACCTTACTTTCGCGAAGATAGAAAACCATATAAGCGTTATCCGAAACACCAGACTTATCCATCGTCCTAACAGAAGAATCATCGCACCTATACCAGGCATCTTGATCAGCGTAAAGATCATTAATATATGCCCAATAATGGCCATAATTCAATGTCCCAGAATGAGCAACAACCCCAATGAGGTGGTACCTGTAATAGTCATCACTCTTTGTTTTAGTTAAAAAATAAGGAGTCATATCGAGAGAGATAGGTATAGAAACAGGGGTTCCAATCTTTTTGAGATCCCACGTAAATCGCTTGAGATGAATAATTAAACAATCACCACTATTTGTTAAAAAAAACTGCTTCTTCGCATTATTCGTCCGAAATTGTGAAGTCAATTCCACCGAAATTCCATCTTTACCTTCTACCTTTGTTCCTGAATGCAAAATCCGTTCTACATTCTCCACTGCAAAAAATTCTCCCAAGCAAGATTCCAATGTATTGCCTACAACCGGAACACTAATGCTCGAACAAAACTCATCTGTTTTCGACTTATACGAAAATTCTTCATTTTGCACACTTACTTGAGTCTGCAACCAAATATACAAGAGATCCATGAATTCTTTTCCCAAAGATCCTCGATCAACTTTTGTGCAAAAGGTTTCTGCAAATTTTTTAGAGAAATCTGCAAAATAACTTGTTTTGAGGAAAGCATCGATCCCGCTTCTCTTTTGAACAAGAAATTTCTGGCAAAACGATACGATATCCAATCTAGACCAAAATTTATTCCATAATTCACTCGCATCTTGTTGATTATAATTAGTTGTCTGAAAAAGTTGTCGCTGCACCGTATTATACCACATCGTAAGCTCTGAGCCGGAAAATGATTCAGTACCTTTTTCACGCATACCCGTTAAAGCTCTAAGAAGCGAAAGATAATCCTTTACCACTGGTACACAACACCATACTTCATAGTAGCGAAAGAGCAACTTAGTACACGGCTCGAGGTTTACCAAATTTTGCGTCAATGCATTACAAAAACATGAATTACCGATGTTCCCAAGGCCAACTGGTTTGGCGTTCAGTAAGAGACAAAAACCACTCAAAAAGATAAAAAATATATTTAAACGTCGCATCATCGTAATCCCTTTTTAACAAAAATGGGCGCACACAATCTCGCAGCAAGTATATGGCGCCCCATAAACATAATTCAACGTTTTACATCGCTTTAACATTACTCATTTACGCACACTACATTTAGAAAAACCTTTTATGAATTTTCTTAAAACCGTTGACGCTTGCACAACCTACTTCTTATGGTATGTGCATTATGAATCGACCAAAGACCTCTATTACTTTTTTTCTCGCCACTATAATTTGTCTCGTCATCATCGGGCTGGTCTTCATCTATTCATCAAGTTCAGTCTACGCACTCGAAACACACGGTTCTGCTGCATTTTTTCTCAATAAACAGCTTGTTGGACTCGTTCTCGGTTGCATAACGGTTGGCATACTTCTACTCTTACCATTTCCTGCCATCAAAGCAGCAACACCCTATTTTTTTTTAGCAATGATCGGGCTCACCGCACTCACCCTTATTCCCGGCATTGGGACCTCCATCAATGGTTCACGTCGATGGCTTTCGCTCGGGCTATTCCTTTTTCAACCAAGTGAATTTTTAAAACACGCCACCCTTCTTTATCTTGCCTACTATCTCGAAAAAAAACGTTTTGCACTCTCATCGTTCTGGTATGGATATCTTCCCTTTCTCATAATACTCGGTATTCCCGCCTTAATACTTTTGCTTCAACCTGACTTCGGGCAGGCAGTTACCCTTGTTGCTACCGGCCTACTACTATTCTTTATGGCAAATGGCTCGCTGAAATACCTTATATTCACCGGCATTTCTGGTATTGGAGCTATGCTTGCTCTTATCTATGCAAAAGCATACCGACTCAGGCGCCTCCTCATTTTTCTTAATCCATGGCGCGATCCCAAAGGAGCCGGATTCCAAGTTATTCAATCGCTCATCGCCATCGGCTCAGGAAAATGGTTTGGTTTAGGCATCGGACAATCGCGTCAAAAATTCTTTTATCTTCCCATGCAACATACCGATTTTATTTTTGCCATTATAGCCGAAGAAACAGGGTTCATCGGCGTCTGTATTCTCGTCATCCTCTATCTCATATTCCTCATCACCGGCATGAAATTAGCTCGCACCTTTTCCAACCCGTTTGCGGGGCTCACTACCACCGGTTTCGTCAGCATTATTACGCTGCAAGCACTTATCAATCTCTTTGTCACCACTGGCCTTGCTCCAACGAAAGGAATTGGCCTTCCTTTTGTTAGCTATGGAAATTCTGCGCTTATGGGAAATTTTTTTATGCTTGGCGTTATCGTCAACGCATTTCTTGAAGATCCTTCTTATAAAAGGAGTATTCTATGAATGGTACCATAGCCATAATAGGCACCGGCCGTGTCGGAGCTACCGTCGCATACACACTTATTATAAAAAATTTATTTTCACGACTCATTCTTGTCGATAGCAACACCGAACGATGCGAAGGTGAAATGAGAGACCTTGCTGACGCTCTCGCTTTTTCAGAAACAACACATATCGTTCAGGGCTCAATTCCAGATGCACGAGCAGCGGATATCATCATTATAACCGCTGGACACGCTCAAAAAGATCCCGGAGAATCGCGTCTCGAACTGTACGAAAAAAATCGTACCATCATAGAGAACATCTTCAAACAACTTGCTCCATTATCTCCGGAAACCCTCGTACTCGTTGTTACTAATCCCCTTGATTTAATGACACTTACCGCCCTCAAATCAAGCGGTTTACCAAATACCAACGTCTTTGGGACAGGCACTTGGCTCGACACACAACGACTCCGCCGCTACCTCGGCTATGAGCTTGATGTCGCTCCCGAATCTATTGACGCTTTCGTCATCGGAGAACACGGCGATCATCAATGTGTGGCATGGTCTCAAGCACATGCTGGTGGCGTCTCCATAAAAAATCTCGGAATTGATCAACAAACCCTCGATACAATTGCCCAAAAAACAGCGGTAGAAGTATACAGTATCATCAAGTTGAAATGTGCCACCTTTTACGGCATCGCTGCCTGCGCTGCCGACATCTGTGAAACTATAATATTCGACCAAAAACGCATAATCCCTGTATCATGCTGGAATCCTGAGCTTGAAATCTGCTTGAGCATACCAGTTGTTCTTGGTAAAAAAGGTATCGAGCGTCATATCATCATGCAACTTTCAGAAAAAGAACGGACCCAGCTACGTACTTCAGCAGAGCGTTTAAAAAAGATGATAAAAAGAGCTTGACAAAAACCCTTGCTTTTTTATATCAACCCGTCCTAGCATGATCTCGTACCATACACTTTGGCACCAAACAAGGAGAGCTTTTCGTGGAACAAATGTATATCTGGATTGCAGTAGCAGTCGTCGCTGTTCTCGCATTAATTTACTTTACTCGCTGCCGCTGCTAATATCGGATTAGAGAAAGACGTTTTTACCTTTTTTATACAAGGAGAAAGAACATGACAATGAATATGTACATCATGCTCGCGATTGGTATCGTTGTCGCTGCAGCAATCATTTATTACGCCTTCTTCAGCAAATAGCAATTTACGAAAAGGTGTATAGCAAGCCACTCAATAAAATATTGAGTGGCTTGCTTTTTTTAATTATGAGGCAAAAGTTTGCCAGTTCATAAGAAGTTCAATAAAAAGACGGACCCCAAAACCCGTAGCACCTGGACGATAATAACTTCGATCTGGCACATTAAAGGAAGTTCCGGCAATATCAAGATGCGCCCACGGCATCTTTTCCGGAACAAAATGAGACAGAAAGAATCCTGCGGTAACCGCACCCGCTCGATACGCAGAACTACCAATATTGCAAACATCAGCAACATCAGATTTGATCGCCGGTTTATAATCATCGAAGAATGGCAAAGCCCAGAGACGATCCCCTGAGTGTCGACCAGCTGCAATAAGTCTCTGTTCCAACTCTCTATTTTGTGTCATGAGGCCAGCAAAGTAAGGACCGAGAGCATAGGCACATGCGCCGGTTAACGTTGCTGCATCTATAATAACAGTTGGGTTATAGGTTGCAGAAACATAGGCAAGAGCATCCGCCAAGATCAGGCGACCTTCAGCATCGGTATTTTTAACCTCTGAAGTAATACCATTATAATGAACAAGAATATCGCCTGGTTTCATAGCGCTGCCACTTGGCAAATTTTCAACCAATGGAGTACAACCAACAACGCGAACATTTGGCTTCAGATGGGCAATCGCTTGCATTGTTGCAATAACGGCAGCCGCTCCCGCCATATCATCTTTCATCTCATCCATTCGATCTGCCGGTTTTATACTTAAACCACCAGAATCGAAGGTCACACCTTTTCCAACAAGCGCTACAAGGTCCTTTGTTTCATTCTCAGGGATATATTCGAGCACAACGAATCGTGGTTCTTGAGTAGAACCTTGCGAAACACCAATGACACCCCCCATCCCCATCTTCTCGATCTCGCTCCGATTGTAAATAGTGCACGTGAGATTTTCATGAGCATGTGCAATAGCCGCAGCAGTATCCGCTAGCTCTGTTGGCGTCAAATTTGCCGCCGGAAGATCACACCACTGACGCGCTTGACAGACAGCATGACCGATTCTTTTTCCCCACTCAACACCTTGCTCGAGTTCCTCATCATACGAAGCATGCGTTTTGAGTACTAACGTATAATCTTCAGGCAATTTACGTTTCTTATCGGTAATAAACTGCTGAAAATGATAAGTAGCCATATAAAAAGTAGCTATAACCTCCTTAGCTCCATCAAACGGTGAAACCCCATGATCAGGGAAAACGGGGAGATCAATTGCCAAATCGGTTACTTTTAACTGCTCGGCAGCACGGGCAAGCGCGCCAACCGATCTGCGCAATCCTTCAAGCCATTCATCAGGGGAAGACGCATCTTTTGCAACACCAACAAAAATAATGTTTACAAGCTGACCGTTGTGAAGAGCAAACGTATTCAATGTAGAGCCTACAGATCCAGTAAATGCGGCACGCTCAAAGAGTTGATCAACGGGAACTTGTAATGACGCGCAGAGAGCCCGCTGTTCTTTTGTTAGCTCGCCGCCAGGACAAAAAAGACCATATCCTGCGACCACCAAGTCGGCAAGAAGGGCCTTGGTAACGGAAACATTGATCATAAAAACATCCTCTTCTAAGGGGGCAACAATAATTCCGTTACCAAGTTTATCAAAGCTAGATGAAAGCGAAATGTTAGAGACCAAATCCTATTGAAAAACCGCCTCCCCATCCAGGATACCATGGATCGTAATACCACCAGTTACGCGGCCCCCAGTAACCATCGTAGTATGGGCCAACCCCAATACCAAAACCAACACGAGGGCCACAATCAACACACGTTGTTCGTCGGTATGTCCTTCTCCTGCGAGCCTCTTGTTGCTCAACTTTTCTGTTATACGCCGAAACAAAATCATCAACTTTCGATAGCTGGAGGAAAGATTTCATTTTTGCGCGAGTAAATCCTGCAGCTTGAATCTGCGCGCGCGCTTTACGTTTCCCCTTATAAAAGAAGAGCATCATATCCGTAGCACCAGCCGGGCAACAAAACTTTCTAATCTCTTCAAGATCGCCACGCGCTAAATTTACCGAAGCAAAAATAACGTTACGGTAATAAGGATCCTTATCAATTTTTTGCATAATGCGCTGAACCGTATCAACCGCATGCCATCTACCAGAATAATCATTGGTTACCGGATTCTTTGCCAGATCTTTACCGCGTAAATCAAAGATATACATCACGACCATATCGTTCCTGTCAATAAGGTCGTTATATTCTTCGCGCGTCTCCGCAAATTCAAGCGCAGCGTAAGCCTGCTGAAAAAACAAGCTGACAGCTAACAGCGCAATGCCTTTTAATATTTTATTCATCTCCTACACCTCCTTTAGCTAATATCTCTTCAATAAGACGTACGGGCTTTTCTGCATTAAAAGTACCCGACAAAAATTGCTCAATAAACTGCCCCATCCATAGTTCATATGATTGCGGATCTGAAAAGAACGAATCAAAATGGCCGCGTCCTCCAGTAACCCGTAATATTTTAGATCCCTGCAACGCATCAAAAATTTTTTGTACTGCCGCTGGCGGCGCTTTAAGATCATTCACACAGGTAATAAGCAATGTTGGAATCGAAACGCCCTCTGCCGCCTTCACGGTATTAATTGGCGTCATGCGTGTTTCAACAAGTGAAGAATCAACCTGCGCAATAGCCTTCAACGCTTTTTTTAAGAACGATTGCACATATGAGTTATACGCGTATTTTTTCAAGAAGGCGCGCCCAGGAATTTGAAAGGCATATCCGTACACTTGAACTTCAAGCCGGTCGATAATGCGCAATAAAAGACCCTCAGTTGATTCAAACGGACAGTCCCAAATGGCACAATCAAAGAGATTTTTGTAACGCGATTGCGCATGAATAGAAGCAACAGCACCCATAGAAAAGGCATATGAAACAAGAGGAACCCGTGACAACTCAGGATCCTTCCGAATAAAATCAACAGCAGCGCGAACATCATATGACTCATCCAACCCAAAGGTACAAGTCTGTCCTTCAGGATCATCACCATGTGCTCGAAAATCAAAAAAAACAACATGAAACTGCTTGAATAAATAATGTAAAAATCTAACATCAGTTTTTGAACACATAAATCCATGACAAATAAGTACAGTAGCCTTAGCACCCGGCTTTCGGAAAACAAGGGCATTTCTCTTAAATCCCGCAGGAGCGCTCGAACCGGGTTCTGGATAAAGATCAACATGTTCTACATTGTCAACAAGCCACGTTTTTTTCTTACCATTCGAAGCCCTTTTTTGCCTATTTCCGGTCTCTTGCTTTTCGGCACGCACTGAAGGTCCACACAAAACAGTTATCAGGGTAATCGCCACAAGACCAAGAACAATCCTCTTTATTTTTTGATTCATACATCACCCCCATTGCGCATATGTACTTTTATTGTTTTGAACGCCTTCTCGATAAGATGGATAGTGTTCATAGAAAAACTGTAATAGCATGCTGAGCGGTTTTGCTCTCTGCCCTTGATAATATGGCGGAGGAAAGCTTGCCCAAACCGGACGCAATTTTTTTATCGCTTCACGAATTCGAAGGTTCAACACATCACCTAGAGCGCCATGCTCATAAATGAGGTATGTAGCAGCTAAATCCTGATTCAATGGCCCAAAATCAGTAAGCCGCATCTTTCGTGCTATTTGCTCCCAAATTCGACACAAAATCATGTAACGCCCTGCCGCAGTCGATCGAAACTCATGATTCCCCGCACGCCCTTTACGAACTTCGCATGGATGCTGTGCAAAAGAGGTCATATAAGGCGCTTTATGCCGCGGAGTCCAGAAAAAGGAGCTATAGGAAGCAACCCCATTTTTGTAGGTTCCTTCGGCGAACGATATCATCGCCAAAAAAGTTTGTAATTCAGCACTCTCAATGAGAAGTCGTAACAACCGATCCCGCAAGGCAGATAATTTCTCAGGGGCAGCCTGTCGTGGCCGTTGCTGTGGCGGCCGCCGCGGCGCAGGTGTTCTCGGCGCTTTTCGAACACATTTGACCTCAGCAAACCCAATACAACACAACCCCACCAGACAAAATAAACTCTTTTTCATTGCTTACCCACCTACTTGACGTTATTTTTTCCTTATCTTTTCATCAGTACTCTATCATTTTTTATTTCCAAAAAGAAATCTTTTTATCAAAAAAAGCAAAACTGTGGTTTTTTGACAACAAACATCTTTTCATGGCATGGTAGAAAAATACTCAGTTGGTAAACCGGCCACAAGAAAATATCTTTCTGTTACCTAAAGGAACATCGGAAATCATGGACATTCCTAACAAATCAGAATGGAACGCTGAACATTACCAACAACATTCAGACACTCAGTACCAGGGAGCCCTTAAAATAATCAACAAACTCCCCTTTAAAGGAAATGAACGGGTACTTGATATCGGTTGCGGAGACGGTAGGTTATCGGCGCTAATAGCATCAAAGATTTCCAACGGCAATGTAATCGGAATAGACTCCTCTGAAAACATGATTCAAACAGCCACTCAAACATTTAGAGAAGTACCAAATCTATCATTCATTCATGCTCGAGCAGAAGATTTTACAACGGTGGAAAACTCCTTTGATTTAATCGTCAGTTTTTTTGCCTTTCACTGGATTACTGATCAGTTAAAAGTCCTTAGTACCATTCATAGGTTACTCAAGCCTAATGGGGTGGCTATCATCAAAACCGCTCAAGGCAGCAACCCTGCCTTCGCAGAGATTTTCGACAGTCCCCGCTGGCAAAAACAAATCCATGATACCAAAGAAAAATGGCACGGTAAAAATGCGAAAGATTATCAACAAATTCTAAGTCAATGCGGGTTTACAAAGATCGAAATTGAAACAACGGAGGAATCACAATTTTTCGGTAATTATGAAGAATTTGTAGGGTTTGCCATGAGTTGGGTACCCTACACCACCGGATTAGCACCAAAAAAAGCCCTAGAATTTGCTCACGATCTTGCAAAAAATGTAAAATCAAAAATGAAAAAACCCGATCCACGTGGTCGTATAGAACTTGTTACCCCACTCTTGACTATCTGGGCACAGAAATGATCGATTTTTATGGCATTCCGCGGTGACGCCAACGGGCACATGCGGGGGAGTAGCAATAGGTCGAAACAATGCGAACAACCTCTTCTACATCATCGGTAACAGTAATATACCCAGCATGTTCTGGCGGTATCAATCCTTCACTTACCGCTATATCAACCCAAAGAATGGCATCGCGCCAATAACCGGAGCCGAAAAGAACAACCGGCATAACAGGCAGTTTCTTAGTCTGCATTAGTGTTAAAATCTCGCCTAATTCATCAATAGTGCCAAACCCACCGGGGAAAATAACGAATGCGTGAGAATAATGAATCAGCAGATGTTTACGCACCGAAAAGAAATCAGTCAAAATGAGGGACGACACACACGCATTAATTGGCTCTGCCGTACGAACCCCTCGGACACTAATCGCTATAGTCCGATCGGTTTCACCCGGCCTTAACACGGCACCGCAATTTGCCGCCTCCATTATCCCCGGCCCCCCGCCTGTCAAAATAGAGATCTTAAGCTGAGCCAACCGCCGCGCAACATCACGAGTAACTCGTGCGTATGGGCTATTCATGCTTAAACGCCCCCCACCAAAGATTGTAATCGTAGGGTGCGGAAGCCGCGATATCTTCCAGGTACCTACCACAAGCTGTGGCATTATACGGAGGTATCCCCACAAAAGCCAAAGTATGGTCTTAACTCTCTCAAAAAACATTTCAATCTCCCACTTTCCACGTCAGTTTGACAAACTCTTTTTTTGCGGTGTATGGTAACATCAGAATTTTTTTCTAAGACTTCAATAAATTCTTTAATGCCATATGCTTTATTCGGCTCAAGCTTAAGCGACACTGCATCTTCAAAAACAATTTTTTCTTTAATCTCACTCATTTCTGGGCGAGCTCGGAAAAGGTTATAGAGCCGCACCAAAACAGTTCTTTTTTTCTTTAAGCTTTCAACACTGGACAAGACACACTCAGGTTTACATCGCAGCAATACAAGATAAAAAGATATTGGCAATCGCATCTTATTATCGGGTCTCATCTTTGTCGTATTGGCAAAGTAATTACACTTCTCCGTAGCACTAAAGGATATAGCCAGTGCAGCTTTGACAATTTCTTCAAGCCGGGTAACACCTTCATTAGAAATTGCCCGATCTCGACGTACTGTCGTCTGTAAGATATAGAATGCGGCATTAAATGCTCCCTGCGCATAATCCGAGCACGATTTTTGCAAAAAGCTTTTAAACCATGTAGAACTCCTTTGTTCGTCCAACGATTCACTTTCCAGATAGGAACAAAACGCTTGTGCAAAACTTAACGTACGTTTATGCAATTTCATAAACTGAAAATACATAACACCAGCCTCAACTGGAAACATCGTTAATATTTGACTCATCTTGTTCAAAAAAGCAACGAAAGGGCCTTTGTCTTTATCATCTGAATTTCCCATACACCAAAAGGCAAGATGAATCCCGTGCGCAAAATCACCAGCCTTTTTCAACGGAGGAGTATGAGATTTTGCGGCCTCTTCAAAGTGAATATTCATAATTTTAAGGCTCTCGATCCACAGTTTGCGCTTATAATCTTTGAATGGATCATCGCTCTCAGGAAAATTTGACGGGACCCATATGATATCTTTGCCAGATATTTTTAAAAGATAAGAAAACCAAGACAAATTACCTGCCCCTGTCGGACGAATCAAGAACGGATCATTATTCTGAGCCAACCGTCGCCACTCTTCAAAGAGATAATTCAAAAATCTTCTTGCATAACTAAAAAAATCCCCGTTCTTTGGCTTCCGACGGTATCGCTCTTCAAGCGAAAAAAAAAGATGGGTCAACGCATGAACAAGAGGAATTTTTTCGTTTTTGCAAAGCAAAACCTCATTATATTGATCGAGTTTTAAAATTTTCTTGAACAATTTATCTATCTTTTTTGAATCCTTATTTGCTAAAACATTAACTTCGCTCAATACCTGCACACATCTATCTTCAAGCTCATTCAGCGAGATTTCTTGCGCAACACAAAAAAAACCACTCATGCAGAGAAACCCGCAGATTAAGTACGTGGAATTTCTCACCTAATGCCCCCTTGCAAAACTACTCCAAACATTCCTTTGAACAGTTTACGATTTTTATACCGACATAGACAACAAAGGCTACTCTTTCAAGCCACCAGATTAATTGTATAGAATTCTTTACGAACCACATTGTTTTCCGGTAACGTGAAAATAAAGGGGAGAGGGTAATGAAGCACTTCTTAATAAGCGTGGCTACACTCATCACGCTTTTATCATCATTTCAGACCTGTAAAAGCACAGAAAAACAACCTTGCCTTATAGTCATTGTTCATGGGACTATTGGTGTTGAAAAAAGTATGAATCTTGGCAATATCGTTGATCTATTCCGTTGGAACATCGATAACTCAGCATACAAAAAACGACAAAGCCATGTACGCCAAAACCCAAGAACGTACGACACACAGGCAACACAGGGCCTTGGCATGCAACCGGTTATTATTACCAATAAACCAACTACTTCCGCAGAGTTATTCGTTAATATCTACCAAGAATCAATGGCTCTCTATCGTCCAAATGAAAAGCTTGTCGGCTGTTACACCTACGGCTGGTCAGCGCTACTCAACATCCGTGAGCGATGCTTGACTGCATATCGTTTTTGGGACGAACTTAAACCATTAGTTCAGCAATACAAAAGCCGTTACCCAAATCTTAAAATTAAGTTCCTCACCTTCAGCCTCGCCTCCGATATCACTTTACGTATGGCTCAAATGTTCGAACAAGATAATAAGCCGTTTTACATCGATGAGCTCATTATGTGGGGAAGTCCAATCAAATGCGAAACTATCTGTTTCAGCACAAGTCCATTTTTCAAACGAATCTATCATTTTTATTCGCGATGTGATCACATCGTCCGTCTCGATATTTTCCGCACCGCGTCAAAAAGAACTATGGATGATAGCAATCGATGCAAAATCCCCAAAAAGCTCACTCAAGTTGAGGTAAAAATATCAGTTCGTGGAGAAGATGATCCTTGCTGTTGTAAAGCATGCAAAAGGCGATTTTACCGTTCTCCTATCCACTCAGAACTTTGGAACTTCGGAACCCCTTACAACTGTTTCTGGTATCGCAGAGGAGCACCGCTCTTTCCACTACCCACTGCAATTCTGACCGAAGGATTCATTAACGCAATGGAAAAAAGTAATACGAAATCCAACCACATCGTTTTTGAGATCCGTCCCGACCAAGATATCGCTCGTATTCGTCCACGCTACAAACATTGCTACTTCGAAGAAATTCCGTTCGTCTCTCCAGACCAACTCACTACCTGGAAAGATGAGGTGTCCCAGTTCTACGAAAACTTTAAGCACTGAGTGCTTATCACTCTTTTTTTGAGAGAGTCTTCCATAGAGAGAGTAACTGTTCTTTAGTCATCTGCTGCGCGCGAAGCCCAAGAATCTCATCCGAAGCCACCGTCAAATTATACCCATAAGGAGCGAGATTGTTTTTCAAGGTACGGCGCGGTTGGCTAAAACAGCGGCGAATAAACAACCAAAACTGCTCCTCGTCCTCAATATAATCTCGCTCTATCCGAGGCTTGAAATACAAGAGACGCGAATAAACTTTCGGCGGGGGATAAAAAGCAGAGGGCGGCACTCGATCAAGCAGCGTAAACGTAAAAACATGCTGAAAAAAGAGTGTTTGAACTCCAAACAACCGACCTCCGGTTGCAACAAGTCTCTGGGCAACTTCTTCCTGAATCATAATTACCCCTTCCCTCAACAAATTCGCGTGTTGCGCCAAAAGGTGAAGCAGCGGAAAGGTAATTTGATACGGTAAGTTTGCCAAAAGCACCCAAGGTTTAAATTCGGCAAATCTTTGCCAATCAACGGTCAAAATATCTTCAACAAAAAAGGTCGTATGTTCATCTGCATAACGTTCCTTTACCAATTTTGCCCACGCAGGATCAATTTCAAAAACCCAGAGACGCGCCGGACGTGCCGCTACCAATTCTTTTGTTAAAAAGCCATCGCCACACCCAATTTCAAAAACAGATGTCGTTTTATCGATAGAAACGTGCGCCAACATCGAAGCGACAATATTCTTGTCTCTCAAAAAATGTTGCCCATACTCCTTTTTGAGGGGAACCCCAGCAATCGCCGGCCCCCCACGCACCGTTTTTTTCTTTTTCAAAGTAACGCATCCCTGAAGAAATCAATATTTTCAAGAACATTACCCGCGCCATTCACCACACACAAGAGAGGTTCAGGGGCAATCCGCACGGGCAACCCTGTTTCACGGGAAATAAGCCGATCAAGACCACGAAGCTGCGCACCACCACCAGCCATCATAATTCCTCGATCAACAAGATCTGAAGAAAGCTCTGGCGGAGTATTCTCAAGCGCTACGCGAATAACTTCCACTATGCTTGAAATTGTTTCAAGAAGTGACTCATTAACTTCAACACTCGTCAAGGTAATTGTCTTAGGAACACCGGTAACCAAATCCCTTCCCTTGACTTCCATCTGCTGCAGTTCATCATCAGCCAACACCGTACCTATCTGAATCTTTACGTTCTCAGCGGTACGATCACCAATTAAAAGATTATACTTTCGTTTCACATAGCTGGTAATAGCGCGATCCATTTCATCGCCACCCACTCGAATTGAGCGGCAAAAAACAACATCTTTAAGCGTAATGACAGCAACTTCAGTAGTACCCCCACCAATATCAACAATGAAACATCCAGATGGTTCATGAACAGGCAAACCGGACCCAATGGCCGCCGCCATCGGCTCCATAATGGTATAAACCTCACGAGCCCCCGCTTCACGTGCAGAATCTTCCACCGCTCGTCGCTCAACCTGAGTAATGCCAGACGGAACTCCAATGACCATACGCGGACGAATAAAACGGGCAAATGCACGTCGGTCATCATTCGCTTTAGCAATAAAATACCGAAGCATGCTCTCCGTCAATTCAAAATCAGCAATAACACCATCGCGTATAGGACGTGACGCAACAATACTTTCAGGTGTTTTACCAAGCATCTCTTTCGCTTGACGACCAGCAGCTAAAACCTGTTTAGTATCGGCTCGCACCGCAACAACCGAAGGTTCATTAAGAACAATACCCCGATTCGGGACATAGACAACGGTATTTGCCGTTCCTAAATCAATAGCAATATCACTTGAAAAAAATCTGGCAATCTTACGCGTTGCTTTAAAGCGGCCAAAAAAGCTCATGGTATCCTCTATTTCTCAATTCTTTAAAAACTAAAAATATGCCTCTAAAATAAGTGACACTCCGTATGATTTAAAACTCTGCCGCGCAATAACCCAATCAAGGGGAACGTCAACAGAAAGCGCCAAAACTGGTGCACATGGTAATCCATGTTTTCCTTCGCGGAAGTCATAAAAAACGGTACAAAAGAGATGTTCCGAAGCCCATACCGAAGCTGCTCGCATTGCAGCATCAGCAAAGCAACCTGAAGGATCAGCCCTACAATCCGCCCACCGATCCCTAAAATGTTTAACTAAGCTGTATCCAACATACGCACCAAAACCTTCTCTTAAATTTTCAACCGCAACGTACGGAGCAAATGCAAGCGTCGGTCCCGGACGCACTTCAAATGGCCCCACAATGGCACCAAATCGTTCTGGCTCCAAATTATATGAGACCCTCCTTGTCATCGTTGCCGGAAATCGCTGCTGAAAACGAAACAAAAAACCCGCTCGTAAGTCGTATCGCAAAATTGCATCAAGCGTTCCTTCGAGGAAAATACCGGTGTGACCGTCGCCACCAAAAGGAATTGATGCAGGGTTGTCAATATCGCGCTTTACCCCTGACGGCAAGACGAAACCAAGCGAAAGCCCAACATCAACATAACGACACCGATATGCATACTCCTGCTGCTTAAAGAGACGGCCAAAAATCTCGATATCACTGCAGCCAACACGATCCCAAAGGGCCGATTCAATTCCTAAAACACTATGAATGCGTTCTTGTAAGAGACGCAACTCGTAATCGTCACCTGGCCCCATTACCACCGGATCAAAATCCTGGCCTTTAAAAAGCCGCATATTGGATCGAACTCCCATGAGCGATCCTCGCGCGCCGAGGCGAAAGCAAGACAAGATTGGCACTCCTACCTCAAATGCAACACCGCGAGCAACCATGTCACCAGACATGAGATATGGCCCAGAACTCAACGCACCGCGCCAATCCGTTCGAAACAAGCTCTCTGTTGTTCGTCCTGTGGCAATAAGTGATTTGTCAATTTCACGTAACGTATATGATGGTTGTTCATAATCGAACAGCCCAACCGCCTCGCCGTAACAATCTATTGCACGAGAAGAAAAGACCATCCACGGTTGAACTTTTACAAATGGACAGCGCTCATCATCAAGCAAAAGCGGCTTATGATCCAACAAAGGAACCAAAAAACGGTTGTCGACACTTTCGCCACACAAGGACGCCGAAACAAGGACGAGAACAATACCCCGAAGAAACCGCACGATTTATTCCTCCGCCTTTTCTTGCACAAGACTGTAACTATTCACCTGCTCTCAGAATAGACGCATTTCCTCTTTTTTAAAAGCCAAAAAAAGATATCACCTGGCCACTCTTACCTCACAAAAGTGTATTCCTCTTGAAAAGATTGCGTGAATACTATGCTTTTGTGCACACTATAATCTACGAAGAGAGTATGAAAATCAGGGGAGTTTATTATGATACACAACCATTGCATGTTTATTCTTACATTTTCTTTCTTTTTTATTTTTACGCATGCAAAAACAGTTGTTTATATTGCCGCACGCGATGGCAGTGGAACTTCGCGAATCCTGCTCACTAAAAAGACATGGCGATCCTTCCATCCGTTTTATGATGGAGGAAATCTCAATTCAGTAATCCACCTCATTGAAGAACAGACCGGATATCAGTACAACGCAAAGAATCTGGAAAAACCTCAGGTAAAAATTAGTAACAAGGGGGCAACCATTCTTCTTTTTTATGCCCCATTCACAGACGCGCAAAAACTTATGGAATCAGCACAAAGACAAAACACTCAAAGGCATAGACGTTGTTTCGTGTGGGCAACAGCTCATAATCTACAAAATAAAAAAGTGCCTTTCGAAGGATCAGAAATAAAAATCTATGGTGACACACCAAATGAAATTTTGAACGAACTGCTCTAACCCCTTCTACCATCCTTTTGGAAACTTTTTCCCCGACCGTTCTTTTTCCTTTTTAACAGCGGTCTCTTTCTTCTTTTTCTTTTCTTTTAACTCTTTTAATGCGGCCCCTCGCCGCTCCCTTTTCTTTTTCGAAAATCCTTCAAATGACGGCAAACATTTATCACTCGCTAAAAATGATGCTTCAAGATAAATCCCTTCGATCAGACCTCTTAAGCTATCGGCATTTCTCATAGCTTTATTTGTCATATTCATTACGTTATCAAGTTGTTTTACAAGCACCGCCTTAATTTCTTTTGTGCCAGCATAATCACTGCGTTTTTCACCGAGGCGTTTTTTCAAAATCTGTGCCTCTTTATTATTTTCTCGCCATATATCAAACTGTTTTTCAGCTATATTCTTAATTTCGCTGAAAGATTTAATTTGTGGATCAATTAACTTGCTTTTAAATGTATCGGTAATTCCTAATTTACTGGTATCAATAGCAGGTTTTTTAAACTCGTAGATTTTCGCAATAGAACCGAGCCCATCGCTAATGTCGGTAAGAAATTGTGCAGTACGAACCAAGGCATCTTCAATTAATTTTTTATTTTGTTTGGACATAGCAGCAAAACCTTGCCTTTTCTTAACATCTGCAAACCGTTCCTTTAAAACAATAACATCCTTGCTCACAAGCTCAGATGTCTTTTTTATACCTGCAATAAGATCCTTTACTTCTTTGTTTTTGTTTTGCAAATCCTGACGCACAATCTCATACTCAAGCTCATATTCAGAAGCAGCAGAGACAAGGCTCGGAAATGTGGCAAAAACAAACAAGAAAATTATTAAAACAGAAACACCACCATATTTCATAAACAGGCCCCTACAAAATAATTCACAACACCATATAAACTTAACTATAGGCATCTTTGCCTAAATGTTCATAAAATCAGCAATTACCTCGTTTCGAGAAGCGAAATACGGGCAATCGCATTATTCAACAACGCACTTAGTTTTTTTCCTGTAATTACAGCCCTTTCTGACTGTTTTTTAAATGCGCTCAAACATTCAACAGCTTTCACCTTTATTTGCTTTGTACCCGCATAATCAGAATATTTGGCCCCAAGGTTAGAAATTGCTTTTTCAGCATCGGTATTATTTCTTCGCCATTTATTAATTTGGTTTTCAACAGATTTTCTTGTTTGAGAAAATATTCTCCCCGTTGCTCACAAAGCACCTTGGACACTCGACCTGAAACCACAGGAGGCTTTTTAAATTCGTAAGATGTCACAATATTAGCAAAACCATTCACCATATCAAAATCCAATTTTGAGGCTAACAAAAACGCTTTCCCCACGACTTTTTTATTACTTGCCGACATAGCTTCAAAATTTTTTGACGTTTTTAATCGCGCCAGTTCCTCGTTTAATACACGTGTTGCCTCAGAAGCCTGATCCGGCTCATACGTCCCCTTAATTACTTCAACAGTCCGCTGTATCCCCTGCGTAAGTTTTATAAGCTCCCGCTCAACTTTTTCATACTCTGAACCAGAAGTTGCATTAATAAAAGTAACAACGAGCAGTATAACAAATACGCCAACACCCCGAGCCACACTACAAACGTTCATTACGCACTCCCTAGACCCCTTAGAAAGCCGACAAAACGCCTTCATAAAGCTCTCGATCAAAAATCTCACTAAACGCTTTGTTCAAAAGAGCCTTCAGCGTTCTTGCTTCGGCAATAGCAGTGTTTGTATATACCTTTAATCTTTTGAGGCGGCCAGCTGCCTCTTGCTTCAATGTCACAGTACCTGCATAATCAGTAATTTTTGTTTTCAACTTGTCGGCAACAGATTCTGCGCAGCGCACATTATCACTCCATTTGACAATCTGCTTGTCAACCACCTCCATAAGCCCCATAATATCTTTTTTAAGTGAGTAAGCTGTCGATACATTGGCAAATCCATTTACAACATCAAAATCTAATTTAGATAAAAAAGTAAAAGCGTCTTCTATAACTCGTTTATTACTCGCTGACATACTGGCAAAAGCTTTCATTCTTTTTATCTGCACCAATCGTCTATTCAGGGCACGCACCCCCTTATGCTCACCACGTTCCAAATACTTTTTCTTAAGCTGCTCAAAAGCACGTTGAATTTTTTTAATCATTGCAACTTTTTTTTCACGACCCTGATCAAACGTACGACTAAGCGACTTACCCGCAAAAATTACCAGTGAAAAAAAAGAAGCCACCAAAAACAGAAATCTTTTTTCTTTAGACAACCCCAACATTGAATTCTCCCCATTCTGATAATGGATTCTCCCCATTCTGATAATGGATAAACTACTACTCCAAAACATTAAGGCAACACGTTTAATAAACGCAATATTTCACTAAACTTCATAATATTCGCACTTCCGCTGCTGCATTTGCTCACCTCCTTCGCAAAAAAGATTAGCTATCCAAGCAAATACACCTTCCCGCCTTTCCCCCAATTTCAACTTTCGTCTGGACAAAAGCGGCTGTATTTCTTCAACCTGAATACCATCACCTCTAACAACCTTTTTTTCTTCCAAAAGACCGTTTTGCATCACATCGATTATTTTTGTAATATTAGCAACATTTTTATGACATTCATGCCCTGTGTTGGTGGCATATCGAATCAACCGACCCTGATCAACAAGGGGTTTCAAAATTTTGTATACACTCGTTTTTTTAAACTCATCTTCATTGTTAATCCCAGGTGGATAAAATATTCCAGAAAGAGGTGGGCGTATGTATTTCTCTCTGCTGGGGTCGGGATCAGTAAATGTGACAATCTTTTTTATAGAATACAGATTGTTTTTACGCTCTTCTGACATCCCTTCAAGATATTGATATAAAGCTGTTCTTTGAAAGAAATTTTCGCGCCCCTTCTCTCGTCCATCATAGCGAGGGTTACGCCAATACCCCGCCGGTACCAGACACGATTGCGCAAGAAGCGCCGAAAAAACACTTGTGACAATCTTTTTTGCCCAGAAATAGTCAACGAGCCCTTCGACACACGAACCACAACACCCGCAAATTCCCTTCAGCCACCCTTTTACAACATCTGGCACCCCAAAATAACCGCCAAGCATGCTACTCATAATAAAGAGATTCTCAACCCTGCTATCCTTGTTGTATTTCAATGCCCACATCCAACCAATAAGACCGCCTTGTGACGAACAAACCAAATCAAACTTTTTTCCCCTGAGAATCTTTTCATCAAGTTCCACAAAAGTCTTATTAAATAATTCCACCTGATTCTCTAAGCTCCCCCCAAAAACCTTCTCCTTCCAGGAGCCATCTCCCATCTTTATCTGGAAACATTGCGCCCCCGGTATTCTGTCCTTCAACACCTTTTCCATCAATTCAAACGCCTCTGGATCATAATTACCCCAACCATCAAGGCAGATGACAATTTTCCCTCCCCAGAGTGAAAAAACAGAGATCACCAAGGACAGAACAAGAAAACATACGCGCTTCATACCCCCTCCATTTAAATCGTCTTTCATTTTTTCCATTTTCAAACTATGTGCACATATAACAAATTGTCAACAAAACAAACATCTGGCTCAAAACAGCGCCTTCCGAAACAGACCTCAATCACACACAGAAACAATTGCAGAAACAATCGACTCATGATATAAAAAATGTGCACAAACTGACTCATACCTTGTTCAAAACGGAACTCAATGACACTCCCTCCGATTCAGGCAGTCGTCCTAGCCGCCGGCTCATCTTCACGATTTCATACGTTACGTACAAAACTCTGCACCCCACTCTGCGGGAAGGCACTTATTAATTATCCGGTCAGCCTCCTTGCCTCGCTCAACATACCTACCCTCTGTGTTATCGGATATCAGAAAGAAGCAGTTCGCACTGCCATTCTTGAGGCCGGTTTTACCGAAACATCTTTCGTTGAACAAAACGAGCGACTAGGAACCGGACATGCTCTCTGGTGTTCGCACCATTGGTGGCACGCTAAGACAATTCTTGTTCTTAACGGCGACGTCCCTTTTATTACCACAGACATTGTTGAAGAACTACTTCAACAATTTAAAAAAACAGATGCCGCTGCATCGCTTGTTGTTGCTCGCAATACTGAACGCTCCGCGCAACATCTTGGTCGTTTTGAAGTTCAAAACGGGCACGCTTCAATCATTGAAGCAAAACACGATCCAAAATCACGCACAAGCGAATCCTTGCTCAACGCTGGCATCTACCTCTTCAAAAGATCTTTTCTTGAGACAGCGATCCAACAGCTTTCGCCTAACGAGGTAACAGGTGAGCTCTACTTAACCGATCTTATTTCAAAAGCATCGCTTAGCAAAAATGGTGTTTCTTGGATCGAAACTCCGTTTGATATTATTCGAGGAATTAATACATTAGCTGAACTTGCTGAAGCAGAACAGATTGAACGCAAGCGACTTATTCAGCAACTTATGAATCAGGGGGTTCGTTTTATTAATCCTGAAACCACCATTGTTGAATATCAAGTTACCAGTGATCCCGACACAACTGTCGAAAGTGGCGTCCATCTTCTTGGAAAAACACATTTAGGTTCAGAAACTATCGTGGGGGCTAACAGCATCCTTGATCATGCAACACTCGGAAAACATGTTACCGTTAAACCAAACTCAATCATCAGAAACACAGTGGTTGAAGAACTCGCTCAGATTGGTCCTTTTGCCAACGTCACCGAAAGCATTATTGGCGCCAAGGCAATCATCGGCAATTTTGTAGAAGTAAAGCGAAGTACAATTGGCGTTTCGAGCAAAGCAAAACATCTCAGCTATCTTGGCGATACAACAATTGGAACTACAGTAAATATCGGAGCCGGAACAATGATATGCAACTATAACGGTGTTGCAAAATATCCGACATTTATTGGAGATAATGCAAGCATTGGATGCTTGAACGCCCTCGTAGCACCATTAACCATCGGCGCTGGGGCAATTACCGGAGCCGGCTCTGTCATCACCGAGGCAGTCCCTGCTGATGCTCTTGCCATCGCACGTGCTACGCAGGTTACCAAGGCCCAATATGCACCATTACTTCGCGAACGCTTAAAGCTTCGTGCAGCTCAAGAAAGTAAAAGAGGGGGTAGAGAAAAAGATGATCCGGTTTGTTCACACCGCAGACAGCCACTTCGGCATGGAAAACTACGGGAAAATTGATAGCAAAACAGGAATTCATAGCAGACTACTCGACTTCCATCACGCCTTTAACACCTGTGTTGAAACAGCAATAGATGAAAGCGTGGATCTCTTTATTTTTGCGGGGGATGCATACAAAACAGCACACCCAAGTCCTACACAACAGCGACTCTTATTTGACAGTTTTCTCAAACTATTCGAAGCAAAAATCCCACTCATCATCGTTGTGGGAAACCATGATAACCCAGTAAGTTTCGGCAAGACGCATGCGCTTGACCTTTTTGGCCGCTTACCACTCGAAGGTTTTCATGTCATCGCTCAACCAAAAAGACTTACCATTCCAACTCGTAACGGGCCCGTACAAATCGTTGGTATTCCTTGGCCATCGCGAACAACACTCTCGCTCACCAATAACTTTTTCTCGGGAGTTACAGAGCTCAACTCGTTTATCTCATCTCACATTGCCGCTATTATTTCTCACGAGGCAGCGCAACTGGATCCATCACTACCGGCAATTCTTGTTTCACATCTCACCGTCGCCTCAGGCCACTATTCCGGATCAGAAAAAAGAGCAATAACGGGACAAGACCCAACATTTTTGCCCTCACAACTTGCTATTCCTCCCTTCGATTACATCGCCCTTGGACACCTTCATCGTCATCAGCAACTTAACCCGTTAGGAGACGGGGCCCCCATCGTCTACTCCGGATCTATTGAACGCATAGATTTTGGTGAACGTGCTGATGAAAAAGGCTTTTGTCTCGGCACTATACATCGGAAAGGTGTTGTTGAATATCGTTTTATCAAGATCCCAACACGCCCTCTTATTCAAATTGAAGCAATGATCCCCCCCGGAAAAAATCAAACCGAAGCTATTATTTCAGAAATTGAAAAGCACACAATCAATGACGCAATAGTCAAAATTGTGTATCACCTTCCCACCGGATCACCAGACAAGGTTGATACACGCGCGCTACAAGAGGCATGTCTGCATGCTCATGATCTTGCTGCCATAATCCCCGTGCATCAGCCCGCTGAACGAAAATTCAGATCAAATATTAAAATCGATATGGATCTTAGCACAGCACTCACCAGCTATTGCACCCAGAAGGGATTTTCAACTTCGCAAGCTGAGCGCATTATGTTACTTGCTCACGCACTGGAGATGGAGCAGCTCCAAAAACCAACGAGCGATCTTCAGGGTAAATAAAGTGAAGAACAGCATCTTGGAGAAGCTTGTTTTCATACTCCTCAAGAACCTCTTTTAAACGTTCAAAATGAAGCTGTCGTTCAATATCCTGATAACGTTCATCGACAGATTTTCGGCTTGGCGGTTCATGTGCAACCAACCGCGTAACAAGCAGTCCTTCGGCTCCCTCTTCCCGATCAACAATATCACCCTTTTTCGCCTTAAGAACAATATCGCGTCGATCATCGGCTAATTTGCTAATTGGGACCATAAAGGGTTTTTCCCACGATAATGCTTCAATTTCCTCTGCTGAAAATTGATGGTCTGCAGCAACACCCGATGGCGAACATGCTTGAGCAAGATGAAAACACTCTTCATGAAATTCTGGATGCTCCTCATCATACGCCTCAATGTCACTTCGCTCAATCATAAGTCGCCGATCTGCCATAACCCGCGCTCCTCGCGCTCGTTCGGCAATTTCACAACGGGCTAATTCCTTCATACCTTCTCGTTCTGTATATCCCATATCTTCAAGTCCTTGCATCAAAACAGAACGTGGGACATGGTTTTCATGAACAAGGCGCTCAAGGAATTTTTCTGGATCGGCACCTGTATCGGCACCTATCGCACGGGCATCTAAAACTTTCAACTCCTGTAATACAACTTCTCTCAGAGACCGCGGCTGACCGTTTAAACCAGGACGTTCAGCCATCGAGCGAGTAACGGTAACTACTTCGCCACTTGGTGCATCGTAAATGGTAAGTATCAACTCATCCACAAGTTCTCGACTGCCACTAACCGAACAAACCGACAGCAACAAACCTAAAATTAAGGAATATCCAATTTTCATAGCCCGCACCCCATCTCCGTTGATTGCTAAAAAAGAGGCGGGGCGTAAAAGATACAGCCCCGCCAACACTGCGTTATAATTCACAAACCCTTAGCTTTTAGCTGGAGCTTCAGCTTTGCCTTCGCGTTTGACGGTTTCTTCGATAACCGCTTTATTTATTTTCATATCGTACGACTTAACAAGCTCATCGATCCCTTTCGCCAAACGACTTGCGGCGATAGCTTCTTTTGCCTGTTCTTTTATCTGATCAAATGGTCGGTATGCTGATTTTTTCTGAGCAACACCTTCGACAACAACATAATTGCCTTTCAACCCTTTAACAGATTCAACTGTAGGGAAACTTCTCATCGAAAGAATACGACTTGCAACCATATCATCAACATCTGGTCCAAGCTGGCGATAGTTTGTTGAAGAAACAAAATCAAGATTTTTGACAGCCTTCTTCATTTCAGCAGCTGCTTTAGCCAGGTCACCAAGTTTTTTGGCACGCTCTGCAAGTGCTTTTCCTTCTTGTTCAGAAGCTACTTTAACGAGACGCGCAGACACTCCGACATCAACAAATGGAGGTCGTTGGAGCTCTTGCATTGTCGTCTGTTCTTTTTTATAGATTTCACGTGCCTCTTCATCAGTTGGCATATGCTCTTTAAAGGTATTTTCAATGTAGAAACGATACGCTAAACCGCGCACAATATTGTCGACCATCATCTTGAACATCTTCTGATATTCAGGATTTTTATCCCACTTGTTGTCATAGAACTTTTGAATTCCTGCACACATTTTGGCAAGATCCTGCTCAACCATCCTATTTAAATAGTCACTTAATTGTGACTGAGGAAGCTGATTCAACTGAAGCTGCTGTGCAGCAAGCTCGCGAATAAAGGCTTCCCAATCTTCGCGACTAAAGACAACAACATCCTTGCCGTCTTTTTTAATCGAAATAAGCCAGTCGCCTGCTCCCGGTTTTGCTTCTGCCTGCGAAGCAGCTGCCGAAGGTTGGCAAACAGTACACTGATCACCTTTAAACAAATTGCAACCGGTAAGCACAATCAGCCCTACTGCGGCACTAGCAACCATAAGATAACGTTTTGAAATCATACCCGACCCTTCAAAAAACTGAAGACGATAAAACAGATATTGGTAACACTGCCCAGGAAGTTTAGCATAGAAAGAGCCAATTGCAAATCTGGTCTTACATGAACCAACTCTTTTTCTTTGCCCACTGGCATGGTAAACTCTTCTCATAATTTCGCCAAAACTTTTGCCAAAATTCGCCATTTTACGCGAGGAAAATCTATGGTGCACCCTGACAACAAACGTCTTGAGGAACAAGAAGATATTAAAGAACAACACCCCGATATAAGCGAAAGTAACGAACATCTTGATCGAATAAAAAAAGTTCATGAATTACGCGCTCATGGCATTGAGCCATGGCCAGCACGGCACGAAAAAATAACGTCCTCTTGTAAGCAAATTCTGGAAGCCAAAGCTGAAGATACGGAATATTCACTTGCGGGCCGCATTATGACCATGCGGGCACATGGCAAGGCAATTTTCTGTCACCTCCAAGACGCCACCGGTCAACTACAACTCTACATAAAAGAAGATGTTATTGGTGAAGCAACATTTGCACTCTGCCGCGATTATCTTGATATTGGTGATATTGTCTGGGTGCGTGGTATTACTTTTACCACGAAGGTAGGCGAATTCACCTTACGCGTACTTGAGCTTGTTCTTTTAAGCAAGAGCCTTCACCCATTACCAGAAAAATTCCATGGGTTAGCTGACGTTGAAATCAAGCTTCGACAGCGCTACCTGGACCTCATCACAAACGAAGAAACCCGTGAGCGCTTCCGCCGTCGATCACAAATCATTGCACAACTCCGCTCTTTCCTCGATAACCATGGATACATAGAAGTAGAAACACCTATGTTACAGCCGATTCCTGGCGGCGCCGCAGCAAAACCATTTGTTACCCACCATAACGCGCTTGATATGGAGCTCTTTTTACGTATTGCACCGGAGCTCTACCTAAAACGACTTCTTGTTGGTGGCTTTGAAAAAGTCTATGAAATCAATCGCAATTTCCGTAATGAGGGTATATCAACTCGGCACAACCCTGAATTTACTATGCTCGAGTTCTATACGGCTTACCGCGATTACCACTACATCATGGATTTTGTTACCACTATGTTCCGGGAACTAGTGCTCACTACTTGTGGAACACTGCAAGCTCCCTTTGGCGATAAAACAATCAATTTTGACAATTTCAGGCGGCTAAGTCCTGAGGAAGCTGTCATAGAATTTGGTAGTATTCCAAAAGCTGAACTCTCTCCGGAGAAAATTGACGCTACATGCCAACGCATGAATATCAAAATTTCACCGTCAGAAAATCATCAAAAAAAGATCTTCACACTCTTTGAGGCCTGTGCCGAATCACGCATTGTCGATCCGGTATTTATTGTTGAGTTTCCTATCGACATTTCGCCACTCGCACGGCGCGACGACAAAAATCCTTTAATTGCTGCACGTTTTGAGTTGTTTATCGCAGGCATGGAACTCAGCAATGGTTTTAACGAGCTTAACGATCCCTTTGATCAGGCAGAACGTTTTAAAGAACAGGCCCAGATCCGCGCGCAGGGAGATGATGAAGCTATGTATTACGATGCAAACTTTATTCGCGCACTCGAATATGCAATGCCACCCGCCGTTGGCGTTGGTATCGGTATAGACAGACTCGTTATGCTCCTCACCAACACCACCTCGATACGAGACGTTATTCTTTTTCCGACACTTAAGCGTAAACAGGATTGATGGATGACCCAGGTCATACGTGGCAGCAAATTTCTTTGGCAATTACCTGAACCATTGCCACAGGAAGCAATTACGACTCTCTCGCAGCATATTCAGCTCTCAACCCCAATACTCGAACTGCTCATACGCCGCGGATACTCAACCGTTGATCTCTTTGATCAATTTCTGATCACACCCCGCGAACAGCTGGTTGCGGACCCAGCACTTCTTGTAGATGCAGAGAAAGCGGTTGATCGTCTTTTGCACGCCATAAAAAACGAGGAAAAAATCCTTATTGTCGGAGACTACGATGTTGATGGCATGACAAGTACTGCACTGCTTATGCTTGCACTTTTACCGATCGGTGCCCGCGTTAACTTTTTTCTTCCTCATCGCATTAAGGATGGATACGGTTTATCACCAAAAATCGTAGAACGGGCTGCCACGAGCGGCTACTCGTTGATTATTACCGTTGACAATGGAATCGCAGCCCATGACGCTGCGCTTTGCGCCCAAGAACGAGGGGTTGATCTCATTATTACCGATCACCACCGTCCACAAAATGAGTTACCCCCCGCACACGCTGTCGTCAATCCGTGGCGTAGTGACTGTCCCTATCCATTCAAGCATCTTGCAGGCGTTGGTGTTGCTTTCAAACTGCTTACTCTTCTCTACGAAAAAATTGGCAGAGAGTTACCAGAGCAGAGCGAAGAGTTGCTTGCTCTCGGCACTATCGCCGATGTTATGCCTCTCGTCGGCGAAAATCGATACTGGGTCCGCCGCGGCTTAAGACAGATCAATGATCGAGAAAGTTTAGCTATTCGTACTTTACGAACCAATGCACGTCTCTCACGCAAAATCACTGCACTCGACATTGGCTTTTTTCTAACCCCACAGCTTAATGCACTCGGACGCCTCGATGATCCACGATCTGCTATAACCTTCCTCATCAGTAACAATGAAGAGGAAGTGGCTCGCATTGGGGCGCAACTGTACCAACTCAATCAGGACAGACGCACCATCGAAAATGAGGTAATAAGCAGCGTAACCAATCAAATCAAACAAGGACTCATTAACCCACTCAAAGAAAAAATCTTAATTGCTGCCGATGGTTCATGGCCGGCAGGGGTCATAGGACTTGCTGCATCACGGCTTGTGAGCCTGTACGGTAGACCAGTCATATTGCTTCACGATGTCGGAAACGGCACCCTCAAGGGGTCAGGTCGCTCCATTCCCGCATTCAACCTTTTTGACGGGCTTTCTGAAGCGCAAGACTTGCTCATGCACTTTGGTGGTCATGCTGCTGCTGCAGGTTTAGCAGTACAATCAGAAAATCTCATGCTACTTAAGCAGCGTCTTACTGAAAAAATCGACCGCGAGCTTAAGCCCGAAGATTTCGAACAACGTATTCAATGTGACGCCTCACTCTCTATGTCCGAACTCAACGGGAAACTCTGTAGAGATCTCGCCTATCTAGAACCATTTGGACCCGGCAACGAAAAACCGACTTTTTATCTCTCCGAAGTCTCTGTCATCGGGCAACCTGTCATCTATAAAGATGCACATGTACGGTTTTCTGCCTTTGCCGATGGCGTAATAAAACCGATCATTTTTTTTAACCGTCCAGATATTTTCAGCACGATCCTCACCGCAGAAAATCAAACATTTGATTGTGCGGTCCATGTTACAGAAAATGAATGGGAAGGCCGAAAGCGTGTCGAATTACAAGGTGTTGATATAGCATTACATGGAGCATAGCGAATGATTATTACTATCGATGGGCCAGTAGCAAGTGGCAAGTCATCAGTTGCAAAGCGATTAGCTGACAAACTCGGATTTTATTACCTCTACACAGGACTTTTATATCGCGGGCTCGCCTACCTTCTCGTCACCAAATTTGGCTATTCAGACGAAGAACTCAAAAAACCACGTTCTGCAGACATTGACGCAATTGTTAATAACCCATCATTTCAGTATCACTACGATACAGGAATACCCACCATTATGTTTAACGGGGAAAATATTACCCCGTATCTAAAGACAGCAGAAGTTGACCACTGGTCTTCAATCTCCAGCGCCGATCCTTATGTCCGTCAGTCAGTATTACATCATCAGATCGAATTAGGAAAAAAATACAACCTCGTCGTCGATGGCCGCGATACAGGCACTATCGTTTTTCCGCACGCGACAATAAAAATTTTTCTCACTGCAGCACCAGAAGTTCGTGCAAAACGGTGGCAACAAGATCAAATGAAAGCGGGAAAAAAATTTACTTTTGCCGATGCACTTACTGCCATCAATGAACGCGACCAACGGGACATCACCCGCCCACACTCACCACTCATTCCTGCCACAGACGCAATTATCATCGACAACTCAGACATGTCTATCGAAGAAACAGACGAGAAACTTTATCAGCTCTGTTTATCACAGCACAAGTAAAACCCCAAACTTTTATTTTACTGCTTTTTGCTGTTCACGAACGCGAAAAATAAGTAACGATAAGGTTGCGGGAGTAATGCCAGGAATAAGAGAAGCTTGCGCTATAGTCGCCGGACGAAGTCGATTAAGTTTTTCTTGCAACTCCCGGGGAAGCCCAGGCATTCCAGTATAGGTTAACGTTTCGGGAATAGCGAGTGTACGATACGTCTCATTCTTCTCAACCTCGCGAATTTCCCGCTGTTTGTAAGGTCCATACAAAATCTCTGCGTAAACAGTCTCTACAGCACGTGGATGCAAGCCATCTCCAGCAAGATGTCGAATCTCTTGTTTTACAAATTCAGGTTTATTATTGGAAATAAGTTGTGCGAATTGACGTAATTTACCAGATTTTCCAAAACCCTGAAGAAGTTGTTCAATTTTTTCATTTTCTGCATCAACTGTTTTTTTCAGATCTACGGAAATAAGACCAAGTTCATAGGCAACCGGAGTCAGCCGCGCAAAGGTATTATCCTGCCGAAGAATAAGTCGCCGCTCAGCTCGCGAAGTGAACATACGATACGGCTCATCAACGCCTAACGTCACCAAATCATCGATCATGATGCCAATATATCCTTCATTTCGACTCATGATATACGGCGACAAACCGCGCACCTTACGAGCAGCATTAATTCCGGCGATAATTCCCTGCCCAGCAGCCTCTTCATACCCTGTCGTCCCATTAATTTGCCCAGCCAAAAAGAGTCCAGGGATCTTTTTAAGTTCAAGAGAATGATGCAGCTGATGTGGAGAAACAAAATCATACTCGATACCATAGGCATATCCCGTAAATATGGCATGCTCAAACCCGGCTATGGTGCGCACAAACTGTTCTTGCACCTCACGTGGCAATGAGTTTGATATACCATTTGGGTACATCTCATCCGATGACTCACTCTCTGGTTCAACAAAGACATGATGCGATGTTTTATGAGAAAAACGAACAATCTTATCTTCGATGGAAGGACAGTAACGCGTCGGTGTCCCGGTAATTTTTTTTGAAAAGATAGGAGATAGATGCGCATTATCAAGAATAATTTTATGGGAATACTCATTCGTATGAGTGATAAAACAGTCCATCTTGTTCACGGCAGCATGCGGCTCTAACTCATACAGATAGTCTACCGGCGCAACCACGTCCCTTTCCATAACCGAAAAGTCGATACTTGAACGCAAAATACGAGGAGGAGTCCCCGTCTTCATACGCCCAACCCGAATATCAAGCGATCTCAAAAACTGAGCGAGTTTAATAACCGGTGCTTCACCAAGCCGACCAGCGGCATGACTCTCTTGTCCCACATGAACTAGCCCATTAAGGAAAGTCCCACCAGTCAAAACAACGGCAGGTGCAGTATAGCAATAACCAGAGGCAGTAACCACTCCGCGGACACGGCCAACCTCATCGAATAAAACCTCATCAACCATATCTTCAATAATGGTGAGATGTTCTTTCTGATCAAGTGCTTCGAGAATTTTTTTTTGGTAGCAATGCTTATCAATCTGAAGCCTTAGCCCCTGTACCGCAGGCCCTTTGCTCGTATTAAGCATCTTTGCCTGCAGATACGATTGCGTACAGATCCGCGGCATAAGACCACCAAGAGCCGCGATTTCAAAAACTATATGTCCCTTACCAATCCCACCAATCGACGGGTTACATGGCATAAAGCCGATGCGATCTCGCGACAAAGAGATAAGTGCTGTCTTAACGCCCAAAGAAGCGGCGGCATGCGCGGCTTCAACACCCGCATGACCGCCACCAATAATGATAACGTCAAATATTGATTGAATTCCTCGTTTTTCCATGTTCTTTATTCACAAATCACAGAGGGCCGAGGCAGATACCCTTGAATTCTACTCTCGTCCTTTTTTGTTAAAAGGTAATACGTGCAAGGCCATCCCAACCAAGCACCTTAAGGTCATTGATCGCCCAAGCCGGAAAATCACTTTCTTTCAATGATTTCAAACTTAATGCGATGGTACATTTATAAGAATTTCTCAACTCTTTCAATTTGACCACAACTTTACTTGCACTGCCTACCCCAAACCGCGGACTTTCACGAAGAAGCTCATAAAGAAAATCCACAAAAACCGGCCATTTTTTAATTTCAGCAGCCGGCGTTTTTTTGCTCAAGAATTGGCGCAAAAGATCCATCGCAACAATTTCGTAGACAATAGTACGCAAACGAGCGTCTCCTAATTCTACAAATCTAACGCGCACCCTCTCTGGCAAACCAGAGTCAGTAGCACTCACTTCACGAATCTTTGAACCAAACGCAACCACCTGCTCAGCAATCTGCTTCGCAGAATTAACATTGTTCAACGCAGCAATACCATTTCCTTCAATTGAAACACCTAATCCACGCAACCCGGCAAGAAGTTCATCAAGCGACGTAACACGATTAAAATCAGCATCATTAAGGGCATGCAGTATTTTTGATTCATAATATGCAGCAGAATAACACTCTACTTCAGAAGTAGAAGCAACAGCAGAAGCGGAGAAAACAGCTCGTATATTAAAACCAACCCCAAATGTTAGTAACCCAAAGGAGCATAATAGGTAAGGGAAAGCGCTCTTTATGAGTCTTTTCATTTCAGTCCTTTCTCTAAAGGCGCCGGCGACACAACGCTAAATTTGATTAGCACAATTACAGTATAGAATATTAGCCAAAAAGGTCAAGTTACCGGCTTATTCACCCAAAAAGAGAACGACAGTTTGGAAAAAATAAAAGCAATAAAAAAAGCGAACATTACAAAAAAGGTCTTTTCAGTATACTTATTGAGCATATTCTTGCCTATGTAAAAGAGAGGTTTTTTCATGTACAATACAATTTTCTGGTGGTGCATTTTTGCGGCAATGCTCTCCTGTACGCTTGGTTTTCTCTTTCTACGTTATATTAAACAATTTGTACGCTCATCTATTCGCGCTTATGTCAACGAGATTCACCAAGCAAAAGAGTTGACCCCAACAATGGGTGGGCTCTTTTTCATTGGGGCATTCCTCATCACCCTGCTCTGCAGCATCTCTTGGAGCAATAGTAAAGTTTGGATTATAGCGCTGACAACCATCGGATTTGGTGCGGTAGGATTTTGCGACGACTGGTTTAAAATTGTACGTCATAAGGGAATTACGGAAAAACAAAAATTTATCTCACAATTTCTGATCGCACTCTTAGCCCTCCTTATCTGGTTCTTCTGGGAAAAACCTTCGACGCTCGTACACATCCCATTTCTGCCGCACCTCTCACTGAATATCAATTGGCTCCTTATTCCGTGGGGCATATGGATTCTCTTAAGTAGCACCAATGCAGTAAATATTACCGATGGTCTTGATGGTCTTGCAGGCTCACTCGTTGCAATCGTCAGCGCCGTTTTTGGTATCATCGCATGGTTACAAGGTGACTATTCCCTCGCACTTATCGCCTGGATTTTTGCAAGCACGCTTCTGGGGTTTCTCTGGTTCAATAGCTGCCCTGCCAAGGTTTTCATGGGGGATGTTGGGTCACTCGCCTGTGGTGGATTTATTGGCATGATTGCACTCATGACACGACAAGAACTACTTCTCCCCATCGTCGCTGGCGTCATGGTCATCGAAGTTCTCTCTGTCATCATGCAAGTAAGTACATTCAAACTAACAGGCAGACGAATTCTCAAAATGGCGCCGCTACATCACCATTTTGAATTATGTGGCATTCCAGAAACCAAAATTACCACGCGATGCATCCTTATAACAATGGTTCTTGGCCTGGTTGCCCTTGCCGGTTTTTGTTAATCACTGTCGCATACCAAAAGCCAATAAGCCCAACCAACAAGAGAAGAGCAAAGATGCTATAGCCGTATACACCGTAGAACCATGCGTTAGCTGTTGCTGTGTACGCAAATAGTAAAATACTTCCCACCCCACATAGTCCAACAATGCGATATCGCCAGCCACTGCGATAAAAAAGGGCGCAAAAACCAAAAACCGAAAGTGCATAGGCGAGCGTTGATGCGCAGGCTGTTACTTGCTGCAACAGAATAATCTCACCTTTTGAAATGAGGAGATATCCCAATTCTATCGCTCCAGCCGCCAAAACACACCAAATTGGAGCATAATACTTGTTAAACCGCTTGAATAGCGAGGCCCATGGAATCACTTGATATTGTGCCAATGTGTTCAGGTTCCATAAATTGCTGTATAAAATAGCATAGCTCGAACCAAGCGCTGAAGATGCTATACAAACAAATGCAACAACGCGGACAACATCCGCCAGCGAACCTGCAAAAGCACGCGAGATCACTAGCCCCACCGACTCTTGAAAACCATTCAGTATCCCAAGCTCAGAACCAAGCGCCCCATACAGTAAAAGCTGATACAGTGTCAAAACGGCCATAACAAAGAGGTAAGAAAAAATAACCGCCCGCGGTCCATTCCTACTTGGATTTTGAATATTCTTACTCAAAGAACAGGTTGCCTCAAAACCGGCAAAGGCGAATATGCCAAAAGTAACACTTGAAGGAATCCCCCACCAGTCCGCACGATACACCACAAATTGAACCGGGTCCCAGAGACGAGCAGAAGCAACAAGAACAGTCGTCACCGCAACAATCTTCATCATAAAAAAACTATACTGCAAGGGTCTTCCCGTCTTCACGTTAAAGAGTGTCAGGAAAACGAAAACACCCAAGATAATGGCATCAACAACCAGAGCATTTACCGCCGCAAATCCTGGATGAACCGATTGCATAAGCGTCACAAAAATATGAAGTCCAAGCGCAGCAGAAGCCAACTTACCAACAAAATAGCCCCAGCTGCTTAAAAAACCGGCAACAGGGTGGAGCAATGATCCAAATTCAAAAAACGTTCCCCCCGGTTTATTCGCAAGTAAAAGCGAAAAAATAATAATCAGCGGAAGAATAAGTAGGCCTACCAAAGGATAAACAAGCGCTCCAAGCGCCCCTGCAGCTCGCGCAAGCGTAACACTATTAATAAACACCCCAGAGCCAAGCATAATGTTAACATTAACAAAAAAGGCCGCCGCTAATGAAAGCTCCTGTTTTTTAAGCATAAAATCCTCGTTTATTTTTCGCTTGTTAACGCGTAAAGCGCTATTGATCCGGCAACCGCTGCATTCAAGCTCTCAGTACCACCGGGCATTGAAATTGAAATTCGTCCCTGGCAATCAGCTAGATAAGTATCAGAAAGGCCATGCGCCTCGCCACCAACTACGACAACCCGTCGCACCCCACAAATAAATCGCGATAACGGCAAGCCACCAGAAGCAACAAGAGCGCTTATCTCTATCTTTTCATTACGCGCCTGACTTACCAAATCACCCCACGAAGAACGAACAACTCCCTTAAAGGCAAGCGCTCCGGCACTTGCCTGAACTACTTTCGGGCTCCAAATATCAACACCGCCTATAGCCACTACCGGTACTTCAAATGCTGCAGCCGTTCTAATAATAGTCCCCATATTTCCCGGGTCCTGCAAATCAACCGCTGCAAGCGTAAGAGGTCCGAGGGTAAGTGAACGTTCAGTCGGCTGCTTAAAAACTGCGATAACACCACTCGGTGTCGTTACCGTGCTCATCTTACGCATCACCATCTCATCTGTAAGCCTAATACGGGTCTGATCAATAGGAAGTGATGTAGCCCATACAACATATTTCTCTGCCACCCAGAGAACTTCAAGATCAAACTGATGTGAAAAAAATGGCTCACAAGCACGAATCCCCTCAACCAAAAAAGCACCCGCCTGGCGGCGTCCACGAGACGTATGCAAAGAAACAGTACGTTTAACCTGTTCATTATGAGGAGAGGTAATTGTTTTCATAATGAATATATACTACCGATCATCACGAAAAAAACAACTCAGATCACCAGATTTACTGCTAAATCGGGATACGAATTATCTGCGGTTGATGATTAATTTGCCGCATAAAAGCAATAAAATCGGTTGGTGACAAAACAAGGGACATATCATTTCTCATCGGGTGAAACTGAATTTTAGTAGCTGATAAAAAATCTTCATCCATCACAAAGGAGACCTTGTTATCGGTATCAAATATAAGCCCGAATGGCGACACCGAGCCAGGTTGCAGCCGAAGAAGTTCAAACAACTCCTCTGGCTTTCCAAAAGAAAAACGTGCAGTTCCCAAAATTTTGCTCAACGCTTTCAGATCAACGCGTTTATCTTGCGTTACACTCACCAGAAAAAAGGTATTATTCTTGGTATTTTTCAAAAAAAGATTCTTTGAGGAAAGACCAGGAAGCTCAACAACATCGCCACTATCGATCAGCACCGGTCTTTCTGCAGTAGTAAAGACGGGCTGATGTCGAAATACTGTATACTCAATCTGAGCAGCTTTCAACAAATCCAGCACTGTCTTTTCATTTTCCCACTCTTTCACCAAATCCGCCATCCTCACGTCCCTAAAATTAATCAAAGAACTTTTTCTCCATCAGCTGCTTCTCCCTTAACCACACGAGCAATCATCTGACCAAATGCAGTTGATGCGCGAGGGCCAACGGCGGTAACAACATTTCCATCACACACCACATCTTCATCAACCAAGATACCGCCATACTTCCTTGCGATTGGCTCCAGCGCATTATCGCCATCCCAGCCAGTCATGCGCACACTTTTGAGAACCCCTGCTTTAAGTAAGATTCGCGGTGAAATACAGATAGCACCATACGAAATACCGGCACGTTGTGCTTCCTGCAGTTTTCTATGCACAATGTCAGTATCAAGATTTTCCATCGCGCCTGGTCCACCAATTAAGAAAAATCCATTACACATGGTCACATCAAACGTATTGATAGTTCGATCAACCTCAACCGTATAAACGCCATCAGCCGCAGTTGCCGTTTCAGCACGATTACTTACCGTCACAACCGTAATACCCGCTCTCTCGAGAGCTGAACGCGTCTCCATATATTCAACAGGCTGAAAACCGTTATGCGCAATAAGAAGTGTTACACACAATGTCGCCATGATAACTCCTCCTTTTTATGAATCTCTTTTCGGCTATTTACTGTAGCATAAAAAGCAGACGCCTCGTTAGATTTCGTCAGCTAAAATACGCTCACGGACGCGACGCATAAAGCGCATCATATAGTCAACATTATGGAGGGTAGCCAACTGATGCGCGGCAACCTCATGTGTTTTGAAAAGATGATGGAGATATGAGGCAGAATATTCTCGACAAAACGGTGCATCAGATACTGGTTCATGAACCGTTTTCCAATATGATCTGGTAAGGTTAATCGGACCCTTATCAGAAAAAAGAATCCCATGTCGTGCACACTTTGTTGGATGAGCACTATCAAACGTATCAATCCCAAAGAGAATGCACGCTTCAAGCGACGGGAGATCCCCAATTCCCAATAAATGCCGTGGCTTATCGCCAGAAAGAAGCGGAACGATCTGCCCGACTAAAGCAATCATCTCTTCGCGAGTTTTTCCCAAGCTCCCTCCAATAGCAAACCCATCAAACGGAAGCTTTTGCAGATATGCACAACTTCTTTCACGAAGCGACATATCGACACTTCCTGGAATAACTGCATACATAGCCTGCTCACGCGGATCATTTTTATGTTCGATTAACGACCGCTCCTCCCAACGATGCGTCCGTTCAAGCGAACGTCTCAGAGCCCGAGGGTCGAGATGATACGGAACCAACTCATCAAGTGGAATAATAATATCAGCCCCAAGTGACTTTTGTACCTGAACCGAAGACTCAGGGGTTAAGAGAACGGGACTTCCATCACGATATGAACGGAAAAGAACACCATCCTCAGTAATACGTAATACGGAGCCCTCGCTCTTCTTCTTGCCACGACTCTTCAATTCATCAGCTACACCACCATAGGCGAGACTAAAAACCTGAAATCCACCAGAATCGGTAATAATAGGCCCTGGCCTATTCATAAATCGATGCAGACCTCCCGCCGCAGCCACAACTTCAGGCCCAGGATGCAGAAGAAGATGATAGGTGTTGCAAAACATCAACTGAACATCTAACTGGTTGATTAATGACGATTCAACCGTCTTAATGGTAGCATTCGTTGCAACGGGCACAAACCCAGGTGTTTCAATAACTCCGTGTGGCGTATGGATTCTCCCGACCCGAGCACGTGATCGACGGGATTGATGAATAAGTTCAAAAAAAATTTTGTTTTTCATTTCTTTAATATAGATACTTATTTTTATTATTAGGAGATGTCGAAAGTGAACGTTCAAGAGGTTCTTTTAAAACCCAAGGAATCGGCGAACGCACCACCCGCCTCTCCTGATCTTTTATCTCTTCATCCGTCATAAATATTCCACCATCCATTCTTTCATCATCTAGATTCAGTGTAGGCGTCCCAAGATCGATAGCCTCACTACCGTTTAATTCTTTCAAAAAATCTTTCAAACCCTTGCGACGATCTTTAACCCCTTCGTCAGCCTGCACTATTTTCTGCAAATCAACATCAGAAACCTGTCCTATTTCAAATTCTTCCGACCGCAACTCTACCGTTTTTGCATACATATCAACAAAATTAAACTCCCGACGTTTGTTTTCTGAATTAGGGGTTTTTCTTAGATCGCAAAGAATGTTCCTCTGCTCCTCAGACAAACCATCCTTTTTTAAAACTTGCATTTTTTTCTTAAAAAGGTCAATATACTCAACAATCTTTTTAAAAGCATCCTCATCTAAACATAAAGCCAGCTCAGCCGCCCTCCTTTGATATTCTTGAAGGGTCTTTTTCTTCAGACAAAGAAAGGGTAATACCGCAAGAACTTTCTTTTCTTTTTCGACAAACTCCGCTGATTTCAATTTCACAACAAAATCTTTTACCACATTCAGAGGTTTTTTTAAAAAACATGGCGTTTTATAACACCAACTTTCAAAAAGATCTTTTTTGCTATCATCATAATTTTTAAAAATTCCAAAGAGTTTGGTCACCGCTTCTGCAACCACAGAATCCAGAAATGGACGCTCATTCCCTTTATAATATTTTTTCAAAACACTTACTTCATCGGATGTGAAAAACTTTTTTTCCTCAAAGAAAGCGAGAACTTCGTGCATATTTCTTGTACTTCTCGAAGCAGTTTTTTGTACGACCACCTCTTTTTCAGTTTTTTTTACACCAACATCCAAAGGACCAAATTTTCGCCCCAATTCTTCACCAAATTTCTCCCCTTTTGATTTTTTCTTTCCAAACTTCCCCTTCGGGAAAAAAATAAAAAGATGCTCCTCCTCCATTCCATATAAAGTAGGAACTACGCTCAAAGCAAAGAAAAAAAAGATATATCTTCTAATCATACAAGCTCCTATTTTTTAAATTTTCAGTGTTACTGTTATCCCGTACGCAGCAGCTACTAAACGTAAGATCTAAGACAGTACAAAAAGAGAGTAACAAAGAGTATGCTATCAAATCGATCAAGAAGACCTCCATGACCAGGCAGAATACTGCTACAATCCTTAACCCCTGCTCGTCGTTTCAACCACGAAACAAACAGGTCGCCCAATAAGGCTGCCACGTCTATCCCTAATACTATACCAAACCATGCACACCACGCATGCTTCACTCGCAATGACGGAATTAATAATAACGTCGCGATAAGCGAAAGGATCGCCCCCCCCAATGCCCCTTCCCATGTCTTGCCGGGACTAATGCGAGGAGCAAGCTTACACTTCCCCATCCATGTCCCCGCAAAATAAGAACCCGCATCAAATGCTGCCGCTATGATGAAAATAGTCGGCAATAAATTACGATATTTATAGGAATGATTCAAAACAATCAAAAGAATAAACGGCAAAATTGGATACCAGGGCGTTAGCGCGGAGATCCCAATTCGTGGCCATTCAACAAAAAGTATAACTCCCAAAATAGTAAGAAGTAGAAGTGTCAAAAAAAAAGGTGGTAACCAAAGGTAAGAAGCAACAAAAAGGGCAGTTAGTACGAGACCAGTAAAAATTCTCTTTTCAAAAGCCGAGGCAACAATCATAGCAATTCCATTGAAGGGGCAAATGCATTCTCAATATAGTTTAGTGTATACATCTCTCCTTCCCTTTCAAGAATAGCAACATCAAATCGATAGACGAGAGGACACTCGTGCTGATTTTCCGCGTTATAACGATACGCCGCGGCGATAATTTTCTTTTGCTTCGCTCCATTCACCACTTCTGAAGTAGCAAAATAGGCATGCAAACGTGTCTTTACTTCAACAAAAAGACGATGCGTTCTATTCTGCGCGACAATGTCAATTTCACCACCGCGGCAGAAAAAATTACGCCTACTTATTACAAAACCACGAGTCACCAGATAATCGGCAACCATCTCTTCGCCCATCCGCCCTGTTGCTTTTCGATGATCAATACGCACCGCCATTCATCACCACGGAACATGAGAAAGTGCAAGCTTTGGCTCTTTAGCAATAATAGCCGCAACGAATGAAGCAAGCTGATCGTGTGCCTTCGTAATTACTGCGATCTGGTTAGTAAAACTTTTATCACTATGAGCAAACAGTGAAGGTGCAACAACACTAGCTATCGCTGCTTTTTCCTGTTCGCCAAGAACATTTTTCAGGCGAGGTAACAATTTATCGTTCAGGTATTTGATACAGGATCGAGCAGCTAAGAGCGCCTCTTTTTTTTCTGTGTAGGAGTAGCGACCGAGAAAGAATGCAGCACGCCCTAGTTCCGCAGAGATAAGCGACAATAGCGCATGTTCCCGCGCCAAACGAACATCTGACGAATAACGGTTTCCGTCACCAAATCGCGCTAAAAAAGCATCGGCTCGCTCAAGCGTCTTTTTTGCCATAGTTTGATCACGCTCAACAGCAGGCATAGATCGTTCGGAAGCTTGCACGAGGCGGAAGAAAAAGTAATCAATATCTTTATCGCCCGGGTACATCAATGTGTACTGTTCGTATAAGACGACCGCCTCCTCAAATGCCCCCGCATCATATGCAAGATCAGCAAGTTCGTGGAGCAATGGTCGAATAACCTGTTGATCGGTTGAAAGTTGGATCATTCGCTCCAGCACCTTGCGCAGTGAAGACGTATTATTTTGTGCCTTATAGTAATAGTAGGCGTCTTGCGCTCCCTTGAAGTCTAGTTTTTCAATCTTTCTATCGGGAGCTTTGCCAACATTCTCCACAGCACCAGCAGGAGATGGGAGACGCGGCGAGCGGGGACGACACCCCGACAACAAGCAAACTACAACGACAACCGAGACACAAGATACTATCTGTCGACTCATAATTTCCCTCTCAAACAAGCTTTTATTTACCGTACCACGCCCCCCCCTTTCGAGCAAGACAACTCTATGCTACTCTACTAGAGAATAAAAAAACGGGGTCTGTGAGAGGAAAAGGCCATGATAGAAAAAACGGTTGCCGACATACTTGTTGAGCGTAAACTCATGACACAAGCACAAAAAGAAAAATACGAGCAAGCAAGTCATGAGGCAGGGGTCTCTTTCGAAGAGTACATCTTGTCGAACAACATCGTCTCCGAACGCGATGTAGCCCAAGCATATGCCACCATTTTTGGACTTCCATTTCACGAGCGAATTTCTGAAAAAATGGCCGACCCGGAACTTTTGCGACGCATCCCTCTCACCTTTCTGCGTGCTCATTCCGTTATCCCGCTCATTATAAATGGAAAAATTGTTATCGCATCAATGAATCCATTTGATTTCCAGCCCATAGATGAATTACGCCAACAACTTGACGATCAAGCACCCCTTGTTATCTCTCCGCGCAGTGCCATTATTGACGCCATCAACAGGTATTATCCTCTTGAAGGCACCAAAGAGATGATTGCTGAACTCGAAGAAGAACAAGCACTTGAAGGGGCGGTCGATTTTGGAACTATCAAAGAAGAAGATATTCTGGGTATGGCAAGCGAAGCGCCAATTATCAAGCTCGTCAACCATATCCTGTATCAGGCGGTAAAAAGGGGGGCATCAGATATTCATATTGAACCTTTCGAAAAGGATATTCGCGTCAGGTATCGTATTGACGGGGTCTTATATCAGGTACTTACGCCACCAAAACGTATTCAACCAGCCCTTGCCTCTCGCATCAAAATTATGGCCAATCTCAACATTGCAGAAAAAAGGCAACCGCAAGACGGGCGAATCCAGATTAAAATTGCAGATCGCGCTATTGATATTCGTGTCTCCATCCTACCTGTTGTTTTTGGAGAACGTATCGTTATGCGTCTTCTCGATAAAACACGCACCTTTGGCAAATTGCGTGATCTCGGTTTCAGCGAACGAGATTTTCGCATTGTAACCGACAGCATTGCGCAGCCAAACGGCATTATTCTTCTTACCGGACCTACCGGCTCCGGTAAAACATCGACCCTCTATTCCATATTGAGCGAACTCAATAAGCCTGAGGTAAATATCATTACCGTCGAAGATCCAGTAGAATATCAAATGAAAGGTATCGCGCAAGTACAGGTAAAAGAACAGATAGGACTCACCTTTGCCGCAGCACTTCGCTCGATACTCCGTCAAGACCCTGACATTGTAATGATCGGTGAGACTCGTGATCAGGAGACGGCCCAGATAGCTATCCAATCAGCATTAACCGGACATCTCGTGCTCAGCACCCTTCACACCAACAGTGCCCCGGCAACAATCACCCGCTTAATTGATATGGGTACAGAACCGTTCCTTATCGCATCAACAGTCTCTGTAGTCGTCGCGCAACGACTGGTACGGCGCCTTTGTGACACATGCAAAAAGGTCTATACCCCCTCACCGGATCTTATTCGCCAACTTGGGGTTAGTCCTGACTTGCTCAAAGGTGGAACCTTCTACCAAGCAATGGGCTGCGAAGCTTGTCTTAATCTCGGCTATCGCGGACGAATCGCTATTTTTGAAGTTATGCAGATGACACCGGGTATCGCCAGGCTTACCCTGGAACGTGCAGACACAAACAGAATCCGCGACCAAGCAATTAAAGATGGAATGACCCTGCTTGTTGAAGATGGTATCCGCAAAGCACGTGAAGGATTGACAACTATCGAAGAAGTTCTCTCAGTTGCTACCGGTAGTATGTAACCAGGCTTCGCCCCTTTAGAATGCCACGGGTCAAGGGGAAAGCCACTTGCGGGGTGTAAGGCAGCATCATACGCTATTCCATTACTCACCCTCTATATTTTTACAACAATGGATTTTTTTCAAAACCAAGAAATTGGCATTCAGGCTGCGGAACAATACCAAAAGCATCTCTCACGAGCTCCTGCATTGCACGGGCAAGATTAACAATATCACGCGACGTAGCATTGCCACGATTTACAATCATATTTGCATGCTGATAAGAAACAACAGCACCACCAAACGAAAGCTCACCTTTAATCCCCAGTTTATCGAGGTAGTAGGCAACAAAAATCATTTTTCTACCATTGCTTTCAACGGTCACTTCATCCTCATGAAAATTCCGAAAGAAGCTACCACAGGTCCCTTGAGCAGGATATCTTTGTCGACGATGTCGAATTATTTCGAATGAACGCCCCTGTGCGTAAGCAGTTTCCAACGCAGTAGCTTTTTTCACCTTAAATGTCGCCGAAATAAGAAGGTACCTCTTATAATGCAAAGTCGAAAAATCGTATCCAAAGTCAAACCACGAAGCATCGACATCACATATTTCCCCTGTTGCCACCTCAATCACCTGCGCTGAGACTAAAAAATCGCTCAACATATGACTGTAGTAATGAACATTTATGTAAACTGAACCCCCAACGGTTCCTGGAATTCCACTCAGCTCCTCAAGCCCAATGAGCTGCCGCTCAAGACAAAAGGCTATAAGATCATCAATTGTTACACCGGCACCAGCTTTTACCAATTCACATTGCTCATCTTCCGACGGAATAATGGAAATATCCTTGATCTGAGACCTGATAACAATCCCGTCAAACCCTGTATCATTAATTAAAAGATTGGCCCCCAACCCAAGAACAAAAACCGAAAGGTCGCTATTGCGTACAAAGGACAGCACCTGTTGGAATTCTGCCACGGAAGTTGGCTCCGCAAAAAAACGCGCGGCTCCTCCCGTTCTAAACCAATTTTTATCGGCAAGAGACACGTTTTCCGTAATCAGAGAAGAAAACATAGTTGAGGCCTATCTTGAATTAAAAAATAGTTATGTGATATGCGTAAATACGGTAGCATAAGCTATTTTTTTGTGAAGGAAAGTAATTGAAGTGGGCCATCCTCACCGTACAAAAAACTGTTATCTGTATGTTATTCCTCATCATCTGTTGCAAACAAACACCCTTAACGGCGAGTCTAACCGACACCACAATAGAAACCCTCGCCGCCAGTTTGAAGGAAATAGCGCAACAAAAAGCAAAGGGTCCCTCTGAAAAAACAGAAGCTGAAAAGAAGAAGGAGAGGGAGTTTGAAAAGAAAAAGAAAGAACGCGCCAGACGAAAAAGAAAAGAGAAAAAATTTGAAGAGATTACGGAAGAACTGATAGAAAATTAAAATCCTGAATCTGCTGGCAACATTGTTTTCAACGGGTTACCAGCAGATTATTACTAAGGCTCTGTCCGAAAATTACTTTAAAGAGAAAAGATGTCAGTGAATGGTTTCGTTAAAGCGTCCCGTTTGTCGGGTAGCAGCGCAAATTGTCATCCCGTTCGTCCTGAGCGGAGTAAAACGGAGTCGAATGGATACGAGCGAAAGTGAAGGGAATATATGCGTTCGCAACCCGTTCGATTACGTCCCTGTGGGACTACACTCAGGGCGAACGGTTAGTGGGATATGCGTTCAATTAGCTGCAGCAATTAACCTTTTTAAGATCAGAATAATTTCCTGGTAGAGCCTTAATTTCACCACTCATCGTCTGGTTGCTCAATCTCTTTCTTTTCGAACGCACTCAAAAAAGGTTCAACGCCCTTTGTCCGATCAATCCACCTCATCATATCTTCAAATTTTTGTAAATTTATTGGTCCTCTAAGCTCACTAAATCTGTTATTCACAACATCATCTTTAGAAGCGCCTTCCTGCAAGACCTTATCACGCAATTTCTCAAGAGCAACACATGCATCAGAATCAGATATTCTTGAAGATCGAGGATTTTCTACCAACTTTAGGAAAATTTCTTCAAGGGCATCCTCCAACCCCATATCTCGAATCCTTTTTTGAGGCATTAAAGCTACGTTGATAAATCCCTTACGTTGATTAGCTAATTTTACCCCCTTAATATCTGTAGTGACACCGTTCACACGGGCTTCCAGCACAGGCAAAATTTCTATCTCACGCTCTTTATTAGAAAATACTTTTCCAGCCCTCTTTTCTAATGTTTCCTTGAGTGTATTCCCTAAGCTTTCACCTGCTTTTTTGAAGCCCTTATTCACTTTTGCTACTTCAACTTTCAGTTTTTTCTCTTCAGCTCTTTCACTCAAATATTTCTTAAGAGCTTCAAGCATTGAAAGCCGCAATGATGGCTCACTTTTTAAGAAATCTTTAACCTCATCAAGTTTCTCCTTATAATTCGCAACATCAGTAACAAACCCTATGCTTTCAGCAACAGTCGCTGCGTCAACCAAAGATTTCCCTGCCAACTTAATGAGTTTTTTTTGCGCAGCATCCCGCATTGAAGCTTTTAGCAAATCACCCTTCAACACATTTTCAAGCTCTAAGCGTTTTTTATTGTAAAGATCGATATCTCGAGTCAAGGTCTTAATACGATTAGGAAACACATCTTTTTTAAGACCGCTAACATCAATACCCAGGGAACCACCCAAGAAGTTAGCCCAATTACCTTTCACCCGTACTTTAGCATCCGACAGGAAGCGACCAATCTCAGATATTAATTTTTTGCTAACCGAGTCAAAATCTCGCAAAACCTTTGAAGAAAAATGTTGGAATGAAATTTTTGATAACTCTTTATATACGTCACTCTCTTCCGTAACGCCAGCAGACCCGACCACTTTATTAAAAATTCCTTTGTCACCAAAAAGGTCAACAATCCTCTTTTTTTCCGCTTTTTCAAATGGCGCGGCACCTAAATTCCACTCTTTATCTATTTTCTTTTTTCCCTGTTTAATGGCTTCTTCAAATTTTTTTATCAAAGCTTTTACATTGCTACGCCCACTGTCAAAAGCGGCTTTTAAGTTCCCTGCGGCCGCTCCTTCAGGATTATCAATAACTTCATTACCTGCGGTAATGTCAAGTTCAGCCTTCTTAAAAGCGTCACTCTCAAGGCCACCAACACCCATGAATTCTACCGCCTTCAACCCCGTTTCATTGCTCGTTAAATCTCCTAACGTTTTACGAACTATTTTCTCTTTCTTTTTAGGCTGCGACAAGGATGAAGGTTTTGTTGTTGAAATAGCAATTTTTTTTAGCGCAGAAGCCAGTTGCTCTATCTCAGCCTTAATCATCAAACACATGCCAACCGCAAGCACCGCAATCGAACAAAACAACCGTAAATTCATACTCACTCCTCATGGATAAGTTTTTTCTTTTCATTTATCATAATAAAGTACGTGTCGTATACGCTTTTCATTAAAAACCATGGGTTGTCATGAAACTATCGCTTACCTGGATTTTTGATCATCTTTCCGGTGACCGCAACAACGTAGACACAGCCGATCTTGTTGACCAGCTGAGAAAAACAACCGCTGAAATTGATGGCGTTCGCCATATTTCTTGGCAATGGGATCAATTTTTTATTGGCGAGGTACACAGCGTCAGCACCCAAAAAACAACCATATACCTTCCTGAAGAGGATATTGTCTGCCAACTTCTCCTACGTCCTGAATTAGCGATAGGAAATCAAGTCCTCCTTAAACGTGAAAAAAATAACTTTCGCTGGGCAACACTTGAAGACCTCGGTGCTTCACGAGAAGGTTTCTTACCTTCACTGTATTCCCCGGCTACACAAATAGCAGATGGCTCTTGGCGCAAAGAGTTAAATAATCACGATGTTATCCTCGAAATCGACAACAAATCGCTCACTAATCGACCGGATCTCTGGGGCCATCGTGGATTTGCACGAGAAATTGCCGCAATCTATCGCCGAAAACTCGTCCCTGAGGAACAACTCTGTGTCTCGTTTCCCGTTCGCCATTTTGAATGGGAATCACCCGAAATTATTATCGAGAAAAATTCAGCTTGCAGCAGATTTGCCGGACTCAACCTTACTATCGAGCGATTTTGTTCATCGGTCCTCTGGATGGCACACCGCCTTGCTTGCATTGATGCGCGTCCTATAAATGCACTTGTCGATGCAACTAATTACACTATGTATGATCTTGGCCATCCGATGCATGCATATGACAAGAACCGGTTAGCTGAAGGTCCTATTACGGCACGCCAGGCACGAGACGGTGAAACGCTTACACTGCTTGATGATGAAAAAATTACTCTTACGTCGGCAGACTGTGTCATCACTGACACCTACCATCCAGTCGCTCTCGCCGGTATTATGGGCGGTGCTAGTTCCGCTATTTCTGAGGCAACTAAGAATGTCTTTATCGAGGCGGCACATTTTGCGCCAGCGACAATCCGTCAAACTGCCGCACGCTACAAAAACCGCACCGAAAGCTCCGCCCGATTTGAAAAGGGAATGGACCCCAATCTTACAGCAACAGTCATTCAGAGATTTGGTGCAATTCTTGATGAACTCAATGTTCCCTATACTACTAAGGGTATAATCGATTCAGTTGGAGCTCTTGCACCAACCGTTCACCTCGAAGTTCTTCATCGTTTTATCATCGACCGTCTTGGGGCCTCTGTCACACCAACTCATCTCGTTGAACTCCTTGAACGGCTCGGCTTTGGCGTCCAGATGATTGAAACAAGTGATGGACTTGCATATCGCATCACTGTTCCCAGTTGGCGTAGTTTCCGCGACATTCGTATTCCAGAAGATATCGTCGAAGAAGTTGGACGCTTTTATGGGTTCGAGCTTATTCCGCTAGCACTCCCCACACGCATGATGCAACCGTTTTCACTGGGTAAAATGGAGCAACGACGTCTTATCCGTAGATTTCTTGCTTACACTTGTGGCATGCATGAAGTTGCAACGTACCCACTCTTTGATGAAACATGGATTGCTAAACTTAAGCTTTCAACTGAACAGTCTGTTTCGCTGCTCAATCCACTCTCATCGCAAGCATCACACTTGGTCACCACACTTATCCCGGCTCTTCTCAAATGCGTTGAAATAAATGCACATGATTTCGATGAGCTACGCTTTTTTGAGTTGGCTAGTAACTGGCAACTTACCGAAGACAAAAAAGGAATTGATGAAAAAAGGGTGTGTGCTGGTATTTTTGCATCACGCGCCTCTTCACTTGATTTTTACCAGGTAAAAGAATACCTGCAAAAACTCTTTGATGCGCTTGATCTCATGGTTTCTTGGCGCAAAGGGCCACAACCAATGTGGGCTGATGAATCAGAATACGCCGTGCTCTTTTCCGGAGAAACGTATTTCGGAACTGTTGGCCGCATTAAAAAGACTTGGGAAGTAGCAGCGGACGTCAAATGTGCATATGCTTTTGAACTGCTCGAAACACCACTTATTACGGCACCACGTCGTGATCATTATTTCGAGCAATTGGGCAAGTTCCAGGCGGTCAACCTTGACATTAGTATGCTTGCACCGTACTCAGTTACTGTAGCCGAACTTGAGGAAGCAATCGCGTTAACCGACATACGCATTCGAGATATCACACTTATCGACCTCTTTGAAAAACCCGAATGGGGCAACAAGCGATCAGTTACTCTACGATATGTTGTCAGAGACGACGAAAAAACATTGACCAAAGAAGATATTGAAAACATCCAAAATGAGGTCGCCATCGCCGTTAAAAAGCACCATGCCGAGGTTCGCACATGATCAACACTATACTCTTCAGCTGTATCGTTATTATTGACCGTTTAACTAAGTTGCTCGTAATATCTCACTGTCATCATGAATATATCATCTCTCGTTTCTGCTCACTTCACCTCACCTTTAACCAGGGAATTTCTTGGAGTATTGGATCACAAAGAACATCGTCAGGATCTTTTAGCATAATCTTTATCGTCTCCACATTTATCGCCCTCTTTGCTCTATACACATGGCGCCAAAAAAGAGCAGGTTTCATTATTCGGGGTGAAATATTGGTACTTGCGGGAGCACTCTCGAACTTATTAGACCGTTTTTTGTACCCTGGGGTTATTGACTTTATCGGCCTTCACTGGGGAAAAGTTACGTGGCCACTCTTTAATATTGCCGATATCGCTATCTTAGCAGGTGCATCAATTATGCTTATTGGTACCTTTACCACCAAACGCCGCGAAGGGAAGCTTCATGAATCACCTAATTGAAAAGTTCAGCCGATATGTTGCAACACTCGGTCCTGTCGGATTTATTCCTTTTGCTCCCGGCACCATGGCATCACTCTGCGCTATTCCACTGTATATCTGGTATCGCCATGCGCTCGTAAAATATTCAATCAACGAGACAGCAGCAACTATGCTTCTGTTAATTATCACTTTTTGGATAATCTCCGCAGCTAAAAATACCTTTAGAGAACAGGATCCCGACCCCATCGTCATGGATGAGGTTATCGGCATCTTTATCACCCTCTATCATTTTCCACCGCACCCTGTATTTATTGCGATAGGATTTTTCTATTTCAGATTCTTTGACATCCTCAAACCACTCGGAATAGAATCACTCCAACAATTATCAGGTGCTTGGGGAATCCTCGCCGATGATGTCGCCGCAGCGCTCCTTTCAAATCTTGCACTTTATTACACCATCCGGCTCCTCTTCTAATGCAGATCGTATCAGACTTTCTCAAGACAATTCTTTCGCCACCATTCTGCATTCAATGTCACACCTTTCTTACTGAACGAACACATTTATGTTCAACATGTATCGCAGCAATTAAACCGGTATTCTCATATCCTCTTGAAATATCCAAAACACGAGACATGCCCATCTATGCTCTGAGTATTTACGACGGCATAATACGATCACTTATTATCGCAAAACATCATGGTTCGCGCACTGCAAGCACACAATTGGGCGATCTTATAGCAGACCATCTTATCTGCCCTTGGCAGCAGTATGATTGTCTCGTTCCCGTTCCTCTGCATTGGACTCGTTATGCAAAAAGAGGTTTCAATCAAGCAAAAATAATCGCTCAAAAAATAAGTGCAAAGACAGGATTACCAATACATGAACTCGTATACCGCTCCAGAAAAACAGCGTATCAGACCTCGGTAGACAAAAATAATCGTATTAAAAATGTCTCTGGTGCTTTTTGTCTGCGGCGAGAAGCTACTGAACAATTCCATAACGCACGCTTCTTAATCGTTGATGACCTTATGACTACCGGCGCTACCTTGCGTGCTATCGCGCGCACCCTCAATCCTTGTGAACCACTCGCATTGGGGGCGGTTGTTGCCGCTCGGGTTTCCTAGATGGCGTTACCCAGCCACCTAAATGCTTGAACTCTTCGCACTCCTTTTTAGATGGGAGAATAGTTTTTATAAAAACAATTTTGTTTTGGAAAGAAACTGTGCCACCAACTTCCAACTCGCCACCTAAAAATTTCTTTTCTACTTTATAAGGGTAAATGTTATACCCGTTTTCTTCAGTCTCTGGTTTAAAATCATCCTGCATCCAACCCAAAATTTCCTTGTGCACCTCTTTTTTCACCTTTTTTTTGAATCGATTAAAAAATTTTTCTAAAAAAGTAACCGCCTTTGCCAGCTCACCTTTTTTCTCAAAGCCATGTTCTCTCTCTATCGCATTACGAAAAACAAACGGAAGCAGCTCATGCTCATGAAAAAAACCAATGGTATAGTAACCCCACAAGATGTTATATTTTTCTTTTTGCCTAAAGGCGACACAGACGGGTAATACAGATGCCAAGGATAAACGTTTATCCTTACCCCTTATCTTCCATGGCAAAGTCAGACCACGAATAAAACAAAGATCAGCAAGTACACGCGGCGCTGCATGACGGAGAACGTTCCAGACGACATCTTTTTTTAACATTTCAATATCCAGGTCACCGTCGCATAAGGCATAAAAGAGATTGTACCATTTCAGCATATCGAAGTGTAAAACGAATTTTTCCGAAAGATATGGTTTAAGGAGATTTATATGGTAGAAAAAAGGAAGACAACGAATATCAATGTCACTATAAATCGCCTCATAATCAATCTTACGCTTTTCCCGGGAAAAACAATTAGAATCGACAAGAGGCATCCCCCACAGAGGATAATAACCATAAGGCAACTTTTGCGGGAAAAACCTTTCTTCAATTTTCTTAGCCATCATCCCGGCAAGAAAAACAGGGAATAATATACCCAAAAAACAAATAAACATTCGTCGACTTTTCATAAAAAGCCTATCCTCTCTATGTTATTTAACAACCACTTAATATTATTTACAAAAGTATACAAAGAAAAAGCTCAGCGCATCAAAACGTACAACATCACATTAGTTTTTAAAGACGATCAATCAGCTCTTCCCAATTCCGCAAAGCTTCGTCAAGCTCTCGCTGAACGAGCGAAACCTTTTTCCCCTGCTTTTCGTACCAAGATGCATCATGCGCACAATGAACATATTCGTTATGGAGTCCAGTAAGCTGATTCTCCAGCTTTTCAATTTTCCTCTCAAGCACACCAACCTTTTTTCTGAGCTCATAGAGATCACGCCCTTTAGGAGGTTCACTTGGTTTCACTATCGACGGTTCCAAAGCAACAGAACATTGCGTCACTCGCTCCTGATGTGCTTTCTGTTCAAGAAAAGCATCGTAATTACCCCTATAGGTAAATGTTCCCATAGGAGTTAACTCAACAACACACGTTGCTAAGGCATTCAAAAAAGAACGCTCGTGAGAAACAAAGAGAATGGTTCCTATGTACTGCTGAAGCGCATTGAGTAACATCCCTTGTGCATCAATATCAAGATGGTTTGTAGGTTCATCAAGAACAAGGAAGTTGGGGTTACTCAATAACAACTTAACCATCGCCAACCGATTTTTTTCTCCGCCGCTCAACACATTTACCTGTTTCTCCACATCCTTCCCAGGAAACAAAAAAGCTCCTAAAAAATTGCGGACTTGAATCCGCGCTTCAGCTGTTTTACACACATCAAGCGCCTCATCAAGCACTGTCTTATTTTTATCGAGGACAGCATCCTGCTCCTGTTCAAAAAAGGCTGGTCGCACATTATGTCCAAACACAACTGATCCCTCATCAGCCGGAAAAAGCCCTTCAATAATGCTTAACAACGTCGTTTTTCCAACCCCATTTGCAGCCACTAACGCAACGCGTTCTCCTCGTTCAACTTCGAACGAGACATACTCAAAGATCTTTTTCGTCCCAAATGATTTGGCAACATCAGAAACTTTCAACACAATCTTTCCTGGCTGCACATGCGTCTTAAAAGAAAGCCGTATAGAGGGGGGAGGCGGTTCAGGTTGTTCAATAAGTTCGATTTTCTCTAACTTTTTAATCAGGCTCTGTGCCATTGCTGCTTTGCTTGCTTTTGCTCGAAACCGATCAATCAATAGCATCTTATGCTTTAAATCACGTTGCTGTTGCTCATACGCTTTTTGCTGCATCTCACGATCAAGCACTTTCTGCGCCTCATATATCGAATAATTACCGTTGTACACCTTCCCCACACCCCTTTCGAGCTCGAGAATTTTTGTACACGCATTATCGAGAAAAAAACGATCGTGTGAAACAAGTATAAATCCAGGCAGGTCTTTGTGAAGGAAAGAGAGAAACCAATCCTTTGAAACAATATCTAAATGGTTAGTCGGCTCATCAAAGAGATAATAATCAGCTTCTTGTAATAAGAGCTTTGCAAGAACAAGTCGCATACGCCACCCAGCACTCAACGTCTCAACTGATCGCTCCCATAAATCGGGGAAAAAACCAAGTCCCTGTAAAATTAATTTGGCCCGCACCGCTAATTTTTCTGGCTCTAAAGCAGCACGCTCGCTACAACAGAGCGCGTACTTTTCTAACAGTACCGGCTCAATCCTTTTTTCATCAATAAGACGTTCATAACCTGCTATTCTCTCAACGAGCAATTCAAGTTGTACGAAGCTACTCATCGCCTCACGGAACACGGTCTTTGTCGAGCGAAGCACAACCTGTTGCGGAAGATAAGCAATCTTTTTATCACGTTCAATGACAACCCTCCCTTCATCAGGATGCTGCAAACCAGCGATGACATTCAGAAGAGTTGTTTTACCCATACCATTACGGCCAATAAGACCAACCTTATCTGTTCCAGCGCACGAAAAAGATAGGTGATCAAAAAGAGTTTTATCACCAAGCCGCAAAGAGAGATCAGACACTGTTATCATACTAACTAAAACCATTTAAGAGAGAAAAGAAAATAATCTATCAATTCATTATACCAGACTGACAATAGAACTTTCTTTTTTGCCCAGTTTTTTCTATATCTAAGATACATTCCTCGACAAAATGCATCTATTCACTTAAAGGAGCCTTGTATGGACAGAGCATTTCTCTCAATCATTGTTACCGGTATGCTCATTTCAGTATCATCAAACAGCGCACAAACACCGCCATCTTTTCCTAGTGAAAGATTTTTCATCACCGGGGAATCAATGGTCAATATTATGCGCTATGTACTCAGCATATTTTCTGAGAAACTTGAACAACATTATCTGAGCAAAGTACAAGAAACAGCTGACCATATCGCGCAAAGCGAAGAAGTTGAAAATATATCTAACCACAACAGGCGATTGCTCTCCGACGTTCTCACACAACTCAGCAAAATAACAAGTATATTTGCCGGCTTTAAAATCTTGGGCCGTCTCGCCTTCTCAGAAGCGCCAAAAATTACCCTATTAAACACCATCAACACTAATAAATTTAACTTGACTCTTAATAAAGAGATACTCAGTTCTCTAGCACAAGCTCTCATCGAGGTAAGCAAAGAATCAGCTGAAAGCGAAACTATCAACAACCCAGTCATAGCAACAATAACCGATTTTATCACCACCTATTCACGGGCCCTCTGGATTCTAGAAAAAATTGAAGCCCTTTTTTGAAAGAAACCAAAAAATGTTACGGAAATTTATCGCAAGCAGCATAATTTTGCTGCCTCTTGCAACAGCACCTGAACAGCTTCCTGGCAAGATAATAGTTATCGGCAGCGCCATGTATGATCAGGTAATTGAGTGCGCGAAAGATGAGATTACCGAAGATATCTTAAGCGGTATCAAAATCGATATTCGTCGAGTGCGTTGCTGCGCCGGCGGCGGCTGTATCAACTGTGCACGTGTTTTTCACCACCTTGGACTTCCCATAATCCCCTTTTTTAAGGTCGGAAATGATCAACTTGGAACAATCTTGCTCAATCAAATTTCAGAAGACGATATCGACACATCCTTCGCACAACGCGACCCCAAAATGGCAACAGGAACATCATTTATTATCCCAACGCCTTCCGGGAACCGAACTCTTTTTGTATATCGAGGAGCAAATGAAACACTCTCTGGCGCAGAACTCAATCTTGAGAATTTACCAGAGAAACCATCAGGTATCTACATCGCCCCAACCAACATTAGATTATTAATAGATCTGGTCAACTATGCACGAAAACATAAAATCTCCGTTATGCATAATCCCAGCAGAACAGAACTTACTAGTCATGCCGATACCCTCGAAATGCAACTCCCCTGCATAACCATACTCCAAGTTAATAGGCAAGAAGCAGAACTCTTTTTTAAACATCTCGAACCTAAAGAAAATTTCTCATTAACCGCATTCTTCACCGCTGTTCATCAACGTGGAACACCGCTTATTTTACTTACAGACGGCTCTCATGGAGCATATCTCGCAAAACAAAACAGCATTCTCTATCACCCCTGTCCGTCAGCAGAAGTGAAATGCACTGTTGGAGCAGGCGATGCACTTGGTGCAACTTTCTTCGGAGCACTTCTTTATGGCGTAACAGAAGAAGATGCTCTTCGCGCAAGCATCATGCAGAGTATCGCCCAGGTAACTGGCACACCGCAACTCTCACTTGCCGCCCTCCTTGAACGAGTACAAAATGAACCATCCGTCATTCACAAAAAAATAACCGGTCAGATATTTGATAAAGGCATATCGGGCCGAACATAATAAGGAGGCGACATTATTATCGGTGACTCAACTTCGCAACAGACACTCTCACCAACATTGAGCGCAGAAAGCACTCCCGCCGGCTTATGTTCCTGCCACCAGGCAACAAGCCGCCGCAACGGCTCCCGAGGATGCACATTCTCAAAACAAAATGTACCCCAATGAGCCGGGATAAAACGTTCCGCACCCAACTCAAGATACACTTCCCCAGCCTCTTCAGCAGACAGATGAGAATCCTTAAGTCGATCATGCGGCTCAGAAGGCGCAATAGGAATAATGGTAGTATCTATGCGACTAAATGCAGCCCTAATCATTTGAAAATGTGAGCCATAAGCGGTATCCCCTGCACAATAAATGGTATGCCCGAACATCTCAATAACCCAGCCACCCCAAAGAGAACGGTTATAGTCAAAGATACCGCGACGCGACCAATGAATGGCGGGAACAAATGTACATTTCATCGCCTGTTCCGTTCGGCTCGAGCGAATAAGGTGGGATTCCCACCAATCCCATCCAACAACCGTTTTATAGCCCAATCGCCGCAACCACTTCTCATCACCCAGAGGCACGCAAATAGACATATGCGCATTTTTTTGAGCAAGAAACCGCAACGCCCGCTCATCGAGGTGATCAAAATGGTTATGAGAGACGAGAACACAGTCGATAGGAGGAAGTTGCGCCAACGAACAGGCAGGTTCTACAATACGAGGGAAAAGGCAGGAAAGCGGAGAAAAGAGAGGATCTACCAAAACCGTCATACCGGCAACTTGTATTAAAAAAGTAGCATGCCCTATCCACGTAACCAACGGAGCAATTCCAGAATAACTATTTAAAACCGATGACGGAGGAGGCAACGCCCCTTTAGCAACAACCTCGCCCCTATATTTTTCTGCTAACTTTCTGTTTTTCAAAGCATCTAGAAACATCCGAGCAACCCCGAAAATTCCATCGCCGCATTTTTTACCTACAATAGCAAACCGTCCATTTTTTCTCTCCAGAAAGATCTGGTCGCCCATCCCAACTCCACACGTTTTTTCAGGTTAAACATTTCGGCTTCTAAAATGTAAACCCCCGTCCAGACAAGGTCTGAGACAGGGGAAATGGAGGTCTTGCTTAAAATTGCCTGCAGTTGTCTTTAGATTAACGAAATTTCTGATGAATGCAACTTTTTATTTTATTTCTCTCATCGGACTATTGATCGCCCACCTAATGTGTTATAGTTGTCACGGGTATATCACGATAGTACTCGTTCCCCCGCACTTTCACGCTTAAGGATAAATCGGCAAAAAGGACCTTATGAGACAGAACCAGTTTTTTACACTTACACTAACGATCACCTGTCTATTTCTGTTTTCCATACTCATATTTTTTTATTGGAAACCAAAACAGCAACATCAAATCCAGTCGCACAAAAAAAATGTGCTCTCCATAAAACATCTCGGCCTCATTATGGATGGCAACCGCCGCTGGGCCAAGAAACGAAGCTTAATCCCCTGGCAAGGTCATAAGGAAGGTGTCGAACCGGTCAAACGAGCAGTCGAGTTTTGCGTTGAAAACGATATTCCTTACCTCTCGCTCTACGCGTTCTCAACGGAAAATTTTAAACGTTCCACCGAAGAGTTAAACCATCTTTTCGGCATTATTAAAGAGGGCCTCTCAGACAAAGACTTCAACAAACTTTTATCTCATGGTGTAAAGATTAAATTTATCGGCGAACGATCTCTTTTCCCCCCAGACCTCATAGCAAAAATCAACGAAACTGAACAACAGACAAAAAACGGTGACAAGCTCACGCTGCTCATTCTCTTCTGCTATGGCGGAAGACAGGAGTTAACCGCTTCCTGCCGAGAAATTGCTCGCAAGGTCTCTGCCGGACATCTTAAGCCCGAAGCAATAACACCCGAACTCATCGAAGAACATCTCTGGACCGCAGGGATCCCATCCCCAGATCTTGTAGTAAGAACCGGCGGTGAGAAGCGTTTAAGTAATTTTTACCCGTGGCAGTCGACGTATAGTGAACTACTTTTTTTAGATAAATACTGGCCAGACATAACCAAAGAAGACCTCGCACACATTGTCCGCACCTTTGAAAATAGAAAAAGGAATTTTGGAAAATGAGAGAGCAACGTCCCCCTGCCTGTGCAATTCTTGGCGATGGGGCATTCGGAACCGCATTTGCAACTCTTTTAACAAACAACGGACACCGAACACTCCTCTGGTGTTTTAATGAAGATGTCGCACAAAACATTAGGGAGAATCAGGAAAACAGACGCTTTCTTCCAGGGATAAAACTCCCTTCCGCCATAGAACCTATTACCAATATAGCTGAAGCCTGTGCAGCTCCATGGATTTTTATTGCAACACCCGTTCCTTTCATGCGCTCGATTCTCAAACAGTGTACGCCTTTTGCCAAGGCACATCAATCATGGGTCTGCCTCAATAAGGGCATAGAGCAGGGAACGCTCTGCCTTCCCACAGAAATTATTGCGCAAGAAATTGGCCCACGCGCAAAAAACGCTGTTCTTTCCGGGCCAAGTTTCGCCCGCGATATCGCCACGGCGCAACCGACTGTCGTCAGCGTTGCTTCGAAAAATAAACGCCTTGCAAGCAACCTGGCAAGTCTGCTGAACAATACCTTTTTTGCCTGTGTTGTCTCAAATGATCCTATTGGTACTCAGTATGCAGGAGCGCTCAAAAACGGCTGTGCTATCGGTACAGGAATTTTAGCCGGTGCCGGCTATGGCCACAATACACAGGTTAGATTTGCCCTCCAATATCTTGAAGAGATTAAAGCGCTCGTTTTAGCAAGTGGGGGAAAATGGGCAACACTCTACTCTCCAGCAACTATAGGCGATGTCATTCTTTCCTGTTTTACCGTCCAAAGCCGAAACTACCGTTTCGGACTCTCAATCGGCAAAGGCGAAACAACCAGTGAAAGCCTCAATGGACCTCATCGTCCTACTATCGAAGGAGTAAACACATTGCTCGCGTTACAGCAACTAGAAACCAAACATGGATTTTATCTTCCATTGAGCATAGCATTGACTGAGATAGTTGAGGGACGAGCAGCACCTCAGACACTTATCGATACCCTCTGCTCTCGAATCTATCTCTCATAATTTAGCCGACAGTCAAGTAAGCAGTCATAGGCTTTCCGCTCTCGATGAGCGAGCCAGGTAACGGTTGCTGAGCCACTACAACTCCCTCATGGTTCGAAACCTCTTCATCGCACACAGTACGGACGCCTTGTTGTGCTAGCCATCTCTCGGCAATCCGTATCGGCTGCTCAATAAGAGACGGCATAACATGCCACCCAGAAGACATCCCCAGTGAAACATAAAGAATCATATGTGGCGGAACTCCCAATTCTGATCCAGCGGCAGGAATCTGAGCAACTACCGTCTGAGCAGGAGCGGCGTGGTCAATCTCTCTTACCTTTAGGCGGATTTTCAATACCTGTGCCCGGTTTTCTGCAACTTTACGTGAAAGACCACAGAGAGCAGGAGCACCGATTTTTTGGTGTTGGCGAGAAATAAGCACAAAAACTGGTTGATGCGTTTTAATTTTTTGCCCCGATCGTGGCACCTGATCAAGAACTATACCCGGTGTCATCGCTTCATCACGCTCCGCCAAAATACGCACGTTCAACTGCTTTGCAGAGAGCTGCATAACCGCTTCTGAAAGAGACATTCCAATAACATTTGGCGTTTCGAATGATTCACTTTTTACGAGCAGAGCAACGAACCAATAGCCACCAAGGAAAGAAACAAAAGGGACAAATAGAAGAACAAACTGATGCCAACGCATCGTTAAACTCCCGAAGAATAAAAAAGTCGTGCAGGGCACTCAATAAGCCGGATTCTGTCCTGAAAAGCTCAGGAGGCAACCATTCCTCTTGGCAACACACCCGCGTATTTTCTTCCGTCAGCAATATTATAACTCCTGATGGCGAAACGAATAATCGGATACGCTTCTTGGTCTTGCTCCCTGTGGGGTTTACCCCGCTCCCCTCTTACAAAGGAAACGCGTGCGCTCTTACCGCACGTTTTCACCCTTACCACGCCAAAGCATGGCGGTTATTTTCTGTGGCACTTTCCGTAGGCTTGCACCCCCCTAGCTCTCAACTAGGCACAGCATTCGTTTGGAGTCCAGACTTTCCTCATGAATTTTAAAATTCACGCGATTGCCTTTCATACCCTGCACCGCACTATCACCAGTAAAGGTGCTATTATTATATTAGCAATAATAGAATATGGTGTCCAGGCAAACATTCCCTCAAACAAAAGAGTACTCGCAACAATCAAAACAGAGGCAAAGATAGGAACGAGCACAACTTTTTCAAAATAATGATTAAGCAGACGCCATAAAAGCCAATAAGTAAGCTGTAAACCAAGAACCCAAAAAAGCGTTCGCCCTTGTAAGAAAAGACTTCCCATAATAAAGAAAAGTGCCCAGATCAGAAGCAGCACATTCTGTTTTTTGCACAGGAGCTGACTCGCCCACCAATGCAAAGTAATGGGTACATAGACACAATGGAACAAGGCCATCTGAATTAACTCGCCAACGAGGGAAACAATCGGCCCCACGATTCCAGTTATCATCATGAGCAAAATCCCTTTTTGTGGTACACTAACAAAGCTTTACGTCAGTATACCCTATTTTTATCACCCGTAGAGTTTTATGAGTTACCGGCTTTTCCTCTTTTTATTTCTCTCAGCGGGCCTTGTTTTTGGCGGCATCACCGGCATCCTCTTTTACCTCGGAACAAATCGGTTAATCGATCTCTCTTCCCTTGAACATTACAACCCAAATCGACCAAGTGTAGTTCTTGATGATCAGGGGATTGAATTTATGCGATTTCAACTCGATCGCCGAGAACCAATCGCATTATCCGAAATGCCAAACCATCTCATTAATGCATTTATCGCAGCTGAAGACCGACAGTTTTTCTCCCACAATGGAATCTCTCTGAGAAGCATCATTCGCTCAGTTCTCGTAAATATATCACGAGGCAGACGAGCACAAGGAGCAAGCACCATTACCCAGCAACTCATTAAAAATCTCTTTTTCACACCAGAACGAAGTTTTACTCGAAAAATAAAGGAACAACTACTCTCCCTTTACCTTGAGTGGCGCTTTACTAAAGAACAGATTTTGGAGACCTATCTCAATCATATCTGTTTTGGAGAAGGCATCTACGGGGTACAGGCAGCAACCCACCGGTTCTGGGGTATCTCGACAAGAAAACTGTCGCCTGCACAGAGTGCGTCACTGGCGGCTATTATCCGGCGCCCCGCATACTACTGCCCGCTTCTACACCCAGAAAACACATTAACTAGGCGCAATCTCATCCTTAAATTAGAATTGGAAAATGGATTTATCGACCAGAAGGTATATGAAGCAGCCTGCGCAGAACCGTTAAACCTTAAGACAACGAAGGAACGGCGGCTAGCCCCTCATGTTCGAGAAATGATCCGAAAAAAACTCGAGGAGATTATCGGCCGCGCTAAACTCTACTCCGGCGGATACCTCATCCAAACGACAATCAGCCAACATGCACAACGGCGCGCTGAAGAGGTATTTCATTACCACATTAGCTCACTCAGAACATTACAACCAAATATCGACGGTGCACTTGTCTGTTTAGATGTAGGGTCCGGTGCAATCAAAGCCCTTGTCGGCGGCGTTGATTTCAATAACTCACATTTTAATAGGGCAGAACAGGCATCACGACAGATGGGCTCCATATTTAAACCTCTTATTTATGCATCCGCTGTTGAGCAGGGACGCTCGCTTACTAACATCATGATTGATGAACCACTTTCTATCAACGCATGGGAACCGCGCAATTTTAATCGACGATTTGACGGACCAATGACACTCGCTCATGCACTTGTTACTTCCAACAATATTATTGCCGTCAAGCTCCTGCTCGAAAGTAACATAAACCGCATTATTTACGACGCCTATCGCGCCCACCTTCCCGGCCCCTTTCAACCGTACCCATCGCTCGCTCTCGGCTGTACCGATTGTTCACCACTCCATGCGGCAGGCATGTTCAATATCTTTGCAAATAAGGGCGTCTATTGTGAACCACACCTTGTTCTCTGGATTAAAGACCGATGGGGCAACCGACTTTGGCGTTCGCAGCAAGTTGTTGAACAGGTTTTTGACTGGCGGACCACCAGTCAAATCGCACGAGTCCTTCAGATTGTCATGGAACGGCTGAAAGTAAGATTACCGCGATGGCCACTCAAGGGACAGGCATTGGCAAAAACGGGAACTACCAATGAGCATCGGACCTGTTGGTTTGCCGGCAGCACGCCAACACATACCACCATCATTTATCTCGGCTGTGATGACAACAGTTCTATGGAGGGCAAAATATCATCAGGCTGGCACGGAGCACCAATCTGGCTCGATTTTAACGCAACCATCGAAAGCCCTCAGGCATCATTCGTTTTCGAGCCTTCCCTCACACAAGTTACTGTCCAAAAAAAGACCGGGTTGCCGACGAGTGAACGAGGAGCCGACACACTTTCACTGTTTATCCCAACACACGAGTAACTGCGCCAAGTAACCAGAAGTTCAAGCTTTTCAATGAACCGATCCAACGAGGCAAGTAGTTCATTAACTAAATCATGTTTATATTTCCATTCACGCCAAAGTTTCAACAGTGGCAATCCGCAGATCCACGAACAACACGCAATAGAAGCAAAAAGTGTCCAACGTTCATACACCGCAGACAACACTCCGGAAAATAGAAACCAACCAGTCACAGCCCCCCATGAAAGAACTTCCCAACACATATCAGAAGCAAACGACCGAAGGAACACGGGCTGTTTCAATGCTACATCCTGAAGCTGCACACGCAATTGACGGGCAACACGCAGCTGCTCGTTAAGTGTATCTATCGTACATTTGCCGCAAAGTGACAAAGTACTGAAGACTATAGCAACAGAGAATTTTTTGAAAATTCCTTTGTTATTTGAGAGAACGTCGTAATTCATTAACCAGTAAATTTGGCTGTCGCTCAACGTTATTTTGACGTAAATAGGTAATCAGCTTAGGCAGCTGATGACTCATCGCAAGAGCATTATCAAGTTGATGGTCGGTCACGGTTGTCTCGAGCGGAATCAAGACCACTTTCCGATTAAAAAAGACCACTTCAAAAATGGTACCCGCGCCAGCACGAGCAACCACAAGATCGGCCGCAGCATAAAGAAGCTGCATATTGTTACTAAAGGTAAAGACCTGGGCATTTACAGCCGCCGCACCATAAGCGGAACGAACGCGCCGCAACTCTAACTCTCCCCCACCGGTCTGATGTAAGACGGTAATTCTTTCTGAAAGCTGGCGCGCCAATTCTTTAACAGCCCCTGGTACCATCGTGTTAAAAAAATGTGACCCTTGAGACCCACCAACAACAAGCAACACTCTCTCCCGAGAAGCAATTCCTAACCGCTTCCGTGCTTCTGCACGTGCAATTTTATCGCTCTCCTTAAAGCGCACCGGATACCGTCCACGTACCACCCGGGAAGATGGAGGAAGGTGCTTTTTCGTTTCGTCAAAACATGTTACCGTTGCTGTTGCAAATCGACTTAAAAACCGTGCTGCAGAGCCAGGTATAACATTTAATTCATAAAGCTCAATCGGTATACGCAAGACCCAAGCCAAGAGCACCACCGGAACTGAAACGTACCCCCCCATGCTGACCACCTTAAGGGGACGATACCGCCAAAATATATGGGCAGTCTGACAAAACGATTTGAAGACACGCCAGAAATAACCGGGCCACAACCGCCATGAACCATATGGCACATTTTCAAGAGCAAGACACTCATGGAGAGAAACTTCAGGTGCCGATGGAACCAGTGAACGGTCAAGTGGCGCATCAGTCGAAATAAAGAGCAGCCGTGCCCGTGGATTTTCAGCCAGACTCTTTCGCGCATGCGTCAATGCCGGAATAATATGCCCTCCAGAACGACCGGCAACATAACAAACGTTAAATGTTTTCCCCTCGGCAACATCTACAAATCGTTGTTGCATATGTCGATACGCCAGTACCCCGCCAACAGCGATAACAAGAACAGCGCTAAAAAACACAGCGATTAAAAAAACCCCTAAGAACTTCTTGAAGCTCATCATCCTTTACCGATCGCAATACTAGTTCATGGCGAGCACCAATCTGAGGCCTTGCAGCAGATTCTCTGCTCTCGCCCAAATCTTTTTTTACCTTAGCAGAATCATTCTCTTTAAGTGAAGAAGATCGCCTTCGAGAACGCGCTAACGTAAATTTAATGTGGGATACCTCAGGAGAGCCGATATATTCGTTCACTGCTTTAATAATAGCAGGCGCTAACATAAAAAGCTCATGCATCCAATGCGAATCATAAACCGCCACCACTAACCGGGAACCATCAACACGCTCAAGCCGCATATGTTGATGAAGATCTCCGACAGCAAACTGCCACCCCGCAAAGAGCACTGTCTGCCAATCACGGGATTTTGGCACAACACGAGCGACCAGCTCTTTTAGAGAAAGACACGCCATAACGAATACCCAAAAAAACCCAACGTCTATGTTAGTGTAGGGAAACCACCCCCATTGTCGAGGGGATAAATCCGGAAATATTTGACAAGTATAAAATACGCCGGTAGGCTAAGAAAACTAAATAGTGAAAGTAATTTATCCCTCTGAGGAAATAGAATAATGAAAATCAGGAAACTTTTTTCTTTGCTTCTCAGTACCTCATTGGTTTGCTCAGCTGTAAACCAAATAGCAGCTATGGACAACCCAAAAAATAGAAAAACTACATCTATTGCGGTATCTAACGAAAGCCTTAACCTTCCCACCAAAAGATTTAATGGTATTGAGGGAGAGGTCACGAAACTTTGCCCAGTAATCAATCATGAACATAATAAAATTATAGTCAGTTGTACAAAAAAGGTCGGAATTTTGGAGGATGAAATCCATTTCACCCATATTTTAGATCTTACCAACAATACCGTTAAAACCTTAAGAACAAAATGCTCATGCACTGACGGCACACATCTTTTTTCCATGATGGGGAGCGACCTCGATACATATGACCTCATTGGGGAATCTAAAAACTCTCTGGAAACAAATTATTACGCGACCTTCTTAGAATTTTTCACGGATGCATTCGGTACCCCGCTATTCGTTTTAGCAAGCCGTCCTTTTTTATCGCCCAATTATACTGTCACTTTGATTAACCAGAATACGAAAGCAAAAATTCAATCATTTTCTGCAAATCACCCTGACTTTATCCATCAAGGGCTACTCGTCTCTGCATGCAAACAAGACACCATTCACATCTATGAGCTCAAATCAGGCAATATTATTACCTCCATAAACGCAACTCAAAGTAGAGGCGGCCAAGCCTCCGCAGCATGCGCAAGCGAAAATCTTCTTATTACCGGCCATCCAAACGGAGGAATCCAACTATGGAACATCAAAACAGGTGATTTAATCCGTTGCTTTCAACTTCCGGATAAACAAACCATCACTGCTCTATGCGCAACCAACAACCAAATAATCATCGCAAATAAAACAGGGTACATCCAGATCTATGACATCAAAACCAATAAAATCACACAAACCTTTAAGGGTCATGAAAAAGCTGTTTCGGCTCTCGGGGCGACCAAAGACCTCATTATCTCTGGAAGTAACGATAAAACGGTAAAAATATGGCCAAAAAACAACGCATATGCCCAAAAAATTTACGAAATTTTAAAGAACAACAAGAGAACAAAATCGGAAAACGACCTCGCCAACTTTTATTTTGACTAAAAGAATAGGTAGATGGGGCGAGCTGGCCGATATCAATCGGAACAAAGTCCAAGAGCAGCTTCCAAAGATACCGCCAGAAGATCATCCATTTCCAGCGCACGAAGAAAATCCGCTTTGTCGTCCTTGCAAACAGCAGAATACGCAAAAATCACGCCAGCAAAAAAGATTAGCAGCACAATGCCTAGCAAAACCATCTGCCAGACACCGTCTGCTAATCTTAAAACCCATTTAATACCGCGCCAGCGGCACCCGCAGCAAGAGACAAGTGTAGAACACTACACAAACATCCCACTTTTTGGTATCTTAGTAAGGATATTTGTAGGATTTTTGGTTCTTGTAGAAAATAAAAACAGGAAACTTATTGTTATGAGCTTGCTTTCTAAGTTGTTCGAGAGTGCGACCTTGCCCTCTTTTTTTACGAAACTTTTTCTTCTTAGGGAACAAACAAACTTTCTCTTCCACTGGTTTCATTTCACTATCAGAAGGTGGTTCTTCAACAGCGAAAAGGTTACAACTTCCACTCAACAAACTTACAACAAACATAGAAAAAATAATTTTCTTATTCATAATTTTCCTTCACTAAAAAATCGGTATTACCAGAGAAGCATAAAATCTATTATTTGTAAGATCAAGATATATGTTACTTAAATATCTTTTCGAATTTTTTTATAGTCAGCATCTTCGGCTAATGCTCAATCTAATCTACTTCTCCCTTGAAGTATCAATATTAACCTTTTTAACATTACATACAAGAAAAAACAAAAGCCTAACATTAATTCGAGGAACATTTTCCTTGATTATCGCTTTATTCTGTTCATCAGTAAATTGTTTTCATCGAATATACAGTTCTCTTATCAAAATTGGAATTGTTGAGTTCTCCTTTTCAAAGCTATGGATAAGTCGCATTGCATGGATAGCATACATTTTTTTCCATCTTTCACTTGCACTTTTTTTAGAAGATTTACTACGAAAAAAAGCTAACTCTCGCTATTTTTTTTGGATAAGAATTGCTGCAGGAACCACCCTATCCTCACTCTTAATTTCCCTATGGATTTACTCACCTAATAATACCACCCCACTAGAAACGCCTTTGCACACAATTGTTCAAATTTTTGCCCTGACAGTAGCCACGCAAGCTTTATGTAGCTCTATCTTTTATGTTTACAAAACCAGCACCCTACCAAGGTTACTCTGTCATCAAGTGAAAATTTTGGCTTTTGGGTTAATCGTCCCTCAATTAGTTTTCAATTTCTCAATGTGCAGAATTCCATTACTTCCACAGTTCTGGAGCGCCAAAAACTATGCCTTCTCCAATATCTCAATCACCCTCCTTGTACTAACCCTTTATTTCTTTGCCACCCGTCTTGCTCGAATACGGTTTCTCAACCTCAAAGATCATGTTGCATTACCACGGCGTATCGGCTTCGCCGACCTCTTTCGCGGCATTATTGATGCCCTTGGCACCGTAAGCAACGTTGCTGAGCTCAAGCATGTCACGAGCAGATTTTTCAACAATGCATTCGGTCTTCCGTATGACTCCATTCGCCTTATTATTCTCGATGAAACACCTATCGTCAGCTTAAGTGAAGCGCAACTTGGTAGCATCAGGCATACCTTCGCCAATCCCAAGTTCGTCGATTTCTTCCTTTATCAAAGCCGCATCCTTATCCGTGATGAGGTAGAATTCACCGCTTTTTACAGCGACAATCCACTTCACCACGAATCACTCGAACTCCTTCGTGGGCTCCGTACCGAAATCCTGCTACCACTTCACCACAAAGACACTATTCTCGGTGTTCTCATTATCGACCACCGCGCACAAGGAAATCGTTTCTTTAGCGATCGTGAACGAGACGAGATGCTCATTTTTGCCGCCTATCTTGGGCCAATTATCAACCTGCTTCGCAATAGAAATCTGGAAGCATTACTCACCCGTGAAAAACAAATTGAAGCTGAGCTTCGCTGGAAGCATGAAGAGGTCAACCAGTACCGCGAAAGCATTCGCTCATTCCTTCGGCATGCAGACGAACAGAAGTTCGGCATCCTCTTTTATCGTCAAGGCAAATTTATCGCAGTAAATGAATCAACAAAATCACTTCTTGGCTGCGACCCTAACGTACAAATACGGCATCCCGTTGCGCAGACGCTCAAAGCGTTAGTCAATAAGGTCAGCCAATACAAAACACCTCATTCCGAAACCTGCTTGCTTAAAGAGACACGCGAAAAGGTTCTCTTCTCAGCTATTCATGAACAAGACAAGCAGAGCATTGTCATCACTATAACCCCACCACACATCGCTGATCTCATAAAACAGCATACTACACATCTCAATGATCCATCCCAGTGGGATTACCTCCTCTACCTCGAAACAACCGAATCGGGACGGTTAGTTAATGAATTAATCCCTGGTTCTGGTGAAAAAATTCTGAACTTTAAAATTGAGCTTTTGAAGCATGCACTCAGCCAAAAGCCGCTCCTCCTCAACGGGCCCAAAGAAGATGTACGCGCTATCGTACAACTGCTGCACACTATTAGTCTTCGTAAAAAGTTTGCTGTTATAAAACTGGCTAAAAAGGAAGAAGGTACACAATATGCACATCGCATTTTTGGTATTAATCCCCTATTCCTTACCTCAAAAACAGAACATATCGAGCCACCACTTCTCGAGCAACTTCATAAAGAAGGAACTCTGTACATCGAAAATGTACAAAACCTCGCAGTAGAAACACAGAAGCAACTTAGCTCCTACCTTCGCACCGGTACGTATCATCCTCTTAAAAGCGAACAACGGAGCTCCAGCAACGTCCGCATTATCTGCTCGGTTGTAGACGGCAACATTGACAGCCAACCATGTATTCCAGAACTTCTCATCGAATTCCGTCGCGCAACACTTGCTATTCCACGCCTAGAACAACTCGATAAAAACGAGTTTGGAGATCTGCTTAAAGGTCTTACTGCACAATTAACCCCTGAAAAACGGGTTTCTCCAGACCTCTTCCTGCCAGCTCGCGAAACAGATCTATTACAACATATTCGTCCCGAAAGCATATGCGATTTAAAACGACGCATCTATGGTATTGTCTCTACCGATCATGAGTTGAAAAAAACCTCCGTTAAAACAACCAATGAAACCGAAAATATATCTGATGAAGAGATACAAAAAATTATTCTTCTTGGTAAGCACGCACTCCGTGACCAACATGCGCTCGAAACACTCTGGAAAAAATTCAAGAGCCAAACTAAAATCGCAACACTACTCGGCGTAAACCGATCATCAGTTAATCGTCGCTGTCGTGAATTCGGCCTCGAGGATTAAGCGGAAACCATCAAGATAAAATTGCGCCAAAAAAGGGCAACACTCCCCGGTAGTGGCAACCGATCAAATGAGTAAGAAATAATTTTAATACGCCGCTCTATGGGAACAACATTTTGTTGACCACCTTCAGCAACAGCCTCTTTAAATCGACACTGAAGTCGATCGAATGCCGCATCAAGAACAAGCCGTGTTCGCACATCGTCAAGTTCTGCTTTCTCCAACGCCGATAACCATTCAAATGGTGTATGTCGATCAACAGAACAAATCAATTGAAAAAGCGTATCCTCGTGATTTCGCACTTCATATTCTTGATGGCACCGTATAATTACTGATCGTGAACTGATTGTTGGCAGTACCTGTTCAAGGGCACATGCGGTACCAGCGAAAAAGAACTCTCGTGGAGGCTCCTCCAATAATTTAAGGAGACTATTTGCACACGCAGTATTCAAAGCATCTATCTGTTCAATAATACACAGCAGCGGTTCTGAAACATCACGCGCTCGCAATGCTTCACTCCATATCGCATCAAAATCTGATCGCTTATAACCATTTTTTAACGGCTCAAGATACCGAATCAACGGATGCAATCGCTGACATACTAACCCAGCTGTAGAAGAACCTGGTTCTACCGACAACAGCGTACAGGCCCACTTAATAAGTGCGTTACGAACTGATGGACCCGATCCAATAAAAAGATTTAGCGGCACCTGCCTCACTGGACTACCCCTTTTTCTTGCAACAACGTGCTAATTCGCGCAGCAGCAGTCCGGCCTAATTCTGACGGTGAATCCTGCGCATCAAGCATCAATACATCATCACGGTCACCATAATGCGTGTCAAACCATGAAGCTATACGGGTAAAGAATTCCAACGGTTCACGCTCTATCGCCGTCTGCTTCTCAGGGCGGCCGACAAGCCGCTGTGCAGCAATTTTCGGATCAAGACGAACATAAATTGTTAAATCGGGGTGAATGCCACCAGTCGCTTCATCATTTACCAAACCGATAAAGTCTGACGAAACCCCTCGTCCGGCACCCTGGTAAGCAGCAGATGAATCGGCAAAGCGATCTGAAAGCACTATTTTTCCCATCTCTAATGCAGGTCGAACAATCTCTTCAAGATGCTGGGCGCGATCAGCTGCGAAAAGTAAAAATTCAGAAAGTGGACATGGCCGATCAGGCGAATCATGCAAAATACTCCGAATCCGTTCTCCAAGAGGAGTTCCGCCAGGCTGCCGCGTCTGAACAACCTTAAAACCAGCTTGGTACAATATATCGGCAACATGAGTAAGTAATGTTGTCTTTCCTGCACCATCGATTCCTTCAAAAACGATAAGCAAACCCTTAGATCTCTTCATCCCCGTAAGGCCCTTTCGATAAGCTTTGGATTGGCTACCTATTAGTTTCTTTTTTATTGAGTGTACCACAATGACTGTCGAAGAACGATTCAAAATTCTCCAAACAACTCTCTCACACAATGGTGAGCTAATACATCCACGCCACCTTCTTGCACGAGCCGCAAAGGAGTGGCCAGACCATACGGCTCTTATTTGCGGTACCGAGCAGATGAACTTTGCCACACTTGATAAACAAGCAACCCGCTGTAAAAAACAGCTGCTCCACCGCGGTATCAAGCCCGGTAACCGCATTCTTATTATGTATGAAAACGGACTCCCTTTTTATCAGGTCTATCATGGAGCATGGCGTACTGGCGCAATAATTGCACCTCTCAATATCTTTTTAACACCAGCAGAACTCACGCATATAATACATGATGCAACCCCCAGCATTATCATTGCATCAGCAAAACACCGCGATAAAATAATTGAGATAGCGGGAAACATACCAACAATTACCCTCGAAGAACTGTTACATGACGCACCTGCCGAAACCGACGTTCCCGCAGAACCGATACCTGAGAATCTCGATACCTGCACAATACTTCTTTACACTTCGGGAACCACCGGACTACCCAAAGGGGTCATGCTTAGCGGCCGCGCCATCCTCACCAATTGCCTTCAAGGAATCTGTGATTTTGAGATTTCGGAAGAAGAACGAGTCTACGCACCACTCCCCCTCTTCCATAGCTACATGCAAAACACTGCCGTCTGGAGCCCGCTTATCGTTGGTGCCGCAACCATCATCGTCCCACAAATTAAACGTTCAGCTCTTATTGAAGGACTGGATCACCAACCAACAGTCGTCGTTGGAATACCACAACTCTACGGGTTATTTTGCCTACTACCCAAAGTACATTTTGAACGAGTACGCCTCTTCTTTTCGGGGGGTGACAATCTTCCTGATAAAATACGCTTCGGATTTGAGATGCTTTATGGCAGACGTCTGGCAAATGGCTATGGATTAACCGAAACAGCACCACTCATTTCTGCTTTCTTCGATGACGTTCATGCGCCAACGCCAACTATTGGTCGACCATTCTACGGCGTCAAAATCGCTATTAAAAACAACAAAGGAGAACCTCTCCCTTCAGGAGAAATTGGTACTATCTGGGTTACGGGAAAAAATCTCATGCTCGGCTACTACCAAAAACCAGAAGAAACTAACAATGTTATGGTTAACGGCTGGTTTAATACCGGCGATTTGGGAACAATTGATTCCAATGGGTATCTCATCTTCTGCGGTCGTGAAAAAGACCTCATTGTCTCTAAGGGGATGAATATCTATCCACCAGAAGTTGAAAATATTTTGACTCGTCATCGCAACGTTACTGTTGCCGCCGTAGTCGGATTTAAAACCGAAGATGAAGAAATCCCGGTCGCATTTGTTGCCATAACAGAACGCAATCCAAAACTTGTCGATGAATTACGTGATCTCTGTTTGCAATACCTTGCGCCATATAAAATACCGCGCCATTTTATTATTAGAGGTTCACTCCCGATGACCGCAACAGGAAAAGTTGATAAAAAAATCTTGCGCAAGGAGATTGCAGAAGAGATGCTAAAAGAAAATTCCAAATAACCGAAAGGATTTTTGCATGGGTATATTCAAACGCTTAGCAGAAAAACCAGCTGACAAGGTTCGATTGATTCCAATCGACTTTCAAAAACCCTGGTGGCATATCTTCTGGGCGCAGCGTTGGATCACCGGCTGCTTGCTTGTTTCACTCACCATATTTGATATTCTTAACACCCTTTTTCCACTCCTTATCGGACAAGCAATTTCAGCGCAAAGCATCACCTATCTTGCTGTCATTATAAGCGTTTACCTTGCACAAGAAGCAAGCTCCTGGCTTATCGCACGCCCATTCATTACGATACTCCAAGCCCAAGTTGTCGACAGCTTTCGCTACAATGCCTATCGAAGCCTTCTCGGAATCGATCCCGCTTATCACGCACAGCATTCAAGCGGTGTAAGCATCGGTAAAATTCGACGCACATCTGAAGCATACCTTCGTCTTACAAAAAAAATGCTCGACGACCTCATCCCAATCCTCATCATCAATATCACCACCCTCATCTCCGTTTTTTATTACAGCACTACTATCGGATTTATTGTTACAGGGATCGTTATCACTGTCGGCACATTCCTCGGCTTTATAATTATTCGCTCAACCAAAAAAATCGAATTGCAGGCAAACAGAGATGATGATATGGCAAATCATATCGGAAATGAAAGTTTATCTCGTAATGCATACATTCGTGCAACATTCGCCAGCGATGAAGTATTACACAAGCTCACTGATAGTCATAAGCGAGTAATGCGGTCTTCTGCAACCTTTCACATGACCTACCGGCTTCTTCGTGGTATTTCCGTTTTCTGTTACTTAATCGTTATAGCAGTGATCGCCGCTATCATGATTCTTTTTGTCCGCTCTGGCAGCCTCTCGTCTATAATGGCACTTTCGCTCATGGTGATGATTTTTAGAAGTACTGAACCGCTGATCAAACTCGACAAATATATTGTTGACGCAGTATCTTCATACCGTAAAATCACTGACTTTTACCGATACATTAGAGCATACGGAAAACAGACATACCCAGTCTTTGCAGATCAAGTAAGTGAAGAAATTGGTTCTCAAACATGCACAACCGACCCGATAAGCATCGCCATCGAACATGTTTCTTTATCATATCCTGAAGGAGAACATATCTTTAGCGACCTTACACTTCATACATCAGTACGCCGAGATCAAGAGAACAAGCTCTATGGTATTATTGGGCCTTCCGGCATTGGAAAAACCACTTTTATTTCACTTCTCGGTGGCCAGCTCAAACCAACAACGGGTCATGTGCTGGTAAACGGTTGCGATATCTACACAATAAATGATCAGCAACGACAAAAACTCATTGCACTGCAAGGACAAATTGCAAGCGGCATTCATGGAACACTTCGCGCCAATCTTCTTTTCGGACTTCCGCAACATCATACATATACTGATGAAGACTTCATCGATCTTCTTGAATCAGTAGGTATCTGGTACATTTTCTCGGATAAAGGTGGCCTAAATACACTCATCGGAGAAGGAGGAATGACCATATCAGGCGGCCAGAGACAGCGCCTCAATTTTGCCAACCTCTACCTCCGGGCAAAAGCATATCGCCCATCACTGATTCTCATCGATGAACCAACAAGTAGCTTAGACGAAGTAAGCGAGCATCGCATTACACAGATGATCACCGAACTTGCACAAAAGAGCATGACTCTCGTTATAGCACACCGTTTACGTACCCTTGAAAATGCACACCGCATTCTCGACTTTTGTCTTCTGCACGAAAACAACGAATTCGTGTTCCAGACTACTCAAGAACTCATCAAACTCTCACCTTATTATCGTCAGCTCATCGGCGGCGAAACGGGCCTGGAAGATGGAGAGGAGGAATAAACATTACTTGGTGGCCGAATTAACAAAATCAGCAAGTTGACGATGCGGTACCGCTCGCATCAACCGCGCTACGACTTTCCCGTTCTTAAAGACAAGAACAGTCGGCGCCGTTTGCACATTCAACCTATTTGCAAGTGTTGGGAAATTATTCACATTTGCTTTATAAAAAACAATGCGCCCTTCATTTTCAAAGGCAACACGCTCAAGCGCCGGCAACAACTGGGTACATGATGGACAGATATCGGTATAACAATCAAGCACAAAAAGTGTATGCTTTTTCACCAGCGTCTCAAACTCTTCAATTGAAGCAAGGTCGGCAATCTTAAGTCGTTGTATCCCTCCTTCTGGGACAAAAAGCTGCGATTCCATTTGTTGTGCCAAACGCTCGTTAAAATTGACTAACCGCAAGAAATCAAGTGTATCAAGAGCAGCCTTTACCCCGTCACCCGCTGCAACACCGGCCTGACGATAACGATGATCGGCCACATCCCCCGCAGCAAAAACACCCTTTACCGAAGTTGCCTGCGTCCGATTTCGCAGGACAAGGTAACCGGCCTCATCAAGATCGACCTTTCCTTTTGCAAGAGCGCTATTTGGTGCATGGCCAATACCAAGAAATATACCGCGTATCGACTCCTCTTTGCGCACTTTGTTTTCATCTAAAACTACGCCAGTTACATGAGATCCATCACCCAATATCTCAACAATTTTTGTGTTAAAACGCTGATGAATATGTGGATACGCCTTGATACGCTCGTGCATCGCCACCGATGCACGAGCTTTGTCCCCACGCAAGAGAAGAGTAATTTTTGAAGCATAAGGAGCAAGTTGTAATGCTTCCTCAAAAGCGGCATCGCCACCACCCACAACAAAGACCTCAGCATTCTTGTAAAATGGAGCATCACACGTTGCACAAGTGGTTACCCCTTTTCCCCAATAACGATCTTCGCCAGGCACCCCAAGACGTTTTGGCGTTGCGCCCGTAACAATTATTACCGCAAGAGCATGAATCGTTCTCCCATGGTTTGTCTTTAAGACAAACGGCCAAACACCTGTATTTATTGATTCAACGGTCTCTTGAGCAAAAAGCGCGCCAAATGCTCTCGCCTGATCTCGCGCAGAAGCAATCAGATCTTTACCTAATTTTTTCGGCATTCCGGGCCAATTTTCAACCCAACTCGTCAACATTAGTTGCCCGCCAGGATTATCACCTTCGAAAACAACCGTATGCATGCCACCCCGCGCACTATACAATGCGGCAGCAAGACCCGCTGGGCCAGAACCAATAATAGCTACCGGTACTATGCCTTCTTTATCGTGCAACTGATCCAGTGAAAAAGAAGGATGTGAAGCAATGCACTTCTTTCCAATCCACCCGCCGCGCCATAGCAATCCACCAGCGAGCGCAATAATTGCCGTTACCACAAATCCCCAAAATATGAGATTTTTTCTTTTCATTGCTAAAGCCTCTTTTGATCAAAAACCGCAAACCTTAAGTCACCAGTATACTACAAGAAAAGACCCTTTTTAAAAGCTGGCACTTTGACAAAAACAACATAATTAGTTATCTTTATTTTCCAACAAATCATTCAAACAGAAACAGTTTGGGAACCAATATATGAAATTAAATCTGGTAATCTGTTTGTGCGCGGGTATTTTGATCACCCCCTTGGTACACGAAGTACACGCAATCAATACACCAACTACAAAGCAAGAAGCCCCAGCGGCCGCTGTCTCTTCAATCGTCCCTGAAAAAGCATCAATACCTTCACCAACCACGCCCTCTCCTGAAGATGAGGAACGAACGCAGCGACTTAAGGAACTTTATGCCATATTTAACGTTCTTGTCGAAACAGCGATCGCTAAAATGCAGCACATCAGCCTTACTATGCGACAGTTGGTAAACGGAAAAACAGATATCGACAGAGCTCGCGCATGGCTTCGTGAAACAACGAACGTACTCACAAAACTGCGCCACCAGCAGGTGTTCCCACTCGATGAAACAAAAATCCTTAGACTCTTTTATTCCTTACAACTAATAATCCAAATTGTCACAGAAGAACTTGAGTCTCAACCACCATTCGCTAACCGCTTTCCACTCACATTGGAAAAAATCTACTTTACTCACAGAAAATTTAAGAAGGTCTCTCTGTCTGATTTAAGCTCTTTTGCAGAAAACAATACTCTTCTTGTTGAACAGTTAGCTAAAAAAGCCGATCAGAACGGGCTTACATTTTTCAATCGTTGCTACTCAAAAATTTCCGATATAGAGCAACGATACCACCCAATAAGTATTTCTGCATCTCTCTTGGCACTAGGAAGTATTACTGCAGGAGCACTCTTCTATTTCGGCCCTGATCAGCTTTTTCAGGGGGAAATGTTCAAAAATCGCGAACGTTATCGAAAAAAAATAGGGGAAGCGGCACTTGTTGCGGGAGGAATCCTCGAAACTGTTAATATTGCGGTAAAACTAAATCAGAGCCTCGGCATTGTCGACGGTCTCGGTAAATTCTTCAACCGTATTGATAGAAAGTTACGCGGAGTCAAAGCACGACCTGCGGAAAGTATCGATCCAGAAAGTGATGGCCCACTTATTACCGACAGCTGCTTTAATGATATCCGCAAAGAGATAGATGAGATCTTTGGACCACTCATCAAATTTATGAAAGACCCGGCAGTCTTTACCTACACGGGAACGAAACCACCAAGTGTCATTTTTATTGCCGGCGAATCGGGTACTGGAAAAACGTTTTTAGCAAATGCTTTCTTGCGAACATTGGATAATGAAATTGGCCATATTGCATGTGTTCGGTTTGATCCAAACGCGGATAAAAATATCGAAATGCTTATTGAACGTGCACGGCTCCAGGTCCCAGCCGTTGTTTTAATTGACGAAATTCAACTTGCGCAACTTCAGCATGCTTCAAATCCTGACGGATTGTATAGTGCATTAAAAGTTCTCGATGAGCTCTACAACGACACAAATCCACGCAGCATGCAAATTATTGTCCTCATTATGACGAATCGTCTTAATCTTATTGATTCGGCCGTCCTACGTACTGGACGAGTAGATCGCATTCTTATTCTCTACAAACCAAACAAAGAGCAACGCCTCAAAATTTGGCAATCACTCTGCGAACATTATAACGTAAGCCTCTCGGAGGCAGAGATTGACCGTCTCGCATCAGCATCGTCACAATGCACTAAAAGTGACATCGTTGCCGTCTTTAAGCATGCATTCGGAGTAGCAAAAGAGACTAATGCGCCACTCTCCTTCGAGACACTTTATCAGTCATTGTATAGTATCGCCCGTAAAATAAATTGGGGACATGGACTCACCCATGAAGAAAAAGCAGTCATTGCCGCTGAAATTGCTGGTGTTACTCTCGCCCATTACCTCTGCAAGGCAGGAGGCGTAATTGATGCTATAACAGTCTTACCGACGCAGGTACCACCACGCGAAGTATACGATTGGCAAGATAAGCTCAGCAGTAAAACAAATAAACCATCTGGGCTGCAACAACAGTATGGCAACTGCTATATCTGCAATAATAACGAACAACTGAAAGACGCACAGACCGACAAACGAACTATCATTAAAACGCTTGTAGCAGGGCAAGCTGCTCGCGAACTTCTCAATACAGGGGCAACTTCAACATTTAGTAAAGATCGAGCTATTGAAGCCATGAACGTTGCAGAAAATCTGATCACCAAAGGAATCCCATTCAAAAAATTTGCCGCCGCTACACAGGATCAATTTAAGCAACAGGCATATGAAATCGTTCAGCATTGTACACGCGAAATAAAAAATGTACTCAGTGGCCATCTTGACATACTCAAAAAGTTAGCAGATAACCTTACAGAACGTGAATTTTTGCGTCGGGAAGACGTAGAAGCAATTATTCAAAATACATGACAAGCAGATTTTTCGAGGGAAGGCTCACATGAAAAAACAGATCCTTGCGGCAATTCTTATTTTTATGAACACGGCAGGCATGACCGCCGTAGCTGAACAAGCCGTACCTTACCAACCATCGCACCATTTCCTCTTTTTCGTAAAACGTTATTCACAACTGCTTGATAAATTATCCACCATTATCAACCAAAAAACCCCGTCCCCTGATACATTCCACACACTCAACAAAATAGCGGTGCTTCGCGCATCACTTGATGGGTACTCAAAAAATTCGGCCCCGATATCCCTTGAAGAAGCTGCTGCAGTTGTCAAAATGGCCAATATCACCCTTACGGAAATTAGCGCTAACCTGCAAAGAGTTGCATCTGGCGAATATTTTAATTACCAAGAATTGAACACAGATACCGTAGCCAATTCGAATGAGAATAAACTCGCAGACACAATTGAATCACAAAGCATTATTCTTGCGCATAATATCAAGCAGATTATGCATGAACTTCATGAAGTCAACTTGAGCTCATTTAACCGATTCTGGCGCGCCACCGAGCCCGTAAATACAGCATTTGTGACCATTGTCAAACGATCACTACCGTACCTTGCATTTCTCTGGTATTTTCTCCGAATTCAAAAACAAGAAACTATCGACGCCCTTAAGATACCCTTTTTAAGCACTATAAAACGAAACCTCATCGGTTCTCGAGCACGGAAACCTGTTTGTCAACTTACCTATCGAACAGATATGACGCTTGAAGAACAGATTAAAGAGATTGAAAAACAGGGCGCCAAAGTGCAAACAGATGATGATGATGCACGCGAAAACGGATTCTTCAAAACCCTCAAAAGATGGGGGATCTCCGTCGTTGATGGAAAATTAGCTGAATTTACCATTGCTGCGGCATTCACCGCAATAGTCGTCAAGGACTTAAACGACCTTTCTTCATTCATTAGAAGGCATGCCCGCTCTTTTTACGAGCAACACCTTGTAAACCGAGAACAAGAAGAAACAGACTTGATCAGCGAAAAGGTCATTTAAAAAAATTTGGGCACTTCGGAAGACCAAAACCGTGCGCGGGCGACATCCTTCCGAAGTGCCCAATCTTCTCTCTTTACTTCGTTAATTTTTCAATAAGTGACAAACGTTCTGCGTAATGGCCTTCCTTAAAACGAGCACCTTGCCATGCCGCTATACAAAATACTGCCTGCTCTACGGACATGAAGTCGGCAGGCAAAACAAGGACATTACAGTTATCATCCTCACGTGCCAGCCGCGCAATTTCATCATTCCACACAACTGCAGCGTAAATGCCGTGAAATCGATTTGCTGCTATGGCCATTCCGGTACCAGAGCCACAGAGTAAAATCCCACCATCAACGTCACCGGCCAGAAGCTGTAAACAAACCGCCTGTGCGAAGAGAGGATAATCGGAACGCTCATCTGAAAAGGCACCAACATCACAAAGTTGAATACCCAAACGCGCAAGTTTTTGCGAAACTAAGAGTGATTGTTTTAGCTGATACCCTCGATGATCAGTACCAATTGCCAGTTGAACCATATCCATAGGGCCACCCACCAATCAAAATGAACATGTATGCTGATTTATTATAAGAAAGCACCTGTTCAAAAGACTATAGTTTGCCAGGCGTTCATTCTTGGTAAACCGCAACATAATCAGATCACAAATTCGTCCTAAATACCGACGCTGCTCGCAACCCATTCGACTCCACTCCAGCGGAGTTTCGCTCAGGGTGAACGGCCACTACCCATGTGTTATCCCCACTGCCACCACCCCAGCTCATTCGATATTCGAAGATCAGTGAGGGATAGCAAAAGGCATCGAATAAATACGCGCAACACCCGGTATTGCCAAATAAGAAAGTTTATGCAATACTAAAAAAGATATCAAAATAATTAAAAAGGACAAAAAACATCAATATCAATTTGAAATTGTCGCAAGCTGAAAGATTTGTTACGAAAAATATCGTTTTACGCATCAGAAACGGAGCATACATATGCTAACTAAAAAACGTATTCTCACTCTCTTCACACTCTTTGTTGTCACACAATCTGTTACACCACCGACACGGGCAGAACTGTTTCGTGGTGATTCGTACGCACTGCTTGCCGGTAGTTTTGCCGCATATTATGCAGCAAACTTGGTATTATTGCCAAAGCTTTTTAACTGGGCAACAGAATATAAACCTGAAAAAAAAGAGGGTAAAAATCAGGAAAGCATATCAATGTTACCATTTCGGCCTAAAGATGATTTTTTACACTATGCTGATACCAATATAAAAAAAGCTCGCCCTTATTTTAAAGAAGGCGGCGTATCAGGATACCAACTTGCTCAACATATCGATGATTTCAAAAAAAACCATCCTGGGGAAATGATGCACAAGGAACATCTCGAGGATCTACTAAAGAAAAAGAAAAATTTACCGTACTTTGACACCTATAACAAAGCCCTCGGATTCATGTTCAAGACATGTGATGACACATCGAAGGAAACAAATAATGCAGCAGTTAAATTCCACCAAGAAGAATTTGCACCTTTAGACAGCTACATCACCACTTGCCGTGAACTTCCCTCAATCCTTCTATCACTTGCAGGACTTGCTCTCTTTTATAAATCACCAAAATATCTCCTCATGTGGGAAGGGGGAAGACACATCTTTGATCTTGTTACTGCTGTTGATCGTGCCAGCGACAAATGGCAAAGCGGAAAATTCACCTGGTACTCACTTGTTATACCAACACTTACCGGAATGTTCGGTGGTTATGGATTACAAAAAACATTTGATGGACTCGGGATCAGATCAGCGCAGAATATCACTGGCATTGTGGTGTTACCACGGCTCCTCTCATTTACGCATGATCAGGTTGTTAAATCAAAAGATTACGGAGCATTAAACACGCTTCTGGGTAAAAATAAATTATTTAAAAACTTCGCACAAACAACCTCTTGGGCAATGAAATGCTGGGCCTCTTGAGGTTGTAAAACTAAAAAATGGAATAAATGGAGGTTGTCATGAGAAAGAATTCTCGACGGGCGCCTTTATTGGCGCTCGTCCTTTTATCGGGAGCCATCGCTCATTCAGCTCACGCCAATGAAACACTCTGGGAAAACCTCGCCAAAGGATCACTCTGGCTTGCTGGCTCGGGAGCGCTTTACTGGAGCATCGATCAGGGTATTCGATACCTCTATCACCCACTCTTTGGTCCAAACATTGCAGAAAAAAAGGGTGCCCTTGGACATCAGTTTGAAGAACGCTTCGATAACAAACTCAATCGATATCTTGTCAAAAAAAATTTTAGCAGCGAAGAAGCAAAATTGCTGGTAAATTCGATAGACAAAGACATTAAAAAGTCTTTCTGCAGCAAAGTTACCATTTATCCTCCCTATTGGTTAGCAAGTGGTGTTCTTGGTAAAATATTTGGATACGGTTCATGCCGCGAAGAGGGATGGGCACACGCACAACATCTGTTTATTAATCTTGCTCGTGCCGCTATTCCTTCACTGTATACACTTGCCACACTCTACGCATATCACCGACTTGCGAAACCTTTTGATCCCCTTACAGCCTGGATGATTCTGGGAGCAGTCCCTTGTCTTAAAGCCGCTCGCGCTATTATCCACGACCCTGAGCGTGCTCTCGTAATGTCTGGAGCTCGTCTACTTTTTGGTTATCGAGAAGGCGAACAGAGAAATTCATCATCATTCACCAGGAGACGAATCAACGAACTTCTTGATTGGGACAGCTCCTCAGCAACAATATTTTCTGCTTTAGGATGGACAGTCGGTGCCCTTGTACTCGCTACGCCTCAGGTGCATCGCACCATGACAAGCAAATTTTTATCGTACCTCTGGTCATCTCAATAGCAGGCCGATCCTCTGGATCAAGCGCCACATCAAACACCACCTCAAAATTATTTCGCTTAAAGCGCATAATGTCGCCACCAAAAATAGCCGTATATCCTTCGTCTAGAGTTATCGCGCGAATAGACGAAGGGTAATAACAACGATCACAGACATGGAGAACATAACGCCAGGCATCACGGTCCAAATCTGTTAAAACATAAAAAACGGTTTTAGTCTTATTACTTTTTATCTCTGCATCCGGTGCCTTCCCGCAGCGATTAACCAGACAACCATGAACTTCACGCACTGTATCGGACACCCAGAGAGCATGAAGATTGTCGATAGAGCTTAATTGACGAAGGACGTGGTAGCTACGTACAAACTGACGTGCATCACAAATACCACAATTTATCGTACACGGCTGCTCAAAGGGGCAACGAACCCAGTTAACATAGTCCCAAATATGGGCACCAGAAAGTGAAAAACCAAAAAAAAGTAGATACGCAAAATAAAAACGCTTCATACAAATAACCCTTTTTACCGTAGACTACTAACGTAGAACTTCGTCTCAAGCGTACGTCACCTTTGTATCAGTTGACAAGAAAAGAGATTATGCGGAATTTTTCACTCCTTCTTGCAATCCGGTTTGCTCGCTCGCTCCCCGATGAATCAGCAGTCTCACACCTTACCAAAGTAGCAATCGGAAGCATCATTCTGATTGCAACCGCCATAACCGTTGGCATTGCACTTTTACAAGGATTTCAGGCCATAACTATCTCATTACTCCGCACTATTCACTGCGATATGATTATTGAATCTGCACAGCAAAAACCACTTGCATACGAAAAAATTCACCAGACATTGGTTTCTGAATTCAGCTCGCTGGTGGTAGCAGATACACCATATGCAGAGCTCTACGTTATTGCTCAAGGGAAAGATACCAACGACCTTTCACATGCTGCATTACTCCAAGCAATAGATCCACGACGTGATTCCCATGTACGCAATCTTGTTACCTTCATCAAAAAGCCTTCTCCACCTCCCGAACCTTTTCTCACTGACAAAGGTATCCTAATTGGACGTATTTTAGCTAATGAACTTGGCGTTACCATCGGTGACTCTATAACTCTTATATTCGCTACTGGCCGCACCAAAAAAACAATTGCCTCATTTCAAGAGAAAAAAGTTAAGATCACCGGCATATGTGCCACCGGACTTGAAGAGCATGATGCAATGCTTCTTTTTTGCAGCCATAATTTTTTCAAAACAATTAATCCTCATGCATCGATCACCTCGGTCGGCATCAAGTTACAATCAGGTTTTTCAGAAAAAACCATCAAACAAAAATTGCAGGATCGATTCAATTTAAAGGTCCTCTCATGGCAAGATCTCTACCCAACTCTTGCAACAGCACTCCGCCTCGAACGACTCGCCGTCCTCAGCATTCTATTCCTCATAGCGCTTATGGCCGCCATCACCGTTATCGCCTTTATGCTCTTTTACCTGCTCTACAAAACAAAAACAATCGCCATCCTACTCGCTACCGGAATTCCCCTTCACATTATTCGCCGCTCCTTTTTACTCCTCGGCACCGGCCTCACCTTCGTTACCAGCGGCATCGGTATACTCATAGGTGCATGTGTCAGCACCCTCATTGACCGCTTTCACCTCATTCCCCTTCCAGAAACATATGGCACCACCTATCTGCCCGCACACCTTTGCTGGCAACCACTTGCCGCAACACTCATCTTTATCACCTTTCTCGGCTTTTTAGGATCATGGTGGGCAACAAGAAGCCTTAAAAACCTACCACTCGCCTCAGCACTTAAAGTCGATTAAAAAGTTTCAAGATGAAATTATTGTTGTTGACAGAATAGCATTATTCTAGTAACATAAAAGACAAACTTTACACTCAAAACAAAAAAAACGGATAGCGCAAGCATGAAAAATATATTTAAAGTAATTTGTTTCGTTCTCATGGTCGTAACTATTACCACAGGTAAAATCTGCGCAGCTGAAGAAGCGAAAAAAATAATTCCAAATTCACCCCAGCAAGAAACGCCTTCTTTTTTCAATTACATGACACGTATATGCGATTATGCAACTGACAAAACCTATGAAAAATCATTGTCTCCTGAAGAATGTAAACAAATCGAAGACATCATTTCAAAAATTGGAGACACAAACACAACTTGCTGCACAGAAAACCCGACAATCATCCATCGCCTTCACTGCGCCTTCGTGGACGCGCAAAAGAAAAATGTCACCCTAAGCAACCATGAACACAATTTTATTAGAAGCATTCTTGTAAAGCTTGAAAATAAGGCAAAAGAAATCAAAGAACAAGCACTTAACAACATACTGGATGAAGGCTTGGCAGAATTAAACGAAAGAACATTCCGAACAAGCAAAGCTAAAGATATTGATCAAGACGCATCACTCATCGAAATCATTCGTCTGTTTGAAAATGATGAGATCAGCAACGTCACAACAACCTGCGCTCAACTACCCGTCGCTCATGTATCCCAGCTTGGGTTATCATGCAATCAACTTGACCCTCAAACATGGAATGTTGTAGCTCAATTTCTTATAAACGATCTGGCACAAAGATCAGAGTTAGACCTGATCAATACCATTCTTCAGGTAAAAACAAATGACCTCGAAGGTCTGCGCAACATTCTCACGGAAATTCAAGAAAATATAACCATCGAAAAAAGCACTACAGATACCAAAAAAGAATCAGACGTTCCCCGCCCAACCAGTGAATCTTTGGTATTGCAAAATCAAAAAAACATCAAATTTTTTAAAGGCATCTCTTATGAAGAATGCTATAAAAATTTTATGAGTGACAAAGGATTCTCAAATCCCACATATCGTCAAAAAATTGATAACGTTATAGATTTTGACCAGGAAGGTGAAATTGCCATACAAACTCCCGAGAGCAAAAAACTGTCTAATGGAAATTTTGAAAAAAAACCTTTGGATCGTTTCCGCTGCACCACCACCTACACCTTCATCACTGAAAAAACACCTTTGTACCGTTTTCTCAGCTCCACCAGCACCATCGCCACTTTTTGGGCGATAACAGGGGCAATGGTAGCTCTCAGTATCTATCTCAGATACAAGTACAACATTAAACCACACAAACTTACCCTGCCAACAACAAACACCGCGGTACAATCAATGGTACAAGCACCAAATTACACACCGCTCCTTTCTCGATAAAAAGATCTGGGGCGAGAGCCTTCGCCCCAGTACTCCATCCTCTCTCAATCTTTCCTTAAATTTAAGTATGCGCTACATTTTGGGAAGAACCATATTCACTCTTTCGCGAAAAGTAGTACCATGCATCTCCCACACCTTTCTTCAAATGATCGCGTCTTTTTTCGTATCGATGGTAATGTACCACTCGAAAACGGGAAAATTCTCAACGATTTCCGACTCCGCGCGCTCATCCCAACACTCAGCTTTCTGAAAGAGAGTGGTGCTGCGATTATGATCGCCACCCACATCGGCAGACCAGTCGGTTTTGATCCGGCACTTTCTACTAAATTTCTTAGGCCATGGTTTGATAATCATGGTTTTTCGTCATTTGTTCTTCACGAAAACCTTCGTTTTGATCCTCGCGAACAGCAAGGAAGTGAAGAACTTGCACAATCGTATGCCCAGGATTTTAACTGGTACCTCACCGACGCCTGGGGTGTACTCCATAGACATGATACTTCAGTAACACTACTCCCACGTCTTTTCCCCAAAAATCGTCGCAGCATCGGCCTTCTCATCGATCACGAACTGGAACATTTGTGGCCTCTCCGCACAGGACCACAACCCCCCTTTGTCACCATGGTCGGCGGCGGAAAACCAGAAACAAAACTCTCATATCTTACCGACCTCGTGAAAACCGGCCATATACAAACTATTGTTCCGCTTCCGGCAAACATATTTTCCCTACTGGCTGCACTGGGAAAATCGGTAGGCCTATCGCTGGTAACCGATGAGCTTATTGAACAAGCCAGGAAACTCTTAGCCGCGGCACAGGCACATTCGGTAGAACTTATATTCCCAAAAGATTTTGTCATCGCCACAGGGTCTTGGGATGGACCACGATCAATCATTTCAGCAAATGAACCATTTCCTGCCAATGCCATCGGCATAAGCGTAGGACCAGAAACATTAACTCAACTTACTCGTATAATTGCAGGGGCTGGAACCGTCTTTTATAACGGGCTAATGGGAAACATACATGACACCGTACTCAATGAACCACTCTTTGATGCACTTTCCAGCACAAACGCCTACACTGTGCTCGGTGGAGGTGACGCAGTTAGCATGGCAGAAAAATTGGGAAAATTAGAAAAAATAGGGTTTTGCTCAACGGGAGGAGGCTCAACTCTCGCATTTATTAGCGGCACAGAGCTCCCGGGACTTGTTGCCCTTGGTATTACTCACTAAAACGTAAAATTTCTAAAACAACGGACAAAAACCAAGGATGCTCAGCCCGTTGTCTAATAGCTCCATACCAGCATGGCTTGCATCATTCTCATGCTCAAAGAGCAAAAGACCGTAGTTTCCGTTTTTTATACGCCAACTTCGAACGGCAGGATCAACAATACCAAGTTGTCGGCCAAGCTCCTTAACCACATAGTCACTGTTATTTTTCGAAACACTCGCATATGAGAGATCTCGTACCTTCTGGTTAAACGGCAGACTTTTAACACGCTGCTCAAATTGAAGAGGATCCCGCCATCCCTCTTCAATATCAGCGGACGACTCCTCAGCATCAAACCCGACAATCCCGCGGCAACAATCAAAATCAGGGTTGTCCACTATATAGGCCGCACGCTTTAAACCGAAGCAATGATCACCACATAACTCATGAAAAACCAATTCTGTCACTACCTGATGATCAAGCAGCTCGAGAATTTTTCTCGGCAACGCACTTAGTCGGGCAAGCACCGCTTCTCGTTGGGCACCCGCTTCATCTAGATACTTCATAACTACGCTCCTTTCTGTAACTCCACTCCATGCTCTGTAAGCATTAGAACAAGATTACCAGATACAAAAAACAAAAATCAATCGCCGCTCCTTGCACGGTAAAATCGTCGTGTGGTAAGTTAAATGAAGGGGAATATTCTATGAAGCACTCATTGCTACATATATTTAGCATATGTATCATTCTGTTAGTCCAGGTATATTCAACACAATCACGAACAATACATCGGCCACCGGCACTCGTGCCACAAATAGAAACATATTGGAGTAATACACCGCATGGTCAGCACTACACCTTAACCGACAACTGCTTGGAAGCATGGGCAATGTTCGGTCGATACGACAAAACATTTTTAGAAAAATGCCGGCTACCAGAACAGGTGATGTATCGAAACAAACCTGGTCACTCAGTCTCAAAAAAAGAACTTGAAGGTCTTCTCGAGAAACTAACCGCGGAGATCCTTTCAAACAAACATAGCTCTCGATTAAAACTTTCACATTTTTCTATCTTGAAAGATCATGATTTCAGCTATGGAAAAAGTTCAGGGCTTATTATTCTTAAATGTACAAAACACCCATTTGTCGTCAAACTCTATCTTGAAACACCCGAAACATTCGTTCGTCCCTTTTCCAAAGGACTCATTCCAGCATTCTTCTTTGTCATGGGCGGCGGGATAAATCGATACCTTGCTGGCTTCACGCGCATTCCAAACCTGCATGCCATAAACAATATTATTAAACAAAATGAACGGTGGCGAAACAAGATCTCAACTCCACGAAAATGGTATTGGACCCCGGCAAACGTAAAAAATTTTACTGTCATCGGACATAATATGGGTTCACAAGCACTCTCCGCATCACTGCCGTCCGTTTATGCAATTATCTGTGATGAAATCATTAAAGAACGCGAGTTCGAACTCAGCAGAGCAGAAGACCGTGCTATGGGAATAGAACTCGTACACCTCTTTGGTAACAGACTCGATCCTCATATTTGCAACTTCATAGTCGAAAAAGACACCGGAAAAATTACCTTTATCGATACTGAACACTTCGGTTCTCTCGTTGGCCTGCGCGAAGAACTTCATTACGAAAGTTACACAGGATGGATCACCCAGCTCATCGGAAAGTGCTTTCGAAACGCCATGTTCAAAACAACCGCTGAACGACTGCGCGAAGCCAACAATATTCCCGAGATCTTACAGGTATGAACTCCTCAATCAACCGATAGCAAATGAATAGTCAAACCGCACCCTTCAGCATACAGGGTGTCAGACGCCGATGTTTTTGTATAATGTGCCTGCACATCTTGCCCCCCTTTCAAATAAACAACTGAAGTCAATATTTTAGGATCATCATCCGATGCTTGCCACCTGAGTTGTAATCCTGTCAAATACCCTCCATCGATAGATATACGCAGCCGACGCAAGGCAGTAGTAGTCTGCTGGTTCAGAGAGACGTAAACCGTCACGAGGTAGTACCCATCAATTGGAACCCGGTAGGTATACGTTCCCGTATTAAAAGTACCAGAAGGATCATAATGTACTCGATCAAACTGAATCGCAACAGTAGATTCACCCCAAACGTACGGTATCGACTGATCGGAAGACATATAAGCGGACACACGATACCGATTTTGCAGAGGCGTAGACCAGCTCATATTTCCTGACCCATCAGTTGTCAGCACCTGTCCAGAAGATCCGGACGAATTTGGGAGAGTAAAGTAATAGCTACCACTCATCACTGATGGCGCACGGAGGTATATCTGGTCTGTACCCGGCGAAGACTCTCGCAAACGCAATTGCCCACGATTTTCGAGAAGAATGTTGGAGGCATTAAAATTACCTGAAGCATCACGTTTGACAATCTGACTTGCGGTATTCAGCTCAGTGGCGTTATTTGCCAAAATGGTCGCCGCTGCAACACTCGCTGCTGTTTGACCGCCAACGGACGCAACCGTTGTCGCCCCCTGCGTTCCGGTAACATCACCAACTAAAGAACCAGTAAAGTTTGTCGCTGTTGTCGCAGATGTTGCATTTCCCGAAAGGCTTGCGGTAATAATATTCGCTGCAAAATTACCTGAACCATCACGATACACAAGACTACTCGCCACGTTAGAAGGCGTCGCCGTCGCTACCGTATTAACAGTCGATGCAATTTGAGCCGATGTTTTACCACCGACATTTGCCACCACCGTTGCACTCTGCGTTCCTGTCACATCACCCGCCAATGCACCGGTAAAATTTGTAGCCGAAGTTGCAGTGGTCGCCGTTGTTGCGTTGCCGGTAACATTACCTACCAAATTCGCTGTAATAGTACCAGCTGAAAAATTACCTGATCCATTGCGCAGAACAATACGATTTGCTGTATTTGATGAGGTCGCATTATTTGCTGCCGTTGCTCCCGAGGCAACACTTGCTGCCGATACCCCACCAACCGTCGAAACAACAGTAGCACCTTGGGTACCCGTTACATCACCAACCAACGAACCGGTAAAATTAGTTGTCGTTGTCGCAGAGGTTGCATTGCCTGAAAGATCACCTGTCACATCACCAATGAGATTCGCAGTAATTGTACCTGCTACAAAATTACCTGACCCATCACGTTTTACAATCCTATTAACGATATTTAATTCAGTTGCATCATTTGCCGCCGTCGCACCGGAGGCAACATCTGCCGCTAAAACACCGCCAACGGAGGAAACAATAGTTGCGCCCTGAGTTCCGGTAACATCGCCAACAAGAGAACCCGTAAAGCTTGCTGCACTGCCACTGACATTTCCTGTCACATTACCAATCAATGCCGCTGTTATGGTTCCTGCGCTAAAATTACCAGTACCATCACGCAGCACAATACGATTTATCACATTTGATGAAGTTGCATTATTTGCCGCTACCACACCGGTCGCCACCTGCACCGCAGTCTGACCTCCCACAGCAGCAACGACAGTTGCTCCCTGTGTTCCCGTAACATCACCAGCTAATGAACCGCTAAAGTTTGTTGCCGTTGTTGCATTACCTGTCAAATTACCAATAAAAGTTGTCGCAGTAATAGCTGCCGCAGAAAAATTACCTGATCCATCACGCAGCACAATACGATTTATCACATTCGATGAAGTCGCATTATTTGCCGCCGTTGCTCCCGAGGCAATGTTTGCTGCAGAAACTCCTCCAACTGCAGCAACAACAGTAGCACCCTGCGTTCCCGTTACATCGCCAGCCAGTGAGCCGCTAAAATCAGTTGCTGTTGTCGCCGTTGTTGCATTGCCTGAAAGATTACCCGTCACATTACCAATCACATTTGCAGTAATCGTTCCAGCAGAAAAATTACCAGAACCATCACGTTTCACAATACGGTTTATAATGTTAGATGCTGTTGCCTCATTTGCTGCAGTAGCACCAGACGCAACATCCGCCGCTAACACACCGCCAACGGTCGATACAACAGTTGCACCCTGTGTTCCCGTTACATCACCAACAAGTGCCCCTGTGAAACTTGCTGCACTGCCACTCACATTCCCTGTCACATTACCGATCAACGCCGCTGTTATGGTACCTGCCGCAAAGTCACCCGCCCCATCACGAAGCACAATGCGATCAGCAGTATTGGTACTTACCGCAGCATTCGCTTTTGCAGCGCCTATCGAAACATTACTTGTCGGATCAACATCCACATCAACAACGAGAGATGAAGAAATAAGTCCTGAGCCATTCGCATGCAGCACACCCGTACCGAGACTCGAAAGCGTCGTAGCCCCAGTCACCCCAAGTGTACCGGCAACCGTAGTATCGCCAGTACTTCCATTAACAACAAACTTGTTCGTATTTATAGTCAATGCCGGATCTGCTGCGCTATTGATATTCAAAGCGCCAGTCATCGTATCGCCCGCCTTAAGCACAAAGAGTGCTGGGTTAAGGCTATCCAAAATCGTTTTGTCAGCAGCAGACATGAAACCAGCAACACCACCAGGATTTGGTGTAACTAACGCATGTAAAGTACCATCAGTTTGTACACCATGTGCGTGAATATGATCTGATCGTGCAAAGTAGGCACGTACACCCTCACTATTGGCCGTTCCTATCGTCACAGGTGCTTCCGTAGGCAATGGATCAGCACCACCAGGAACGTGTCGTGCTTGATGGGCAGTAATCGTCATACCATTAATAAGACCAGCATTCGTAATATTATTAGTACCAAGATTTAATGCACCGGTCATTGCACGTGAACCATTCACCAAAAGATATTGTGGATGGTCATCATCAAGCAATCCAGTCAAATCTCCATGATTTGTAATAACCGAAACCCCACTCGCTTTAAATCCAAGACGAGGCCGTTCATCCCTGATCTCTGAAATACGATCTGCCGCAACAACAGTATTCTTTACAATAAGAGAAGCAATCAACGCTATGTTTCCTGTCCATGTTCCTGGTTGTGGCGGAATAGTGCCATTCTGCGCGTCGATAAGCGTATCATACACAACCTGACCATACACAAGGAGATATTTTTCACGAGTTCCATCATTTACTACATAAAACGCATGGCGTGCATATTTATCTGAAGAAATTGATGCAAGAGTTCCCGTTCCATCATCATAATGATCATAATCAACCGAACTCTGAGTAGTTATGGTATAATTACCTGATCCATTACGATAGAAAGCCTCCCAAGAAAGAGCGGTACCGCCAGATGGCGCATAAGGTAACGTTCCATAGAAATATTGTCCTGAACTAACATCAAGTTGTACTGTACCATTTTTTGATACCTGAGAACCAGTTGCATATACAGGACCAAGCGCCTGGCGCCATGAATCATCGAGCGCTGTCGCTGGATGACGCATATCCTTTTCTACTTCCTGGAAGAAAACGATACTAGAACCATTGGTACGAACTTTGCCAAGCAAAATCGTAGTAACATAATCTGGCCGCGACGTCGCACTATGCGCAACACCATCTTCGTCGATATAGATAAAATTATCTGCATTTGCCGCAACAGCAAGCGGTGTTTGCTCCGACCAAGTAACATACCTGAGATGATTGTCCGGTGCTACGTCGTCCATCACATAACCTGTTCCAGCCGCAACAGTTATATTGAGCCCCACGGCTGCACTGAGCGTACCGCCAGAGATAACTCCTAATGAAGCACCATATTCATCTTGCGGACTAATATTAGTTATAGTCGCAATATCATTGCCAACGTATTGAGGACCAACAGTCACCGTACCGTAGCCAACAGGATCAGCAAATGAAAGTGCAACAGTAGCTGCCGGAACAACGGTTACTTTGCTTCGCTCAAAGATTCCCTGAACAACTCCCGTTGCCCCCGTATTCTGAATATTAATATCTTCAGTATTGTTATACCCATACGTTCCTATAACGTACAACTCAGGACCGGCACCAACGTTCGGCACCGATATTGCTGTCTGAAAACGATGTAAACTACAATCCCTAATGCTTATCTTCGCCCCATCGGACACTTCAAGCGCCGTACCATTCATCGCAACTTGCGCTGAACCACTCACCATATCCGCTATCAAAGCTGTAGTCACCGACCCGTTTACACTAAACAACTTCGAAAAAATTGAATTCGAAACAGGATACCAGGTAAATGAATAGACAAAAAGCACAATAGGTGATGCAGTAACAACAGTGTTCTGGACCCCAATAGCAAACTCTGAAGTTTCTGAAATCTCCGTATCCTGAACACCCAAAAGTACTGGACCATTGGTATTGTCTGCCGCGATAATAATATTATTATCACCCATTGCACATGAGTAAACGGAAAAGAGCCCACCTCCCTGAAACCTGATTGCTGCTTTCCCTGAATCAGTCGCACCAGTCAAAGCAACCGACCGAATAGCAGAACCGGGAATACCGACAATAACATCCTTTGATGGATCATTAACCATAATGACAGTTGATTCAGCGCCTGATCCATAGATTGTAACGTATGATTTGAGTGTAATGGTATCTTCAACATAAATGCCAGGACCAACTTTAACTACATAGGGTTTTATTGATGAAGCATCGGTAATACTATCTACCGCTGTTTTAATCGAATTAAATTCATTTGGACCTTCAATAGTACCTTGATGTACCAATAAAACCTGCGCAGGAATTCCCGGCACCCCTAAGGTAAATGATCGGGTACTATTAACAGTCATCAAACCATTAATAGTCGCTGCTTGCAAATTCGATGTACCTCCAACAGTCAAATTGCTGGAACCACCGCTCAAAACGAGCGGCCCTGTCATTGTATCACCTGCTTTAAGAACGTTGAGTGACGCAGCTCCAGTCACACTTGCCGTAATAGTTCCTGCAGCAAAGTTACCAGAAGCATCCCGTCTGACAATCTGGCTTGCCGTATTAAGATGTGTCGCATTATTCGCAAGAACCGTACCCGCAGCAACATTCGCAGCTGTCTGTCCACCAACAAGAGACACAACCGTCGCTCCCTGCGTTCCCGTCACATCACCGCTAAGCGAACCACTAAAATCAGTTGCCGTTGTTGCTGTCGTTGCATTACCTATAAGATTCGCCGTAATTGTCCCCGCGGAAAAATTACCTGAAGCATCACGTTTTACAATCTGGTTTACTGTATTCAAATTGGTTGCATTGTTCGCAAGAACCGTACCCGCAGCAACATCCGCAGCAGTCTGTCCGCCAACAAGCGATACTACGGTTGCTCCCTGCGTTCCCGTCACATCACCGGTAAGTGAACCACTAAAGTTTGTTGCTGTTGTCGATGTCGTTGCATTACCTATAAGACTTGCCGTAATTGTTCCCGCCACAAAGTTCCCTGAGGCATCCCTTTTGACGATCTGGCTTGCTGTATTCAGATTTGTCGCATTATTCGCAAGAACCGTTCCAGCAGCAACATCCGCCGCGGTCTGTCCACCAACAAGCGATACTACGGTTGCTCCCTGCGTTCCCGTTACATCACCGGTAAGTGAACCACTAAAGTTTGTTGCTGTTGTCGATGTCGTTGCGTTTCCTACAAGGTTTGCGGTAATTGTCCCCGCAGAAAAATTACCGGATCCATCACGCAACACAATACGATTTGCAGTATTTGCCCAGGTCGCATTGTTTGCTGCCGTCACCCCCGTTGCTACACTCGCTGCGGACTGACCACCTACTGCTGCAACAACAGTTGCTCCCTGCGTTCCCGTTACATCCCCAGCAAGTGAACCACTAAAATCAGTTGACGTTGTCGCTGTCGTCGAATTACCTACAAGGTTTGCGGTAATTGTCCCCGCGGAAAAATTGCCCGATGCATCACGTCTTACAATTCTCGTTGTTATATTGTCCCACGTCGCATTATTTGCAAGGACAGCACCAGCAGCAACATTTGTTGCCGTTTGTCCACCAACAAGAGATACAACCGTCGCTCCCTGCGTTCCCGTCACATCACCGGTAAGCGAGCCAGTAAAATTCGTTGCCGTTGTTGATGTCGTTGCATTACCTACAAGATTTGCCGTAATTGTACCCGCCACGAAATTCCCCGACGCATCACGCTTCACAATCTGATTCGCTGTATTCAGATTTGTCGCATTATTTGCAAGAATCGTACCAGCAGCAACATTTGCTGCTGTTTGACCACCAACAAGAGATACAACAGTTGCTCCCTGTGTTCCCGTCACATCACCGGCAAGTGAACCAGTAAAATTGGTTGCCGTTGTCGCCGTCGTCGCATTGCCAGAAACATTTCCCACCAAGTTAGCCGTCACTACATTCGCACGGAAGCTGCCAGACCCGTCACGTAAAACCAATGTATCGCTACTTACTTCAGTATTTCCTGTTGTCGCGCTATTCGCCACCTTACCCGCCGTCGAAATAGTTGCCAGCTTATTGTCAGTAAGTGGAGACAAAGTGCTTACATCGGCATTAGCCACCAGTGATGTTGTCACCTTTCCGGTCGCTGAGTCATAATGTAAAACACCGGTAGACGATGTTGTCGTTGCAAGCCCCGGCATATAAATTGATCCATCATTACCAATTTGAAATCTGTTCACTCCATTCGTAATGACATTAAGCCCATAATTTGTAAGAGTCCCGATAGTGAGATCTGCAGTGGTTGCATTTCCCCCAACCAAAACACCCTGACGCCAACTACATATACCAGACGTATCACTAAACAAAGCACTCTCATTTGCTGCGGGAAGAACTTCGGGGAGGGTAATGGTGTAGGTTCCCGAAGCGAGCGCCACCGGAGCTTGCAATCGCACCTCATCAGTCCCACTCGCTGCTGCTTCACGCAAACGAACCGTGCCTCGATCTTCAAACGTAATGTCACTAATGGCAAAACCTTTATCAGCACTACGAGCAACAATAGTGTCAATGGTATTGGCACTTGTTGCCGATGTTGCAGAATTTAACACTTTGCCAACAGTTGATATCGTCGCCAGCTTTGTATCAGCAATATTAGCAGTAGGGCTTACATCATCATTAATAATTAAAGATAATGGCAAAAGCTGCCCAGTCGCATCACCATGGACCACACCCGCAATACCCGCTACAGACGTCAATGTCACTGCATCAGTCACATCCAATGTTCCCGCGACAGCCGTGTTTCCAGAGCTACCATTAACAACAAACTTATTTGTATTAATCGTTAATGCAGGATCTGCTGCACTACTGATATTAAGGGCACCCGTCATGGTATCTCCCGCCTTGAGCACAAAAAGGGACGGGTTTAAACTGTCTAACTTAGTCTTATCGGCACCCGACATAAAGCCAGATGCCCCACCTGCTATTGCAAGAGCATGCAATGTGCCGTCAGTCTGCACACCATGCGCATGCACGTGATCAGAACGTGCCAAGAAATTTGAAGTTCCTTCCGCATTGGCAGTCGCAATAGTCACCGGGGCTGCACAAAGCAATGCATCCAACCCACTATTTGGTTGGTGCCGCGCAGCATGCGCGGCAATGCTTACCCCGTTGATCAAACCAGCACTCGTGATTGCATTACTACCCATATTGAGTGGACCAGCCATTGCACGGAAACCGTTTACCAAAAGGTATTGCGGATGGTCATCGTCAAGCAGCCCTGTTAAATCACCATGATTAGTAATAACCGAAACACCACTTGCTTTAAAACCAAGGCGCGGGCGCTCATCACGAATCTCGGAGATACGATCGGCAGCAACCACAGTATTCTTGACTATGATCGATGAAATTAAAGCTATGTTATCTGTCCACGTCCCCGGTTGTGGTGGAATGGTACCATTCTGCGCTTCAATAAGGGTATCATACACAACCTGACCATACACCAGAAGATATTTTTCATCCGCCCCATCATTCACAACATACAGAGCATGCCGTACAAATTTGTCTGAAGGTATTGAGGCAAGTGTGCCCGTTCCATCGTCGTAATGATCATAGTCAACAGAACTTTGGGTAACAATAGTATAATTCCCTGAACCATTACGATAAAAAGCTTCCCAGGAAACGGGAGCTCCACCCGAAGGGTTAAACTCGAGCGTTCCAAAGAAATAGTTTCCTGAACTAACATCAAGTTGCACCGTCCCGTTCTTTGAAACTTGTGAGCCAGAGGCGTAAACCGGGCCAAGTGCGGTACGCCATGAGGAATCTAACCGCGATGGCTCATGACGCGCTGTCTTTGGCGCATCCTGCTGAAAAACAGCACCTGTAGCATCAGTCCGCATTTTACCAATTAAGATGGTAGCCTCAACATCAGGCGCAGAAGAGTCTGCATGCACAATACCATCGCTATCAACAAAAAGAAAATTGTCTGTGTTAGCAGCAAGCGCAACGGTCTGCGAACCCCACTCCACATACTTAAGTACATTATTGGGTGCCACACCAACCACCAAATAGCCATCTCCAGGATCCACAGTAACATTAAGGCCACCGGCCGATGCAAAAGTCCCCCCTGAAATTACGCCAAGACTTGCTGCATATTGAATTTGAGAGCTAATATTAGTAACAGACTCAGTTGTATCTCCAACGTACTGAGGTCCAACAGTTACCGTTCCGTAATTCACCGGGTCAGTAAAAAAAACAGAAAGTGCCGCAGATGGATCAATGTAAACTTTACTCTGCTCAAACATCCCTTGAATAACACCTGTCGCTGCAGGATTTAAAACGCTAATATCATTAGTATCGTTATACCCATATACACCAATAACATGAAGGTTTGGCCCCGCTCCTACATTTGGCACCGAGACAGCTGTCTGAAATGTATGAACACTCGAATCACGAACACTAACATTAACCCCGTTTTTAAGCTCAAAAGCCGAACCGCCAACCAAAGCAAGCGGCGAGCCAACGGTAATATCACCGAAAGCAGCATAGGTCAACGGTCCATCTGCTTCAAAACACTTGGTTGTAATCGTTGGGACTACAGGATACCAAACAAAAGAGTAGATAAATGCTGATAACGGCGCTGCAGTTGTTTGTACAAGCTCAACACCTTTCGTAAACTGAGCATCCCCATTAACAACGGTCTCACGCATATCCAAAACAGCCGTACCCAGATCATTATTAACCGCAAGTAATATATCGCTACTACCAAAATTGCAGTTCCAAACCGTAATTACGCCGCCGCCATTAAAGCGAACAGCTGCCTTACCGGAATCGGTAGCTCCATACAAATTAACCATCGCCAGTGTTGAATCAGACACCATAACAACAACATCTTTTGACGGATCGTCAACAAAAATATTGGTGCAAATTTCACCCTGAAGCGTTACGTAAGCCTTCATCGTGATGGTATCTTCGATGTAATCTCCCGGCCCCACTTTCACCATGTAGCAGTTGTCTACCGCTGCATCGGTAATACTATCAATAGCTTCTTTAATAGAGTTAAATTCATTCGGTCCATCAAGTGGCCCCTTGTGAACAAGGATCACATTTTGCGCAATTCCAGGTACCCCTTGTGTAAAGTAACGAGTACTTTCAACGGCAAGATGACCGTTAATCGTCGCCGCCTGTACATCAGTGGCACCACCAACGCTCAAATTTGCCGCTGCCCCAGCAATATTAAGAGAACCTGTCATGGTATCACCCGACCGACGCACATCCTCCGAAGCATGACCTATTACACTACCAGTCAAACTTCCCGTAACATTTCCAGTTACATTTCCATATAACATGGATAAATGCACTTCACCAAGATCATTACGCATCATTATTGCTTCTGGCACGTTGAATGGGGTGGCCGTTGTTGCTTCATTTGCTACCTTGCCCGGCGTATTAATCTCAAGAAGCTTGTCATTTGTAATTCCGCCTGCAAGATCGCCATTCGTCACAAGTGACGTTGAAAGCTGACCCAATACATCATTATGCACAACACCAGGCGACGTCAGACCTGCAATTGCAACTACTCCGGTAGAATTAATTGAGAATCGATTAAGTCCTGCTGTCGCAATATTTATGGTATCAGCTCCTGCTGAGTAAATTCCGGTGTTAAGATCCCCACTAAACGAGTAACTCGGTGCAACACCATTTCCCGTCGAAGCTGCAGCAATCTGACCGGATGCCAACTCAATCTTGCTTGTCGGTGCGGCAACCCCCAACCCCAAATTCCCTGTCAATGAGAGGGCTAAAAGATTGGTAACCGACGCTGTCCCATTCCAACACGAAAAGTTGAGATGATGATCAGTTGGATCCTTATAAATATCCCAACTTCTAAGCAAAGCCCAATCAGGTGTCGCAACAATCCCGTCAGATGCATATGTCCCTAATAACAATCCTGCCCGTTTTCCATGCGCCTGCAACCCAGTAACCAAAGCTCCTACCCCAGAAGAACGATTGGCAGAATTTATCATATTCATACAGCCCTGCGTTACCGGAACAGCAGCTTCTGGAATAATGAATACCGGCCCCTGTCCGCCGAACCAATCATACTGGTATGTCAACGAAGGGTCGTTTGGTGAATGCCCAACCATCGCAGAAAAAATCGTATTTTCACTGAACGTTAAATTGCCCAATCTTTCCGTATTGCTGTTTTGATCAAACACATCAAAATAAACATTATCATTATTGGTAACCAGAAAGCGAGTCGCATCACCCACCGAAACCATGTCACCAACAGCTCTAATGTATGCTGTTCCATCAAGCTGTGCATAGTGATACTGGGTACCATCGATAAAAGCGTTATTAACACTATCAACGATACCAGCCGTTGATGCAACTATGCATCGCGGCACATCATAAATTCTACATCCCTGCAGTGCTACATCTGAACTCCCAGATACTACAACACCATCTCCAAGTACCCCATAACGATTAAAAAATCGGCACGCTGATATAAAAACCTCAGTCGTTGGCATTAAGGGGTCAGAATGGGCTACTCTTATCTGCGCCGTACCACAACTTTCAATAGTAGTATGCGAAAGATCAGAGCGAGCACCATTATCAATATAAATTCCTGCCTCTGTACAGCGGAAGATAAATGCGCTCTCTATCACCAGGCTCTGCAAAAGAAGTGGATCTGATAACCCAGCTCCCTCAATACCACGATAACACCCTTGCACCGAAACCTGACTCAGATTGACAGCACCAGTTCCCGTAACCAAGATTCCTACGCTTCCGGGCGTAGTTGCCCAACCGGGTATCCCAAACCCTACAACCGATATACCATTTAACCTAAAAGACCCATACGCAGGAGTTGCGTCATACTGGATCATAGGACGGCCAGCCATAGCAGGTGTTGGGACGAATATAACCGATGGAGAAATAGCCGCAATATCTGAAAGATAGGGGCTCGTAATGGTAACAGTATCCGAAATAGCATACGTTCCCGGTGAAACTTCTATAATGGTCGGTAACGTTGCATTGGCATTAACCCAATCAACCGCCTGCTTTAAACTCGGATAATATTTCCCATCAACAACAGGAACCCCAACGGCAACCCGAACAATATTACGCGGCCAAGTTGGAGTAGTAGCGGAGACATTTCCAGCCGCATCAACCATCATTTGACGGTCACCACTTCCTGCCAAACTTGACAGAGTCAATTGACCCGTATTACTGAGACTTAATCGACTCACATCATTTGTTTTAATTGAAAGTCCAAAATTATCGAGGGCACCAATAATAATATTATGACCAAACGAATTCCCCCCATCGACTATTGCATCAGCTACACCGCCAGAAGGAACCCAGCTAGTGACCCCAGTTCCATCGGTCGCAAGCACGTATCCGGCAACACCTGGTGTTGAAGGAAAAGTAATTGTATATGCATCATCAATCCTTAACGTACCACTTCTCGTAGTAAGAGAGTTCGCCGAGAGATCTCCTTCGATAACAGGATTCAGTGGCAACGGAATGACCTGTGAAACCTGGTCAACCGGTTGAAACTCGATAGTCATCTGAGCAGGTCGTGGTGCACGAGAAAGTAGTGAAAGTCCCAAAATAATTGCCGAGTCTTCTGCAGAAAGCTCATGTGCGGAAATCGTATGTGACCCAAACCCCGAAAAACTGAAAGCCCAAAACAGCACTTTAGCTATTGACTTCCGATATGAACACATCCGGAACATACACTCTCCCTTTTGGCTTCGCCACCACTCTCAAAAGTTTGTTTCCATTTTTAATAAAACGTGTACTCCAAGTCAACCGTTACACATAAAACTCAAGTCACTTTGCACTAACCTTGCTCGATTGAGCAATAGAAAAATACGGTAAACCGAATATTGCAAATGGGGACATCATACATTGTTGACAGCCAGAGGCGCTTTGTTACAATAGAAGAGAATTTATTCATGCATGCCGAGGTAGCTCAGTGGTAGAGCAGAAGCCTGAAGAGCTTCGTGTCGGTGGTTCGATTCCATCTCTCGGCACCATTTTTCTCATCTGAAAGTTTGATCCAGCATTTTTCATATTCCGCCAGTTTTTTTCTCTTTACAATCCCACCAAACAGAATTTTTCACCGTCATTTTCAAACTCTATCAACGAGTGGAAACAAAAAAGGGCCGGTTTTGTAATCGGCCCTCATGTTCTTCATGAGAAAACGTTATTGATCGGCAAATATCTTTAAATGATAGTTTGAACCTGCACAAACAAGAAGATCTTCCTCCCCAATAAGATCTGACGGGGCATATTCTTCAACACGTTCCAAAATCTTTCTTCCCAGAAGCTTTACTTTATATTCACCGTCCCAATCAATAGAACCAGCGCTTCTGTTAACTAAGTTGGAAGGGGTCTTAACAAGCGCAACAGCATATTCTTCGGTCACCTGAATAAATGGCATCCCCGCAAAACTAAGTTGATCGGCAAGACGAATACCCATCTCTTGCTCTGGCAAAACAACATGATCAGCACCTATAAGATCAAGAATGTCGCGATGAATAGGACTAATCGAACGAACTACCACATTTTTTATTTCAAGCCGCTGTTTCAGAAGAGCGGTAATTAAGATAGATTGCGCAAAGTTTTCACCAACGGCCACAATAACGGTATCTACTCCCTCAACACCGATACTTCGTAATGATTCCTCATCGGTAACTCTCATGCAGATCGCCTGCGTCACCAGATCTCGAACAGAGGCAATAACCGATTCATTACTGTCAACAGCCATAACCTCAATACCACGTGCAGCAAGTGTTGTTGCAACATGATACCCAAAACGGCCAACACCAATAACACAAAATTTCATAGAAACACCATTTCCCTTGATCATCTAAACCAGAAGAACATTCTCCTCTGGATATTGAAAGTCATTTTTTTCTTTATACTTGCAGATTGCAAGAATAATCGTAAGCGCACTAATACGTCCAATAATCATACTTGCCGCCATAATAAACTTACCGGTAACGCTCAATTTAGCAGCAAGCCCAAGGGAAACCCCATGGTTTGCAAAAGCTGAGACCGCTTCAAACAGATAGATATGAATAGGAAATTCTGCATAAACATCGGGCGTTGAAACAACAAGCAACAAGATGGTAGAAAGTATACACCACATAATACTTGCTGCGACAACAGCAAACGTACGAATAATTTGTTTATACGGAATACGTCGCCCAAACAGCTCGACATCCTCTCTCCCGCGTATAGCAGCACGAATTGAAGCGAGGGTGAGAACAAATGCAGTAATACGAATCCCCGTTCCACCACCAACGGACCCCGGTGAAGAACCAATGAATGCAAAAACAATAATAAGCATGATAGTAACTGGCATAAAAAGCATAGGATCAAGCGTTGTAAAACCACAGCTACGCAGCGAAACCGTATTAAAAAGAACGAGATTTATCGTCTCAAAAAATGAATGTCCCCAAAATTGCACCCTTTCGAAATACCACAAAAGAGGTACAAAAATGAGAGTCATAAGCGGTGCAAAGCATATAATAATCTTACTATGCAATGTAAAGTGAAGCGACGGCCGCGACTCACCAAGCCACCACCACTTTATACGACGCGCAATCTCATAGAGCGGAATAAACCCAAATGAACCGATAACCATGAGCACCGTTGACAGGCCAATCAATGGCATATTTCCTGCTACGGTCGACATATCACCATCAGGAAACGGGGCAACCCCAGAATTGCAAAATGAAGAAATACCAAAAAAAAGTGCCGTAAACCAACGAGGATCTCCCGACGGAGATGGATTAAGCATCCAATAAAACCCGAGTGCCCCAATCGCTTCAATAATAAGGGTCAATATTAAAATAAAGCCGATCACCCGACGCGTATTTGTCCAACTATTACTCCAATTTTCGAGCTCAAATTGATGCCCAGTAATCAAATGAGTCTGCATCCCTACATCAAAAAAAACAGATATCAAAGGAATAGCAAGTGTTAAAAAACCAATCCCACCAATCTGAATAAGAAAGAGAATAATCGCCTTTCCAAAAAGGGTAAAAGAGTCGAGCGATACCGTTAAGATACCCGTTACCGATACCGCTGAGGCAGAAGTAAAAAACAGATCTATAAATGCATGCGGCACCTTTTGTGCAGCAGGAATTGAAAGTAAAAAAGCACCAACAAACGCCATAACAACCAGAACAGCGATAATAACACGCCACGGCGAGAGTAACAGGGGACGACCACTCATAAAACTCCTCAGAAAATCAGATCGAACATCTCGAGCCTAAAAACTAGTGAGGACACGGGGTAAGAAAAGGGCTCGTATGCGTAATATATGAAGCGATAGAATTAATGGCTATGCGCTCCTGTTTCATGCTATCACGGTGCCTGACAGTAACAGTGCCTGTTTCAGCACTCTCAAAATCGTAGGTAAAGCAATACGGCGTACCAATTTCATCTTGGCGACGATACCGTTTTCCTATAGAACCTGAAACATCAAATTGAACTGAAATACCGCATTTTTTAAACTCTGCATAAATACGCTCACAAGGTTCAGCAAGTTTATTGACCAACGGCAAGAAAGCAGCCTTGATCGGCGCAACTGACGGATGAAGACGCAAAACAGTCCGAACCTCTCCTTCAACCGCTTCTTCACAATACGCATTAAAAAGAAGTGTTAAAAAGAGGCGGTCAACACCCACAGAACATTCAATAACATGCGGAGTGTACGACTCCTTAGTTTCTTCATCAAAGACGGCTAGATCTTTTTTCGAATGCTGCGCATGCTGCGAAAGATCGTAACAACCACGATACGCAATACCTTCAAGTTCCTTCCAGCCAAAAGGAAATTCATATTCAACATCGGAAGTTGCTGTCGAATAGTGCGACAACTCCTCCTTTTCATGGCTCCTCAGTCTAATATGCGTTTGATTAACACCAATAGACTTATAAAAGGAGGTTCGTTCCGTTGCCCAAAAATCAAAAAACTCACGCGCTGTTGCTTCGGTACAGAACCACTCAAGCTCCATCTGCTCAAACTCGCGCATCCTAAAAAGAAACTGTTTAGGAGTAATCTCATTCCTGAACGCTTTTCCAATCTGCGCAATACCAAATGGAATCTTAACACGGCTAGTTGTCCAAACATTTTTGAAATTTACAAAAACAGATTGCGCGGTCTCGGGACGAAGATATGCAACCGAAGATTGCTCAACAGAAGCGCCAAGCTGAGTTTTAAACATAAGATGAAACTCACGAACATCAGTCCAATCGGTTTTCCCACACCGAGGACACGCCCTTGCTAAATCAACGTCATCGGCACGAAACCGACTGTTACATGATTTGCATTCAACGAGCGGATCATGAAAAGATTCTAAGTGTCCAGATGCCTTCCACATAGTCTCGGGACCCAAAAGAGCCCCATCAATAAAGACAATATCTTTATCAAGCCGCTGCAGAGATTGCTGCCATAAAGCACGAACATTGCTCTTCATCAAGGTTCCAAGCGGGCCGGCATCATAGACACCGTTGAGACCACCGTAAATATCAGCAGTTTGAAAAATAAAACCCCGACGCTTGCAGAGCGAAACGAGTTTATCGAGAGTTACCGTAGAAACCATAAAAATGAAAACTCCAACCTAAAAAGGATTGTTTCTTTTAGTATACGCGGAAATGAAAAGTTGATCAAAGGAGCAACTTGTGCGAGGTTTAAATATGGTATTATCTCTATTGCAAAAGAGCGGACCGGGGAAATGTATTATGAAGAAGATTTCGGCACATATAGTCTCTACGCTTTTCCTTTTGCTTGCTTCGTTTTCGGATGCTAAAAACGAACTTCAGCGGCTATCATCGGCACTCCGCACCATTGCTCAGCCACCATCAAAAGTTACCCAAATTTCTAATGGTACCTACAAACTCATCAGTACAGACAAGAAAAAGGTTACCGTAACCTTTAAAACTGGCGATATGCTCGAGGAGGGAGCAGAAGCTGTCGTTGACGCAGCAAATGCAACACTTGGGGCAGGAGGAGGGGTAAGTGAATTACTTAAAAATAAGGCCATCGAGTATGCACAAGCCAAAGGAAAAAACATAAGCAACATGATTTCCTATTGGAACCAAGGGAAACCTCATGACTTTAGCCTTGGAAAGGCGTGGCTCAACCCAAATCAATATGTACGAGTTTACGATAAAAACAAAAAAAACATCATGCGTATCATTCATACGGTTGGCCCCAATTGCAGCAATAATGACGACGCCAACAAAGTCTACGATGCTTATAAAAATTCGGTTATTGAGGCACGCAAAAACAACATCAAAAGCATAGCTTTCCCACTCATCAGCATTGGCATTTTTAAATGCCCAGCCAATAAGATTACCAGTCTTGCTGTAAATGCCATTTTTGACGAGATTCTTAGTGGAGGGGGTGCCGGATCTCTCAGCAAAATATCTGTGGTAGCCTATGGTTCTAACAAAACCAACGAAAAATTACTTATTTCAGCTGCCGAAAAATATCGGAAAGGTCGATAAAAAAGGAAACCCGTATGATGAAATGGAAAAGAAGCATTTTAGCCGCGCTCGTAGTTCTTGCAGCAGGATGCAAAAACACGGTCATCGAGGCTAAGGGAAAAACAAAGGCTAATAACACCGCTCCTGAAAATTATATCGCACGTCTTATTGAAGAAAAAGCAAATGCTGTTGGGCAAGTGTATGTCGAGCATGCACAAAAAGATATTCTAGAGCCATATCTTTCGCCACGTCAGACTCTATCACTCGGCTCCTGCTTCATTTATACCAAGGACGGTAAGGTTATCACCAATGCTCATGTAGTCGACAGCGCCGCTGAATATGGAATCACCATGCAGCTGCAACGTTTTGGCAAACGACGATTTGACCTTAAACTTCTCTATGTATGGCCGGATGCAGACCTTGCGCTTCTCCAGATTGCCCCTGACGATCTTGCATTCCTTAAAAAAGAACTGGGTGATATTCCTATCCTCGAATTTGGAGACTCGGACCAGGTACATCGCGCCGATCAGATTTTCACCCTCGGATACCCGCTCGGCCAAGATGCTCTAAAAAGTACTCGTGGTATTGTCAGCGGCCCCCAACATGTCGACGATATGTTCTTCATACAAATCGATGCCGCAATCAATCCGGGCAACTCAGGCGGTCCTTCACTCAATCGTCAAGGTAAAGTCATTGGTATAAACTCGGCTGGAATCCAAGAGAAAGGAACTCAAAACGTTGGATATATTATCCCCATAAACATGGTAAAACTCTTCCTTCGACAATATGACATTGCAGCAACCTATAAAGATATAAGGGTGCTTAGAAAACCATTTATGGGCATCATCTTTTGCGGCACCAGTGAAAATGTTGCAGAGTTTCTTGGCAATCCGAAACCAGGCGGGCTCTACATCATAGAAACGCTTCCAGATAGCCCACTCGCCACCGCAGGAATGAAACCGGGCGATATGATTTATGAAATCAACGGACTCCGTGTTGATTCGTTTGGCGAACTTAAAGCTCCGTGGAGCGAAGATCGGGTCTCAATTATTGATTACGTTGCACGGCTTGGTGTCGGAGAAGACATAAAACTAATTATTTACCGCCATGGAAAGCAAATCCAACTTGAGACAACATTGAAACTTACCATTCCACCGGGAATTCGCGTTATCTTTCCTGCATACGAAGACCTTGACTATGAGATCATTGGTGGTTTCGTAATCATGGGACTCACTTTAAATCACATACCCATTCTTGCAAAGGTGGAACCGCGACTCACTCATTACATGGAATACGAAAAGCAGATTGAACCAACACTCGTAATAACCCACATATTCCCAGCTTCAGCCGCTTCTCGTTCACGGTCTCTTCATGCCGGCTGCATTATTAAAGAAGTAAATGGCCAGAAAGTTACCACTCTAAGCGGGTTTCGTAATGCAATTGCATCTTCAAAAAGCACTTTCCTGAGTATCAAAACCGATATTGGTGTCTTGGTCGCTCTGCCAATGCAGAAGATTCTCAACGAAGAGCAAAAACTTTCCCAGCTCTATTTTTATAAAATGACACCATTCATGCAAAAACTCATAGAAGATCGTCTTTATGCGCCAGAAGAAAAAAAGGCTTGATGTCAGAGTCCTTGAACTCTACCCGCATCTGAGCAGAAAACAAATTCAGAGCTTTATTATTGAGGGACGAGTCTTTGTTGATGGCCACCCCTGCACAAAAGCAGGCACCCCCGTTGATGAATCCAATGAAATTAGTGTACGAGCAGAGACACCGCGCTTTGTTTGTCGTGCAGGATTCAAAATCGAAAAAGCACTCGAACATTTCGGAGTAGATGTAACCGGACTTACCATTCTTGATGCTGGACTTTCAACAGGAGGCTTTACCGACTGTCTGCTCCAAAAAGGAGCTCGCAAAGTCTATGGGATCGATGTTGGTTACGGACAGGTACACGAAAAAATACGTTCAGATCCTCGCGTTGTAGTTCTTGAACGCACCAATCTGAGACATTACGAACATACCGGCGACCCCATCGACATCGTCACCCTTGACCTCTCGTTTATATCGATCATCAAGGTTCTTCCGGCAATCAAAAAGATTTTGCCCATCGGAGGAAAACTAATCACCCTTATCAAGCCACAATTTGAAGCTGAAAAAGGAGAAGTACCCCGTGGGGGGGTTATCAGAAACGAGGTTCAACGCGAACAAATCGTCCAATCAGTGGTTAAAAATATCGAGCTGGAAGGATTTTCCTGTCAAGGTGTTATCCCATCCCCCATTGAAGGAACCGCCGGAAATATTGAGTTTCTCGCCCTTTTCATCCGAAAATAATCAGTATTGAGCCTTGCCCCTAACACACTTGCATGGTAACCTAATGATAGAAAAGATTTTCTGTGCCCGTAGCTCAGTTGGATAGAGCGACGGACTTCGAATCCGTAGGCCGCAGGTTCAAATCCTGCCGGGCACACCAAGTTATAAGCTCATTTATTCCGCTGCATGCGCCTGTAGCTCAGTAGGATAGAGCGACAGATTCCTAATCTGTAGGTCGCAGGTTCGATTCCTGTCAGGCGCACCAAAGGTCACTTGTTTTGAAACAGATTCATAAAATACTACTTTTTGCCGCTGCTTTCTCCTGCCTGCGTTTTCCCCTTTTTTCTATGGATAACATCCGTAAAGCGGTCAGTACTCTCTCTGGTACAATTACTCAGCATTTTTTGGGACCAGAGTCATACTCTTCCGAGGACCTTATCAAGCTCATTGGCCAAGACCCCACAAAAGCTCTTGGTATTATTTCATGTTTCTATAAACAGTTTTCTAAAGGTATCGATCAACTCGACACGTCTGAAAAAAATAACGCAAAAAAAAATTATCATCTGCTCGAAGAACATGAAAAAAAGTGTCCACTCATTCTCATCAACGAATGCACCCTGGGTGATGAGGGCCCGTGCATTTTTAAGCGTGCTAAAAATCCATACCGAGAAAAATTTGAATTTGAGGTTGTTTCGGCATTTAATGAAAAGTTAACATCATCAAAAGAACCTATCCAATATATCGGTTTCGGCGCTGGCGGAATGTTTCAGGATCTGGTTATTCTGACAAAAACATTAACGCAGCACCCCGAGGCACAAATCAACATACATCTTATTGATTACACCTATAATTGTTATCTTAACCTCCGTTTGTATTTAAAAAGCTCTCGCGAGATATATGATACATGCAACGACGAACCAACAGAATCAGCGATACGTTATTTATTAAAAGCAGAAAACATTGAACAGGACGAACAAACAAAGGATACAATAAGGTACAACCTCAAAAAGGAGGGCCGACTGTTCCGGCAGTTTATATCTGCGCTTCAAAAAAATTTCCCTAAAGCACAACTTTCACTTTTTGCACACGAATCAACAACAGGCTATCTTTCTTACATCAATGCAAAAAAGATAGCTTACCCAGACATTATTACTGGGGCTGACTTACAGAGCTATACCTGTTCACTATATGGTGCCATTTACCATTACAAGACGTTATGTTTTGCCGCATTGCAAAAGAAACCCAACTCGAAAAATTTTTTACTTTGCAGAAAGAGCATGAATCGACAAGTTTCTCAAGAATACAATAAAATAATTATTGCGACGCACGCACTCACTGAACTAAAAAATAGTGAAAAAGTAGTTCTTAATGAAGGACATCCATATGATAAATCCATCACTCAATACTGGGTAACCAAAAAAGCACTCAACTGACCGTTAACATCACATTGTCGAACGACAAATAATTCAACAAAACCATCTTATACTCTCTGAGGAAGAACCATTTTTACAATAAATAGTATGAAGCAATTCGATACAAAAATAATTTTGATAGCCTTTATTACTGCTCTTCTCTGTGCTACCACTTCTCCCACATGGACGATACAAAATAAGCCCGAAACAAAAAATATAGAACCGACAAATAGCACCTGCTTTTTGAAGCAACTAACAAAAAATAGTTTTCTCGGAATTGGTGTTGCATGCACAATATACCTGCTTCAAAAGTTTGAAATAATAAGCTCCAATACAAAGCTCCTTCCCCTTTACGCCGGTATTGCAACAACAGGTGGAAAATATCTTTATGACTATCTGAACCGGCCATACACCACCAAAGAACTACTCAATTTAATCATCAAGAACCCCAAAAAGGGGCGTATGTATATAGAAAATTTTAGCGATCAGTTTGAACGGGAAATCATTTTAATCAGAAAAAACAAGAATGATTCTGGGAGAAAAATAGGCACAATCATAAAAAAATATGAGGAGAAATGTCCCCTTTTACTTCTTGGAGAATGTACCTTAAATGACGATAAACCATGCATTTTCAGCCGCGATCTAAATCCAAAAGTTCGTAAATTATTCGAGAAAAAAGTAGTTCCAGCACTCCTCGAAAAACTCAAGACTTCTAAAGAGGCTGTTCATTACGTTAGTTTCGGGGCTGGCGGCATGTTTCAAGACTTGGTAATTCTCACTAAAACATTGAATAAAAATCCAGAAGCAAACATCATCATCCATTTCATAGATCCTAAATTCTACTTAGAAGTTTTATTCCTCGAATATTTGCACAATTCTCGAGAGGTAAAAAAAGATGAAAATTATGCTCCAACACCGCAAGCACTTAATCACTTTCTAGAACTCGGCAAAAAAGATATAGGTATCCAAAATAACACATATGATGATGAAACAATCAAAAAGAATTTATATGTAAATTTTTCTGTATTAGGAAAAGCCCTCCAGGAATTTATCTCTTTTCTCCAAAACAATTTCCCAAAAGCAAAACTTTCTTTATTCATACACAGCGAAACAGATGACTATCTTCCTTACGTCGAAAACCACAAACTACCCTACCCCGATGTTATTGCCGCCGCGGACATACAAGATATGATGAGCTTGTTCCAGGGAAGCTTGTATCATTATACAAAGCTTTGCCTCATTTCCCAGCAAAACAAACCTTCTTCGATCAATTTTTTGCTTGGAAAAGAAACAGAAAAACAAGCTAATATTTCTACTATTTCACGTACTGAAATTAAAGGTGCTCAAAAGATAGATTTTGGAGAAAAGCGCTTAGATCACAACAAAAAACTCAAGCAATATTGGAAAGTTCAACAACCACTTAATTAGTCATCTTTTCTCTTTAAAGCAATTTCCAGTCAAAACCTAAGAACACACCACCGAGCATTGACAAATAGTTTAAAAACCGTACAATGATTCTACGATAAGCTGTTGTTAATTTAAAATGAAAACTAGCGACACAATGAATAATTTATTTGAACGTCCCATACGATACTACCTCATCATACTCTCTATGCTGCTATCAGCCTCCTGCATCAAAGGAATGGGCCTCTGCTTTGTTAAAAAACAAGGCTGGACGCCTGAACAGACGATTGCATATAAAAAGGTCGAAGAATTTTCTGTTGGAGAAAACAAAATAACTTCGAAAGAAGTTCAGGATCTATTTGAAAAAACTACTGGCCAAAAGAAAAAAATTATCACCGTCGTCGCAAATTCTCTCGACGCCCTAGAAAAGGAACCGGGGCTGTACAATGATAACCCACCGCTTCTCGTCGTTGTTCCAAAGTTACTCGAACAATGGACAAAGGGACTTTCTACAGGTGAAATCAGGGATATTTTTTTCGCTTGCTGCCTTCATGAATTTGGACACTTAAACGGCAAACACTCCAATACAAAGGATAATACTTACAATCGCACATGCGAAAAGGAGGCAGACATTTTTTTTCTTAAAAATGCCGATAAAATTCCTTCATCCAGTCGCGCCAAAGCTATACAAAATTGGATTACATTTCTCAAAAGATTACACATAGAAGAGATCGTTTATGCATATAATAATTCTGCTCACGTTGATCAAGATGCAAAAAAATTGGTAAGCAAAATAGTCGAAACTAGCAAAAGTCGAGATAAAGAAGAAATTGTACACGCTATCAAAACAATAAAAAATAAATCTGATGCACAGACACGCTTTTTATGCGCCTATATACTCGCGAGCAAAGAACTCATAGAAAAGAAAGAGTCACCCGAAAAGCTCTTCGATGGCCCATCTTTTATGCAAAATCTAATTTTATACCTCACCCCAACACACCCGACTGCCATAATGCGCATTAAACTGGCTCAGAAATATCTCAATTAAAAATGATAGGCAAAACCAATCTGCCCACTAAATAGGTGAAAAGCCGGATTAAACCAGAGAGACTCCTCGTTCGATTTCAAGCAACCATTTTCTAAACAACGATGTGGCACATACCGATATTTAAAACCAAGTTCACACGAAAAATATCCATTGAAAAAATGACGTATCCCTGTCTCTGCCTGAAACAGAGGGGCTGTGGAAGTTAATCGCAATTTAGGAGTAATTCGCTTCTGCTCAGTAGTAACAACGGTTAAATCACCACCAGTAGCTTCATGAGGATTTACAACCAAACACGGCTGCTCCTTGGCAAAAAGAAGTCCCGGTCCAACAGCCAAATATGGTTCAACACATCTACAGAACCACGGCAATACAACATCCGGAATACGATACGCAAACATCACCGCAAACGAGAGAGCATGGCCACAACTTGAAAACCACGTCTCCGCACGACCATACGCAGGTCCACGGAATGGTCGCACACTTGTATCAGTATAGGCAACATCTAACATTTCCCTGCAACACTTGAAATTCAAACGATGCGCACAAAAATCAAGATAACAACCATAATCCTGCCAACAATCAAACCAGAGCCCCATTTTGATACCGCCCATTACCTGGGCAGGGATTTTTTTATCCCAAGAACCACTTCGGAAAACACCGTTCATCCCTAAGGAACCATACGTATTTTGGGTGTACAGGTGTGGAAATTGTGAATGGCCTCCAATCACCCCCACATAACCTTCCGCGTAAAAATCCCAACAGCGCGCATGCGCAGATGCAACAAAGCAGAACATTGAAAGAATAATTCCGCTTATTCTCTTTTTTAGGTTCATAATGGGCAACTCCTTTTTCAATCTTTATGATCGCAGTCATTCCTCGCGTGCATAGGCTATCACCGAACATTTGAAGCGATCAACAAAAAAATCTATTTTCGCTTGCTTTGTCGAACTATAGAGATATCCTGGTATTGGGTTTTTTACAGAATCCAACACCAGAAGGAGATAGGTAATGAAGCGGTATTTCTTATTTCTTATTGCAGTCATTAATTTTTTAGTTATACCATGTTTCGCCGTAAATAAACGTATTGTTTTCTCAGGTTTAAAAGGAATTTTCGAACAAATCAACAAAATTAAAACACCACGCCAATTTTTCGACTGCTGCCAATCACTCGCATCCGAGCATGATAAAATAAAGATAATACTTAAAACAATGGAAGAAAAAGATCACTTAATTATCCCAAAACTTACCTTAGCTCTCATGAAAAAGGGCAAAAGTTTGCCCATCCCCGCTGATTATTTTCGTGCGGCCATAAAACAAGAAAAATGTTTAGATTGTTACAACCTCAGCAACTTTTTAACTGAAGCATCACTAGAAAAAATACAGATGTTCAGCACACTTTTCGCATCCTGCATGCTTCAAAGATATCAACTTAATGAACTCGAAAAAAAGGAGATAGTATCTGTTTTACAGGGGAGACAATTTGGAGAATCTTGGAGTGGTACAACATATGCTCAACGCTTCTGGATATTTTACCATACACTTCCCTACTGTTCCACGCGATTCGAGAATTTCGAAAATTCAAATTGTCTGTCTCCCGAAAAACTCTTTAATATGCTTAACCCGGAGAAACATTTACCGCAAGATACGTTCAGAGAATACCTTGCCGCCTATCATTTCGAACGAACAATTATTGAGGAATTACACAAACAAAACCAAGAAAAACTGATAAATCTTGATGCCACCTTTAAAGTGAATTATCAATTTTTAAATGAACGAACCGGAACAAAAGAAAATGTATCATTACAATCCTAACCAAGGAGAATATTATGAAAAAGCAGTACGTTATTGCTTTTGCACTTTGCATTGGAAGCAGTGCAGCCGGCATGCAGAAAGCAATTCGCTCAGGATTCAGGTTCGCAAAACTCGGATTCATGCGAAGTTACCCAATAGCACAACTCGTCACCAAAAATACTAGAAACAAACCCGTAACAAAAAAAGGTTTCGATAAAGAAAACTTTAAAAACAACGTTGAATCGATGAAAAAATTCTTAGCGTCGAAGCAAATAGAATCTGAAATACCAACTGGTATCAACAACCTATCACAGGCGCTCATAACTTTAGGATGTGTTACCCATGAATTTCAGGATCACCCCAATGAAAAACTTTTTGAATTACTTAACGTCTCATATAATCTTGGCTCTCTCGGAAAAATAACACTCTTAGAATCTGATATTGAACGATTCATCAAGATGATCTCCGAGACCTTCGACACACCAAAAGATTTGGTACGCACAAATATTCTTGCATTCCTCGGATACCTTAAATTCGAAGAGAAAATACAATCACGGTTCATCTAGTGAAGCAGCAATCACAACGGCTTGAATCATTAACCAACATTGGACGTCTCACCGCACGAAAATTGCAAACCATCGGCATTCTTACTGTTGATGATTTCCTGGCACGGGATCCATACGAGGTCTTTGAGGAGCTGCGTGCTTTTGTTGATCCATCAATGTGCCGCTGCGCACTCGCATGCCTCGTCGGCGCCCATCACAGTATCGTCTGGCACAAAATCCGCAAAGAAGCAACGGCTGAATATGAAAAGAGATATCCAAAATTAAAAGGAAAATGCTAAAAAAACAGGAGAGGCGACAATGTGACGTATCGCCTCTCTTTGTTAATGTTGTTTGATCAACGTTCTCCCTGCGAAAGGACGCAACCAAAACCCCCTGTGTGCTCTGCGCATAACAATCTTTTGTGCATTCGACAACACCAATTTTTGATACAGATTTACCGTTACCAAGGCGCAAAGAGCAGCAACGCCCATACCAATGACTATTGTCGGAAGAAGACCGGATTGCTCGTTCCAACTGAGAAAACTACCAATCCCTTCCTTTTTTTTCACTACAAGCAACTTTTCCTGTCTACGATCGTAGACAAGGTATTCTTTATACTGCTCAGGAGACACATCTTTCTTACGCTTATAAAATCGGTTTTCTCCGAACAGAAGCTCTCTCAAAACATTGCGCCAAAGATCTCAATATCCGCATCTCTTGTTGCGCGGTTAAAAGCATTCGCCCTCCTGTTTTACATTTTAAGATATGCGGTGTTATCGGCTTACTTTTATCAACGCACAATTCATTGGGCAGCGTTTGATGCAATGTCAAAATATCCCGCCGCTCCCGCTCCGCTTCAGCTTTCATTTCTAGAAAAACTTTTTGGCACCTTTCGGAAAAACCTTTAGCAGCAACACTCTGTTGAGCCAAGGCAACAAACATCTGTACTAAGAGAGGGTTAATTTGCCGTTTGTACGAATAAGAAGTGGCCATCCCAAACTTTTTATCCTTCATAGCACTTTTAAACTCCACATCCGAGACACTTCCCTTTTTAGCCAGCACCTCTTGCACTATCTTTCTATTATCTATTTTTGCAGCTAGATATTTTTCAATTACCTCTTTAACCGCATTCTTTTTCGCAAGAATAATAGTGTCAGAAACGGAAGCCCCAACGATATCTAAAATTTCCTTAATAAATTCTACAGAAAGAGTATCTGAGCCGGTATAACGCCTAAGATGTGAAAGTCGGTATGGAATCTCATCCATCGCTAACAATGGAATCCCAACCGCAAACAAAGCAACCAAGCCGATAGATTTCATACCTTTTCCCCTCACAAAACAGAACATGCTATTATTAAAAATAACACGTAAGCGGTACGAAATTGATATGGCTATAAAAGGAAAACTGAACAATTAATGCAAATTTAAATAGTTCACCAAAAAGAGAGTGGTGCAAATAATATCGTTTTATGAAAAAAGATGCTACAATACCTACATTCTAAAAACTCAAACTATCAAAAATATGGAAAGATTATAGTTTATGACGCTCAAGAAGTTAGTCTCTAGAACCTTTGTTGTCTGTTTATTAGTAAGTACATCGGCAATGGCAAACGAAGAAGAACTTTTAAGAAAAATTAGGGAACATATTCCAATACTAAACCTAGAAAACAAGAATTCTCCCAAAAAAAAGATAAAACGCTTTGCAAAAAATCCCATTAAAAACCTAAAATGCTCTGCGACAAGCCTTACCAAGGACGATCTTCTCAACGGTGTCTATTTGTTTTCCCGAGTTTCTAAAAAAACTGAAATGCTCACCTCTTATGAACTACGCAAAAAAATTAATACCATCGGTAAAAACTTAAACGATATAGCATATACCGCCGTCGAATTATCACATGACGAATTGAGTGAGCTCATCAGCACCCTTAGCCAATATAAACTTACATTCAAACTGCAACTCGTCCGGTATATTTTTATTCGTCAGCTTCTCGAAAAAATGAGCAAAGAAGAACTCAGCAGCATTGAACCTGGAGTTTTATTCAATATTTTCAGCAACGCAATACCCTCTATTGTTCGCGAGAAAACACATGAATACGGAATCAAAACAAAATGGAAGGATACAGTCTGCGAGACAATATTATGCCCAATGATGCTATACATCCCAAATAACGGATGCAAGCTACCACTATTTTCTGGAAACAAACGGTTCGGCATATTTAGCCAAACCATAAAACCAAAGGTCGAGCCATATACATACCCCTTTGTCTGGTTCAGCTCCCTGACATCCCCAAATATTAAAAATTCACCCAAAATTACCTATTTTCTTGGAACATGGCTCAAAATATTTAAAAGAGATTTTAATGTTACATACAAATATTCTCTATCGCCCATCGGACAAGAAGATGATGAAGTAGACAATGATTTAAGTCATGAAGATCTCAAGAAAGTCAAAAATCATATCTTCCTCGAATCAAAAAATAACTTCAACATTTACCTGCTCAATAACTTCCTAGAACTTGAAAACCAAAAAACCGGCGAAATCTATATTTTAGAAATACTGCGTAATGATCAGCAAAAAAAAATCGAAGGTCTGTACTCGAAATACCTTGAAGATGATAAACAGCTCGCAGCCCTAGAAAAAAGTTAAACAAAACAAGAATCCCTTAAAAACTCTTTTTTCCCCCAACAATTGAATAAAGCTCTATTAAATTGCTATTATTCAACATAAGAAGAATAGGGGGTAGCAACATCATAATATGCTAATAGATTGTTACCTAAAATATAAAAAACTGGGGATGTAAAGATGTTTTCTCGATTAATTCGAAGCTTTCTCTTATTGATGCAAATACTGTTCTTTCTCGGCAGCCCACTCGCAGCACCATCAATCGATTATCTGTATCCTTTTTTAGTCACAAAACTCAAAAACAATGAATGGGATGTTGTTTTTTCTAGTATCAGGAAACTACCACCCGAGACAAGATACCGATTTCTTTGCATATACCCGGAATTTCTTACTCATCCAAAAGTCGACGATGAAATTAAGGGCGGCCATTTCTGTGCAGACCTACTAAAAAAATTCCCTGCAACGCAACTCCATTTTCTCTTTACCCGCTATCAGGAAAAAATGTCGGAAAGCATTTGGGAAACCATTATCCAGCAATCACAATATTATTTGTATCTTGGATATCGCGCTGCGATAAAAATCTGCTGCCCCCCGATAGAAGAAAGGGCTGCGCACCTACCACTTGAGCAATATGAACAGGAACTTATGCATCCAGTCATATTCTGTACATGCAAAAATCTTTATATCGATACAAAAAGCCTATTAAAACTCTCTTACAAAATATACGAAAATCGAAGATATAAACTCGAAAAGCATCGCCTTGTAAGCACGATACAAGATAAAAAATATTACAAACTCTTCCGAAAATCATACCAAGCCGAACAACTCGCCATGAAACTTCAAGAAGAATGGCTAGAATACCAAAAATTTCATTAACTCTAATCTATTTATGCTGTGCAAAAACAAGAACATAGCCATTAATGTCTTCGATAGCAAATTCAGTTGATCCATACGGCGTTGTATGCATCTCTGCAGCAATAATTACGTTCCCTTTAATGTGCTCAAAAAGAGTATGCACATCGGCAACATCAATATAAAAGGTAACAGTAGCACCAACCGGCTGATCCTTGTAACGGGGAAACTCGTCCGTTAGGCTATGCCGTTCTTGGAACATCAGTGATACCCCACCTCTTTTCATAAAAGCCCAGACCATAACTCCTGAGGTAGGCATAGACATTACTACTTCAAAACCGAGAATATCGCGATAGAACGAAACGGTTTCATTTACATTTCCAACCATGAGATTAGGCACTAAAGAATGCATCATACAGTCACTCCCCACAACAATTAGCCAAAGCAACTAACTTATTTTACCAGTGATATTTAAAAATATACAAACCACAAAAAAGCCTCTTACATAAACCATTTTATCGGTTTACACTAACGCAAAAGGGGCAGAGAAAATATCGGCTATATTTATATGAATCGAAAGAAAAACTCATGCGTCCATTATTTATCGCAAGCCTTCTTTTATTCTCATCGATAACTATGCATTCTATGGAAAAACAGTGCAGGCAAAAACCCTTGCACCAGCTAACATCCAAAAAAAGTAAAAAGAAGAAAAAAGTAAAACAGAACAAAAAAACCATCAAGGAAAGAAATGACGAAGATGAAGCGGCATTCCGGCTAGCAACAGAAGAAAATAAAAAAGAAATTGAAGACAACAAAAAAATATTCGATACTTTTTCGCTCGCAAAATTCTTTGTACCCAGCAGGCAAAACTTTGGTCTTAGAAATTACCAAAAAATACTCTTGACTACCAAAAAAGCAGTGGAAATAAAGGAAAATTATTATGAATTTTTCGCAATTCTCGCTGACAAATTAAATGAATGCCACAATCTCGAGCAAGAATTATATCAACTCGTATGCCGGTCCCGTGGGAAAACCCCAATGGAGAACTATATTTTCGATGAGGATTATAAATCAGACCAGATGTATATACCAAATCCGCTCAATTACGAAGAACGTTATATCCTCTACTTCTTCACCCCCGGACTACGAAGAACACCGTATAAATATGGGGTAAGATTACTCCCTCAAAAATTTAAAGAGCTCATAGAAGTAAATCAATGGCTACAAACTGACGGAGGGAAAAATTATACCCAGTATCTCTTAGTCGGACATCGCCTGTCATGTCTCTTTGAAGCATGCTCTAACTACCGCAATCAAACACTGGGAACACAGGGCGAAAGACAGATATCCACCGCTCTTACCGCCTTACCTCTTACTGAAGATGGAAAAAAAGTCTTTATAAATGACTGGCTTTTATTTGCAACAAAACTGGAAAAATCAGGATGGAACGATGATTTCACAAATTGGACTATACCTATAAGAAAAAATTTTTTATTGCTGGAAAGCATACAAAAAGAAATCGATTTGGTGAAAACAAAAATACGGACTCAGAAAACTAACAATCAACCTCATAAACAAACAATACGAGAATCGATAACACAAAAAAAAGAGGAAAATAAACAAATCAAAGCAGAAGCCCCAGAGACTTCTTATAAAGATATTCTGCTAAAATCGCTTAAATTAAAAAATAAAAATCAACCCAAAAAGCAAACATCTCCTGAAAAACGAACAATTCCAAAGAGAACAGAGCTCATTATTAAAAAACTAGAAACTATTTTCGATGAATACAGGCACCCGTTTTTATATTCGGCAGGTATTAATTATTTCGAAGACCAGATAGCAAAGAAAATAAACAAATTATATCCGCACGAAAAACCGATCAATATTCAGTTGCGGCTCTTTTCTCACACAATCGATCTGCTCATTGAAGAATTTGGAATCAAGTGTCCGGTCATATCCCCCGAGGGAAAGACATATTGCAATTCGTATACACTTCCTGTAGACATCAGATTGAAAGATGGAAGAACTCTGCAAAATCGCGTCTTGCTCTATCTTGTTCATCCAAAGGATCAAAATGAAAAAATATGTTTTTACCGCGGTGTTACCACTGAGAAATGTCTTGAAACTTTTGAGAAAATTAGACGGGGAAGAGATTGCCTCTCGTTTCAAAAAAAGCACCTTAAAAGAATCATCAAGGGTGCTTCACTGAAAAAATTATCTCCATTGGTCAGCGAGCAACGCAAAATATCGTTCACTCAAAAAACAGATTCTTCGCACGAAAAACATATAGCAGAATTTGCATGGCACAATGAAAAAAAAGAGATGATAGCTCTTCTCATCGTTTACCCATCTAGCATTATGGAGTTTCATGATTATGCAGATGGGCTTATCTTTAGTTTTGGCAAGCTAAACCAAGAAGAATCTTAATTTAAAAAGAAGCCCCCAGCGGTTTCATTCGCTGGGGAGGGGGAAGAATTAAAAGCAAGTCGAAAGCGCTGCAAGCAGCGTATAAAGGCCAAAGCACAGAATCCCAACTCCGGCAACTACATTTATCATATGTAAAAGTTTTGGAGAAATTATTCGCCTCATTGCAAGCACAAGCGTAACTAAGACAGTCCACCAAAGCATCGAGCCACCAAACACACCGAGCGTAACCAAGAGTCCCCCAATAACCGAAGGAACATATGCCGACTCTGCAAACATACTCATAAAAAGAATAATCATGAGGGGGTTAACCAGGGTTAGAAAAAAAGTCTCTATCGTTAAACTATAGAGTTCACGAGTACAACGCTTCTTAGCTATTGTTCCATTCTGAGCATGAGGATGTGTTCGAGCAATTGACCATCCGAACAACATTAAAAACAATCCGCCTAAAATTCCAATCCAGAAGTGCACACTCTGCAAAGCAGCAGTCACACCACCAAACCCAAAACCGACAATCCCAGCATATAATACTGCAGCTAATGCCCCTCCTAGGCCTACGGCAAAACCCGCAGATCTTCCACATGCCAAAGTTTTCTGAATGCATAAAATACCTATCGGACCAACTGGTGCTGTCACCAAAAAGCCCTGCCCCACAGCCCACAAGAATATAGATATTCCTTCCATGCGGTCTCCCATTGTTATTGATTACACGTATCACACGTATGTTAAAGGAAATAAACAAGCTTATGTGCCTCAAAAGGGGTATCAGGCACACATCACATTTCAAACGTTCTGTACTATCTTAAAAAGAGTATATCATAAAAATTTTTTCCTGCCCACCGCAAGCATTTTCAATCGATGCAATCAATAAATCGAATTCAAGCAAAAAGCAATAGAAAACAAATTTAAAGGTAAAATCTCCATAATCTATCAGCCCCTTTGCTAATGCCAATCCGTGGCGAAACAAAAAAATTGGGACAAATAAACAAAGAATCCATGATCACCTTTCACCGAACATCTATCCCAAACTATCTTATTAAGCATAGCAGAGAGACTTCACAATATGTTACGATGCCTCAGTCAAAAATTGCTTCACTCAGGAGAACCTATGGAGAAATGGTTTCTGATTCCCCATGTTGCCGACATCAGACTGCATGCCGAGGGAACTACGCTTGAAGAACTTTTTTCAGCGGCACTTGAGGGTATGGCAGCTATTCTTTTACCTGAAGGCTGTACCGGAAACTACACAGAATCAATCTCATTCTCACTTACTGCTCCCGATACCACCGTCCTCCTTATCGATTTTTTATCGGAGGCGCTCTCCTATAGTAGCATGCAACGGATCCTCTACTGTACCGCCGCCTTTTCCGAATTATCAGAAAAAACACTCTCTACAACTTTAATGGGCAAAAAAATTGAATGTTTTGACGAAGATATCAAAGCCGTCACCTATCATGAAGCAGAGGTACATAAAAATACCACTGGAACGTACGAAACAATAATTGTTTTTGATATATAAAAAGGGGGAAAATAGTATGCTCTCTCGCGAAATACTCGCCCAAATCTCTGAGGTAATCTGGGAAATCCCTCAAACATATCGACCAGATATGCGGGTCCCGGCACGTGTCTTTGCATCTAATAAAATGCTTGAACAGGTACTCAGCGATCGATCACTCGAACAACTCGTTAATGTCACCACACTCCCTGGCATCAAGGGTCACGCTCTCGCAATGCCTGATGTACACGAAGGATACGGATTTCCTATTGGGGGGGTTGCCGCCCTCTCTTATGACACCGGGGTCATATCACCAGGGGGAATCGGATACGATATTAATTGCGGTGTCCGATTGTTACGTTCCGAAAAATTAATAGATGAGATACGCAACGACCTCGAGCCTCTCTCAAAATTTATGTACAACGCAATACCCTCAGGTCTTGGCAAAGAGGGCCACATAACTATTACTCCGCAAGAAATAGACGCCGTTCTAACCCTTGGTGCAGAATGGACCTTAAGAAATGGCTATGCAACAGAAATAGATCTTCGCCACATGGAAGCAAATGGCCGACTTTCCAATGCTGACCCAACACAAATTTCTGATCGTGCAAAACAGCGTGGACTTGATCAGCTTGGTACTCTGGGTGCAGGAAACCACTTTGCAGAGCTCGATTTTGTTGAAGAAATTTATGACGAAGAAATTGCTCGAACATTTGGCCTCCGGGAAAATCAGGTAGTTGTTCTGATTCACACCGGATCTCGCGGACTTGGACATCAAGTTGCTACAGACCATATCCGCATAATGATGAACGTCATGGGGAAAAAATATGGTATTACCCTTCCCGATCGGGAACTCACCTGCGTCCCTTTTCTGAGCACAGAAGGACAGAACTATTTTAATGCGATGGCAGCAGCTGCTAATTTTGCATGGGCAAATCGACAGATGATTACGTGGGCAATGCGTGGCGCATGGGATAGATACTTCAATGGAACAGGTGGCCCACTTGAACTCGTCTATGACCTCGCCCATAATATTGCAAAAATAGAAGAACACATAATTGATAACGTCCCCCAGAAGGTAATCTTACACCGCAAAGGAGCAACACGCGCATTTGGTCCTGAACATCAGGAACTTCCCCCGGAATATAAAAACTCTGGGCAACCGGTTCTTATTCCCGGGAGTATGGGGACAGCATCATATGTTCTCGCTGGAACACGCGAAGGTATGAGAATCTCTTTCGGGTCAACCTGCCACGGCGCGGGGAGAATTATGTCGCGGCACGCCGCAAAAAAACAGGTCTTAGGGACAGAGCTCAAACAAGAATTAATGGAGGCAGGTGTGTACATTCAAGCAGGTTCAACAAAAGGACTTGCCGAGGAAGCTCCACTTGCATACAAAGACGTAGATGAGGTAGTCGAGACAGTGGAAAAAGCTCAGATAGCTAAGAAGGTTGCACGGCTCCGCCCATGCATCGTTATCAAGGGATAACAAAAATCCGTAGCGCCATGCTTTTTACTCAAATTCCTCTCGTAAATTTGGCAAGACTCCTTTGCCGAAAAATGAGAGAGATTTGTCTTTGTTAACCGTTACGTAAACTACGCCGTCAGTAAGTGCCACTGACTCGGTAAAGATACGATATAACGTCTCACCAAATGCTGGCTGTGCCGGAACACCGTGAGGAGTATATCGAGTTTCTAATGTTCCATCGACCTTTTTAATCATATGAGGGACCTGTGGAATAGTCGTACCCGTCTTTCTCGCTTCCCAGACGGTTAAAAGATTTCGATCATAATAAAGGTGATAAACCCTATCCCCAACATTAATCAAAATCCTTGTCCACAAGGTAAATGTTTTTGGATTAAAAAGACTTGAAGCTACCTGAGCACCACAACGATCAGCTACAAAGAGCGTACCAAGATGCGATTCTGCTTTAGGAATTGGAGCATTAATATATTTTTTTTCACCAGGCTGAACAGTAATCTCGTTAAATATTTTACCGAGCATATAAACCGTTTCGCAGGTTGGACAAGCTTTGTATTCACTTATCCATCGCGGAGTATCAGCATGTTGCATCTTTCCACCAGCGGCAGGAGGCCATGAAAAACAATGTGGCAATTGATCTTTTCCGTTAAAAAACTCCACCGAAATCAACCTTACCGGTTGATCGAAATTATTTTTAATACCATGCAACACCAACGCATGTAACTGCGATCCAAAAAACAAAATAATGGCTGCTACAAACAGCGCCCGAAAGAATTTCATACAACCTCCTTTTTCTCTATCTCTTTTATTTTAAAATGACACAAAATGTATGATTAAATCAATAGTTTGCGAAAAAACGGCCAAGTAAAACTACTCGTTCTCAGGAGTCAACCAATAAGATATTTCCAAAAAAGATCGATAGAATACTCAAAACGCTGAATAACCGAATCTCGCATCATTCGGTATTCCCCCTCATAATCAAGATGTAGATTGTAATTTTTTTCCTTAGTAAAAAGGGGAAAAGGATCAAGAGCTCTTTTCAGAGAAGCAAACACTCGGACCAATTACTGATATTTTAAGGACAACTTTTCCATTGAATCCCTTCTCCTCTCACCTCTTTCTGTAATTCTGTCGAGGCACTTTGTAAATCAACCAAATCAACTTTTAACGGAATAAGCGTATCATCAATATCAATCAAAACTTCGCACGAGATTGGCTTCCCTGCATCAATGGCAATATCAATATCAGAACCACTATATTCCTGGTCTCAAGCGCGAGAACCAAACAGATATATCGCACATTGAGGAATTTATTTGCAAATAATTGAAAGTAATTCCTCCTAGTATTCAGCCTTAATCATTTATTTATCCTGAAAAACAAGTACGTAGCCATTACAATCTTCAATGGCAAAACGCTGCGCGCCATATTCGGCACCATGCATATCACGGACAATTTTGATTTGTCCGTTACTTTTGATCGCCTCGTAAAAAGCATCCAAATCGGGAACAACCATATAAAGCACGAACGAACCCCCCAGGAACTCGAATGGGGGGAGAGAGTATTCTTCAATCAAGCCCTCGCGCTCTTGAAACATAATCTCTACATTTCCTTTTTGTACCAAAGCCCACGCTGGCACCCCGGTCTCTGGGAAAACACGTAACACCCTAAAGCCGAGAAAATCACGGTAAAAGGCTACTGTTTTTATTACATCATTAACCATCAAGTCCGGCATCAAACATTTCATTGGCAAATCTCCTTGCAACAATAGCGCTTTTCTCTTGCGCCAGTCAAAAACTTCTCACTAGAATACCAGCAACGGTGTAATGTGCCGCTTAGGTAAAAACTCGCATAAAAAACAGGAGATTATCAATGCCTGAAATGCCAGAAGTTGAGGCATTCAAAAAATACGTAGAACTCCATTCTTTACATAAAAAAATTGTCGAAGTCACCGTATCGGTTGAAAAAGTTATTCAGGGAATATCTCCAACCGTTTTTAAAAAAAGGCTTGCCAACGCCTCTTTTTCAAAGGTTGAACGGAAGGGAAAATATCTCATCATCACCCTTTCCCCATCCCCGGAAAAGCTGGTTTTTCATTTTGGGTTAACAGGATTCCTCATGTACGAAAAATCCCCCAAAATTGATGTTCACTTCTCCCGAACCTCTTTTATCTTTTCTGACCAGTCCATTCTTCATTGGTGCAGCATTCGCCTCTTCGGCAAGATATGGCTGGTAAAAAATCTCGCCACTATCAAAGAGATTGCCAATCTTGGCCCAAACGCCCTAACTCTCTCAGAAAAAAAGTTCCTTAACCTCATGACCAAAAGTAAACGAAAAAATATAAAATCGTTCTTGATGGATCAGGAAACCATCGCAGGTATCGGCAATGAATATTCCGATGAAATTCTTTTTCAGGCTGGAGTAGCACCGTATCACCCCATTAAAGAACTCTCTCAAAAAAGGAGAATTCGCATCTACGAAGAAATGGATAAGGTCTTGCGTTACGCCATAAAATTACGTACCACAGAAATCACGAATATGCCTTCTGCAGGTTTTTTTACTGCAGGAGAAAGTGCAAAATTCCCTTCGACATACCTTCAGGCTCATCGCCACACCGATCAACGTTGCCCCAAGAATAGAACCCATCAATTAAAAAAAGCAAAAATTGCCGGCAGAACAGCTTATTATTGCCCAAAGGATCAGACATGAACCCTTTTTTATCTAAGCTTTCAAATACCCTGCAAAAAAAGCTCAACAAAAAGAAGATGCCCTCATTTGAAAAACCTATGTTGGCAACCCTAACCAAAACCTATTTCTCTGATGCGCGTTGGATATTTGAAAGAAAGTTTGATGGCGAACGCTGCCTCATATTTAAAAACCACGGGAAAGTCTCTCTGAAATCAAGAAACAACAAGAGCCTGAATGCAACTTATCCAGAGATTATGGAGGCAGCAAAAAAATTAAGCATAGATCAAATTATCCTGGATGGAGAAGTTGTAGTACTTGAAAACGGGGCTACAAGTTTTGAAAAGTTACAGCAACGGCTCGGACTTAAGTCAGCACAAGAAGCATTGGAAACCGGCGTAAAGGTTCACATATACGTATTCGACATTCTCTACCTCGACGGATACGAACTTATTAGACTCCCTCTCGATATACGCAAAAGCATTCTTAAAAAAGCGGTCAAATTTAAAGACCCGATCCGTTACACCGAGCATATCGATAAGAAGGGATTACAATATTTCAAAATGGCATGCCAAAAAGGTTGGGAAGGACTCATAGCCAAAAAACGCACTAGCGCTTACGTACATGTACGATCAGCAGACTGGCTTAAATTTAAATGTGTCAAAGGACAAGAATTCGTTATAGGAGGATACACCGAACCGGAACATTCGCGTACGGGATTTGGGTCTCTCCTCATTGGATATTATGAAGAAGGAGAGTTTCAATTTGCCGGAAAAGTTGGTACCGGTTTTTCCGACACCTTTCTCAAAAAATTTAGTAAAAAACTCCAAAAATTTGAAACCAAGAAGAACCCATTCGCTTCCAAATCAATTAAAGGGAAGGGGATCCATTTTGTTGAACCCCACTTTATTGCGAGCATAGGATTTGAAGAATGGACTAAAAACAACCGGCTTAGACAACCACGTTTTCAAGGACTCCGATACGATCTTGACGACCCAACGAAAATTTTAAAGGAAACTCCAAAGACAAATTAACATTAAGTGAATCAATGCCTACAGCTTCATTGCTTTTCGCTCCTTCTCAAAATTTTTCCATGCATCATCTCGCTGGCCCAGCCGTTTAAAAATATTGTGCATCGTATACGTATTTGGCGCAACTTCGGAAAGCTCATCCCAATCGATAGGTGTCGCTACCGGAGCTCCTTCTGCAGCTCGCAAAGAGTATGGCGCCACGCCAGTCTGCCCGTAAGAATCGCGCAGATCAATATAAATCTTTCTTTTCCTAGATTCTTTGTTGAGATCAATGGACAATTTGTCGGGATACTGATTGACAAGCTCCACACTCAGCGATTTCGCGAATGCATAAACTTTTTCAAATGGGTGCTGTGCAAAAATAGGAGCAACAACATGATACCCATGCAATCCAGTAGTTTTAATAAAAGGTTTTAAATGGTGCTTTTCAAGAACTTCCCTTATTTTTCGAGCAGCGAAACGGAGATCTTCCAAGGAACTGTCTTCTGGGTCAAGATCAAAAAAAATCTGATCGGGGTAATCAACTTTATCGATTGAGCTCATCCAAGCGTGGAATACAAGAACACCTTGATTTGCCATGTAAATAAGATCAGCCGCCTTCTCAACCAAAGCAAGCGTCTGCTTTTCGCCCTTCTTCAAGGTAATCTCTTTTCGCTTAATCCAGCGAGGGAAATAGTCAGGAATCTGTTTTTGATAAAAATTCTCACCGGATATTCCATCCGGAAATCGATGCATAACAATAAGATGATTTTTAACGTGAGACAAAAAATAATCCGCTATTTTTTCGTAGTATTGTATCACAGTCCCCTTGGTTATATCTGACTCCGGAAACCAAATTTTATCGAGATGGGAAAGTTCAATCGCTATCCCATTAATCTCTTTCTGCATGCTCCACCTGTTCCCGTTTAAATTTTTTATCAAGCTCTTTAATGGTGACGCCGCTCAAAACCGATTCTGGTTCGGTATTAACCGGATTACGGCGTGCATCGGCATACTGATCGTCCATTTTTACCAATAACCAATCATTTTCCCGAAATTTCGTTATTGCATAGCCACCCCGCAACTTTTTTCCGTGAAGAAACAGTACAATATGCCCATTGTCAAACGCCTCTGACATCGTAATCTGCTTTCCATTTTTCTCGGTGATATTGTCATAAGTTCCCACATCCCAGACTATAACTGTTCCAGCACCATATCCCTGCGGGATTATCCCCTCAAAGTAGGCGTACTCAAGAGGGTGATCTTCGGTTAAAGCAGCCAAACGCTTTTCCCGAGGATCAGTGGATGGACCCTTAGGAACGGCCCACGACTTTAACACACCGTCTATCTCTAAGCGAAAATCATAATGAAGCTGCCGTGCGTGATGTTCTTGGATAACAAAAACATTTTTATTTTGACTTTCTTTGATCTCCGGCTTAGGCTCCGGCGTTTTATCAAATGATCTTTTGGAAGCATACTGCTTTAATTTTTTGGAAACAGACACTTTTCTACTCCTCGTAAACAAACTCGCAAACTCCCTGAGACTGTACTCAACTCATTTGCAACTTGCCAACAGATACCAAAAAACCTTATTTATTCGCCATAATTGTTGACTTTTTTGATTCGAATTCGATAGGGTAGAGAATGAAAGGGTGTTTTTTTCTTTCACAAGAGGAGTGTCTATGAAGTACAAAATAAAAACGCTAAAACTCTCATTGCTCAAGGAGCATGAAAAGATAAATGAGGATCATGTAGCAAAGCTCGTTGACCAGATTGGACGGGATGGATACATAGCGAACCCTGTCATAGCTGATAAAGATACTCTTATTATTCTCGATGGTCACCATCGCTTTAACGCACTCAAAAGACTTGGACTCACTACCATTCCGGTGTGTCTTTGTCGACTATAACAATAAAGAAATAGAAGTGGGACCCTGGCGTAAGGGAGAAATGATCGACAAACGTGAGGTTATTCGTGCTGGATTATCAGGAAAATTGATGGATATTAAAACTTCGAAACATCATATCCCTGATAGACCGGTTGGTTTGAATATTCCACTCAATAAATTGCGTTAGGAGAGAAAATGCAATACCCAACCTTACTTGACACCATCGGAAATACACCGACAATCGCACTACCTCATTACTCTCCAAGTCCTAATGTCACCATTCTCGCAAAACTTGAAGGGGGAAATCCCGGCGGCTCGATCAAAGATCGAGTCGCCCTTTTTCTTATTCGTGACGCCCTTGCACGAAACTTGCTTCACCCAGGCAAAGAGATCGTTGAAGCAACAAGCGGCAACACTGGTATCGGGCTTGCCATGATCTCAGCAATCATGGGGTATAAATTTACAGCCGTTATGCCGGAAAATGTAAGCATTGAGCGCAGAAAAATACTGCAGGCATATGGTGCAAAAATTATATTAACCGACGGTTCAGGTGGCACTAATTACGCAATAGAGGTGGCACAAAAATTAGTCGGCGAAAACCCAGAAAAATACCTTATGCTCGATCAGTTTAAGAATAAAGCAAACGTACTGGCTCATTATGAAACGACGGGTACAGAAATAATTCGTAATGTTCCTGGCATCACCCATTTTGTCGCTGGTATGGGTACAGGTGGCACTCTTATGGGGGTTAGCAAACGCTTAAAGGAACATAATAAATCCATCAATATTATTGGCGTAGAACCAAAAGCCGGATCTGCTATTCAAGGCCTACGTAACATGGCGGCATATACACCTCCAATCTTTAGTTTTTCTGAACTTGATCGAACCCTCTCGCTTTCCGAAGATGAGCCTGCTTTTGAACTCGCAAGAGACCTATTCAAAAAGGAGGGGATATCGGTAGGAATCTCTTCTGGCGCAGCACTCTGGGGAGCAATTGAATTGAGCAAGGAGATAGATCGCGGCGTTATCGTCACTATTTTTCCTGACCGTGGTGAACGATACCTAAACACCCTTATGCAACCGACAGACCATAATGGGCTCGTTTAACAAAAATTCTGAGTTACTAGTACATTGCCATTATCAGAAATCACCACACCAATTCCTTCTCGCCGCCAGTGTGGCGTAAGAATATTTTTGCGATGCCCAGAACTATTCATCCAATCATTAACTGCTATCTGCGCTATGGCATCTAAAGACAACCTGTCGCGGCCAGTTTCAATATCGTTGGTATAGTAAATCTTTGAAAACGTCCACCCCATATGAATATTTTCCGCACCATAATAAATATAGTTTCCGACGCGCACCGAACCGTCAAACCCTACCTGCTGGTACCGCCACATAAAATCATGGCCTTCGGGTGATTTATGATCAAAATAGTTCCTGCGAACCATATCCTCACTGTGATTGCGTGCTGCTTTCGCTAAAGTATCGTCCCAAGCAAACGTTACCAAACCATGCTCCATTCTATTTTTGTTAATCAATTCATGAATTTTTTTCGCAATAATCGTCGTTCGATCGCCCTTTTTTTTCACGTCCTGTTTTGCAGAAATCGTAGCAGCAATCTGTTTGAACGCCGAGGTAAGGTAACTAATCTCACTGGTCTGTGCACAAAAAACAAAGTTTGGTATTAAAGACAAAAACAATACAAAACGCATATTCCCCCCCCAGAATACGTATTTAAAACATATTTTAGTTAGTATATCATATAATTTGTTCTACAACGGACGAAAAAGATAAGTTCAATGATTTGCAATCTCGAAATATTGCATCCAGACCATCAAAACCGATATCCTTTATGAAGTAAGAATAACAAGTCGAAAAACAGAGGGAGAAATCCTAGTATCCATGAACTATACAAAAAAAATTTTGATAACAATAATCATTGTTTGCTGCGGAGAAACAGCTGCAATGGGAAATTCAATCGGCGGCTTTTCACCATCCGAAATTAATGATCTTTTTAAAAAAAAACTCAAGATTCACTATGGAAGCTTTGTAGCTTTTACTGAAAAAGGAAGAGAATTCCTAAAAAAATATCTTAAAACCCCAAGCAAAAAGGAGTACTTTGCATCTCAGATCTCTAAAAAAAAGAGCTCTATCACCAACTTCATCAAGCAAATAACTAATCCTTACCCAAAAGAAACCTGTGAAACCATGGAACGAATCATCCTTAATCGAAACAACAACTGTCGGTTTGACAATGCATATGATTCTCAAATCTGTATTTTCCTTAGAGATTATTATTATTATAAAGCACTTATTCTTCTTCTGCTTCTTGCAACTGATTTAAAAAGCGACCCGGTCAAAAAACTTATCACTGATGCCATAATCTATAGATTGGTTAACGAAGATGAGGGGTTAAGTGAGCCAGATGTTATAAAGAGACTGGCAAAACCTGAAACAAAAAAACAAATAGTTGATCTTTTCAAGGAAAAAATCTGCTGGGAACTACCTATTTCAATAATTCGAAAAGAAACAAAACTAAACATTCTTAACAATATGATAACCTGTAGTCCATATACCCGTTTTATTGCATCGACAGATCGTGGAGCACTCACAATCAACAACCTGCTCATTCCAACCGAGACCTTTTCCGTAGAGACAGGAGGTATCACAAGTAACATCGCATTCAGTAACACTGAACTCCTATTCGCTTTCGCTGTCGGGCAAGATGTCATGATCTATGACACCAAAACATACAAAAAAAAATGTACCGTCCCTCATCCAAAGGAAGTGTCCTATTGCACTTACGGTGGAGATCATTATTTTGCCACTATTTCTGGCAAATCAACGATTTCGGTATTTAATTTAATTGATTTAAAATCACTCTTCACATTGAATTACGGAGAAGAGGTAAAAGCACTCGCATTAAGCAAGGATAACAAAATCGCTGTAGGTTCATTAGACGGGTCGGTAAAAATTATTGATTATCAGTCCAAACGAATATTCAATCTTGCTAAGTATAAAAAATCCATAACTCAGATAATGTTCAATCCTGCAGGGACTTTCCTTGCAACCATATCAGATGCAGACGATCCCCGCATTCGACTCTTTTGTTGTAAAACCCTCAACTCGTTTTTTATTAAACTTCCTGCACCAGCAACAATGCTCACCTTTAACGACAATGGTACTTACATTGCTATTGCGCTGTCAGACAGCTCAATCCATGTGTCTGAAGTAGAAAAATTTCAGAAAACGATCGCCTTTGTACCACCAGCCAAAAGCTGTACCATGGCTTTTAACCATAAAAACGAACTCGTAGTAGGCTCACTAGACACCGGGACATTCATTCTTCATTACTTTCAATTTTTCGCAGACACCTACAAGGAATACTTTGAAGAATCTTTCAAACATGCCAAAGAAAAATTCGATAAACAACACAAAAAAATCTACGGGACAACCTCATTTGAGTATGGATACAAAGCACTTCCAACGAGTTTTGAAACAAAATTCAAAGAAAACACCAAAAAAATAAAGATGAAAAAGAAAAAGACCTGGCGACAATCAATTGGAGAAGGGCTCTGTCCATTGGTCGATGAAGAACAGTGCAAAAAACTTTTTGATGTTCCATTCACCTCACGAAGTTGAGTAATATCAGCGAATGAAACGGTAACGAACCCTTATCTGATTTTTTTCCCGCGATAGCAATGCAAATTATCTTGAACATGCTGCGCCACTGCACCACCGGAAACCTCAAAGATATCGTCTGCAACCTGCTCAGTAAACAACGTGTCCTGGCTTGAAAGCACTATCGTAATTCCGTTTTTGGCAAGTGAACGAAATAACACACTAATCATTTTAGTATTTTCTGGATCAAGCGATGCAGTTGGTTCATCAAGCAGTAAAACCTTAGGTTCCATACAAAGAGCTCGTGCGATAGCAACTCGTTGTTGCTGACCACCAGAGAGTTGCCACGGTTTCCGTTCACTAAGATCGGCAATGCCTAGAGACGATAGCGTTTCAATCGCCTTCTTTTTCGCAAATTCCGAACATTATCTTTGCACAACAACCAATGGCTGCACACAATTTTCCAACACAGAGAGTTGGAAGAACAAATTGTAACCCTGAAATACAAACCCGACAAAGAGAGCTCGTTCTTACTGAGAACAGACTCGCATAGCTACTCCATCAACAAGAATTTCTCCGTCATATCGCGGCTCAAGCGTAGCCACAACCCACAAACACGCAAAAAAAATAAATCTATATAACTTTTTAACAAAAAAAGACTCCCGATTTTTTCTCGGGAGTCTTTAAATCAATACCTGGCAGTACCTACTCTCCCAGTCCGTCACCAGACAAGTACCATCGGCGCTGTAGACTTCACTTCCGTATTCGGAATGGGAACGGGTGTTACCCCACAGCTATACCCACCAGGTAAATCTTTAAAAATTTCAAAAATTTATCTGGGCCTGAAATGCGGCATTGTAAATATTAGAATTTGTACCACGATAAGATTAGTCAAAGTGATTAAAACATTCGATACATTAGTACTGGTCAGCTCAACAGATTACTCTGCTTACACACCCAGCCTATCAACCTGGTCGTCTTCCAGGGATCTTATTTTCAACCGAAGTTGAAAGGGGTATCTCATCTTGAGGCGAGCTTCCCACTTAGATGCTTTCAGCGGTTATCTCTTACCAGCATAGCTACCCAGCTTGCTCGTGTTGAACAACTGGAACACCAGAGGCTGACTCATCCCGGTCCTCTCGTACTAGGAACGAGCCCTCGCAAATACCCTACGCCCACGACGGATAAGGACCGAACTGTCTCACGACGTTCTGAACCCAGATCACGTACCGCTTTAACTGGCGAACAGCCAGACCCTTGGGACCTTCTCCAGCCCCAGGATGCGATGATCCGACATCGAGGTGCCAAACCTTCTCGTCGATATGGACTCTCAGAGAAGATCAGCCTGTTATCCCCGGCGTACCTTTTATCCATTTAGCAATGGCCCTTCCATTCGGAACCACTGGATCACTAACTCCTGCTTTCGCATCTGCTCGACGTGTCTGTCTCGCAGTTAAGCTCCCTTCTGCGTTTACGCTCTACCGACGATTTCTATTCGTCTTGAGGGAACCTTTGAATGCCTCCGTTACCTTTTAGGAGGCGACCACCCCAGTCAAACTGCCCACCAGACAATGTCCTCCGCCCGGATTACGGGAATCCGAAGTTAGGCTCTTAAACGAGTAAGGGCGGTATTTCAAGGTCGGCTCCACAGAAGCTAGCGCCTCCGCTTCAAAGCCTCCCGCCTATCCTACACGAACTAGTTCAAAAACCAATGTCAAGTTACAGTAAAGGTGCACGGGGTCTTTCCGTCCAGTCGCGGGTAGCAGGCATTTTCACCTGCACTACAAATTCACTGAGTATATCATCAAGACAGCGCCCAAATCGTTACGCCATTCATGCAGGTCGGAACTTACCCGACAAGGGATTTCGCTACCTTAGGACCGTTATAGTTACGGCCGCCGTTTACCGGGGCTTCGATTCAATGCTTCGCCCTTTCGGACTGACATCTCCTGTTAACCTTCCGGCACTGGGCAGGCGTCAGACTCTATACATCCTCTTACGAGTTAGCAGAGCCCTGTGTTTTTGTTAAACAGTCGCTTGGGCCTCTTTGTTGCAACCTACCTTCGCTTCGCAAATTAAAAATTTGCTCACGACGCAGGCACCTCTTATCCCGAAGTTACGAGGCTATTTTGCCGAGTTCCTTGACGATACTTATCTCAACGCCTGAGCATTTTCAGCCCGTCTACCTGTGTCGGTTTGCGGTACGATCACCTGCGAAGCTCACTAGGAGTTTTTCCAGTCAGCGTGGGATCAATCAAACACATCAAGCCCGAGAGCTCAACATGCTCATAACGCCTCAGAGTTAACGGTCTCACGGTTTTACCTACAAGACCCTCCTAAACGCTTAAGTTGGCACTCCACAGTCCAACTTGACCTACCCTTCTGCGTCACTCCTTCGCTCAAACGCTTCGCCGGCGGTACAGGAATATCAACCTGTTACCCATCGCCTACTCCAATTGGCCTCGGCTTAGGAATCGACTAACCCTGAGCGGATGAACCATTCTCAAGGAAACCTTAGACTTTCGGCGAACGGGACTTTCACCCGTTTTTTCGTTACTTATACCAACATAATCACTTCTTTGGCCCACACCCGTCCTTCCGGTCGAGCTTGTATCTGCCAAAGAACGCTCCCCTACCCCTGCATCAGAACCGAAGTTCCAACGCAAGCCATAGCTTCGGTGGTTTGCTTAAGCCCCGTTCGTCTTTAAGTGCAAAAACACTTGATCAGTGAGCTATTACGCTTTCTTTAAAGGATTGCTGCTTCTAAGCCAACCTCCTGACTGTCTGTGTATTTTCACTTCTTTTAACACTGAGCAAACACTTAAGGACCTTAGCTGATGATCTGGGCTGTTTCCCTCTCGACTATGAGGCTTATCCCCCACAGTCCGCCTCCCGTATTCTAACGCCACGGTATTCAGAGTTAGTAAGAACCCGGTAAGCTTGCGCCCCCAAAATTCCAACTGTGCTTTACCCCCATGGCGAATCGTACGAGGCTATACTTAAATATATTTCGGGGAGAACCAGCTATCTCCCAGTTTGTTTAGCCTTTCACTCCTACCCACACCTCATCCGAGCAGTTTTCAACCTACACCGGTTCGGACCTCCATCCCATTTAACTGGGATTTCATCCTGGACATGGGTAGCTCACTGGGCTTCGGGTCTATCGCGCACTACTAACGCCCTATTAAGACTCGCTTTCGCTACGGCTCCGTTCTTTCAAAACTTAACCTTGCAATACACGATAACTCGTTGGCTCATTATGCAAAAGGTACGTGGTCGCGCGTACGTATACATCGCTTCCACCGATTGTAGACAATTGGTTTCAGATTCTATTTCACTCCCCTCCCGGGGTTCTTTTCATCTTTCCCTCACGGTACTTGTTCACTATCGGTCATCAAGGAGTATTTAGTCTTACCCGACGGTCCGGGCAGATTCCCGCAGAATTTCACGTGCTCCACGGTACTTGGGTGCACAAATATCACTTTTTTCAGATTTTCGCCTACGAGGCTGTCACTCTCTTTGACTGCCCTTTCCAGAGCTATTCGACTAACCTGAAAATACACGACTCCGATGCAATACCATCGAAACACTGTGTCCCACAACCCCTGCATCACAACGCATATTGACTTGACATGATACAGGTTTAGACTCTTCCCCTTTCGCTCACCACTACTTAGGGAATCACTTCGTTTTCTTTTCCTAGCACTACTGAGATGTTTCAGTTCGCACTGTTCGCCTTTCTACCCTATGTGTTCAGGTAGAAATACCCTGGTTTTACCAGGGTGGGTTTCCCCATTCAGAAACCTCCGGATCAAAGCCTTGTTGGCGGCTCCCCGAAGCATATGGCAGCCTCACACCTCTTTCTTCGCCTCTTGATACCTAGACATCCACCAAAAGCCCTTTTCAATTAACCACAAATCTTATCGTCAACTGTATGACGTACTCATGTGAATACGCAACTAGGATTTACAATACACACATTTCAAAGACCACAGAATTTTTTATTCTCCAACACACAAAAACCCAAATTTTAACTGGTGGAGATGATCGGAATCGAACCGATGACCTCCTGCGTGCAAAGCAGGCGCTCTACCAACTGAGCTACATCCCCTACCCTCACCTGCACACCATAAAGCAACAACATCCTTCGTCGAGGCCCTTGGTGGGCCTAAGTCGACTCGAACGACTGACCTCCCCGTTATCAGCAGGGTGCTCTACCACCTGAGCTATAGGCCCAGTATACTTTTTAAATGCCTATGATCCTGGAGTGCCTCCACACACCATATTTAGAACTCAATTACGAGTTCTTACAATCTCCCTCGAAAGGAGGTGATCCAGCCGCAGGTTCTCCTACAGCTACCTTGTTACGACTTCACCCCAATCACTCCCCACACCTTCAGCGCCCGCCTCCTTTACAGGTTGGCTAAAGCGATTTCGGGTACAGACAGCTTTCGTGGTGTGACGGGCGGTGTGTACAAGGTCCGAGAACGTATTCACCGCGTCGTTCTGATACGCGATTACTAGCGATTTCAGCTTCATGAGGTCGAGTTGCAGACCTCAATCCGAACTTAGACCGACTTTTCGGGATTTGCTCCTCCTTACGGACTTGCACCCCTCTGTATCGGCCATTGTAACACGTGTGTCGCCCTAGACATAAGGGCCATGATGACTTGACGTCATTCCCGCCTTCCTCCTGGTTTCCCAGGCAGTCCCGCCAGAGTGCTTCCAAAAGGAATAGCAACTGGCAGCGAGAGTTGCGCTCGTTAAAGGACTTAACCCGACATCTCACGACACGAGCTGACGACAGCCATGCAACACCTGTGCACCTGTCCAAGTAAACTTGGAAAACTGTATTTCTACAGCGATCAAGTGCATGTCAAGCCTAGGTAAGGTTCCTCGCGTAGTATCGAATTAAACCACATGTTCCACCGCTTGTGCGGACCCCCGTCAATTTCTTTGAGTTTTAATCTTGCGACCGTACTCCCCAGGCGGATCACTTAACGCGTTAGCTGCGACACTAATTCCGCAAAGCGAAACTAACGTCTAGTGATCATCGTTTACGGCGTGGACTACCAGGGTATCTAATCCTGTTTGCTCCCCACGCTTTCGTGCATGAGCGTCAGTAATGGACCAAGAAGCTGCCTTCGCCATCGGTGTTCCTCTCGAGATCTACGCATTTTACCGCTACTCCGAGAATTCCACTTCTCTCTTCCA
>JAFFZZ010000114.1 GCA_016933915.1 Candidatus Babeliaceae bacterium
AGGCCGTCATCCTCCACGCGGCGTCGCTGCGTCAGGCTTTCGCCCATTGCGCAATATTCCCCACTGCTGCCTCCCGTAGGAGTCTGGACCGTGTCTAAGTTCCAATGTGGCCGTACACCCTCTCAGGCCGGCTAACCATCCTCGCCTTGGTAGGCCATTACCTTACCAACTAGCTAATAGTACGCAGGCTCATCCATCGGCGACAGCAAAAAGCCATCTTTCCTCCCGAAGGAGCGAATGCAGCATTAACCTCGATTTCTCGAGGGTATTCTTCACCGAAGGGTAGATTCCCACGCGTTACTCACCCGTTCGCCACTGTACTCAGCCCGAAGGCCTTTCTCGTTCGACTTGCATGTGTTAGGCACGCCGCCAGCGTTTATTCTGAGCCAGAATCAAACTCTTCATCACAAAATCTGTTGCCAGATTGTTTTGAATGTGAAGCGATTCACAAGATCATAGGCAAATTTTTTTGGGATCTTCGTGTATTTCAAAGATTCAAATTTTTTAGGGATCACTTTAAGTGTACCTTTTTTATTGGTACCGTCAACGCTTTTTTGCGTATTTTTTTAGGACCGAGGAGGTAAAATTTTTCGTGGTCTAAAATGATCGTTTTATTTCAACCGATGCGATATTTCGCGAATCGTTAAGTACAAAGATCAGTATACAAGCCGCTCCCCCCCTGTCAACACTTTTTTCAAACTTTTTTAAAAAACTTTTTCAGCACCCTATAATTCATCTTAAAAACCAGGTGGCCAAAAGCCCAAAAACAACGTCCCAAACGTAAAAACCGAGCGTTTTCCAATGATTGCAACTCTCTCGTTATCAAAACACTCGAAAACGCTCGGTTGAACATTTTTTCAGCCAATGAGCACACTATTTTGATTCAACCCTGTTACTAAGCACATCGGTCAAACTGATCTCTTGAACATTTCCCTTGCTCTTTTCACTTCCTTCAACAACCCTCTCCCCCTTAACAACCCAGATTCTGTTATCGTTCCATTGAGCACTCAATGGGGGGAAACACCCCTTGGGATCAAGGGAAACTGCACGCTCAAAAATTTTGATTACAGTATTCTTAAGCACGCTTTTTGGTTGTTCTCCAATTTCCACTATAAAGACCTGCTGGAGACCTGATGATTTGCCAACCTTCATTTTCTCATTCACGCAAACCAGGGCAAGAAAACCTTTTTCTGCAAATCGACATTCAGCTATCTGCACATTTATCTGCACATTACCGCTAAAGGGAAGATCACATGTACCCACCACTTTGCCATTAAGGTCAGCAACACTAATGGAGAAACAATGGTCATCTTTTTGAAACTTTTTTTGAACAATCGAAAGATACTTCCTATCTGACGTTACTTGCATATTGAGTACCCTGCCCGGCAACTTAAAACCACCATTTTTATCGACTCGGCGGGCCTTGAGGGAAATGTAATTAATTAAACTGGTATCTTCTTGTTCATCAAAATTAACCGTTACAACCTTGGTATACGAAAAAGGAGATAGGGAACAGACGGAACCCTGCATCATCTCACAGGGCGTAGCAACATTAAGCGCTCTGCGCCAACCATCAAAATATAAACTTTGCACCCCTTGTAAATCACAAAGTCCTTCAACCACCGCTTTTGTTCCTTCTCTGACCGCTTTCCCCAACCTTGATTCACCATCTTTTTCGAAAATGTTTGTATAGACGTATCGCGCGTCCTTAAGCAGAAAATCGCTACCATCATTAATTTTGCTAGTGATTTTTTGGGCAGTCTGTTTAAGAATACCAAGGTCGAACGAACACAACCGCAATACCCCCCTAATCATAACAAGGGCAAACACCTTCTTACCGGGACCAAAAAACCACGCCGATAGATCTTCCTTTTTAAAACTCTGCATTCGCCTGGTAGTCGCCCAACATTTTTTAAATTTTGAGTCCAAACCTATAACACGAACCCACAAATGCAAATTTTGCCACCCAGTCACCCAAAAAGCAACCTCAGAACTATACCTCCGAAAAACGCAACTATAATCTTTACAATTCCCCAACCCCAAGTCACTTGAACGACCTGTCACCGTATCATGAACACATAGTTGAAATCCAGTATCCGTAACAATATATGGCATCCTTACATGCACAATACGACCAGGAACCTCCTTCTCCCATCTCACTGATACAGGCTTATCAATATCCAACCCCCCACAAACACCGACCTTTGCCTTTATATTGCTAACGCCCAGCGCATATTGAGGGTCAATTGTGGTAATTTTATTGTTCATTCCCTGCAGACTAGCGGAAAACAGGCAGAAACAAAAAAGTACATATCTCTGGGTCAACATTTTCAAAGCCATTTTATTTGTCCTATTCGTTTACCGCATCAAACGGAAGCTAGATATTACAAGTCTTTTAAAAAAACATAAAAAAACCCTGGATCAGCTCCAGGGCCTACTAAAAAACCAAAATCAAAATAGCAGATTACTTAGCACACTGCAAAAATGGTATCGCTATCACCCCATGAAAGCGCAAGCACCGGCCAATGAAACACGTTGACATCCCTAATTACCACGTTATTCAATCCGTCTTCAAGATTAACCTCTTTGATCACCAATGAAAAAACTCGATCCCTAAAGCTCAAAAGCCCTGGCGAACTGTACGTCGGCTCATTTCCATAGGTTAAAAACGCTAACTTCGTACCCCTCTTATTGAATGCCAGCGCCCCCGAGACATCATTGCCCTTTATCACACCCTTGTAAAATGAATTTTTCTCAGTATCAAACAAGCAGAGGGAATACTGCAAACCAACACGAGCAATGACTGCCACTACTCTTCCATTAGGAGAAACCTGTAAATCAAAAATACTGTCAAATATAAGACGTTTATCTTCCTGAACCGCCCCGCTTTGAGAAATAAAGACTACCTTCTCTTTTTTATTACTCTCAGCACTGATCACCACAATCCGTCCATCAGAAACAGTAAAAATCTTTCTGCCCGTAAAAAAGGATTCATTTCCCAAATGATTGGACAGTACGATGCCCTGTCCCTCTATCTTATTTTGGCACTCATCAAGCTTAACGATTATAAGGGCCTCATTTGTTAAGATATATAACACCGTCCCTTCTTTATTGATGCAATAACGGCTATGTTTAAAATCCTTTCCCCGAAGGTTTATTTTTCTCGTCCTTTTCAGGTGTTCGCCAAAATCAATAATTGCACCACGGACACAATCATCTTTGTGCGCATAACAAGCAACAAAACGTTTCTTATGTGGAAGCCACACCGCAAAATACTCGGCTGGATTATAAGCAGAACGCTGATAACCGGACATAACTAAAATGTCGCCCTCATGAGACCTGAAATCCCTGAGATACACCATCCCTTTTCGTTCCATTAATGCATATGGATAATCGAACCATAGTATCTTTTGGTCAACTATACTTCCAATGCTCAATCGTTTTATACGAGAAGGTTCTCGCCAATTCCATTCTAAATCTTTACTTTCCTTTTTCACCGTAAAGAGATGCACCGGTAAAGAAACCTCCCCACATCTCCGCAAAACCCATGAAATTAATAACGGAGATTTTGATTCTAAAAGTTTTTTACATCGCTCTGGTGATCCTTCTTTATCAACCAACAAATCTTCATGTAATTTATCTCCCCGATTTCTTGCTACACCCAATGTACAAAGTTCAGGCGCTAACCCGCATAAAACACCTTTTCGGAATTTTCCCTTTTCCATCCCCGCAATAAAACATGGAACAAAAAAGAGAGAAACAAAAAGAGTTACTTTTTTAATTTCTGGCATAGAGCTTCAACCTTTCTTTAAAGAGCACGCTTCAAATTACCCACTGAAGCATACCAGCTCTGCCAAGCACAGTGAACAATTCACCTTTAAATCCACTGTTTTGTATAGTGCCTTTGAGAATCAAATTTCTTTTGCTGAGTTTCCGGGCTAAATTTACGAAATGGAGGCATTGCGCTACATCCTACAGATGCAACCCACTGCCAATTACCATTGTTCACCGCAGGATCATAATCGATAAGATACCGAGCAAAAAATCGTTCGCCCCAGCGCCAGTCAATATGAAGATCTTTCGTCAAATAAGATGCAACTATCATACGCAAGCGATTATGCATAAAACCGGTCGAAACTAGTTCGTGCATGCCAGCATTTACAAATTGTTCTGTCGTCTCACCGATACACCATCGCCGAAAGACCGTGCGATCTCGCCGCCATCTAATCGATTCATATTTTCTGCGGCACGGTCTTTCGAACATACGGGGAAACCAGAAGCAGAGATAGGTAAAAAAATCACGCCAATAGAGCTGACGGATAAGCTCATGCCGCAGCCCCAAGCTCTTTTTTATCGTATCCGCCACTTCACGAACCGAGAGACATCCCTGGTGAAGATAAGCTGCCAGGCGGGTTGTCGGTAACGACGGTATATCACGCGTTTTAGCATAATCACACCAGCGACGTATGCGTCGGAGAATGCGCAGGCCAGCAGCCCTTCCTCCTTTAACCCCACCTTTCTCTGCACCAGAAAACTCCATAACATCCACCACTGGCACCGGAAAACTTCCCCTCCACCAAGAACCGCGTGAAATACGCACCATACTTCGGTATCCCTGTTTCTCTGCAACTCGAAGAAACGGGGAAAACATCTGAAAAGGCTTTTCACTCTTATTAAGAAGTTTGGCCGGGTCACCTATCAAAAGACGATCATGGATCACCTGAAAAACGATACCAGTTTTTACACAAACACGAGCAATCTCCCGACCAGCAAGAATACCATCCGGATTATAATCGGCAACAAAAAAAAGCGCCTCAACTGGCAACACGTGCAGCAGCCTTATTAATAAGGTATCCAAACGTCCGGTGGCAACGAACAACTCCCCACCTTTTTTGCTTAACGCTTGCAAGAGATCGAACAAAGATTCCGCTCGGAATTGGCGAAGACGGTCATTTCCATAGCAATGCCCAACTTTTTCTTCGCGCGGATCGATAATCACCAATGGTATAACCTTTTGTGATTGTTTTAACGCTTCGGCAAGACCCTTATTATCAACAACACGAAAATCTCTCCGGAAAAGGAAAAGCGAAAGTTTAAAACGTTTCTTCATCGGAACGCTCCAGCATATAATCAACAAAACCACGTGCAAGCTGCGCAATAAAATCTTCGCGTTTTCGCAGCGAGATTCCCGGCACATTTAAAAAAACTGCTAAAGCGATGTGACCGCGCTCATCCGGTAATTTAATTATGCCTACATCATTTGCAACAGCCCCCAAAGTCCCCGTCTTATGCAAAACGCCCGCACCAGGAAATCCTTGTGGTATACGCCGTTTCCCCGTTTTGCACCGAGACAAATGCTTAAGAAAAAGTTCAGTAGAATCTGGTGAAAGAAGCTGCCCGCCAAACAATTTTTGTAAAAACTCAATCATGCAACGTACGGTAACAGTATCTCGTTTATCACCATAAAACTGATTCGCCGTAGACATACGATCTTCCTGCCTAATCGCCTTGCTAAGCAACTTAAACTGTTTTGCCGAACGTATTTTCACACCGGATATCCCAACAAAATCAGCGACCATTTCTTCTAAGGAACGATCGAACGAGATGCAGTCGAAACCAAACGTGTGCAAAAGCCCCACGACTGCCGGCACACCACCAACACGACGCAAAAGCATATCAGCTGCTGTATTGTCACTTACCTCAAGCATTCGCGCCAACAGATCGGCAACGGTTATATCAAAAGATTTTCCAATACGTTCGAAACGTTCAGTAAGGCCACTATCAATACGGGTATCTCGTTTTTTTACGAGCATATGCTCAGTAAGAGATAACTCACCTGCATCAATGAGCTGAAAACATTTAAGAGCTATGAAGAGTTTATTTATACTCGCAAGCGGAAAATGATGCCGCCCGTTATAAAACAGACCCTCGCCTGTTTCAAGGTATAAAACCCCAACCCCAATATCACCGGCAACATCGCCAACAATGCGCTCAACAATCCCCTCCGCCCCATTGGCATTACAAAAGTAAAGCTGTGCGAACAACGCAAGCAATAAAAAGGGTATAACCCCTAATAGGTCCCTATCCATCCTCCCCCCTCTGCCTTGCCCCCGCAAAGCTTTTCATCCCTAGCCAAAGGATACACAAAGTGGAATTTGAAAATGGATAGTTTCGTGATAAAAATATCACGTACCCAATAATGACGATAAAATCTTTAATCCTCAATAAGACACTGCACGAGAATATCCTGTACCCGCGCAATTGTCGTTTCAAGGTCATCGTTAAAAACAATAAACTGAGCTATAGGGGAATTGAGCTCATCAGTCCGTTCTTGCTCAGCACGCTCAAGGCGAAACTGGACGGAAGCCTCGTCATCTGCATTACGACTACGTAGACGACGTTCGAGCTCTTCCAACGAGGGCGGTTCAAGCGATATTATGATAGTTTCCGGCTCCTTCTCAAGCACCTGCAACGCACCATGCCGATCAATAACTAAAACCACCGAAAAACCTTCAGTACGACGCCGAGCAATAACGTCTCGGGCGGTCCCATAACAACCACGATAAGCGCAGCTCCACTCAAGAAAAAATCCAGCAGATTTTTTTTCTTCAAATTCAGCTGGGGAAATAAAATAATAATCAAATCCGTTCTGTTCCCCGTAACGTGGGCTCCGAGTGGTATACGAAGCAACAAGTGTTAATCGCGCCTCGATAGGCTGCCGCTTAATTACCGCTTTCACCACAGTCGTTTTACCAACACCCGACGGCCCCATCACCACAAACAGCTTTCCCCTTTTCATAAAACACCCCTGTTTTAAAAATTCCTATCCATCTGTTCAGTCTATAAAATAAATCGCTTCACGATACATCAACTCCTCGTTACACTATCTCATCATGAAAAACATATTGTTTACCATCCTAAAATCTCGTAAAAATCTCGTCATACTCTACATCGCAGTTTCTCTCTGTCTCACATTCTTTGTCTGTATCAAAGAAAACGTCCTATTCGAATTGACAGCCAACACGAACCTCCGCATTATCAGCCAGATACACTCCGCACAAACATCAACCCGCAAAGCTTTATTTCTTATGCTATCTAAAAAACCACAGGTAGAGGCTTTTTTAGATATGATTTCTTGGGCAGAGGGAACGGCTATTCAATACGGAAACAACTCATACAAAATGCAATACGCAAACGGTAGCTTCACAGAACTCACAAATCATCCACAACGGGTTATCTCAGCACCATTCGCACACAGACATCTCTCCTCAAGCGCCTCTGGCCGTTACCAGTTTCTCGCCGCAACATGGAATGAAGTAGCTGCTGCACTTGACCTCGCTGATTTCAGCCCGCAAAATCAAGATCTTGCCGCGCTCTTCCTTATTTACCGAGCCAACGCACTCCTCGATGTCATCGAACTTCGTATAAAATCAGCTATTGCAAAAACAAGCAGAATTTGGGCATCATTCCCAGGGGCTCCGTATGGGCAACCAACACACCCGAGCGAAGAACTCATCACCTATTTCTATTGGCGCTATATACATCACTGCGCTATCCACTAAGCATGTATACAGCACCATCCCCTTCCCCTCTTTCTACTCTCAGGGTATGCTAAAAGAGGGAAGAATTTCTTATGGTAATTGAAAGAGAGACCGATGTTAGTAGAGGAATTTCGCGAGAGACTTAAAACCGCACAACCTGATTTTGATACGGTGACTACCTGCTGGAAACAGTCATCGTACGAAAGTGACTTTCAGCGCCTTTCCGAGATAAGTTCAGCAGAAAATTTTTGGCAAAATCCTGATCAAGCAAAGATTTTGAAAGAACTTCAGACTATTAAAGTACTCCGTAAACGTTTCCTCACCGCCACCAAAAACTATCAAGAGCTTCTGGAACTCATTGAACTTTTTAAAGATGATGAAAATCAGCTTTCTAGTCTTAAGCAAGCCGTAGAAAGCTGCGTCTCTGATCTTCGCCGCCTTAAAATAGCGTTTCTGCTCAACAACCTTGACGATACTAAGAACTGTTATGTCAGCATAAACTCTGGTGCCGGCGGTACCGAATCGCAAGATTGGACAGACATGCTCCTCCGGATGTATCTCCGCTTTTGTGAGCGTGAGGAGTTTACAACACAGGTTCTTGATTATCAGCCAGGGGAAGGTGCTGGTGTTAAATCGGCTACCATCTTCGTTGAAGGTAAAAACGCCTATGGCCTTCTTAAAAACGAACAGGGTATCCATCGTCTTGTGCGCATTTCACCGTTCGACGCAAACAAACGGCGCCATACCTCCTTCGCCGGAGTACTTGTCACCCCTGAAGCCGAACAGGCTGATATTGCAATCAATCCGAATGATCTACGAATTGACACCTATCGAGCAGGAGGTGCAGGAGGACAGCACGTAAATAAAACGGAATCAGCAGTTCGCATCACTCATATACCAACAGGCATCGTAGTTCAATGCCAAAATGAACGGTCTCAAACACAAAATAAAGAGACCGCTATGAAGATGCTTCGCGCAAAGCTCGTTCAAAAACAAAAAGAAGAAGCAAAAAGCAAACTTGAAGCTGTCGAAAAAAAGAGCATTGAGTGGGGCTCACAAATTCGCTCCTACGTCCTTCACCCCTACAAGATGGTTAAAGACCACCGCACTGACTACGAATCACCGCAACCAGACCTCGTTCTTGACGGTGAAATTATGGACTTCATCGAAGCAAATCTGATCCGGGAACAAAAAGAAAAATCAGCTTAAGCCTCTTGCACCCTTTTCAACTACAGTTCTGCCCAAGTAGAACTCCTACAAGAACACTCGCACCTTTTTAGAAAATCTTTTATCATTTTAAGTGGAGATCTGACATTTTGCTCTTCAGATATGAGTTTTTTGACGACTTTATGTTTAATTCCAAAAACACTTGAAATCATTGCTTGGGGTAGTAGATCGCGTTCCTTAATGTCCGAAGCAATATTTATATCCAAACAAACTTTCTCCCTGACCAACAGAGCAAGAAGATACGCTGACCATACTCTTGAATCTTTAGACGCATCATTCTTCGTCAGAATATCGCGGTAGCGTTTGACAATGTCCTGAACCAAAAAATCTTTCCGCAATTTACTAAGTAACAGCTGTTCACGCACGTCTTCATATTTTTTCTCTTTTATTGTTAAAAAATTATCAAACATGTGCGTATAACGATCAGCCTTTTTTAAAACGCAGGAGCGAAATAAACCAACTTCAAAGAGAGAAAGGAATCCACCAGTATCAATACTGCTGTTACCACTCAAAAAATTGATTAATTTTTCACTCCATTCGTCTTTAATTTTTAGGGTATCAATCATTTGCACGTACGTGGTAAGCAACGCTACTTTTTGTAGCAACTTCCCGATCTTCTCTTTATTGCCCATTTTTTCTAGAATACTAACTTTCTCTTTGACTCCCGTAACCGGAGCTCCAACCATCAAGAGCTTAGTAAAACACGAGAAAAAATTATTCTCACTATTTTTTGAGTGATCACTACTATTAATATCTTCCATACATTTTGAAAGGCAAAACAACGGTGGTACCATTTTTTCTTTGCCAACAACACTGTTAACTGAACCACCCCACGCAATCAATAACGACAAGACTTCAGACGAACCTTTATTAATTGATTTTTCAATTGCCCTTTCAGGAATCGTTCCATTATTTTCTTTCAACAACTGAAAAACTTTTCCAACTTCCTGATTTAAAATCGCACCAGTAAACTCTTTTTGCACACTCTCATCACGCATAGAAAACACCGATCCATGAGTGCATAATGTTACAACAACAATTAAAAGGAACAAAAATCCTCCGTAAGTCCCCATCCGCTCCATCGCATCTCCAAACGTTAAAAAACCTTATCTTTCAGTAGGATCGTAAAACAGAGGGGTTAATTGATGCAACTATTTCCATAGCAAAATATCCAGAAAAATCTTGCTTCCTACCCATATGACAACCTACAGTTAAAAAAATTGTTCGGAAATTTTGGAGAATGGATAATGAAAAAATTTTCACTCATTGTTTTTCCATTCCTAATTGCAAGTTCACTTCACGCAACTCCTGAAAGTACTAAACTCACCGAAGCAAAAAATAAGATTGCTCAAACTCAAGGAAATGCAAAATTAGCAGCACTACCTGAAGCTGTCGGATTGATAATAGAAGAAGCGGTAAAACTTATTCGAAAGCCTAATATACGAGAAAAAAGCGAACTTGTTAATGTTGCTGCAGAGCTTATATCCCTCTATGATGGCATTAACTCAGACGAAGAACTATCCAAGTCATATAATAGCAATGCAATTAAGGAAATTCGCGGTGAAGGTGGCTTGTTCTGGACCGGATGGCAATGGATTAAAGGCTCACTCACCACAGCTTTCTCTGACGAGGAACGACAAACTGTTTACCGCTGGATTAATACGATTTACGCAGGTATCGCACTCAGAAACAATTTACCAAAAACCTTTAACGCTATCTGGGAAAACAAGATTCCCGATGGACTATTCCGCAACACACGCCCTGGAATCGGTGTAGACGGATTTTTCTCGTTCATCATCGCTGATCTCATGAACCCCAAAAACATATCCCTCGTTCGCACCTTCTTCAAAGGTAAAACTCCTAACAATGTTGTCATACCATCAAATACCGATGCACTTGAGCTATTTACTGTTTTCCTTAAAAATCATGCAACAAAAATCGGCAATAACATAGAAAGACTTTTCTCTATACTGCAGCCATGGTTTTCTACCTATGCCACTATTTATTATAAAAATATAAGTGATTACCTTAAAAAAATACCGCCAGAACAAGTCGCGTCTATTCTTTCATTTCAAAACATCAAAAAACCATTTTTAAGATTAATCCTCCAACTTATCTATCTTGAAGCGTCATACGAGGATCTTTTCACCATACCACTCGAGCCTATTACATGTGAAAAAATCTTTACTAAGGCATCAGCACATCCTCTTTCGTTAGGACCAGCTTTAGAAACATGGATAAGCTTACACAACAAGGGAATCACATATCGTACTGGATCACCAATCGGCCGGTTTCTTGCGTTAACCGCAAACAGAAACATTAAAGAATCTATCGAAAGTAACGCAGCAGCACAGTTAGACTCATGGATCACCCTCATTAAAGAACAAGAAGCCCGCATCTACAAAGAAAAGGTAAAAACCAACGAGCTCATTTACACACTCATCGACAGTTATATAAATCTTTTGAAAAACAGGGTGACAGACTGGAGTCAGTTTCTTGTTGCGATAGCACCATCGCTCAAACACCAAATCAAAGAAATTCACGGCCTCTCAGGTAACAAAGAAACACCATACACCTATCTCTTTAAAAAGCTTGAAGCAGAAGGACTGCCAACAAAAAGAGACTCCCTTTTAAACGAATTAAAAGCGTCACCTATTAAAAAAAAGGTTAATTGGGACAATATTATAAAATCACTGGCCCAAACGCTTCATCAGATAGCCACCAAACAAAAGGAAGGTCTTTTTCTTTAAATTATGCGCTGTTTATACTAGGATGGACAAGAAAGGAACTGTCGTCACGAACGATTTCGAGAGGATACTCAATGAAGCAAGAAGTACCGGAAAAATCGAATATCGCGTGGTTCAAACTCGCTGAATTTATCACACGCGGTGAAAAGGAACGGGCCCTCAGTATTTATCGCCTGCTCTCGTATTCGATTACCGACCAGGCACTTGTTGCACAACTCGAAGGCGACATTCTCCAAGCATTCAACGATGAGCGAGCAATTGATTCATATCAACGAGCTATCGACATCTATCACCATCACCGTGCATATGTTAATATCATCGACCTCGCCCGTCAAATTATCTCCATATTTCTTGATCGTGAACGCGTATCAGAAGTTGACGATCTCATAACGATTACTATCATTCCCGAAGCAGAGAAAACAAAATTACGGGAACACGCCATTATTGAAATTTTAAAAAGAGAAGCACATCACCTTAAGCCATGGGCATTCAAGCACCTTAAGGTTACACTCGACAAGCTCAGCAACTCACATGAATTCAGCAATCGCCTCACCACTTTCTTAGGCACTATCGCCGCCCTGGATAACGAAACCCATCAGTATGCATGCACTTTACTCGCCTCAGGAGACAATTTCCACACGGCTGACACAAAAAAAGTCGAATAATAATATTTTTTATAGCTTTAAGAAGCGGCTCAGAAAGAAGCTGCTGACACGCGTACCGTGTACATGTCACTTCAAAGCGACAACACCCGCCTGGTCCCAATAGTGGGCGAAGAAGCATTATACAGGCGACAAGAAGGTAGGCAACACTTCGCGACAAATAGTATCGACAACGCCAGAAATATGCAAAAACAGACACTGTTTTATTGAAGATTTTGCGTAGAAATACCAATCATACCCCAAACAAGAGACTTTTTTTTCACGAAAAACTGCACGAACACGACGCTTAAACGTATTACGCACCACTGCTGTTCCTGATCTTCGCGACGCTATTACAAAGAGCTCTCCTTGTTCTCCGCGCGCAGGAGCAATGCGAACGTCAAAAAACTGATCACTATAGACCCGAGCAGGACGCGATCTCGGCTTTGATTTATGCGCTGACTGCAAGTCGCTTTCTTCCTTTGGCACGGCGACGGTTAATGATATCGCGACCTGATTTTGTTGACATGCGCTTGAGAAATCCGTGTGTTTTGTTTCGTTTTCTACGTTTCGGTTTGTAAGTAATAGACATAATAAAAGGCCTTTGGAATAATTTACTCGCTACTTAGCTTCTTTAGTTTAAAGAATGTACACTTTTTTTCAAATATTTCTGAACATCAAGTGCCGACATACATCCCATAGCTGCTGCTGTAATTGCCTGACAGTAGCGAGCATCAGCAACATCCCCCGCAGCAAAAACAGCTTCCACTGACGTCTCAGTGGTACATTCTTTTACCAAAACATGACCAGATTGCTTTAATTTAAGCTCTGGTGGCACAAACCGGGTGTTTGGAACCTGCCCAATGGCAATAAAAGCAGCATCCGCTTGAAGTTCCTCCTTTTCCCCTGAACGTTGATCGGCAACCTCAATTGCAACAACCCGCCCATCTTTCCCTTTTATGGCACTTACGGATGATTCATACCTAACGGCGATATTTTTATCATCAAGCACAGCCCGCTTCAGACGCTCTTCGGAAGCTGTTAACTCAGAAAAAAGATGTATTAGGGTAATACGATTAGTAAACCTACGTAAAAAAAGAGCATTCTCAAGCGCCGAATTCCCTCCACCAACAACCACTACCGGCCGATCTTTATAAAGAGCCCCGTCGCAAACAGCACAGCTAGAAACACCTTTACCCCAATACTCATCTTCGCCAGGACACCCCAAACGTCGCGGGACACTTCCAGTTGCAATAATAAGTGCACGACAGAGTAGTTGTTTACCCGTATCGGTCGTCACAACAACGAGCGCCCCTTTTTTAGCAAAAGAGGAAATATTTGCATTCAGAAATCGCGCCCCAAAAACCGCAGCATGCTCTCGAATTTTGCCCATAAGCTCTGCTCCGAGGATCTTTTTTTCACCCGGCCAATTTTCGATAAAAGTAGTCTTCATAAGCTGCCCTCCGGGCAAAACACCCTCAAGGAGTAGCGGTGACAAGCCAAAACGCGCACCATAAATAGCAGCAGTCAAACCAGCAGGGCCAGAACCTGCAATAATCAGTTCTAATACGTTATTTTCCATAAACAGAGCAAAGTATAGAGGTTTTTCAAAAATTTCGGTTTAGCGTACCACCAGTTAGGCTCTCTTTGCAAGATAGTTCAAAACAGTATTAAGAACCTTTTCACGAAGCACAGATTGCCGAACAACCCCTTCTGGAATTGGCTGTTCTTGCCCATTAAATTGCGTTGGCGGCAGATGAAAATAGACAAACTCACGAGTTCTCGGCCGCGTTAGAAGCCCAAGGTAATTAACCACATCATCACCGGAAACAAAAACCTGCTCAGCTCTTGCCAGATGATCAATAATCAAGAGCTCCCTCAGCTGTTTTTCTGCCAACTGAGAGACAACGGACTTAAAATTTTTCTGCAACCGATAAACCGGGTAATCAGGAGAACGCTGGATTGTTTTTAAAAGATATGCGCCATGCTGGTCAATTTGCTCGCGAGGAATATATGACGAAAACTGCCGAGAAAGAACCTTAAAGAGAGCTTCTATCGTCTCACGTCGTAACGAAATATCATGACGCATGGAAAATACGTCAATAAGTAGACGATGAACAGCCACATCCTCTTTCTCTGATTCCCCGCCGGCAAAGAAGTGCTGTTTCAATCCTTCAAAGGAAAATGTAACATGCGGCACTATAGCTACAATTGTTATGAGGAAAGTATAATCAGTATCAACCCGCTTACTTAAAAATTGCTGCAAGAAGGCACTCTTAGTACTGAAAGTATCACTAACCCCTTTGTCTAAAAAAAGCTCCTGTGCCTCTCGATCGGCATCTTCGCGCCCAATTCTTATCCAGAAAAAGGCTTCTTGATCAAGAAGTGAACTGCACCCTTCAGGACTACAAAGATTCAGCCCAAAAAGCACCCAATCGGAAATGCCTACCCTTTTTTTCACCCCATCAACTGAAGTTGTTGATCTTTCTTCGCGGATAAAATCTACCACCTGACGATCGATATCCTTGTAATTACGGCGAATAGGGCGACGGAAGATCATTTTCCGCCAATCGCTCCGTGGCGTCAAAGCAGTCTTTGCCACAGAAAAAACAAACTCTGCACCTTCATTCGGCTCCAATTTTGAAGAGACAAGACGCGGATCACCCACCACACAGGCATCATGTCGATAAAACTCTTCGCATAAATGACCGATTACACTGTAATTAAGCAAAAACTCCTTAAGATGCTCAATAATGTGAGAGCGATATGTTCGCTCGAGATAACTTATCGGAGTTTCACCACGAACAAATCCATACGCCTGAACCGAATCTCGATGCCGGTCAAGGGCATGCTGATAAAGTGTTTTAATAAATGGTTGAGACACAACGACACAGGCACAAAACCCATGCGGCTCTCGTTCTTCAAACGTCCAAGTACAACAACTATCTGCAACGTTCTTTTCTCGTTGAGCCATAACGAACTCTCCCTCTGGTGCAAGAGAAGGGACTCGAACCCCCACCCTTTTCAGGACTGGATCCTAAGTCCAGCGCGTCTACCACTTCCGCCACTCTTGCACATACCGATAGAATATCACAAGGAGGAGAGAAGATAAAGAATTCTTAAATTGCCTTTATCTCAAGCTCTTTTTTCTCAGCAAACTTCTCTGCTTTGCCGATTAGCTCATCAGTCACCTTCTGAAGAATGGTCTGCAAACGCTTTGCCAAATCCTCGGAGACCGACTTGTTCTTTTCAAGATCCCGAATGAAGTTATTAAACTCTTTGCGCTCATTCCTAATTGCCACACGACACTCTTCGAGCTTGCTTCCCAAAGTCTTAACAAGCTCTTCTCGGCGCCCAGCACTCATGGGAGGCAAAACGACGCGAATCAAAGCCCCATCATTCGTCGGTGCAACCTGAAGATTCGACAGAGCAATTCCTTTCTCAATCGCTGCCAGATTACCCTGATCCCACGGCTGAATCACAATCAGATTTGCTTCTGGCGTTGTTATAGTCGCCAAATCCTTGACGCGCATAGCAGTTCCATAACATTGGACACTGATATCCTCAACCAACGAAGGATGCGATCGTCCAGTTCGCAACTTCGCAATCTCTTTTGCAAAAAAATCCTCATGCTGGACCATGGCAGTCCGAACTGCTTGCTCAAATTTCGAGGGACTGTCATCCGCTGAAAATTGCAATTTGATCATCGTTAACGTTCCTTCAGAAAAACAATTTAGGCACCAACCTCAAAGCGTGCAAAACGGCGAACGGTAATCTTTTCGCCCAATTTCGCAATCAGATCTTTCAAAAGATCGTCAACGGTAATTTTATCATCTTTAATAAATGACTGCCGCATTAAGCAAACCTCCGTATACAACTTCTCAAGCTTACCTACGAGAATCTTTTCGAGCATCTGTTCTGGTTTACCAGAGGAACGAAGCTGCTCAGTCAAAATCTGTTTTTCTTTTTCCAAGAATTGAGGATCGAGATCCTCTGGATTAACGCACAGAGGACGTGCCGCAGCAATCTGCATACAGATATCACGTGCAAATTGAGTCATCGCTTCGGTGCGTGCAACAAAGTCCGTCTCACAGTTAATCTCAACAAGAACACCAATCTGAGCTCCTGCATGGATATAAGAATGGATAACACCATGCTTGGTAACGTTCCCCGCTCTTTTTTCAGCAATCGCCGCTCCCTTCTTACGCAGGAACTCAATCGCCTTGTCCATATCACCCTTAGTCTCGACGAGAGCTTTTTTACAATCCATCATCCCTACGCCGGTTCTTTCGCGTAGTCTTTGTATCATCTCTAAAGTGATTTCTGCCATTTTTCACCTTTACAACAAATATTCGCCCTGAAAATTCCTACTCCTAGTTTGCCAAAAAGTATACCTTTGGTAAACTTGAACCATCGTGAACTCACTATTTACCTATTATGTACCCAGTTTTGACTGATTTGATTAATGAACAGGACACTGATATGAAACAAAATGTAGCACCAGAACGCTATGCCATATTTCAAACCGGCGGAAAACAGTATCAGGCCATTGAAGGCAAGACAGTTGCTATAGAATTGCTTGACTCAGAGGCAGGATCAGAGGTTGTATTCAGCGACGTTCTTCTTCGTCGTCTCAATGAAGGAGCCGTTGAAGTTGGGCAGCCATTCTTAGAAACTCCAATTAAAGCGGTTATCCTCAAACACGATAAAGGCCCTAAGATTACCGTCTTTAAATTCAAACGCCGCAAAAAATATCGTTGCAAAACTGGCCACCGTCAACCAATGACCGTTGTCCGAATTGTTTCGATTTAAGATCGATAAAATACTCAAAAAACGATCCCCGGCGTGTTGCCGGGGATTTTTATTCACTTTTCTGACGACTGCGTATATTTGGAAACCTCAAGAAACTTTCGGGTTCTTTCAAGTCCACGTTCCCAAAACTTCTTTCTCTCTCCTTGCTCATGAATATATCCTTCTAATCCTAGAGCAATGGCTGCATCCCTCAACACTAAATACCTCGCATCAAACAGTGCTTTTCCGATTTTTATTGCTTTCATAAATACCTTCCAACTTGCTTGATCACTAAGACTGCACAAAAGCTCCGTCTCTTTGGCGTTTTTATCGTTAAGCAATATTAAATACTTTCCGAGCAATTTACTATCAGCCTCTATTTTGGAAAAATAGGATTTACACTCTTTTTTATCAATCTCTTTTACATCGAAAGTTACAGGATTTGAAGCAAGAATCAGCCACTGATACCACATGTCCTGCCAAACCAAAAAATCAAGTTTTGAATCAAACCACGACTCAAGACGTCCTGAAACTACTCTATTGTTCCAACTACAGGAAGAAATATCAGCCGCCCTCAGTAACACGTCTTGAATTTCCATCAAAGAATCAGCAGCAATATCTCGCAAATTATCGTCTTGCCCATAAACTTTCTTTTCAAGTCTTTTAAAAAAACCAACTACTTTACCCATTCCATTAGCAACTGTATTCAGTGCCCCAAGATTTTTTTTACGCTTTTCCTCTATTTTTTGTGTGTATTCGTCATACTCTTTTTTCAACTTCAATACTGGCAGCATGGTAATAAAGGTTCCAATTGTACAACCCTTTCTCTGCTCTTTTCCCATCCCTATTAACAAAGAGGTATGCATCAACAAAAAACCAGTCACGAACACTGTTATCTTTAATTTATTCATTTGTATACCTTTCTTGTTTAAACAAAAGCTGTGAATATTGTACTTTTTTTCATTCACCACGTCACAGAAAGTTCAGGAAGTCCGTGCGTATCAAACCGTACGTATTGACGCCCCAAACGAAGTTCAGGATGTCCGGGCTTATTGATAATACCCAATGCTTCAAGCTCGAGTTTGTATCCAAGACGTTCAGCCACTGCAGCGCTTTTACTATTTTCTGAATCGCAGATAATGAGCAGACGCTTTATTCCAATAACATCAAACGCATACCGCGTCAGTGCATTGACCGCCTCTGTTATATACCCATTTCCCTGTGTTGTTGATCGACACCAATAACCAATCTCTGCAGAAGGAATATTCCAATCAAAAGCTACAAAACCAACAACGCCAACAAGATTGTCTCCTACAAAAAGACCACAGGTCACCCGAGAACCCAAAATAAAATCGGCGTGAAAACGCCGAGCAGTTTCCTCCGATTCTATAACTGACGGCAAACTGTCCCTCCTCACCCAATGCACCCACTGCTCGAGCGAGTCAACTGTCTCCACCACCGCTTCATTCAACTTATAACCATCACCAATGGTAAGCTGCCTCATAAACAAACGGGGTGTTTTTATAGGCATAGGAAAATCAACCAATAAGGGACTCATAAAAACCTCTGACAAGAATAATCATTCCATCAGTCAGCATGGTATCACGATCATGGAACAAGCGTCTCTAATTTTGACCCTATCCTTCAGATATTGTTTTTTTCGGTGATCCAGCCCGCAGCTTTAAAAAGCAGTTATCTCCATGAAACCAGAAACTTCGAATAAAATAAGAAATTTAGGCCCGGCTTCAGTTATCGGTGCATAACTTACAAAACTTGGGAATGTTACTATGTGGAAATCATTGTTTGCAATCATCATGGGAATTATATGCACAACAACACAGTCAATGGATTCTCGAAAGATTAAAAATTTTAATAATGATGAAAAAACACTAATTAATGAGCTTCTCAACATTGAAGGAGCTCTTAAAAAATTTAAAGGAAATGAAGGACGCGAAAAGCTCCTCAAAAAGATTAAGCACCTGCAGACAAATCTGAATGACAAAAACATTAAGATTGAATGCATCGATTATGTTGAAAAAACATTTTACTACTGGTGGCTTAACATCCCATCTTTTAAAAAGCTCCTTCCAGGCTACTTTATTCTTTTAAAATCAGATACTGAAGCCATTCAAAATCTCCTTCATCTCTTGTGTCCCCAAAAAAGGACCATTCTTCCTAATCATCCTCTCATCAAAAAAATCTTTTTAGAGAGAAGTTATGGTCACTGCATAAATATCGATAGTTCTAGCGAACAAAAAGTCATTACGAAATTCAAGAAAAAGCATAACGAACCTTTGCCATGCAATGTCAGTATTTTATACGCGATCACTCAGAGTCAACCAGAAGTTAAAAACAAACTTGTAGGCAAATTATTTCAGTGGCTATTAGACGATCAATTAATACGTTTCACACATCCTTGGTATTTTTACCTCTTATCAAAAGATCAAAAAAATCTGGAGCTTCATTTTTCAAACGAAAAAAAACTGTTTACGATTATCGAGACACATAATTTTTTTGATATAGATGATACACATAAAGAAAGTGAAATCGTCGTACATCAATTTGAAAAGCTCAGAGACGAGGACAAACAATACCTGTATGAATCAAAATTAGCACAAGATATCAGTGACATCAGGAACATTTTAGGTAAAAGCAATGAACCCGTAGGAAATCATTATCTCACAAAAAAATTAACTACTCTATTGACCCTCAAAAGATACCAAAGATACAAAGATTCTTTCCTGAAATCCTATATTTTGAACCCCATCATTTTGGGCGAACTCATCGCTCTATCGGAAAACCCGGACATTCCTAACCAAGAATGTCTTCAAACAATGATAAAGATTAGTGGCCTGCACCTCAGCGATGACGATAAGCTCAACAAAATGATGTTCGAGAAAAAGCTGGACCTTCATAAAATATTCGAAATGTGCGAAGAAACCATCCTGGAATATAAAAAACCATTGAGAAAAAAAATGTTTGCAATTTTAAAACAAATGAAGAAAGTTGATGCTGATATTATGTATCAAATTTAGCATAAAAAAGGCCTCCCTTATGAAAAAAATATTCTTCATAATTCTTATTGGTATCTCTGGTACAACAGTAAGGGGCATGGCAAAGATTAATGAAAAAAGAACAACACTCGCATTCCTCAGCTTTGAAAAGCATCTTAAAAAGATGCGCAAAGGAAGGGGGTTTAAAACAGCCTGCAAAAAACTTGAAACCCTGAAAAACAACCTGGGATCTCCAAATATCGAAAAAGAAATAATTACGTACGCTGAACAAGCCTTTTATTATTGGTGGCAAAACACCTCCTCATTTAAAAAGCTCCTTCCCGCCTGGTTTATTCTTTTCAAATCTGATAGCGATGCTATTAAAAAGCTTCTGCATCTCTGGCTACTACCTAAAGGAAATTTTAAGCTTTCTGACCATATCCTCGAGAACGTTTATTTAGGTAATTGCTGCAAAAACATCTGCAAATTGATCGAAACGGGTAAAATTACGGAAGCAGAAACGGAATTAAAGAAACTGCGAGAAGAATATGGCAAATCATTACCCTGTGGCGCCCAAATCTGGGAAACAATACAACAGACATGGAAGCGAGAAGAATTGTACCCAGGAGAAAAAAAAATAACTAGTGACACCTTTATTAAATGGGTACTCGATGAAAAGTTGATACATTTTGCACGCCACTGGTTTTTTTACCTTCTTTCAACTGACACAAAAAACTTAAAACTTGCACATCCAGCAAATGATGCTGAATTGTCACTGATCATCAACTCATATCTTCCTTCTAAAAATAGCACTAGAGGGGAACTCCGAACTTTTGAAGGGATGAACAAAGAGCTAAAACAATATCTATATGAAAGAATGTTGGGGGAGTTTATTAATACCGACACCATCAAGGAAATTGCCACAAAAGAGATCGATGACGACAGCGATGACGATGATGAGGATAATATATTCTTCGCTAACAGCCATCAGTCTAAAAGGCATACCAACCAGTCTAAAAAAGAACATGCTCAAGACCAAAGACTCATGACTGAAATTGACAAACTTTTCGAAAGCAACTCATTGACCACCTCAGAACATCCCTTCTTGACCGATCTTGAAACACTTCTAACCGCACAAGAATTTCGCGAGTACAAAAAATCATTCATGTCATCGTATATTTTAAACCCACTCATTTTTGGTGGGCTCATCACTCTAGCTGAAAATCAGAACATTCCTAACCAAAAATGTCTTCAAACAATTATAAAGATTAGCGGCCTGCACCTCAGCAATGATGACAAACTCAATAAGATGTTACTTGAAAAAAAGCTAGACCTTCATAAAATATTCGAAATGTGCGAAAAAACATTCGAGAATATAAAACCAAAAACAACTTGCAATTATTGATGATACACGTAAAAAAAGGTAATTTAGGCACTGTGGACTGAATTCTTTAGAAAAGAAGGACAGCGTGAAAAAAACAATACTTATTTTGCTCATCAGCAGCACTTATGTAACAACACAGGGAATGGAACAGCGACAAGAACCAACAGAAAAAAATTACAACGGTCTAAAAGAGTCTGCGGAGAATGAAAAACAACATAACTTCGAAATATGGGCAATTAACACTTTTACAGCAATACTTTCATTAGATTTTGGAAACAGCGAACTTGCTATCAATGTTTTTATACAACAGCTTTGCGCAACAGAAAACAAAAAATATAAAGATAATTTTTTCAATTCATACCACATAAACCCGCTCCTGTTCCAGGCGCTCCTATACCTTATAAACCCGCATAAATACAGCGTCCCAGATGATTACAGCTACCCGGCAGGTGCCATTCACAACATCGTAAAAAAACGCAAGCTCAAATTTGGTTACGGACCACGTTTTAATGAACTCAACAAAAAATTAATCACAATCGAAAAATTTAACGCACAAGACATGCTAGAAGATTGTCGAAAAATCACTAAAGCTTACCGAAACAAAAAAAAGGTACAACAGCAGCAGCTTATGTCAACTTTGCTTCAAAAGAAAAATATCGATGTATATTTTATGTTTAAGCACGCACGTCTCTGAAAAAGATATAGCGTCGTTCACGGTCACCTACGCGATATCGTTCTTCGCGAACAAAAAAACGTTGTTCCCGCCGCCCAAGAACAAAATCTTGTGACGCCCAGTAGATTAACGTTGCATCTCGGTAAGGGGAGGTTTCTTTGAACATATGGACCAGCTCATCAGGACGTAATGATGCTCGAGCACAGACAAGATCGATTTTCTGAACCGGCTTCTGTCGTAAAAAATTGCGCCAATCAACAGCTGTAATCGACACATTATCAAGATGCAATTCGTTTTTAACCAAAGCAAGAAAATCCCGCTTCTTTTCGGTCACCTCCATAAGAAGTACCGGAAGTTGTGGATAGATAATAGCAAGCAGCACCCCCGGAACCCCCGCTCCAGTCCCCACATCAAGCAACCCAACAGATTTTTCAACGGGGAAAAAACGTGTCACAAAGAGTGAGTCGGCAAAATGGTAGTCGAGAACACTCGGCTCGTCGACAATAGTCGTTAAATTAAACAGCTTGTTCTTTTCAATCAAAAGCGCAAAATATCGTTTAAATTGATCCACCTGCTGCTCATTAAGACTCCATCGTACGGAAAATTCTTGCCAAGTATCGTGTCCCATAGAACTCTAGTCACCATTTCTTGTTTTGTGGTACAGTGCAACCGTTAGAAAACGCCTCTTTACTCAATTCAACGGGAGACTTACCTATGATACGCCGCTCCCTTCTTGGTTCACTACTCTGCCTCTTTTTATGCTACCCGCTCTACGTCAAATCGCAAGAAAAAGGATCACCGCCCCTGAGCATTATTATTACCATGCAACCAATTGAACTCCTTTTTGCAAAACCTATTGAAAAGCTCTCCTACCTTCTCCGTAGCCATCCATTTACTGCAGGCATTTTTGTTGCCTACGAAGGCCTCATTCGAACCTTTGATGCTAATGACCGCATTGTTTTTCCTCGCAAACATGCGCAAGATGCACTCGTCTTTTTCGTAACCCCAACTATTGTTCCAATCACTATCAGAGGAAATATCGTAGAACGATTAATGTTTACTGACCCAAAGAAAAGCGCTCTTTATACACTCGTCCGCAAAAAGCATCCTTCTGGATACTTTTTCTGGGAGGTCAAGGAAGGTAAAGTACCTAAAAACAAAATTATTCCACCGCATGTCATTACCTTATGCGCTCATAAGGAAGATATTTACGTTCCCGAAGGAATCTTTATTACTACTGGAGGACCAAACTTAGTAACCCCTCCAATATTTTTGCAAGAACATCACGACGGGTTGCAAAACCTTTCACCACTTCAGATAATGCGACATTTTGCGCAACCGTCGGAAATACGTAAATACCAGAGGGATCGTTACGCTGTCATCAGTTACTAAGGAAAACCACATGAAACTTTTTTTTTCATTTAACCACAACACTATCGAAGAAGCCCTTAAAGTCGCACAGCAAACCGAACAGTGGTGCGATGCATTTCGCATAGGGCCAGTCCTTATTTTCCATTATGGCATCGAAATAATCGCGGAATTCCGCAAACAATTCCCCCAAAAAATGATTATCGCAGAATCTCGCATTATCGATCACGAGGAAGAGATTGTCTCACTCGCCGCAAGAGCCGGTAGTGACTGGATCTCAGTACTCGCCGATGCACCGCAGTCGATTATTCGAGCTGCCTGTGTTACTGCACATGCTGCACGAACAAAGGTAATAATCAATCTTCCAGGAGCTAACTCGTTCGGACAACTTGTACTTGAAGCTGCAAGCATGGGAGCCGATGCTCTTGTCTTCAATTTTGTTCCTAACTGTGAAAGCTCTGACACTTTTTTTGATCGATGGGAAATGGTACGCGGCAACACAAAATTACCTGTCTATATTGCAACGGCAATTAATCGAGACAATATACAAACACTATTAAAATTAGAACCAAGTGGCATCATTGTAGGCGGCGCTGTTACTGAAGCCAAAAACCCTGAACAGGAAGCGCAATTCTTTCACAAACTCGTCAAATCGTGATCTATCCTTCTTCACTGAGCAGGCGCTGCTCATGAAAAAGAGACTTTATTTCATCCACACCGGTAGCTTCAGTTGAGGATTTATCTGAACGATACTCTATAAATCGCGGAAACCGAAGCGCAAATCCAAGTTCCTTTTGGGTTTTTCCAGCCGTATGGAGTGGCGAACGAGTAATCTCATCAGCTTTGACCATTACTACTATTTCCGGAGCAACCCACTTATCGGGCACCAGTTCCTTTGCAACAATAACATTATGCGGCCCATTAATAATATGGCGTTCATCGCACCGTTTTTTGAGATCACGCCACCCATCATCAGTTAAACCAGTACCAATTTTGGCAATCGTTTCAAAGCGATCTTCATCAGAATTATAAACACCCACCAAAAAGGCCCCGATTCCCAACGAAGCTCTTTTTCCACGCCCATAATAATATCCAAGAATTACGACATCAATCGTATCCGCAAGTTCACCACGCTGTGCACGTTTCAGTTTTATCCAATTAAAATTTCGCTTACCCGGCTGATATGGTGCATCAGGGCGTTTAACAACAAGACCTTCAAGACCTATGGAAATGGCTTCACTAAAATAATTTTCCAATGCCTCAGCATCTTCTATTACGCGCTGTTCAGTTACCGTAACGGTAGCAACCCGATTTTGCCCAAAAATCTTTTTCAGCTCTTGAAACCGTTTTTCTTCCGGCTCGTCCAAATACGAAACATCATCGCAAAACAGGAGATCAAAAAGAATAAGGCGTAATGGATACTCCTCAGCAACCTCTGCAATATCATATTTACGTTTTCTTTTGACCGTCTCCTGGAATGGGCGATACGTTCCAGTCTCCGGATCATACGAAATTGCCTCACCTTCAACCACGACATTTTTTATCGATACATCAAGAAGCTCTTTGGCAAGATCAGGAAACATGCCCGTCATATCAAGCAAATTACGCGAGAAAAAATGGAGTTCTGGGCGATGTCCACGCCCCTTTTTCAGATGCACCTGCACCCGGAAACCATCATACTTTGGCTGCGCTACGCAAGCACCCAATTTTTTAAAAATAGCAGACGCTGTTGGCAGTCGCTCAGCTGCAGCCGGACGGATTGGAATCCCTACAGTAATATCAATCTGGTCGAGCGCTGCAACTCCGTCTTCACGGAGACGTCGCGCTAGATAACCAATATCAGCAGAAACATTAAAAGCATATTCAATCTGACCGCGAAGAGACTTATCACCCACCAGCATCCAAGAAAAAGCATCAATAAGCGTCATCTCGGAAAAGCCAAGGCGCAGTTTTTGAAGAACAATACGAACAATAAAGCAGGCAGAGAGCGGGTCTACGGATTTCAACAACTTCGAAAGTGCAGCAGCCTTTTCCTCTACGGATCCCGTTCCACTCAATGCTTCAAAACGCTCAAGCTCCGCAAACACCTCTTTTACCGTCAAATGGTCTGCCACCTTCCATTTACCCATCTCTGCAACAACAGCGCCAATATCTCCGGTTTGTACCGTATAAGCGCGAAGTTCTTTAATAGAAATCCCAAGAAGCTCGGCCACCACCTCTTCCATGCCCTTCTGCGCAAAATTAAATTTGGTACCACGATACGGCGCCCGCATCTGTCCCAGGGAAAGGTTGGCAATATGCTCCGCATCTATTGGAGATGTCTCGGAAAAAAGCTCAGCCAACATTTTTGTCATGGCAGTACGAGATGGCTCTGCCTCAATCTTTAAAAAAATCTCAGCAACATGCATAAATTTCATAAAGCACCCTTACAAACGCGCACCCTTCAAACACCGTACAAAATATCCTGCAGCAGAGATAATTGACGCTACCAGTACAAGTACAAGGAAAAGAGACTCAAACCACAACCCTGCGGGAAACAGCAGGAGATACGAAAAGAAGAGGAACAACAACGCCGTCTTAATTTTTCCACCCAATGCCACAGGAACAGAAAAACCAGACAAAAGCGCCCATTCACGCATGCCCATAACGACTATCTCGCGTCCGATAAGAACAAGAACCCAATATGCCTCCAGACGTCCTATCGCCAGAAAACCAATCAAGAGACTCACCATCAATAGCTTATCGGCAACATGATCAAACACTGCACCACTAATTGTCACTTGCTGCCACCGCCGGGCAAGATACCCGTCAAAAAAATCTGATGTTGCAGCCAAAAGAACAATAACCAAGAGGGCATACTGACATACCTCAGAGGAACCCCAGAATAGAGCAGGAACAATAGAAAGAGCTGCAACAACCCGGAAAAGGGTCAAAAAGAAAGGAATATTCGCGAAAAATGTCATGCTTGGCATCGAATTTACCAGTAAAATCTGGTGGCGACGCAGGGACTCGAACCCCGGACCTACGGATTATGATTCCGCCGCTCTAACCACCTGAGCTACGTCGCCACATACGGTACTTCTATTACTGTACCCTAAAAACGAATTTTTTGAACACCCAAAACATCAGTTGCATAGGTAAAGAACGAACGCAAGAGCCAGAGCCCAGTTATAATCGTTGATACAATACCAACAATTTGAGCTGCCGCAAAACCACGAATAGGCCCAGCACCAAACCAATAAAGAACAAGCGCAACTAAAAACGAGGTTATATTAGAATCCAAAATAACGGGCAACGCCCCATTAAAACCAGTATCAACTGCTTTACGAAGTGGCACACCATGCGAAAGCTCTTCACGAATGCGCTCAAAGATCAAAATGGATGCATCAACCGCAATACCTACCGTCAAAATAAGACCCGCAATACCTGGTAACGTAAGCGTCGCACCAAGTCCCGCAAAAATAAGAATTGAACAGAGCAAGTTGTACAACAATACGATAAAGGCAAGCAACCCAGCAACCTTATAAAAGAAGAGACAGAAGAGGAGAAGGAGCACCATACCAATACCACAGGCCAAGAGCCCACTATACACTGAATCCCAGCCCAACGCTGGTCCTACATGGCGATCTTCTTCAAAATCAACCGGCGCAACGAAGGCACCCGACTTCATCATCAAAGCTAACTGTCGCGCACTCTTCATAGTGAATGATGAGCTCGATATCTGGCCGCTGCCACCACGAATTGGTTCTTGCACAGTAGGCGCGCTAATCACCTTGCCATCGATAATAATAGCAAGAGGACGACCAACATTCTTTTCAGTCATCTCGGCAAAATATTGTGCACCGGCTGGCTTAAACTGGAACTGAACCACCGGCTCAACCCCGGTGCAACCGCCTTGGCCAACAACCGCAGAACGCAATTGACGTCCTGTCACATTGGTATGTTTTGGAACCAGAAGCGCCGCCCCCTTACCAAATTCCTCACCAGGCCCCTGAATAACCATCATCCCATCAGGCAATTTGCCACCATACCGCTGGAGAAGCTCTTGTTCACTCGCCGCTGAATCCTCAACCGGTTTTATTTCCAGACGCGCCGCCGTACCAATCATTGCTTTCGCTTGTCGCGGATCATCTACCTGCGGCAACTCAACAACAACGCGTCGGTCACCATATGCAACCACGGAGACTTCAGAAAGCCCTGTACTATTCAAGCGCGCCGTCAGAACTGACTTATTACTTTCAACAGCATCACGTTCAACACGCTTTGCCTCGACCGTGGTAAGTTTCATAGTCACATTCGCATTGCACGAATTAACTATCATCCCTTTCTCATACTCTGCAAGAAATTCAGCTGCAGCATATGCCTGTTTGGGCTCCGAAAACGAAAATATTATTGATTCATTCTCTATATCATGCTTAACCGGACGTAATCCTTTCTTATCGGCAAGAACAGTTTTAGCATCGTACATACGCTCGGTAAGCTCATTTTTAATTGCTTCATCAAGCCGAACACCCAAAGTAATGTAAGAACCCCCGGCAATATCAATGCCAAGTTTAATACGCTTTTCGGGAATAACATAGAAAAAAAGGAAGTAAACACTTGCTGCTGTAATCAAAATCCAAAATGTGAGCCGAGATAAAAGCAAACGACGTAACGTTACCGTCATGGGAACCCTCTTAAACAGCAAAAAACTCTTAATCAACTCTCCACGAACATGAAGAATCCAAGCTGCTCATCAACTTAAACTGGTGCGGAAGAAGGGACTCGAACCCCCACGGGATTTCTCCCACAGCCCCCTCAAAGCTGCGTGTCTACCAATTTCACCACTTCCGCACATATCAAGAACAAAGATAATGTACCATATGCAGCAGAGTTTGCAACAAGTAAGATTCTCTCTTCCATGAAAATTTAGCTGCTACACTCAGGCTGTTTTTCGCCACGCTCTGCATAAATATAGAGTCCGAGGCCTAAAACAACCATGCAAAAGGTGGCAAAAAAATGCCACGTTATACGCTCTTTAAAAAGGAACACCCCATAAAAAGCGGTAAAAACTGGTGATAAAAAACTAGCAAAAGACATAAAGGTAGGACTATAGGATTTTAATAACCAGGCTTGCAAGTTAGAGCAAAAAAGGTTGCTGATCAGAACTTGTAAAGCAAAAACCCCAAGGAACACCCACACATTTCCGCGAAGAGGCGCCACTGGCGAAACAACCATAAGCCCAAGAGATGCACATCCCGCAAGAAGCATACTTACGCCGTTAGCAAGAACCGGTGGACACCCACGATGTTTTACCAAATCCTGCATCAACAGGAGGCCATAGCTAAAAGAAGCAACACCTGCAAGAACAGCAAGCTCTGGTAAAGAAATAAACCACCACGAGGTATAAAGCTGCTCGGCTGCAGAATCAGTTAATAAAATAGGAATCATACCAGAAAAACCAATAAACAGCCCAATTATTTGCAACCCGGTAAGTCGATCTTTACGAAGAAAATACGACAAAACCGCCGTAAAAAAGGGACCCGTGTTAAAAAGGAGAGACGCCTTAACCGTTGTCATCGATTGCAAGGCCCAAAGCCGTAAAATATGCGGCAGAAAAGACACAAAAAGCGCGATCTGAACATATAAAGCAATATCCTGTCTCTTGGGGTAACAACGCATTTTTTTGCTTAAAAAAATGTAGCTAATGAGGATGAGGCCGCTCACCAAAGTACGCAAACCCACGATAAAAAGAGGGTGCGCATAAGCAATTGTTACTTTGCCCAAGGTGAACGTAAACCCCCAGAGCGCATACAAGACGACAACGAGAAACAACATTAAACCAATCCACGCGATGCTGAAAAAACAAGAATCTATGCCCTACCTAACCTTTGTATCTTACTGCGCTGCAGGCATACGCGCAAGTCCTCTAGCCACCGATGAACCTGAATCATCACCATCAGAAAGGACTCCTAATTTTTCGAGAACTTCGCGCACCTCATCATAATTGCCATTTTCAAGGTGCATAGCCAACATACCAGCCTCACGAGCACCGCAGATATTCTCTGGCTGATCATCAATAAAGAGAACCTCATACGGCTTCAAATTATATTTCTCGCAAAACGAACAATATATTGAGCGATATGGCTTTATATTTTTAACAGTTCCATCAGTATTCAGCGCACCGACAAAGCCCGACACAAAAAAGTTTGCTGGATTTAAAAGCTCAAAAATAGAAGCGCATGCTGGATTTGTTCGAAGATCGGTGAAGCCCTCCCGATCAAAGTTTGAGAGCAAGAACACACGACCTTCCCCCATGCAACCAACACAGTCACGAAGAAGCGCTACACCTTTAGCAATCGACTGAGCGCACGCAGCAGGATCAAGAACTATATCAAATATTGCACGTAGCAAGCGTTTTTCACTATTATTTCTCAGATATTTTTCGGGCTGCTCATCAAGCTCTTTTTCTATAATCTCACGCAACTCATCGCTGGTGATAAGCCCCGCCTGCCACAAACAAAAAAGATGCGGTAATTCAGAACCATTCCCGCAGGCACATTTACACCCTGCTTCTGGCACCTGCTTTCCACCGATTTTTTCCATAACTTCAAAAACACGACTTGATACGCCACTCAGATTTCCCCGAAAAGCCTGCCCTATAAGCCCTCCAATGCCAAGCTCTCTCGTAAGTCTTTTTACGGCACCAGACCGAGGAAAATCAATAAGAACACCGCCTACATCAAAAACAATAGCTTTAATCCCGTTCGCCCTACTCTGTAATAAGAAAGGAAACGAGCCCCCCAGAAAAACTAGTGTTGCCAAAGCAAAAATCGACTTATTGCATCTAATCATGTTCATATCACAATCCCCAATACTCTTTAACTTATAATCTCGATAAATATTAGATTTTTAGTATGCCCAAAATAAAAAATTTGTCAAAAAATGCTATTGCGCATAAAAATTGATAATTTACCGCACCCCTAGAGTTTTATGAGGATAGTTTCGTAGTATTGGAAAGAGATGGTGAATGTTGCTGTCAAAAAGGAAAATTGTTTATGAAACTGTCCCTGAAAACGCTACTATTTTATGCTACGCTCATATCAGCACAACTCTGGGCGCAAGATTCAATGCTACCAAAGCCGGCAACCGACAGATCCGAAAAGATTGGAGAGGTGAAGGAAATCGGGGTTGAGTGGCTCCAGTATGGCAAAAAAAACGCCTTGCTTACCCGCTTTTCACACCATGTACCACAGTGGATCGGCCTCAAGAAAGAGCTTAGTTTCTGTGAAAATGAAAGATATACGCCAGAGGCGCTTCTGCAATGGGAAAAAACATACGGAGAACTCAATTATTACCTCGCACAACAATATACCACCCAAAATATCTCTCTCGACAGCCAAGCATTCTTCAACAAAACAGCCCGCCGTTTCTATCTTTATGGAAAAACACTGCTGCAAGCAGGTTCTCTTATCAAAGATGACTTTATCACTGGCAACCGAAAAAAACGGACCTCACATATTCTTTATGCTCGCCGGCAAGTAATCATCGGACTCAAAACAATACGCGACACCATATCAAACCAACTGGCACCACAACCTACCGGATTCTGGACATGGCTAACAAAAAGGGAAAGCACGGCACCAGATTGCGCGATAAAAGAGACACTTGCCGGTATGTTTACTGGCCTAGAGGCTATGTACGAAAAATTCCTCAAAGACCTCGACCGAGCCCTCGCGACCCCAAGCTGCAAATCAAATGCCAAGCTCTAAATAAAAGCACCTGGAGACAGACCTGATCAACAAATCGAATTGCACCACTGTCGATCTTTACACACTTTTTAAAAAAAATTGACAAACTGCGAGGCTCAAGGTATCCTGTAACAGATCATTGATAAAACTAAAAGAATCAAAAAACGAGAGTTTATTAAAATGAAATTCAAAAACTATATATCTTTATTATTTTTTGCAGGAACTATATATGCCACCCATGCAACAGCTATGGACCCTATCAACACCTTTAAAACTGCCAAAGACTACCATATAGAATGCTACTGTATTAACGATGACAAAATTATTAGCGCAGATTGTTGCTATCTCAGAACTTTTAACCTTTCAGATGGAAAGCTTCTTGTCGAAGCCCTATATCTGCAAAGAAGAGATTGTGCCACCAGTATCGATGCCTACAAAGACACCATAGTCTTAGGAGACACCGAAGGAAACATTAAGGTATTTGACTCAAGAAAAGAGAAATTTTTAAAAATACCAGAGGCTCATACACAGGAAGTCACGAGCATTAAAATGATCGACGAAGTAACCATCGTTTCTGGCTCTGCAGATGGCAACCTCAAGATATGGAAGAAAAAAACCGGCAACTGGGAAATGTTCAAAGAACTTGAAGCACACACCGCCAAAATTATTGCAATTATTTATGAAGACAACAAAATAATGACTGCCTCGAATGAACAAATCACGAAGATTTGGGACCTTGATGGCAACCTCAAAGAAACCAGAACCGATTTCAACTGGGGCATCCACTGTAAAGTCGATAAAACGATCATTTACCCAACGTGCTGCAACACATTTGCAATCTTGGACGTATCGGGTTCTCAACATAAACCGGTATACAAGTTGGTGAATGAATTGAAAGATAAGGATAGTAATCTCAAAATTCTTGTTGCAACCAAAAATAAAATTGTCGCAGGATACGAGGACGGAACCGTTAAGATTTGGAATGACGCTGCTTTTATCTCTCAAAAATGCATAGGAAAAATGCGGCTCAATCTAAAAAAACAGCATGAAGCGAAAGACGAAAAGTTTCGTCACGACACCTTATTCTTTCACGAGCAACAATAAGTAAATTCTTCATTATTTTTATTAGAGGGGGAATGCTTCACCGCATCCCCTCTTTTTTTACAGCGAAAAATCTTTCAAAACACAATTCCGTTGAAGCTCAAACACTTCCACATTTTATTACACACATAAATATTGTTGACATATCAAGAAAACTACTTAAAAATCAACAGGTTTTGTTGTAGAAACAATCAAAACAAAAAACTAACTTCAAATGAAAGCGGGAACAAGCTTTTTAAAAATTAGAACACAGCTTTAAGGTCAGAGAATACTATTATGAACTACCAAATTTATTTTCGGGTCCCCCTTATACTATGCGCCATGTTAGGGAACGGAATGTTTTTTTCGATAAGCGCTATGGAACAACACTACAACCCATGCACATTACTCCAAACCTTTAAAAAAGATTGGCTCAGCATCGCAATTCACAAAAAATATCTCTTCAAAGGAAAACTTGAAGGCACCATAGAAATAATCGACCTCGTAACGAAAAAACACATTGATAATATCAAATACAATGAAGCCAGCCCTAACACCTTAGAACCTATCATCAAACTCTTCGCAAAAAACGACAAGATCTTCGCAGAATCACGTTACGAAACAAAAATTTGGGACTTAAAATCTGGAAAAAACCTTACGGGTGCAGGTGTTCCCAAAGAATCATCTTCAATCAACAACTATCTCATTACAAAAGCAATAAAGTTCGATTCAAACCACAATTTAATCGGAACCATCAATATTTATAATTTAAAAGACATGAAACCAAAAAAATCTTTCGACATACCTATCGAAGATAAAATCACGCAACCTCGTTACCGAAAAAATTTATTATCTATGTTGGTAGGAGATAACAAAATCATTATCACAAACACAAACAAGTCCCCTGACCAACATCTCTATCTCCCTGATAACAGTACTATCATTCACAAGCTTGGCAACTGGCCGAGCGAAGGAAAATATCAAAGAAACCCTTTTATCGTCGAATCGAAAGACAGAAAAATCATAAAGCTGCTTCTTAAATTCGGATACATCTGTATTTATAATTCCCCCCAAGTTAGAAGTACTCTTATGGAAATTCTACACAACAAGAGATCACAAGAAATTGATTATGCTATCAGTACGCACAATAAAATTATTTTCACGGTCAAAAACAAAATATTCTTTGCAGATCATACGGGGAGAACGCTTAAAACACTTACCGGTCACGATCAAGGGACATACATTCATGCCCTCTGTATTTTGTCAAACCTGCTCTTTTCCGGGGCAACTGACGGAACCGTCAAAATATGGGGCATACTTACCGGAGAATGCTTAGGAACTATTCGTAACCACGTGTCTGCTATAACAAAAATTTATGGATGGAAAGATATAATCGTTACCAGCAACAGCAACCATACCTTGAAGGTATGGAGAATCCCAGACAGTCTCAAAGGGTACCGAACGCAAACCAACCTCCGGGAACAGGTAAGAACTACCAAAAGAGTTGCACCGAACATTTTTTTTCAATACAACAACTAAAGAATCAGAGACTCTTGCGTGAAAAACCTGCTTCCACTAGATTTTCATTATTCCAGCTACTAAAGAGCCAAACAACAAATTGCATCAAAAAACAGTCGTAGCTGATAAAAGTATTTGGTTTAAAAAGCACCTGCTCACGAAACAAGAGGAGCTACTATGAGCGAGCGACCTGCATTGTATAACCCGGAAATTATGAAGCTTTATCGAACAACCCCCTATCGCGGCACGGTAGAAAACCCGTCGTTCATCACAGAAAAAGTTAGCCCATCCTGCGGCGATCGTGTTGTTTTTTCAGGAATTGTCAAAGATGATCATGTCGTTAACGTAAAATTTTCTGGTGAGGGATCGATGGTTACCCAGGTAGTCGCCTCCATTTTATGTGAGCTCGCACTTAATAAACCAATTATCGATATCTTAAAAATGGGTGCCCCTGATATCGAAAAAATTCTGCACGACCGTCTTAATCTCGAGCTTGGGCCAACCCGATTTGAAGTAGTTCTTTTTGTTCTCGATGTTCTTCAGCAAGGACTTGCCGGCTATGATGGATCATGTCCAGGTTGCGCGCGCATTACGGAACCTCAGCACTAACAGTATAGACCAGCGGGACAGCTGGTTTACCCATCTCTGCGAACGGTGGGATACCCTATGTTTAGATGAAAAGGGGCAACAAATACTTTTTAGCACTAAAGACAACCTTACCCACCCGTATGGCGACGAGAAATTAAAAAGCCGAATGGATATAGCTCGTTTTGATCATCCTGCATCCTATCAAATCTGTGGGATCGATGGCTCCCAAATATATCCTGACCGACACGAACAATTGCCATATTTACTTATTAATGTCGGGCTCGCCTCCTTCACTTATCGGGAAAAAAGCCATGTCTCTTTTTCTTCAACTCCTTATCTCTACCCGCTTGAAGATATCGCCGCGGAGATTGGTGAAATGTGGCTATCTGCCCCCATTATCAATCAGCTACGTGGAGAACGAGAACTTGAGATGGGTATTACCCACGGTTCACTACATCCTGAATCGCTTGTCCTCTTTGACGGATCTCTTCTCTGGCTCCATCTTTCAGCAGAACCGCATCAAAAAAAACAATACCTCGAGCGACTCTGCTCGCTTTTTCAGGAACTGTATAATCGCCGAATTTTACACGGGGGTTACGTAAGTCTTCCCCACAGCCGTGAGCTCGTCCAACTCACCACAGAATATGGAGAAATTGCCGAATCATGGCCCCGTCTTTTTACCGATTCAGATATTATGTCATATCATCTACAGCCGGGGCAGCGAACGTCATTTTTTACACCTCGTCCAGAAACCACCAAGGCTTACCCTGGACCACTCTGTCCTTGCTTCTGTTACCTCAATACTGGTACCGAAATTGGACGGCTTGAACTGCCTGCGTGGATTCTGGCTGACGAGGGAAAAAGCAATACAATCGTTACACAACTTCTTGACCAATGCCTTAAAGGAGATGGCTATCCTCGCTGCCTTGCCGAAGCGCATGAACAGGCGGTCATCAAAGAGTCCGATCGAATTTTCTTCAATAAACTAGTTCAAAACCACTTGATGAGCCACGGCAAGAAAATCACACTTTCAAGGAAAAAAAACGCGAAAGTAGAACGTACACTTTAAACGACTACTTCTCTCATCTCACGTTTTCTTTCAACAAGCAATTTTACCACCTTCTTCAAAGTAGGAACCACCTCGCGTACCGACCATGATACAAGACCGGTCATCAACGAAGCTTCACGGAGCGAATAATTAAAGTTAAAGGTATGCAAAAAGCCACCGATATCAAAATACTTCAAAGGATCAAACTGCTGGTTATAGCGCTCATTCTTGATGATAGGGATATACACAACAACCGGTTTGCCAGGTCCGTCATCGAAAATAGAAACTGGCTGTGAAAGAGCTTTCTCATAATCAATTTTTGGAAACGGAATAGCATGTTGCTGTGCATAGACTTCTGCCTTTTGCAACTCACCACCATCCGCAACATTTCCCGACGCATCAAAAATAATTACCAGATCGGAAGAACGTTCAGGACGTATAGTCCAGATCGGAATGTTGCATGCCAAACCAGCATCCACTACGGCATGTTTGCTTGATTTTGGATCAACAACGTCATTCATCTTACGAGTAAAATTACGCATCTTATAAGCAAAGAGTCTAATATCACCAAATGATGTCATTACCAGCTGCTGCAAGGCACTAAACAGAATACGTGGCTCCGCAGTTTTCAATACATGCTCATAGATTTCACGGAAAGAAGCCGAGATAGCAGACCCCCAGATACCCATCCACGTACAAAGCGGCAAAGGTGGATTTATCTTCGCGGCAGAGCCGGCAACAAAAGATGACCCAACGCTCCAGGTAGGCACCGATGCTCCATCACTTCCTACGCAGTCGAGATAGGCAACCTCAAATGGTGAACACTCACCAAACAAATACCCTCTTTTGGAGGCACGATCGTTAGCTATCTCATCCTCAGAAATGTTCACCGCATTAACTACACAATTCTCAGTTTCAGACGAACCTTCAGTACGAAGCATAACAGGAACTATAAAGGTATAAAGAGGCAATGGATGTTCGCCATGCGTTAAATACATCCCCTGCTGGGCAAGATGTGTCGTAAGAAGCTCTTTAGGTTCAACACCAAGATATGATGCCCCAAGCATCAACCCATAAATAAGGATCGCCGGCGAGGGCAATGGAGTTCCCTCAAAAATAATAGTCCGGATAACCGCTTCGGTAATCACCGGCAGCATATCGTGCAAAGCCTCGAGCTGCTCATCAACACCCCATTGGAAAAAACCGTTGGTGATGCGATCCATCATGTCTCCATAGAACTCATTAAAAGATTTCCCTGAAATCATCCAAGAAGCAACCGTCCATGTAGACCCCGATAAACTCGCCACCCGGTTAGTCATCGGCAAAATCTTGCTCTCCTCAAGAGCTTTAAGTCCTCCCAGCGTCCAGAGAGAAGCACGAACACCACCGCCACTGCATAAAACATCTATCGATGGCGTTTCTTCAAGAGAAACAGACTCACCAATAAAATCACTTATCGCTCTGCAACATCGTTCCTCACGCAACTTATTAAAGGCGATCTCACACTCGCCCATCCCGCCTCTTGAAAGAGGTCGGACAGTAGCATGCTCGTCTTTATAAGGATTTGTAATAACCGAATTATAAATCCCCTCAAGAAGCGAACGATCAACATAAACAAATTGTCCTTCAGGCGTCTGCACGAAACTTCCGTCAGCATATCTCAAGATGACTTCCCTTTCCCGAGGCCCGGCAATCAAGGTCACCGAAAACAAAAGACCGAGCAGACCAAAAAAACTTTTTTGCAAGTACATATGCTCCCTTTCCGAAAAAACAACTTTAAGGGAAATGTAATATGCTGCAGGTCTCTGTGGTCAAGCTTTTGGCAAGCAAAAGAGCGATTCCGCATTAGATGTCGTTTTCTGTGCAACATCAACAAAATCGACTTTCAAAAGCTCACTTATGAACCGAGCAATAGTAGCAATTTCACGGGGAGAGTTTTTCTTACCGCGAATTGCCTGTGGCGGCAAAAAAGGAGCATCGGTTTCTAGCAGAAGATGATCTAAGCCCGCGGCCCCGACCACAGAACGCAAAGAACCGTTTTTAGGGTAGGTTACCGGTCCACCAATACCGATGAGAAAACCAAGATCAAAAACCCGCCAAGCATCATCGATCCCTTCAGAAAAGCAGTGAACAACACCTAAAATATTTTCAGCACGATACGATTCCAGGATAGTCATGGTCGCATCAAAGGAATTGCGGGTATGGATAACAAGCGGCAATTTTTTTTCGATTGCCAATTCAATCTGCGCATGAAACAACGATTCCTGATACTGTCGATGTTCGCCAGGATGATAGAAATCAAGTCCTGTCTCACCAACGGCAACTACATAGTGCTTAGTATCGCCTTCAATCAAAAGACGCAACTGTGCAAGATCATCACGCCAACCAGCATGTCCATCGCACGGATGAAGTCCCACCGTCGCCCACACAGTCCCTTCAAAAAGTTTTGCGAACTGTATCGCCTGAGAACTTGTCGAAACCGTCGTTCCAACGGTTATCATCCGCAAAACATCAGCCCGCTGAGCTTCGGCAACAACCTCCTTCACCGACGACAAATCTTCTGCCACCATTTCCAAGTGGCAATGTGTATCGATCAGCATAGAAAACCTTTCCTTTTCAGCTTTTTTAACGGGACCCATTTGACAAAAAAAGGAGCATCGCTATTATAACCTATAAGTCGTGTTGCTGAAATTTAAATCGGTGCGCGACTTAAGCAGTGTTATTCTTTAATTGTCTATATGTCAACGCAAGGAGTCTCGTATGAATAAGTCTGAGTTAATTGATACGCTCAGCCTTGAGACAGGGTTCGATAAAGGAGCAGTCAGTCGTCTATTACGCGCATTCCAGGATAATGTTGCGCGAGCTCTTGAAAAGGGCGACAAAATTCAGTTGTCTGGTTTTGGTACATTTACCCTTTCGCGCCGAGGCGCCCGTAAAGGAATAAATCCACAAACCAAAGAGACTATCCAGTTGCCTGAGATTTTTGTTCCGAAATTTAAACCGGGCAAGAATTTCAAAGAAGTAGTAAATCGTTCAAAAAAGGGTCGTTGCTAAGGCGATTACTATAGCGAACAAGCATTTCACAAGAAAGCCGTCCTTTTAAAAGGACGGCTTTCTTACTCACTTTTTTTGCCTTTTAACCAACTTGGCATTACACTGTTTACTGCTAAAGTCTATTTTTTGAGGACATCATCACATGATCGACAGAACTTTACTTCGGGAACAACCAGATTTTTTTATCTCTGCTGTTAAGCGAAAGGATCCGGAGTTTCCGGCTGAAAAACTTATAGAACTCGATCAACAGGTCCGCAAAATTCAATCACACGTCGAAGAACTTCGCGCTGAACGAAATAGTTTAGCAAAAGCAGGAAAGTCAGGGGTTACCCAAGAGTTGCGATCTCGCTCCATTGAACTCGGCAAGGAGCTCAAAAGACAAGAAGAAGCCCTTGAAGAAACGGAAACCCTGTTTCGCGATCTCTATCTCTTCTGCCCAAATTTACCTGCACAAGAACTCCCCGATGGTGGCAAAGAGGCAAACTTTGTTGTCCGTGAAGTAGGAGTTAAACCACATTTTTCTTTTGCACCTAAAACACATGTAGAACTTGGTGAAGCTCTGGGTTGGCTCGACTTTGCAGCAGCAGCGCGCATGACAAAATCTCATTTTGCGCTTTATCGCGGTAAAGGAGTTATGCTTCAATATGCGCTCAGCATGCTCATGCTCTCCACCGCACGATCCTTTGGCTATGAGCCGGTGCTTCCCCCTTACCTTATTAACGAACAAGCTCTTGAAGGAGCAAGCAACTTTCCACGGTTCCGCCAAGAAGTATTCGCTATCGAAAAAGATGGATTATTTCTTACCCCAACCGCCGAAGTTAATTTAGCAAATTTGTACCGAGACACTATCATAGAAGCAGACGACCTCCCCGTTAGACTCACCGCATTAACAAGTTGTTTCCGCCGGGAAGCCGGTGGATATGGTGCATCAGAACGGGGGCTTATTCGCATCCATCAATTTGACAAGGTGGAACTCTTCTCTCTAACAAAACCCGAAGATTCACCAAGTGAACAAGAACGCATGCTCAGCTGTGCGGAGAGCATTTTAAAAAAATTAGGACTTCATTATCGGGTAGTACTCTTAGCTGCACAAGATTGCTCTTTTGCATCTACTAAAACATACGACATAGAAGTCTGGATGCCTGGACAGAATGAATACAAAGAAGTCTCGTCAATCAGTAACTGTGCCGACTTCCAAGCCAGGCGCTGTGCAACGAGATATCGTGAAAAAGCGGGTGAAAAAACGCAGCTGGTTCATACACTTAATGGATCATCTCTAGCGCTACCACGTCTCTTTGTTGCACTTCTTGAATCTGGTCAACAGGCTGATGGTTCGATCGTTCTTCCCCCTGTTCTCAAGGAGATAATTATTAGTGCTTGAAGGGTGATACACCCTCTTGACACGCCTGCTATACTGAAAAGTATCTGTAAAGCTATTTCTTTCTTTTCACTCACCTCTTTTTAAGGGAGCGCTATGGCAAAACATGTTGGCGTTAGACTGCCAGATGATCTTTTTTCAGTTCTTCAATCAGGAACAACGGCCGTTTTGGCTACTTTTTCTGAAAAAGGAATTCCGCACACAACACCAATGAATTCGATATATCCAAAAGGACGCGAAAGTATCTTGCTCTCTATCCACAAAGACCACACAGGATACCATAATCTGGTCTGGCAAAAAAAAGTCATGCTCTGCGTTATGGATGCTGGAAACGTTGCATATAGTATTCTGGGAAGAGCGGGCGTAGTTCGCGCTCCGTCACTCGTACACCCGCTTATGAATATTATTCGTATAGATATTATCGATATTAAATGTGATCGATCAGTGCTCTGTAGAGTAGACACAGGCATCCAATGGAGCTACACTTCCGCTGAAGCAGAAGAGCTCTCCGTAGCTCTTATCGAAGAACTAAAGGAGCTTTCAAAAACCCTTTAAAAAGGAGAGCCGCGCATGAAACGGTTACTCATTAACTCTCTTTGTACAACAGTACTTATTATTGGGAGTCTTAGGGGCAGCGAAACTTATTCTTCCCCCTCTGGATCCACAGCAACACCAATACCAACAACTTGGGAAGAAGACCCCGCAGAAACCAAGGCTCGAACCATGAAGAAAACCGATGAAGGGCGTGGCAACTGGGTTATCATAAAAAACATCGCTCGCAAGGCGAACAAACTCTTCGAACAAATCGACAAAACTGTCAGTGATGTAGGAAACATAAATGATAGCATCAGCAAAGATCATGCATTATTCCTTACTGAATCCAATGAATTTGATATTGGATTCCAGAGTGGGGCTGTTGATGAACGTCTATCATTCTTGAGCCAAGAACTCAAAAAACTAGAAACTCCACAAGGTAAAGCACTTCCTGAATACCAGCGGCTTCTAAAAGATGTGCAAGAAAAACAGGGAGTTCTCGGAAGCATTAAAACCGAGCTCACACATCTTCAAAAAATTCGTGAAGCTCTTACCAAGGCCATTATCATACTTGACGAACAGACGAATAAAACACGCACATACCGAAATGAAGCCTGGAAAAGTTACGAAAAAATTACCAACACTCTCAGCGACAGGTTTGCTCGCGAACAAATAAATTTTATTGAAGCGCAGCTCATCAATATTAAAAATATCGAAAATTATATTGTTAATACATTAAGACCGTTATTTGCTAAACAGATACAAAATTCGAGAACAAAGACAGCAAAGGTTCAGCAGATGATAACATCTCTTAAGGCGAAAGGGATAGAACTCAGCAAACGTGTTGAAGCAATTGCTACCATTGACACCGCATTGCGTCATGCAGAAGAGCAGAAAAAACTTTTGACTAAACCAAAACCTAAACCAGCAAGCTGGTGGCAACCGATGGTAAATTCTATAGTTTCTGTCGCAAAAAAAGCTATTACCATTACTATTGCTGTCGGGCAATCACTTTGTAAACTTGTCAGGCTATGCTGAAAATTAAGTGACCTAGTCGAGAAAATGGAGCCGTATTCCGAAATACCGCCTCGTAAGAAAGAGGAGTACGGCCGCACCAAAGACAAGTGGCCCAACCCAGAACCAGTAAATAAATGTATTATAAAAGATATCAGCCAAGCTTCCTGGAAAATGTCGTACTATCACTGAGCAGATATAGTATACAATAAAGAAAAGCCAACCCACACAAGCAAGCTGTATCGTGTCATGTAAAATAAATTTGCCCATTGCCTGCCAATAAAATATAAACTGTTCACGTCGTTGTAAAACAAAAATTAATGTTAGAAGTTTAATCACCTCTGCCAAAACAGTAGCAGCAAGCAAACCACGAACCCCCCAGAAATACATAAAAAACGGATTAAGGGTAGTATTTAAAATGGTGGCACCCACCGTTATCACTGTCGGCACAAAGGTCTGATGTAGCGAGTAATAAGCATTAAGCACCACTTTCTCAAAACAGAAGAAGAAAAGTCCAACAATAAAGATACTCAGAAGAATGCTCGATTCTTGAACATGGGCCTCGGTAAATTTTGCTGATAAAAAAAGCGTGTTAAAAATTTGATACGAAAAGGCAGCCATAAGCAACGTTGCTGGAATGGTTACCCACCAGACAAATTTTGCTGACTCAAAGAGGTAAAAACCAAGTCGACGGCGAGCATAAGAACCGATCCGGGTAAAATGAGGCAAAAGAATAGTTGCAAAAGCTGTCCCAAAAACTTGTAAAGGAAGTCTGGTAAATGCATATGTATAGCGCAAAAGCGACATAGAGCCTTCAACAAGATATGAAGCAAACATATGATCTACTATGAAGCTAATCTCCATAGCTCCAAATCCAAGGGCACAGGGAACAAACTTTTTCAGAACATGCCAAATGTCGTGCCATGCCTCTTTATTTGGCCAGAGAAAATGAAAACCATTACGCCAAAACATCCAGATACAGAGGAAAAGAAACACCAGACTGTTTGCTAAAACAGCCCAAGCAATGAAGGTAATAGGTAATCCATAATAATTATACAGCCACCATTCACCAATCATGAGAAGGTTTAAAATGAGTTGCCCAACAACAGGAATTGAAAAAGAGTGTGCAACCTGTAAAAGACCAACGAATAGCGCTCCCGCAGATGCAAGGGCGATAAAGAAGATAAGAATCTGTAAAAGATGGCCTGCAAGCTCACATCGCTCCATCCCCAACTGACACGCCCAACCGGGAACCAATAGTTTAATTACCGATGAAGAGTAAAAAGCTATGGTGGTACAAAAGGCCAGCAAAATCAGTTGCATCACTAACATCATCGCTGTCATCGTTCTACTTGCCTGTTCTTTTCCCTGACGCTTTGCCACCTCAACAAGGGTTGGCACTAAAGCAGCGCTCAGCGCACCTTCTGCAAAAATTTTACGAAGCGAACTTGGCAACCTAAATGCCGACCAAAAAGCATCTGAAAGCCCGCTTACCCCGAGATACCTCGCAGTGAAGACCTCCCTTACAAAGCCAACAATTTTGCTGATAAATGTCACAACACTCAGTTGGAACATCTTGGTAATAATCGTTTTACGCGTTAAGCGCCCCGCCATACACTTTTCCCTTCACCAGAGGTTAGAACACCATCACGCAAACAAAAAACCTCATCCGCTGCATTAACAAGCTCTTGGTCATGGGTGCTCACCAGAGCCGTTATACCAGCTGAGCGACAAAAAGATACAATCAATGAGCGAACCAACGTTGCCGAGATATCATCCAAATGCGCCGTTGGTTCATCTAGTAACAATAAACGCGGTTCTCCAAATAAAGCACGCGCCACCGAAACTCGGCGCTGTTCCCCCCCCGACAGCCTCTGCGGTGAAAGAGACGCGAGATGTAAGCAGGCAACTTTTTCTAAAAGCTCATCCGCTTGTTGTTCTGGTGCGTCGAATTTGCCCATCGCACCCCATGCCTTAAGCATCACATTTTCTCTCACCGTCAGCTCCGCTACCAGTAACGGGGCTTGAAAAACATAACCAACCTCCAGTGAATCAAGACTTTTATCAATCAGAATCGATCCTGAAGTGGGAAGATCGAGCTGTGCTGCTAATGTAAGAATAGTAGATTTTCCCGCACCAGACTGACCAACAAGGGCATACATCTTTCCTTGTCTTAATGAAAAGGTAACATCGCGCAACACCAGCCGCCGCGTACCGGCAATGGTAAAACACTTTTCAACACAAACAAAATCAATCACTTAGAAAACAGCTCCGCGTAGTTTTTTGTTTTAACTATAGCAGAACTCTGAAAACAAGGTGCAAAAAAGAAGAATCTAATCAAACAATGGAAAATCAAAATCGTTCTTTGGGGAATTAGAAAGAAGCTCTTCAAAATTTAAATCTAAAGGAACTTCTAAAACCGGTTCTTGAACCGGTTCTTGCTGGACAAGAATAGGCTCTTCTATTTTCCCGTCACCATCACACTTCTTGCCATTATTGATGTGATAAAGAATATACGGAAGAACACCAACTGTTCTCGTAGAAAGAGTAAGAGAAAAGAACAAATCATGCGTAAAAGCAATAAGCTGATCCTCATTATCAGACCTGTTATGAACAAACCAATTAAAAAAATTATCAGTTTGTTGATCAGGGAAAATAATTTTTACCCACACCATATTTCTTTGTATATCGTAAACACTCACATCTTTTTCGTTTGGCATTTGAATAAATGACCAGCGATTAGAAAAGATTGACGAACGATCTTTAGGAAAATCTTCTTCAGAAACCACCGTTTCTTTGTCTTTTTCAATGTCATACTGCACCATCTTCCCACTGGAGATCTTCACACAAAGTTTTAAACAATCATCAGGACACAAGAAAAATGAAGTTATAATTGCTTTTGGATCTTCTAAAACCAAATCAAAACTAGACACAAAAATAACACCCCCTTCGGGAGTGAAACGCCAACAACCTATTTTCTGGTTGTCGAATAACGCGGCGAAACCAACATTATTATAGGTAAGTTTCTTACATTTCTGGAGATCACTTGCAAATACTTTGAACTCTGAGGTGTAAATCAGGTAATCCCCCGTATCTAAATTTTCATCACCGAAAATTCTGCCAAGACTTTTTTTCAGTAAAAAATCAGACCTTCTATTCTTTTTTTTCTTTTCTCTGTCCACAAAAATATTAAGCAGCCCCTGTCGTAACTCTTGCTGCCCACCTGCATCTAGAATAAATTTTACTGCACGTAACAAATCACAGTTTTTTTTAAAACAATTGCCAGCATCCAGCCGACCTTCAAGAACAAGCGGGAAAAAAGTGGTAATAAGAGTATATACGGCATTGCAGCAATAAGATTTACCAGTTAATTTTCCCGTTTTTGGCCCAATCCACTCTTCAATCTCTGTTTTGTAATTGGAAAGAATACGCTCAATTTCTTCCCTTTTCTTCGTCTTCAAATCCCCTTCATATTTTTTTCGTTTCGCCTGATGAAAATCAAGATCCAACTTCCAGCCATACCGCTGCCCTTTCCCCACCTTTTTATCCCCCATTGGCAATAAAGGAGACAATGACAACAATGTACCAATTGTTAAACCACACAAAACAAATTTTCTCATCTTATCTCTTCTACTTGAATACTCGATTGAGCCTTGTGCCAGAGTGAAGCCATAATTACAAACACTACAGAGCTTACCAGCACGATAAGAGAAGACAAGGTAGGATGTAAAACCTTTGAGAGAATACTCCATATAAAAAATACGAGAACAAGAAATAATGGAAATTTCACTAATGTACCAAAAAAACTTCTCACCTCATCAATTAATCGTTTCGGGGCATTCCAAAGAGTAACTTCACTGGACGCAATTAACGGAAACAGAAAGTATGTTCCCATGTAAATAACCAGTAAAAACAACACAAATACCCCGGCTATGCTTGCGCGGATTGCTATAAAGAGCGCTGGTACATCAGCCAAACTTGAAAAACCTATATACCGACCAGGCGCAAGACCATAGAACTGTTTAAAAACACAAAATATTGTCCACCATGTCAGTAACTGATACACAACAAGCCACCATGCTGACAACATCTTCGCCCAGGCATCACGCAAAAGATCGGCAATCGGTTGTCGTGTTGAATCGGTATGCCGAAAGACAGTTAGCGAGACGAGGATAAAGAGGAATGTGGTTAACAATACATTCCACAGAACAGCTATACTCCAAACAAACCTATCACTCGTTAGCAACTCTAACTGCATAATCCCCGAATATTCAAGGAAAACAAAAGAGGAAATTACCCAAAAAAGAGGCGTCGTAAGAAATAAGAGAATACTGCGAAATAGAAAGGAGAAGCCAGGAATACGCATACTCACCCTTTTTGCTGAGACTTTTGAGACTCATAAAACATAACACGTCCAACAGAAACAACCAAAGCTGCAAATGCTGTAGAAAGCGATTTCATAAGCATTTTGGAAACAATCGGCTCTTGAGACAGCCCAAATAATGGCGAAGTTAGCGAACGAATGCTTGAGCAGAGATAGCCAATCAAACAAAAAACAATGGCCCATGGTCCTGCGACAAGAATAAAAAAAGCCATCAGGCTCGCCCAGCACTTTTTCAGCTCAATGAATGCATAACCATATAAACTAAGAATATTATCTTCTCCAAGAACCAATGGCGGCATAATGAAAAAATTAAGTACATGTTGTAATCCAAAAAGTACACACAATATGCTAAACAACGTAAGATCAATTGGCTCATTATAACAACAAGGAGTTTTCAGCAAGGGAATCAATGCCCACCTCAATAATGTTATCCACGCAATGAGCCACCATGCAGAAGCAGTTCGAACAAGTGAATGCCAAAAAAAGGAGTGTACAAATCGTTGCTCACCACGAATATCAGCAATGATGACTGTGGTCACGAGAAGATACCACCATATATCAAAAAATGACTGAACGAGTACAAGCAGATATTCACTTCCCCAAAAAGTAGGAGCTACTAATTCGTCCCAAAGACCAAAAAACGCTCCTCCCAACGCTCCAACTGCTAATAAACCCCATAGGAAAGGACGTGAAAAAACAAACCAGACGCTTTTGAGCACTAAATCTAAAGCATTAAAAGCAATCATTATAAACTCTCCTTCGACCATCAATTGAAAATAGTCGTACCATGATCTGGGGCAACAATGCAACGATCATCTTCTTGTGTTTACAATATCAAATCTTTTGCATTTTAACCGTTTCTATTTCACCATCATTTCCTAATGAAAATCCATACGGAAAAATTAAGAATACGAACCTCTTTTCAAAAAAACTAAAGTCTACATCTCGTAAATCACAAAAAAATAACTGTTTTAATATTTTTAGCAAGTAGAAAAACAACTGATCTTGGAGTATGATGCAACAGAGAATATTTACACCCGCTAAGATCGCAGGTTCGCTAATGTGGTTTTTACCTCTTTTTCTAATCGTCGGGCTTTGTGCAACAGAACAGCTCTCTGCAACTCCCGCCCAAGGGCACTGGTCAGTTGTTCTCAAGCCGGTAGTTGATGTCTTCTATCGCCCACTTGATCCTGTATGGCTTGAGCATCAGATCCCACTTTCATGCCTCAACTCATTCGACTGTCCTCGCTCAACGCAACTTTTATATAACCAAGTCGTATTCGTCGAATATGAAATCAATGATCCTGAAACAGACCAACCCTGGTGCTGGATTGCCATGCCAGACCGATTTACGACTATTGACGAAAAAAGTGCTTACTACAATTGGAGTGATCAATCCTGGAATATCTATTTTAATCATCGTTGGGCGCGATCGGAGGATCTCACACCTGTTTCTGAAATCTCAGAAAACGGCGTTATACCGGCGCCACTTTCTTTTGCAGATAAAGCCAGCTTTGAAAACCCAAATGTAATCACACTCGTCTATCCTTGGTCTTGCCACTATCTCGGACTTACCTTTTCAGCTGGAACACGATTTGTACGCGCTCCGTTGCATGATACCTATCATTCATATGCAGTTCTCACGCCAGAGAGTGCAACTATATTAATGGTCCCCCGTTCCATTGCTCATGTCCCAGCACTTTTTTCCCGGCAAGAGCGCATTGAACTATTTACTCAACTACTCCGTTCATGGGCACACCTTCCTGAAGGTTCAATTCCTTTCGTCTGGGGCGGCCGTAGCTTCATTGGAGCAGTCATTAATCAAGATATTTGGCTTGAAAAAATTCGCGGTGAAATAAAAGGCGAAATTAAGAACATCGGATGCTGGCACCATAGTGATGAATCGTGGGATGTTCATACCGGTATCGATGCTCATGGTATCTCACTTCTCGCACAAATATGCGGTATCCCCGTGTGTGCCTGTTGCAGCGAAGGAATCCCAAACAACCTCCGCCCACTTATCCCTGGAGAATTGATAGAAAACGGAGATTATATTCGCATCATTGGCGGTGGACTTTTTGCGGTAACTGATGTTACCAACGGCATGGTTGTTGGAGCTTGCGGGTATCAACCGGGATACGGTACATTCTTTGAATTCCAGATATCCGAACGTTTTGTAGACGCTTACTCAATGGATGACCTCCTAGCACTTCACGTAGATCAACTGCCCGTCACCTTAAAAACAAAAGATGGTAGATTCAAAGAGTTTGAACGGCTCATTATCTACAAAATTTCATCAGCCTGGTAGTAGCCATGACAAAAAAGGTCGATCTCTTTCTGATAGACGCCTCTTCCTTTTTGTACCGTGCGTATCATGCTCTGCGACCACTGCAAACGCCAGATGGCATTCCAGTGCAAGCAGTATACGGTTTCTGTCGCATGCTTTTAAAACTTATCAAACGGTTCAAACCCGATGAACTTATCATTGTATGGGACAGTCCCGGCAAAACAATACGTCACAAACTATATAAACCTTACAAAGAAACCCGCCAAGCCCCACCAAGTGATCTTTTCGAACAGAAAAAGCTTATCCTTGAATTTGTTGATATTGCTGGGCTCGCGCAACTCGCCGAACCCGGTATTGAGGCTGATGACCTGATAGCCTCGGTTGCACAGTTTGGCAAAAAGACCAACCGACGCACCATCATCGTCTCTTCCGATAAAGATCTTGCGCAGCTGGTTAACGAAAGTGTGGTGCTTTTTGATCCCTTCAAAGATAATTTCGTTGATCAACATACCTTAGAACAAAAATATGGTTTTCCACTCGAACGGCTCAGCCTCTATTACGCGCTCGTCGGCGACGCTTCAGATAATATCCCGGGAGTCAAAGGTATTGGGGCAAAAACTGCACAAAAACTTGCAGCTCAATTTTCATCATTGCAAGATCTTTACGATAACCTTGATAAAATTGAAAGCAACCGTACACGCACATTGCTTGTAGAAGGACAAGATTTAGCATTTCTGAGCGAAGAACTTTTTAAACTGAGACCTGAAGAATACTTTTTTAAACACAAAGATGCAACCATCCCTGAAGATCTTCTTGAACAAGTACGTCCGTTTTTTGAACAACTCCATTTTTCTTCATTTCTCAAAGAGATACCGGCACCAAAAGCTGCTCAACTCACCGAGACATTTGCCAAAGAATATGGATACACGTTTGAAACGGTCTCAACCATCGAAGAACTTGGAAAGCTCTGCAAAACTATCGAACGTAAAAAACATTTCGCTCTCGATACAGAAACAGACGGCAAACCGCCACTTCTCGCTTCGCTCATCGGACTCTCCATATGCTGCTCAGAAGGATCATCATTTTATATTCCGGTAAATCACAAAACTGATGGGCCCCAATTGGCACAGGGGATTGCTCTTTCACATCTAAGCCCACTTCTTGAAAATAAAGATATCACTAAAGTGATGCACAATGCCAAGTTTGATCTCCATATTATGGAGAATGTTGGAGTTCGAGTGGAAGGACTTGTATTTGATACAATGGTAGCCGCAGGTCTCTTGCGCAGCGAGGAAGCAGACCGAATCGGCCTCAAATTTCTCTCGGAAAAGTTTCTTAAACAGGTTATGCCCAACTACAAAGATGTTATTTCGGCACAGAATGCAAAAAACTTCGCCTATGTCCCCCTCGCCCCGGCAACAGATTATGCGGCGGCGGATGCACACCAAACACTCAGTCTCGAAAAAATAATAAGAAAAGAACTTGAGCGCGAAGATGTGCTTAAAGTATACGAACATATTGAGCATCCGCTTATTCCGATCCTCACTGCAATGGAACAAGAAGGAATCGGCATTGATGTTACAGTGCTCGACAAACTTGAACATAAAGTTGACCGTGAACTCGAACATATAACAAAAAAAATAGAAGATACCGCACAGCTAAAAGAGGGAGAAGATATCAATCTCAACTCACCAGCTCAAGTTGCAGGCCTTCTCTTTGAAAAGCTTGGACTCACACCTGTTCGCAAAACCACCGGAAAAACAGGTTATTCAACAAGCGCTGAAGTGCTTGCAGAACTCGCAAAACAACACCCCGTTCCAAAACTCATTGTCCATTATCGAGAGCTATTTAAACTCAAAAGCACTTACCTAGAAGCATTACGCTCTGAAATCAACCCAAATACTGGGCGCATTCACACCACCTTTAAACAAACAACCGTTGCCACCGGACGTCTTGCAAGCGCCAATCCAAACATGCAAAACATACCCGCTGACAACTCTTCCTATCCAATACGAGAAGCATTTATCCCACCAGAAGGTCATCTCTTTATTTCAGCTGATTATTCGCAAATCGAGCTCCGCGTTCTTGCATATCTCTCACAAGATGAAAACCTTAAAAAAGCGTTCGAACGGGGAGAAGATATTCACGCACGAACCGCAGCTGGGCTCTTTGATGTCCCGCTTAAAGATGTTACTTCAACACAGCGACAACTTGCCAAGCGTATCAATTTCAGCATCCTCTATGGACTCACACCTTATGGGCTGTCAAAAGATCTCGATATCTCAATGAGCGACGCTAAAACGTATATTGATCGATATATGGATCATTATCCTGGCGTCAGTGCATGGATGGATGAAGTTGTTGAAGAAACTAAAAAGCATGGCTATGTTACCACGCTCTGGGGCCGTAAACGAGCAATCCCTGGCATTTACGAAAAAAACAAAAACCTTTATAACCTTGCCCGCCGCGTCGCTATTAATACGAAAGCCCAAGGAACCAGCGCCGACCTCATGAAACTCGGAATGATCGCCCTCCATAAAAAACTAGAACGAAAGTTTCCAGAAGCAAAAATGGTGCTGCAGATACATGATGAGCTACTCATAACAGCCCCAAAAAACGAAGCGCAGAAGGTTGCTGAACTCTCAAAAGAGGTTCTCGAAGAAATTGTAAAATGGAACGTTCCCCTTGTTATTCAAATTCGTCTCGGTACCAATTGGCATGAAGCTAGTAAATAAGACCTTGTTTTATCACTAACTCTGCCAACTTTTTAAAATCATCCGGAATAGGCGATTCGAACTGATACTCGTCCCCATCAAAAACAAACTGTAATCGTGCTGCATGAAGCCCAAAACGTTGTGCACCTGGTAAAGGATTCCCGTAAATCGAGTCACCTAAAATAGGAAACCCCGCCTGAGCGCAATGAAGTCTTATTTGATGTGTACGCCCTGTTCGAGGAAACGCTCTTATAAGAGCATAACCGTCAAAACGCCTTATCGTCTCCAAATCCGTCTGAGCATGGCTTCCAACAATTTCGCTACATACCATACGAGTTGGATGAAACGGATCACGCGTAATATTATATGAAATTGTTTCAGCATCGGGAGGATCCCCAACCACCAGAGCAAGATATGTCTTCTTAACCCCCCGGCCCTCAAAAAGCTTTCGCAACTCATCATAACCATGCTTAGTACGCGCAATCAGCAGTAGACCTGAAGTAAGCTTGTCAAGACGATGCACAATTCCCGGGCGAGAAAACTCCCCAACATCTTTTGTCTCAGGAAAAACAATCCGAAGCATATCGGTAAGTGCAAGCTCGACAGAGTCCTCAGATGTTGGATGAACCAAAAGCCCTGCCGGTTTATCAATCACTAGAAAATGCTTTCCCTCAAACACTAGATTCTTTTCAAAAAAATCCTGGCTCATTTTCGCATCAACAGGGCGATCAAAGCGCGTCTCGATCACCAGTAAAACCTGATCACCTGTATGAACTAAAGTCCCCCCTTTGGTCACCACATGCTCATTAAGCTTCACCCTGCCGCGTAGAATATGCTTTTGCAAAGAAGAGCGCGATTCCACGACAAGAACATCCACTAAAAACTGATCCAGTCGCTTACGATCATGTTCCGGGGTAACGGTAAAAAAATATTGCTTCATTTTCCTCGTAATTCGTATTATGTATTTTCCTTTTTCAGGTTAAAATGAATATGACGAAAGTCAAACAGGTCTGAAGGAACAGTCTAGGGAGCTGGCATGGAACCACAAGAATTATATAACAAAATACTCCTTCACTTCGACGCTGTCGTGCATCGAAGTGATGTCATGGGTCGCGAACTTCGAGCACTTCTTGAAGAATTACACTCGGCAGATATCGCCTCATTTTTCTTACTTCTCGATGACGAAGAGTCAAAAGCACTTTTTTTATCTTTCTCGCGAGAACTGCAGGTAGAAATCTTCAAAGAGTTCTCGGCTCCACGACAGGTTATATTCCTCTCCTATCTAGATGAACCCCGGCTACGATCACTGCTTATGGAGCTTGAAATTGATGAGCTCATGGCGTTTTTTGACGAGCTTTCCGACGATGAACTAGAACGATACCTCAAACTTCTTCAAAAGAAGGACCGGGAACAGGTTTTATCACTCCTCCAACTTGAGCCTCATTCTGCAGGGCGATATATGGAGGTTAATGTTCTCGCCCTCATAGCCGATTTTACTGTAGAAAAAAGCATCCAGATTCTTCGTCGGATCCAACCAGACCAAGAACTACACCACTGGATTTTTGTCACCACCCGCGATGGACAACTCGTAGGACATATTCTCTTAGAAGACCTGGTTCTTAAATACGCAGATACGCGCCTCTCATCGATAGTCAGAGAAAATGAATTTGAAATCCTTGTTGATGAAGATCGTGAAGAGGTAGCACAAAAAATGCGTCACTACAATATTACTACTGCACCCGTTGTCGATCATAAAGGAACATTTTTAGGGATTATCTCTGCAGACAAGCTTGTCGATATCATTGAAGAAGAGAGTAGCGAAGATATTTACCGTATGGCTACAATGAGTCCTATCAAAGAGTCATACTTTGATATCCCATTCTCTCGGCTCCTTTACCAACGCGGGGTAATTCTCGTCGTCCTTCTTTTTGCACAGTCCTTCTCATCGACGATTATTGCAGCTTATGAAGTTGTCCTCGGCAGCTTCCTCATCAGATTCGTCACTATGCTTGCCAGTACCGGAGGAAACACCAGCAGTCAGACCTCCGCTCTCGCCATTCAAGGCCTAGCCACTGGTGACATTAATGATCAGACGCTTTTCCGATTTGTTCGCCGCGAATTACTCATGGCAAGCGTTATTGGCCTCATTCTCGGGGCTCTCGCGTTTGCACGCATTTATCTCTGGCACGAAAACTTCTGGGGCTCCCTTACCGTTAGCATTTCCCTTACGGCTATTGTCGTTATTTCGGTTACTCTTGGCAGCTGTATTCCGCTCGTCCTAAAAAAGCTGCGCCTAGACCCAGCACACTCGGCAGGACCACTCCTCACCACGCTTATGGATATCATTGGTATTTTCATCTACTGCGTAATTAGCAGCAGAATCATGCGGTAAAAAACACTAAATATAAAGAGATATTCAGAAAAGAATGGTGGAGCTGACCGGATTCGAACCGGTGGCCTCATGAATGCGACCCATGCGCTCTACCAACTGAGCTACAGCCCCAATAAAGATACCTTTAGAATAACAAATGTAAGATAAAAAACAAGGAAGCCATGTCCACTAGCTTCTAACCTAACCGTTAAAAAACGATCCAATTCCAATAAGACATTCGATGTGATAAAATAAAAAAAATATTAATCGAGATTTGAATTGTAACAAAATACTATCCCGTGAAAGTGGAGGAAAATCTTCATGCAAAAATTTTTGAAGTTACTAGGACTTTTATTCTCTTTCATATTCATTTTCCCCATCACCGCGGTCGAAAGCCCCAAAAAGAAACTCAAAGAAATTGTAAATCATAATAAAATCTGCCGCGAACTAGAAGCATATTTAAGAGAGGTAAAAAAAAGAAACATAAAGGCTTACAAAAACCTGCTGAAAAATCACCTTGAAAAAGAATTGAAAATATCTGAACAAAAAGCTCTCTGGCTCATTCAAAGTTTCAAAGGATTGAAGACGCCGCCATCAACATACAAAGAATGTATCGAAAAATTCAAAAGGGAAGATTCCTTCCTTGGTTTAATTTTCCAAACACTTCACCAAACAGCTACCCAAATACATATAGATTCGCACCAGGATTGGCAAATATATGCCGCCGTTTTTGATCCCTTTTTTAGTGATCTTGCCCTATTAACTGGGAAAAAAAAGCAGCATAAGGATTCAATCGTAAAAATTTTTAAAAAAACATTTGAAACATACTGCACATTCAATAATTCATCCAAATTATCACTCGAAGAAATCGCCAAAAAAATTTTAGGAACAGATGGGGGCAAAGAGGTAAAAATTCCTTTATTTTTGTCGGCTTTAAATCAAATTATGCATAATTATCTTAAAGGGATAAATACCGAAGAAAACTATTTCAGATTTATATCATTAACAAACACTCCTGATCAAAAAAGGAACGAAAAAACTGATTCGCCAAACATAAGCATAAAAGATTTGCAAAAAACACTTTCAATTGAAGACCTTAAAACATCGAATACCATTAATCTCTTCGTTATCAAATGCTTTCTGGAATACTATAACAATTGCATGAAGAAGAGGCTTCTCGCCTCATCTGATGTGAAAAAAAACTTCTTCGATAAATTCTTGATACCAACCAGTAATTATGCCCACAAGGAAACAATCGAAAGCTACATGGAGAGCATATTTCTGGATTTATACCATGAATCCCCTGATAGCGTGCGAAACAAAAAACGGGTAGCAGAACGTTTATATGAAGAAAGTGATTACCTTAAACGACAGTGTCAAGGCGACTTTGAAATAACTTTAAACAAGATTTCTTCTAAACCGAAAAATTTAATATGTAGTTACATCTAGCGCTTTACAAACCCAGCCAAAATATTCACCATAGGAAAAGAGCATTTTGCGAAAGGGATGATACATGTCACCGACATCAAAATCAGGTCGCCTGGAAGTCATTTGCGGACCAATGTTTTCAGGAAAGTCGGAAGAACTTATTCGACGACTCAGACGTTCTCAACTAGCACGACAAAAAACACAAATTTTTAAACATAGCGCCGACAACCGTCGCACACTCGATCATGTCGCTTCACACTGCGGAGATCGAATCGCTGCCTGTGCTATAGCAGAGACTCAAACACTTGCTATGTTTCTTCTTGACGATACCGAAGTTATAGGCATTGATGAGGTACAATTCTTTGGCAACGATATTGTTTTGTTGATAGACAAACTTGTCGACGAAGGGAAAAGGGTTATTGTCGCGGGACTTGATCTTGACTTTCGCGGCATTCCCTTTGGCAGTATCCCAACATTAATGGCACTCGCCGATGAAGTTATAAAACTCAAAGCTGTCTGCATGAAAACAGGTGCTGACGCGCACTATTCACAACGACTAGTAAGTGGACAACCTGCTCTACACACCGATCCGCTCGTCTTAATTGGCGCAGAAGAAAGCTATGAGGCTCGCTCACGAGCCACCTTTGAGATAGACAGAAAACCACTTGCTGAGTATCTAAAAAGGCACAATTTTGAGTAAAACAACTTTTGTCTGTCTCTCATGTCAAGCCACTAGCAGCAAATGGTTTGGTTGTTGCCCTGTTTGTCATGAATGGAATACCATTGAAGAAGTCTCTGGTCGACAGCCTGGTATTACACGCCGAAAGCAGCACCTTAAACCGGTTCCTCTTCAACGGCTCAACGAATGCAAGATTGTTCCTCAAAAAAGGCTTGCGTCTGGTATCGGTGAATGGGACCGTGTTACCGGCGGCGGTATTGTATCCGGTTCTTTTTTAATGCTCACTGGAGACCCAGGCATTGGAAAATCGACTCTTCTTCTTCACATTGCACATGAGCTCAGCAAAAAACATCGCATTTTTTATTTCTCATCAGAGGAGTCCCTTGAACAAGTAAAATTGCGTGCTGAAAGAATTAATTGCGTTAGCTCAACGCTTCTGTTTTCCGATCGCGCACAACTTGATGAAATTATTATTACTGCTGAGCATGAACATCCTGACATTATCATTATTGACTCAATCCAAAACTGTTACAGTTCAGAAAGTGAGACATTGCCGGGAAGCGTTGGACAACTCCGTGAAGCAGCATTTCGACTTATGCGTCTCGCAAAAGAAAACGGCATAGCGGTAATTTTAAGTGGCCATATCACCAAAGAAGGCTTGATGGCTGGGCCAAAAACTCTCGAACATATGGTTGATGCAGTCTTCTACCTACAAGGCGAAGATCGCTGGCAAACGCGAATTCTTCGATCGGTCAAAAATCGTTTCGGCACCGTTAACGAAATTGGTTTTTTTGAGATGGAAACCAATGGTCTCCGTGAAATTACCAACATCAACAAATATCTTATCGATGAATGTAACTCAACATCAGGATCTATGCTCGCAAGCTCACTCGAAGGATCACGCCCTCTTTTACTCGAGCTACAGGCGCTTACTATTCCTACCCAATATGGAGTCGCTCAACGTGTTATCTCAGGTATTGATCCTAAACACGTCATTCTCGTCGCTGCAATTCTTGAGAAATATCTGCACATTAAATTCAGTGCTCATGACATTTTTTTTAAAATAAGTGGGAGCCTCAAAATTAAGGGAGTACCACCAGATTTAGGAATTGCGCTTGCACTTCTTTCGAGCTTTTTCCAGCAACCGCTTCCCGCTAAATGCATCGCACTTGGCGAACTCAGTTTAACCGGTCAGGTTAAACCGATAAATGGAATAGGAATCCATACAAATGAGGCGGAAAAGTTCGGAATCCGCGAACTTTTCATCGCCTCAAACCAAAAAATTGCAAAATGTACAGCTCAACTACATCGTTTTAAACATGTTGGCGAACTACTCTCCCTTTTCAACTAAGGGTGCCGCAAACTGTTGTCGATAGCATGAGCCAATCCAGGCAAACGCAAATCCATCAAGCAATAATGTTCCCAAAGCAATTAACAAGTTAACAATGCCTGACGGATAGATAAAACCAAGCGCGAAACCACCCCAAATACCAAGCGAGAGAATAAAAAACGAGGCCCACACAAGCATTGATGTCTTACGCCAACCTAAATGTAATGCTGCAACAATGCCTATTTTATGATCAACAATACAATAAGGCGTATAAAGCAACTTGCTCAACGCAGCAATTACAGTCAGAATCGCCACGAAATAAGCTATCCACGTCATAAGCGCAGCTCCCCGTGACAAATACCAGAGTACAACAATAGGGAGATAGAAGAGTAGATACCAGAAGGAAAGAACAATTCCTGTGCCAAATTGATTGAAGAAAAGCCATCGTGAACGCCGACCATCTAAAAGATCAAACGTCAACTCGTAAGGAATACGAATAATTCCCAAAAGCCAAATGCAGATAAAAACAAGGATAGCGGCGGAAAAGACAATCACGAACAATGAAGATGCGCCCATCCAAAGTGACACAATACCGAGCAGTAAAAACAATGCCAGGGGTGCAATAAGATTAACAACTACCCGAGAAATAGAACGCCACATAAAGGGGACAAACTTTCTTCCTGCCTGCGAAAACGCCTTTGTAAGAGAAACAGAAGTCATAACACTCTCTTATCAAATTCGTTGTTCAGGTATAGGGTATTGTTGACGATAGCACGCTGCAAGCACCAAGAAAAAGAAGATGTTTATAATGGTAATCACCAGACGTATTACCGTAGAAGATAAGTAGAACGGCAAGATATAGGTACCAGACATCCATACAGCAGCAACAAACCATAGCGTCCACGGTATCGAGCGGATGCTTGAACCAATTGAAGCAAAAACACCCATCACCTTGTCAACCACAAAGAATGGAAAATAGAAGAAAAAGACAGAGATGCACAAAGCGACAATAGTTGACAACGCTAGCACTGTTTTAACAGACATCACAGAAGCAAAAACGGCAAAGAATATTTTCCAAATAAGCCCATACAATGCGCTTATAATTGCAGTTGCTGAAATAATACGAGCCCCCGGCTTAAAATGGTTCAAAAACCACCACCGTGATTCTTTTTTATCAAGAGCATTTAAGGCTAATTCATATTGCATGCGCGCTATACCCATCCCCCAAAAAAGCATGAAGAAAATATAAACAAGCAAAGCAACAAAGGTTGTTGTCGTAATCTCTCGGGTGAGCAAGAAGGTTTTTAAAGCCCCCATTAACTCATCAGCAGAGGTAAAGCGCCCAACAGCAAGATAAATAATGCCAACAGTCAAAGCTCCCGGAAGCAACAGGTTAACAAATGCCCGCGAAATTGCCCGCCAAAGAAAACTAAAAAAATGAGTAAAAGCATGGGAAAATGCCTTTTTTAAAGAAATGGTTGACCTAACCATAAACAAGCTCCTTAATAAATAAAAAAATTCATATCAGCAGAGGAACAATATCACAAAAAAACGACCTTCAGCAAGCTGCCACCTAACCAATTAAAAAAGAGTTTGTCTGTTTTGAGGTACTTTAAAATTTGGTAAAAAGAAAAGAAGGCTTTAAATGAGAAAATTAATACTGATTATACTTCTCCTCATAGGAGCACATAAAAATGCTCGTGCTTGTGAAGGAAACTCATATGCAACACCATGTATTTTTTGTAAAAAACTGATTTTCGAAAAACCAATGATACTTCACCCGCCCTGCAATGACAACTATTGCTTAAGCTGTCAGAGATGTTTTGAATTGCTTGTCTTCAATAGGCAACGTCAAATTTCAATAGAAGAAGCGCTGTGGTGGAAAAAACAAATGAACATATTATCTTCTGAAAAAGCTATGTTCAAAAAAGCACACGTTCTCTCACAAAACATAGAAGAAAGTCAACAAGAATTCATCGATCTACTCTCGCAATTTATCGGTCTCTCTCATAAAGAAAAAGATACTTTAGATGATAATCAAAACTTTATTTTAAAAAGCGAATTTGAACAAATTTTCTTTCAACACTCGAAAAATTTATCACGATTAACCAATCTTTTGTCGGATTTTAAAAAAAGTAATATATACAAGAATACAGATCTCTTTTTAAAGGAGAACGCACTTTTTCCTTTTGAAATGTGGTTCGTACAAGAAGAATGTTTCTGGGGATCACTCATAACACCATTAACAGAGCCTCCACACAAACATATATTTAAAAAACACAAAAAGAATAGTTTAGCAAACAGCAAAAAGTTGAAATCTTTCATACACACTAAGAATACACAACAACTACTTTATTGGCTCACACCACTACTTGCCAAGCAAAAAGAAATTATGCATATGTTTTCAAATTTTTATCAAAATAGGCAAACCTACTGCCTTCAGCTTTACAAAACATATCGACTATTAAGATTACAGAAAAAACTCAATGCTCATCCGATAATACAGGGAAACCGCCCCATTTTTTGTCGATGCGGCGCACTCTGTAACCCATACCAAATAGAAGCACCGCCACTCAAAAAAACGGTGTAAAAGAAGCATCTCTGATTAACACAACTCTTGACTAGTTAAAAATGAACTCAATGTTTTTTGGTGCATTCTTTGCAACAACCTTAACCCTTTCCTTTAATATTTTATCGGAAACTATATCAATGTATAAAGACAGTTTTTCCATAGACACAACAAAAGCACTCTCTAGAGTCGTCTTATCACCCTCTGTTTCAAGGCAATAAATCTTCGTCTTTTTTGCCTCAGAATCCATTTTATCTTTATACCAATGGAGAAAGTCCAGAAACATTCTGACGCTACTACCAAGTTTTTTTAAATTACCACACTCATTATCTCCAATGAGGATATCAAAAAGATACATATAGTCATCAATTAAGGACCCCAATAAAACAGCCCCCTCTTTCCCTTTAAATTTACCAGCTTCCGCCTTCTTTCTAAGTTTGTGCAGAGCAACATCTATGGCAGTATCGCCAGACTTATTTTCTATAAAAGGATTTAATTTCATGTCACAAACTAAAAAAGAACTCATACCGCCAGCACCACTCAATTTGTAAGAACCCCTACTGAGCACTGGGTAAAGCATGGTATTGCCCCTTTGATCACGCCATGTAATGTCAATACGGCCATTCTCATTGACAGCACCATTATCCAATTGTTTTTTTATTTTCTCTTGAACATAGCCAGGTAGAACAAGGTTTTCTCCAACGAAATACGGATCCATAAGATTTTCATAGGCACCTTGTAACGGTTGAATTAAACCAAAAAACATTGTTAAGAAAATTAATTGAGCTATTTTATTCACCTTCCCTTTTCCTTCTAAAAATATAATTATTTATGCAACAATTTTGGCAACAGTTCGCCACTTTTATCATTCTGGCAAAAGAACAACTTGATTATTCGAAAAAGAATGCCAAATCAGAGCATGGTTTTCTTAAATTACTCATCAAAATAAGATCTATTTTGCCTGTTAATTTCGGAATTTCTTTAAGATGCTCCACCCCCCTATCTTCAGGAAGACGTGGATTTTCACTATAATTTTCACGCACAAATAACCAAAAGTTTTTCAGATACCTTCTCAGCTGTTTCAACCTTTCTTCTTCCTTAATTATTATTTTTTCAACCAAACAGATAAATACGGCCATCATCTCATTGTATGTTCGATTTAAATTCAGAATTTCGAGGTCGGTTTTAAATCCGTTACGTAAACTTTTACCAAGATCCTCCAAAATCTTACTAAAAGCGTCCTTTTTTTTCTTATTTTCTATGAAAGGATCAAGCCTCGTTCGCATGATTAAAAAAGGTCCTAAAGAGAGTACCCAGTTATATTCCCGCTTGAAGACACCTTCCTTGAACGCATGGTATAATAAAGTATTTCCATCCCAATCACGCCAACTTTCCATTATTTTTCCATGGGATGACAATACTTCGTCCCCAAAACAAGCCTTTAGAATATATTGCACATCCCAAGGAAGGGGTTTATTATGTTTTGTTTCCAACAAATTATGCAACTGAACAGGCAAACAATGCATCCCATCAAGCTGAAAGAAAGTAAGAAAAACGACTAAAACTGCAGCTATTTGATTAAGACTCACTCAGCACCCCACAAAGAATGTTTATTTTTCATAAAATCAACTTCAATAGATTACCTCTTTCTTCTCTTTTTTCTAGAATAAAAATGAGAGACATAAAAGACAATCCGGGAAATCCCCAGGTAAAAGGTATGTTCAGATTGAGCAAAAAAGATGGATTTATCTCGCTGTTTGGCGACAAAACAATTGCATGCAATCAACGCGATTTTCTCGACGCCAGATCAATGGATGCACTTAGCAATCAAGAACCATTCAGTCGACTCAAAAAAGAACTTGGTGCTAAAGTGCTCATATTCCCCTATCAAAGACATGGGATCAACTCCCTCGATCTCCTTGACCACAATACACTCAAACAAGCGAAACAGAGACACTGTGAAGCTGATATCGTCATAACAACACTTCCTGGTATCGCAATAGGCGTCATGACTGCCGATTGTCTTCCACTCATTTTTTACGATGGAACCGTTCCTGCAATTGCCGCTATCCATGCTGGATGGCGTGGATCAGTAAACAATATCGCACACTACGCCGTTTCTCGTTTTTGCAAAGTCTGTAACACAAAACCATCTTCCATATCAGTCTTATTTGGTCCATCGGCAGGGGTACAATCATACTCTGTCGGAGAAGAAGTTATTGATGCTCTTGCACCAACCTCCTGGTACCCGCACGTCATTCATCAACGCAATGGTCCCACCTTTTTTGACCTTTCAAAACTAAATGAATTACAACTCATAGAAACGGGAATCAACCCCGCACATATCGATCGATCACACCACATAGATACAATAAGCTCACCAAACCATTTTTCATACAGAAGGGATCGGGATATGCCAGCACCTTATCGCCAGCTTACGGTCGCTATTTTTTTCTGACACCCTTTCGCCGATCTACATTCTACGCTATGCTAAAAAAAGGATTATCGTTTTGATCGGTTGGCTTAACCATGAAAATTATTACGCAAAATAAAAAGGCACTTTTCGACTACACCGTCCTTGACACTGTTGAGGCAGGAATCGTACTGACTGGCGATGAAGTTAAGTCGCTACGCAAAGGACAAGCAAATCTAACGGGATCCTTTGTTGTTGTTCACAATGGCCAGCTTCAAATGATTAACGCGTACATCGCACCCTATTCGCATGCCTTTCAAAAACCGAGCGAAGAGCTGAGCCGCCGCAACCGGCAGCTACTCCTGCACCGGCGCCAAATAAGCAGGCTCATCGGTGAAGTCTCACGTGGCGGTGTAACACTTGTTCCCCTCAAACTTTATTTTACTGACAAAGGATTGGTAAAAGTTGAAGTTGCTCTGTGCAAACATAAGAAAGCACACCAGCGTCGGGAAGAATCTCGAGAACGTGACATAGAACGTGAAACACGTCGCGAACTGCGCGGAAAATACGACTATTAATTAATAAGAATTAATTATTCTTATGAGCTCCGGCGGAATTGAGACCCATTCAGATTTTCTTTCATCAAACTTATCTTTCGGTTCATATGAAATTTTCCCATACCATTGATCTTCCGGCACATACAAAGCATTCAAAAGAGATTTAACAAAGTCCTTGTTTCCCAAAAACTTTGCCGCTAAATAACTCTGTTTTACCCGTTCCAATCTTCGGTCTTGAGAGTCACCAACAATTTCCCATTCCCACCCGCGCACCAAGAGCCAAAGGATGTCTTCAATTTTTTTCAACGCATCTTTACAAATTTGATCCTGATTTTCCAAAACAAGCAATTTCATAAGTTCATATCTTACTTTTTTCTTCCGCGCCGCTATCTCCTGTGAATTTAAATCTTTCCGAAACGCAATGTTGCATACCAATTGATTGATAATCGAGTAAGGCAAAACAGCACTGTTAACATATGCAGCTGCATCAAGAAGATTCAATAAGGAATCATCCGTATAAACAGGAATATAAGAAATAAAATCAATACCTATCCCAAGACCAGATAAAGCCATTTCAAAAGTTACTTTCTTCGAAAAGAGACTCTTCAAAAAGGCATCGGCGGTCTTATTTTCAATACAATCAGGATGTGCATCAATGAGCATCCCCGCCGCCTGAGACAATAGCGAAAGCTCATTACGCTCATTCATACCATTATAAAGCATGTTGAGGAATTTTCGCGGATCCTTTTGTGAAGTAGAATGAAGTAGATTCCTTCCCGCATCACTCAAAAAAAACTCCAATGCCCACTTCGTCCGCTCCAAAGATATTTTTTTTGTCGAGCTGTCTGCCAAAACCTGCATCAAAGATGCTTCTGAATCTTTATCTTTTGAATCCTTATCGTTAATAAAATTATGCATCGCTGCAATAAATTTCAGATACGGTGAATCCAATCCTTTTTGAGCTTCATTTAAATAGTCGTAAACATCTGTATTAAGTAGTTGAGACGAAAGCCCCCCATATTCCACCAAAAAGCGAGAACTCTTCTCTGTCGCCGGCTTCTCATCATTCTTATTAACTCTTAAACGCTTCGAAAGATCATCTGGCCAAACAAATGGCTTAATACGGTTTTTACTGATATATGAAAAGAAACGAGCTAAAGCACCATATTTATCGGACCCGTTGCAAAGATACTTTCTTATGGCATAATCCCCCCACAATAAAAACGCTTCTTTCTCTGAAGCCTTGCCATACCTCGCAAGATACTCAAAAAACTGCTTTGTCAGAAGAAGCTTTCCGGCCAAAAGCTCATCCATCTTTGCCGCCAACTTCAAAGGTTTTTCCTTTTTATTTTGCAGCTCTTTTTTTAAATCCTCGTTGCTTATTTCCTTTTTCTCCAAAAACGAAGAAAAATACCCTGCATCGAGCAAAGCAGAAAAGAGCTCCTGATTATTATCTCCAAGAGCTCTTTCAATTACCTTTTCCTTATCAACTTTTTTTTCAAGACTACTTTTGGCTGTTGCTTCAAATCCAAAAAATCGCCTAATCTTCCCCATCGGATAAACAACCGTCCCAAAAGAAATGTAAAAGAATAGTATGGTAACTCGTATTTTCAGGGGACCCATTGTTTATTCACTTTTCTTGCAAAAAAACTCAACAATTTATCTCTTATATAAAAACAATCCTCAGTCTTTTTTTGAGAGCGCCTCAGAAACAAATTTCATCAACTCGTTAGACACGCTAGCATCTTTGCTCAAACCTAATGAGGTACGAAGCACCACACCAAGCGCACCTTTAGAAAGGGCCCCAATAGTAAGAGGAAGTTTTACCGCCGAAGACCCGGGTAAAGACAAAATGATAGCATCTGCCGCAACATTCAAAACCATTTTTCCTTCTTTACTCTTCAATACTTTTTTAGTTTTTTTGTAAACTTTACCACTCCATTTTTCACCCTTGCGCGTCAGCCATCCCCACCAGCCTTCACCGCGCTTACTTTCCTCGTAGAGACGCTCCCGCTCCATCTTCTGCAATTTCTGCCACGTTGAGACAAGATCGGCAAGAATCGCCTCATATTTTTTAAATAACTGCTCATTATTTTTTGAACGCTCCATATTATCATTAACTATGGGGAGCGCTAATTCAATAAATTTCTCCATCGAAGGTTCTCGTTCTAGTGCGTCTTTAAGAAAATTAAGTTTCAAGACAGTCGGCCACCCCTTTTGCACCGCAAGTTTAAATACATCTTGAACAAAAGGGAGCGCAGGTTGTACCCAACCAAAATCACTAAGAGTAGATAATATCTCACGAAAGCTAGCTTCATCTGCTTTATATTCTGGCTTTGCACCAAGGAGATCAGAAACATATGCCATCATTAGAGCATTAATCAACGCTTTTTCTTTTTCCGTAGTAATAGGAAGCTTCTGTTGCCCCTTTTGCCACTGCGCCGAACTTCTTATCTGTTTAATTTCATCAGAATTCATAGCGTCAAATTCTCCGCGAAAAACAGCAAGAATTGCTTCAAACACCTTAAGAAAATCGGTGTCTTTAAACACTTCCCGTATCTTTGGCATCACACTTTCTACTGTCTCAATAACAGTTAAAGGTAAAACCCGCTCGGCTACGAGCTCTCTCTCGCCCGGAAAATAATCTTCGATAATCTCACCAACCGGTTTGACACCAAGCTCTAAATCGACGGCACTTACCCACTGCTCACGCAACTTCGCCAATTGCTTATACAAATCAACAACAACACTCAGCCGCTTGCCAAAATCTTTTACGAAGTCTTTTAAGCCTTCAAGCTTCGCAAGTTGTTTATTAATTTCTTCAGGAGACAATTTTTCTGTGGCCGCTAAGATTCTTTTTTTTCCATCCTTTATCAGACCGTCGACTTTCATCAATTCATCGCCAATCTTTTCACTCCACTGCTTTTCTCCCTTTACCACGGTAAGAGGAACCCACCGGTCACCTAAAACGGTTTTCCCTTTTTCTTCAATACTTTTTTCAAGCAGCAGCGCAGCCTCCCTGGCATCCCCAATAGCACCCAAGAGATCCTTATAAACTAAGATGTCTTCGCCAGGAACCTCGTATAAATCCCACTCTTGAGCATATCTTAAAACGTCATCTCTAAACCTGTCCGCAAGCTCACGATACACACCAATTTTCTCTTTGAAAACTTTGGGATCAGGACGCTCTTCTTGAACCAATGAAAATAACGATTTCGACAACTCTTTTTTTTCCTGTGCATGTACCTGCATGCAGAAAAAGCTCAAGACAACCACGATCAGATAATACGAATAATGCAAAAACCAATGTGTTAAACTCTTCATAAAAAATCCACCTGCTAATTTACACTCTATTTTTTATTTTTAACTCTATCTTTTAATCCTTGACGCTCTTTCTTTACTTAAAAATATACTAAAAATCACGCGCACAGTCAACAAAATATTGTATTTGGCAATAGGTTTGCCGTCAGAAGAAAACATGAAAAATGTATGCTGCTTAAACGGAAAATCAAAGACCTACCATTTTTGTTCAAAAGCTCTCAAGAACGTTCCAAATCAACGAACCCATAAAAACATTGACAAAAAACCATTAATGCGTAAACTGAGGTACACATACTAAAAGTAATATTTTAAAATAAAGGACACTTTATGAAGACAATTCGTAGCAAACTAATGACCCTTATCTGCCTCCTGGGGCTTATTGCCGCTCCAGCAAAAGCAGGGCTTTCAGCCCTCTGGCGTTTCCCCAAAAATCATCCCATCATTACTTTAGCTGGTGTCGGCGGCCTCTGCGCAACCATATGGTACCTTAAGCATAAGTATTGGAAGACTGAACAACCATCTGGAAAGGAAGATACACCAAAAAACAAAAATCTCTTTGAAGAAAAAAAGGATGAACACCTTTTCAAAAAAGATGACTCTCCAAAAAATAAACCAAAAAACAAGCCCACAACCAAAACAACAAGTAAAGAATTTCCTTCAGGAGAAAAAACAACTATCGAAACTTCAAAAAAATCTAGTGATACCCAAATAAATCCAACCTTAATTGAAATCTTCTCATCCCAAAAAGGAAGAGGGGGAAAACTCACGGACGGTTTCAAAAACCTAACAAACGCGAGCAAGGGCAAGAAGAAAAAGAGGAAAAGCCAACAAAAACTCAATATCCCAGATACTTCTGATGAGGTAATAGTGCCACAACATTTAAATACAACTTCCGACAAACCGTTACTTATCATCGAAGAGCCAACACCAAAGGGGCCCTTTGTCGAAACGCCTATCTCAAAGAAACAAAACGAAAAACAAGAAATGATTGAGAAGCTAAAAAAGATCGGTGCTTTCAATCCCCTTTTCTCTAGTCCTGAAGGAAAAGGAAGCAAACTTTTTGAGAAAATGAAATCAAAAAACAAACAATCCAAAGTAGTTAAAGTTCTACCTTAACTTGATAATAAAGCAGGAGTGAGAAGCATGACGTCTTCTCACCCCTTTCTTTTCTATTTTACCTTCAGGGTGGGCTTTATCGTCGCTTCAATCGACGTCGCTCTGCACGCGAAAGCTGTGATGGCTCCTCGCTATCCGTCGAATCGGCTGCACCCGTCATTTGCAATTCAGCAAGCTCACGCATACGACGAGCTTCAATAGCCGCTTGGTTAAAGTGGCGAATATCGAGATGGAAGATACGGTGGATAACATCTGTACGAATCGTCTGCATCATATCTTCAAAGAAAACAAAGGCTTCACGCTTATACTCAATAAGCGGATTCTTCTGCCCCATAAAGCCGCGGAGACCTATTCCCTCTTTCAGATGATCAAGATTAAGCATATGTTGCTTCCATGCCTGATCAATAGTCTCAAGCAACAGCCACCGCTGTGCATCAAGCATTAACTGCATTCGCACTGCTTGCTCTTCCGGAGAATCAGCACCGCGAACCGTATGAATATAAAGATCAAATCGCATCAGCAAATAGTTAATCAGATCTGTTTTTAACACCTCGCTACTCTGACTGTTAAAATTCTGTGCGAACAGTTCTTCAGGCTTAATATTCGTAATCTGAGCAACAGCAAGTATAATGTCATGATACGCTTCTGGGGTCATTGTCCGCTGCGCCACATGAACAGCGATCACTCGCGATACATAATCACTAATCAAATCACGAACAACGCCTGGAATCTGGTCACCTGCTTCCAAAATGCTGCGCCGATACGCATAAATAACCATACGCTGCTGATTGAGAACATCGTCATATTCAAGAAGATTCTTACGAATGTCAAAGTTACGCTTTTCAACCATCTCTTGCGAACGTTCAATAGTCCGCGAGATAAATTTCGATTCTATAACCTCATCTTCGGTCATACCCACCAGTTTCATACGACGTTGAATGGTGTCACCAGCAAAGAGACGAATCAATTCGTCTTCAAGTGAGATATAAAACCGTGATTCCCCCGGATCACCCTGTCGACCGGAACGACCACGCAGCTGATTATCAATACGGCGACTCTCATGACGTTCAGTACCCAAAATATAGAGCCCACCAGCAGCCTTCGACTCCGACGTCAACTTAATATCAGTACCACGACCCGCCATATTGGTAGCAATGGTAACCCGACCTGGTTCACCCGCATGAGCAACAATATCAGCTTCTCGCGCGTGCTGTTTTGCATTTAGCACATCATGAGGAATACCACTCATCGAAAGAACTTCGCTCAAATATTCAGATGTTTCAATGGCAATAGTACCAATCAAAACGGGTTGCTTATTTTTATGGCGCTCCTTAACATCGTTAACAATGGCTTTATATTTGCCCTTTTTACTCAAAAAAACCAAATCTGGCTTATCAATACGTATTACGGGACGATTTGTTGGGATACTTACCACATCAAGTTTATAAATGCGGTAAAACTCTTCTGCCTCCGTCGCCGCAGTACCCGTCATACCAGCAAGCTTCTTGTAGAGCCTGAAATAATTTTGCAGGGTAATCGATGCTAATGTTTGTGTCTCTTGTTGAATTGTCACCCGCTCCTTTGCCTCAAGCGCCTGGTGCAAGCCATCACTGTAACGTCTTCCCTGTAAAATTCGGCCGGTAAATTCATCTACAATGAGAATCTGATCATTTGCTGCCACATAATCAACGTCCAACCTAAAAAGAGCGTGTGCGCGTAGCGCTTGGTTCATATGGTGCAGGAGCTTCATATGCTCAACGGCATAGAGATTGTGAATATTAAAGGCATGCTCAACTTTATCGTTGCCCTCTTCGGTCAGGTATACATGACGATCTTTCTCATCGACCTCGTAATCAACCCCCTTAGCCAACGTCCGAACAATACGATCAGCCTCAACATATAACTTACTACTCTCTTCAGAACCTCCCGAGATAATAAGTGGCGTTCGTGCTTCGTCAATAAGGATTGAGTCAACCTCATCGACAATGGCATAATTGAGGTCTCTCTGAACATAATCCGAGAGCCGAAATTTCATATTATCGCGAAGATAATCAAAACCAAGCTCATTGTTCGTTGCATAGAGCACATCACATTGATATGCCTTTTTACGTTCATCATCATCCATCTCGTTTTGAAGAACGCCAACGGTAAGTCCCAGGAGTTGATAAATTGGCGTCATCCACGCTGCATCTCGTCGCGCAAGATAGTCATTAACCGTAACTAGATGCGCACCCTTCCCACTTAATGCGTTCAAATAAAGCGGAAGCGTTGCTACCAACGTCTTTCCTTCCCCGGTCTTCATCTCGGCAATTTTACCCTGGTGAAGCACCGTCGCACCAACAATTTGAACATCATAGGGACGTTCGCCAATAGTTCGTTTTGCCGCTTCACGCACCAGCGCAAAGGCTTCCGGCATAATATCATCTAAAGCTCTACCCTGAGCTATCTGAGAGCGAAAATCGACGGTCTTTGCCGCCATCTCTTCATTACTGAGACGAGCAATCTGAGGTTCAAGAGCATTAACTCGCTCGACAATCGGCTGAATTTGCTTCAACATACGCTCATTTTGCGTACCAAAAACCCGCGCTAAAATACGTGCAATCATATCTGATCCTCACCAATAATCTTTTTGTTCATAAATCCAAGAATACCATCCGAGTAGCCACCTCGGCAAGAAGCCCGTAATACGACTAAAAAAGGCTTAAAAAAGGCCAGATTGTTGATTTTTTCGTTCAACATTTCTTATCCTAGTAAGTAAGTAGAGATAGTAGCTAAAAATAAAAGGAACTCTCACATGAAAAAGCAGCTTTTAAATCTGTTGCTTATTGCTGCAACACTTACCACCGCTCTCGCTGCACAAACAACAACCACACCTAAAATCAATGGTGAAACGGTAGTAGAATACCTTATACGTGAAGCTGAAAGGCAAATTCCACTTACTAGTCGTTTAGACATGATGGAACAGGTTCTTCCCGAGTTACAACGAATGAATGATGCGGCATCGCTGCAACAGGCTATAAACGTCAGAGAATCAGCGGTAAAAGAATCTCTCGGAAGAATTCAAGAACTTGCTTTCCGCATACTCGCTGAGTCTGGTCTCGAAGAAGAAGGTAACGCAAAACCATCCGATCAACGAGAAATGTGGGATATGGTTGCCACCATCGCCGAAGAAAAGCCGGAACTATTTGATAAATATCGAACAGGGCTCAAAGCTAGAATTAGTGATTACCTAAAAAAGAAAATCTCTCTTCTTGCATCTGAACCGCTCTTGGAAACCAAAAAGGCTCTCATTGAAACAGCAAACGCCCCGGCTCCATCGCTACCGACAGCTGCTAACGCCTCTGCCTATTTCCAGCGAGTCCTGGCACCACGCATACTGCTTGAACTCCATGATTTTTTGCGATCCCTTATCCCACTTCTAAAAAATGCAACCATGGAAACAGCGATAGACCAAAAAACAGCCGAAACCGTGGGGGTAAAAAGCATAAATTCTGCTCTCGCGGAGATCTCACCGCTCCTCAAAGAGCTTTCTCAGAAACACCAATTCTCTCTAACTATTCCAGAAAAAATCACTAATTTTAACGAAGCAATTGCGTTACTCGAAACAATCATATTAGAACTTAGCAATGCTCAATCATCATTCTGGAAAGAACTTACCGAATCGCGAGAAATAACCGAAAAACTTCTCGGAGCGACAAAAAAGCTCATTAAAACTCTTGCTCCAACACTTTTAAGAATAAAGGAAATACGGGAAGACCTTATGGAGACCGATCTTCCATTTAGCGAAGATTAAATAATAAAGTTTCTGAACTAAAAAAAGGAGGATTTATGAAATCATTATTACATTGGCACCCTTTGACACAACAACTCGAAGAGGCTTTTGAACATGAACAATTCGGTTTTGCCACCGACGTTTATGAAGCTGATGGTGAAATTATTGTTAAAATGCACATTCCAGAAATCGATCCTGATAAAATCGAAATAGATGTTGACGAAGATATCCTTCGCGTTACCGGATCTCGGGAGATTATTGAAGAATCGTCAGATCGTCAATATTATCAGCGGGAGATTCAAAGCGGACACTTTGAACGAGTAATTCCACTTCCACGTGAAGTTGATGCTAAAGAGACAACCGCCGACTATAAAGACGGTGTGTTACGCATCGCTCTCCCCATAAAAGAGGGCAAAGAAACCGCGCGAATCAAGGTAAAACGTAAGTGACAAAAATGAAGTCTTGAGTTACCGCTCCTCCCTTCGCTAGACTCTATGGTAGGGATGAACAAATGCCGTAAAGGCAAGGGAGGGGTAGGGACATGCGTACTGCTGCTGCAAATGATCAGGTACCGTACGAATCAATTCCACAAAAACTATCCGTTGTTCCGACCATCGACGTGGTCGTCTTTCCGCACACCATAATACCTCTCTTGGTAGTGGATGAGCGAATTATCAACGGAGTAAATTACGCACTTGAGCACGATCAAAAGATGATCATGCTTCTCGCCGCAAAAAAAAGCGAAGACATGCAAAACGACACCATTGGAACGGAAGATTTGCATGAAACAGGAACCATTGCTTCAATTATGAGAGTTATACGCATGCCAGAAGGGGGCTTAAAGATTCTCGTGCAAGGACTCCATCGCGCAAAGGTAACTGAGCTCAGCTCAGAAAACGAAATCTTGCGTGCACAGATCGTCATTTTACCATTCGAAACCGAAGCTCAAACAACTGAAATTGCCGCGCAGATAAGAAATATAAAAGATATTGCTGACCAACTTGCTATGCAGGGTCAAGCCCCAACGCCAGATTTTCATCTCATTCTTTCTAAGATGCACGATCCGGAACGCATAGCAGACTTTATCCTATCGCACCTCTCTTTATCGACCGACCAGGCGCAAGAATTACTTGAATCAACAACACACGCGGCCTTCCTGGAGGGAATTTACAAAAGACTTGCACAAGAACTTGAAGTTGCGGCCGCACAAGAAAGAATTAAGAATAGGACGCGCGAAGCATTAAACCAGGCCCAGAAAGAGTTCTTCCTACGCGAACAATTGCGAGCAATTAGGAGCGAACTCGGCGATGATGACGCGGGTGAAATTGATAATCTCCGCCAAAAACTCGAAACACTCCCAATAGCAGAAGAATCAAAACAAGAGATTGTCCGCCAGATTAGCAGACTTGAAAAAACCGCATCAGATTCCATGGAAGCAGCCGTTATTCGCAACTATCTAGAACTTGTTCTTGCGCTACCGTGGGACAAAACAACAACCGACAATCTTGATCTTGAACATGCAAAGCAAGTTCTCGACGAAGATCACTACGGATTGCGCGAAGTCAAAGACAGAATCCTCGACTTCATTTCCGTTCGCACGTTAAACAAAGAAGGCAAGGCACCAATCCTCTGTCTCGCAGGCCCTCCTGGAACCGGAAAAACATCACTCGGTAAATCGATTGCCCGCGCTCTTGGCCGATCATATGCCCGCGTTGCTCTCGGTGGCATCAAAGACGAAGCTGAAATTCGTGGACACCGACGCACCTATGTCGGCGCAATGCCGGGACGGTTTATCCAATGCATTCGAAAAGCAGAGTCAATTAATCCGGTCATTATCATCGACGAACTTGATAAAATTGGTACCGATTTTCGTGGCGATCCATCGGCAGCTATGCTTGAAGTTCTCGACCCGCAACAAAATAAAACTTTTTACGATAACTACTTGGGCATTCCATTCGACTTATCGCAAGCATTGTTTATTGCTACCGCAAATGACATCAGCACTATTTCAGAGGCATTACGAGATCGACTCGAAATAATAGAGCTTTCGAGCTACACATCAGAAGAAAAAATGGCCATTGCGCGTAAGCACCTTTTCAACGGCTGCAGCTCAGAAACAGGACTTTCAATTGATCAGCTCATACTCCCCAACGAAGTACTCGAAGATATCATCACCAACTACACTCGTGAAGCTGGCGTCCGCGAACTAGAACGTCTTATCAAAAAGCTCTGCTCGAAAACAGCTCGGTCACTTATTGAAAAAAAAGAAGTCATCTCCTTCTCAAAAGATAATATTGAAACATATCTTGGACCACGTCATTTTGCCGAAGAAGAACATGAACATCTCGATAAAGTCGGCATTACAAATGGACTCGCCTGGACCAGCTTTGGCGGTGAAACAATCAAAATTGAAGCTGTTGTCATGGCAGGAAGCGGTAAATTGATTTTAACCGGCCGCCTCGGTGAAGTAATGAAAGAATCTGCACAAGCTGCTTTAAGCTATGCACGAGCACACGCCGATCAGTTTGGCATTGATCCAAAGATCTTTTCTGAGTATGATCTACACGTTCACGTCCCAGCAGGCGGCGTTCCAAAGGATGGGCCTTCCGCGGGAATAACCATTCTCTCCTCGATTCTTTCAGCCCTTACTAAACGACCAATCCGGGCTGAATATGCCATGACAGGTGAGATAAATCTGCAAGGTAATATTATGCCTATAGGCGGTGTACGAGAAAAAATTTTGGCAGCAAAACGTAACAAAATCCCTCATGTCTTGCTCCCTGCAAAAAACAAAAAAGACCTCACCGGGCTTGAAGATCTTGCAAGCGGAGTAACTATAACCTTTGTTGAACATGCGGATGAGGTTTTGATGCATGTTTTGGTATCGTAAATGGAGACTAAAAAAACGAATATTCTCGTCATCGGAAGCGCTACCTGCGATATCTTTATCGAATGCGCTCCGGACGAAATCACACCGCACATTCTATCGGGCATTAAAATCGATATCTCACGTCTCCATTATTTGGTTGGAGGCGGTTGCATTAATGCCAGTAATGCACTCAAAGCACTCGGCTTTGAGCCGCTTCCCATATTCAAACTTGGACGTGACCAAACCGCACAGGTTGTCCTCAAAAAAATTAAAGCTTTAGGTCTCAAAACGGATTACGCCACCTTTGATACCGACAAACCAACTGCAACATCTTTTATTATTCCAACACCTTCCGAAAATCGCACTATCTTTGCTTATCGAGGGGCAAGTGAACATTTAGCCCCTGGTGACATACCTTTCGAAAAACTCCCACAACTGAGCGGAATTTACCTTGCACCACTAACGGGCGCCTCACTTGAACTACTCCCATCCGCAGCTGAATTTGCCGCAAAAAACCAGCTCCCTTTTATGCACAATCCAAGTAACTATTCTCTCACCAACGGGTGGCACCTTCTCAAAAGATACTTACCATCCATCGGCACACTCCTGGTAAATCGGGCAGAAGCACAGCTTCTCTGGAACAAACTTCATCCGAATACAGCTTTTTCAATTGAAGAATTCCTGCAAAGAGTGCACGAATATACACATCAGACAATCATTATGACCGATGGAAACTCAGGCGTTTATCTAAAAGATAAAAAAGATCACATCTTCCAGCCACGAATTACTGTTCCTGTCGCACAAACTGTTGGTGCTGGGGATACCTTTGGCGCTACCTATTTCGGTTGTATCTGCCGAGGATTTTCAACACAAAAAGCGCTTCACGCAAGCACTATCCAAAGTTCTCTACACGTAAGAGCCCACCCATTACTTTCAATCGAAAAAATTAATGAGAAAATATAAGAACAATTCATCCAATCAAGGCATTCACAAACCTTAACTTTCCATTTATTGCAAAAAAATCAATTTTTGTTAGACTTAAAATTCGTGGAGCATCCAATTAATTTTAAATTGTACGGTGGAGAATCTTATATGAAAAAGTTGTTTTTGGTTATCAGTTGCTTTTTGATGAGTGGTATGTCGATTAGCGCAGCAAATTCAGGAAATATGAGTGGTATGTTGGGCAGCATAGGAGAGTATTACCTTAATACAGCACGTAAAACAGTGCTACTTACTGCAATTCCTTCTATTTTTGTTACTCTTGCACGGCTCGGTACTCCACGCCTCGATGTCAAACCAACAACCGCCAACGTTCTTGCATTTGCCGCTGATCTTCTAGGGCTTATAAGCGCCAGCTACTATGCATATGACTACAACGACATAAAAGGTTGTTCAACCAGTGAATATTGTGAAAAGCATGAGTGCAAACATAGGAAATCTGATAAATCGGCCATAAATCTGAGTGCTTGGTTCTCATTCTTTATCGCTGGTGGAGACACTCTTATCCGTGCTGGCCAGCTCTGGTTGCCACTTAAAAAGGCATAAAGAGTCAAAAACAAAAAGTAATTGCGAAGGTTCCATGGATCTGAAAAAGCTTTTTCTCGTGCTCTTTTATCTGGTGCTTACTATCAGCGCAACAAGATTGCCCGCTATGGGAAATGAAAAGTCATCAAGAAATCCTGGCGATTTCAATGATCTCAATCCATTTAATTGCGCCACAACGCAAAAAAACGAGCCGAGCACTTCCAACAAACAGAATGGGAAGGAAATTACCGGGAGCGGAAATATCTATCCGGACCTCGAGAATAAAAAAGTGGCAGACAACGTGAGAAATATCTTGGCAGCAAACATTCTTGACGGCACACTCGTAATGCTTCCGTGGTTTCTTTTACGCTTTATTTTTCCTCAAACAACGCACAATGCATTTAGGCAATTTTATTGCACTTTAGGAAACCAGGGCGGTATCTTATGTAGCGCAGGAATAACACCGGCTCTTCTACTCAGAACATGGCTCTTTCAAAATGGGACAGCAAGAAAACGTATGCAGAACTCAATCGGCAGCATTTTAGGCTTTGGTCTGACCTGTCTTTTAGCAAAAACTATCGCTCGGTCATAATATAAAAATAGTTACCAGGTATAACCAAGCAACGCCCATACACCCCAGTTCTTGAGCGTGGTGTTCGTATGAGGAAATTCATAATAACCGCCCAGACCAACCAGGGTACCATAATCTTCGGTTCGATCTGCAAAAAGAGCAAAATTCAATCGCGTTCCTATACCACCTCTTCCAGAAGCAGACATCGGATCAAAATCACTCTCATGGAGTGGGACAAAGATTTTGTTGCCCTCACTGTCAGTATCGTCAGCAGCAAGCTCTGCTATAGTACTCTGACTTGCAGTACAATCAACCGTTGAGCCGGCAATTCCATAAAACTCAATTCGTGGTTTTGATTTATTATCGCAACAATTATCGCGCAATTTTACCTGTTCGCTATCATGGGCCCAAAATTCGAACCCTGCCTCAAAGGACCAGGCATCAACGTGGTGAAAGCAGAGAGTCCCAGCAATATTTACAAAACTGTGAGGTTTAACTTCAACACTAAAGGTAGAAACGTTAGCAAGCGGAATTGTTTGTTCTTCTCCCTTGCGTCGGACTAACATATATCGACTCCACTGCTTATCGCGAAGATCAAGTGTACGCCTCTGATGCGTTGACGAAAGAAATCGATGCTCAATTGCCGCGCAAAGTTGAAAGGCACTCTGGTCACAACAATACCCCAGCGGCAACTGAATAATAAGTGTATTCAGAATACTCCAGGCACCATTCGAACCAGTTCGAGGTTTAAAAAGATAATCAGGATCTTCAAGCCGCTCTTCACCGGGAGTTGCAAATCCTGTTTGATAGGAAATCAGCACCCCTTTCTCATCCAGCAATGTCCGACCAACAGTTGCACGTACTTCACCAGCACCAACTACAGAATGTGCAACCGTATCAAACCGGGCATATTCAAGGTCGATTCTATTAAGGGCATTTCTAATTCGTGCATCTGAAGACTGTGGCATAAGACTGCGTTCGTCGCTCACAATAGGAATTGAAATATCAAGCCACCAAGCATTCAACCATTTCCAATCAAACCACGATTTTAAATCCTGGTTTATCGCAATTGTTACACCACCAATCCGTTCACGTGGACAGACAGTGAAAGTGCCGTCAACGGTATGGTCAACAGCCTTCTGCGTATTACGGATATCGAGCCACTCAGCGCGAACATCTCGTGTTAATTTTTGCGCCGAATCATCGCCCGCTACCACAATTTTATCTTTACAGCTGAGAAGCCAATATGCAGGAAGCCCACGCTCTGGTTCTGAACGCTGATAGATAGGCACCGCACGAATCGATGTTCCCCAGCCACACGGTTTGCGAGAAATAAAATGCATCACACGGCCACTTATCGAACCGATAGTATGATATATCGGACGAGGAAACATGAAAGTCTGACTTGTTCTATAAATTTTTGAACGATAGGCAATAGTCTCACTATAACCTATCTGCTCAGTTTGGGCAAACGCCTGACAAGCGATAGAAGCGAGAATCAGAAAAAACAAACTAGTTGAATTCTGTTTCATACACAACCCCTTTCGGTCAATCCTAGGACACCTCGACAAGAAAAACAAGCCCGTCGCTTTTCTTTACTCAGGGCTGTGCTAAACTGTGACGCGAAATAGAGAGTCCTTTTACATGGGAGAAAATGTATATGAAACGTTTAGCAATAACACTTGCAATCGTATTTTCACTACTTTGCAGCACTAATCTTTTCGCAGAAGACACACCAAAAGCAGCGGAAGTCACCCAAAAAACCTGTTCCTGCTGTTTAAATAACAAATTGGTATGGATTGGCGGTACTGTTATATCTCTCGCTGCACTTGGCGCTCTTGCATACTACTTCTACACACAACAAACGACACAACCAGTTGAAGAACAACAGTCAGCGGAACAAATATAAATTTACAGGGGGCGGTTATGCCCCCCCTCTATCTCTCATCTCCGAAAGCACCCACAAGTTTGTCATAAATTTCCATTAAGTCGCTCGTTATCAGCCGAGTTCCAGTAAGAATAGGTAAAAAATTTGTATCGCCTTTAAATCGAGGAACAAGATGAAAATGAATGTGCTGTGGGATGCTTCCGCCGGCGGTACCGTCTCCCAAGTTAATTCCCGCATTCATTCCCTGACACCCCATTATTTCAAACAACACTTTAATAGCTTTATTCATAATATCCATCATTTCGTATCGCTCTTCTTCTGTAAGCTCTGCAAAAACACCAATATGCCGATACGGAATTACGAGCAGGTGACCCGCATTATAGGGATGAAGACAAAGAAATAGTGCACAGGTACAAAATCTTTTTACAATTAAATTTGCCCTATCATCGGAAGCAGCGAAAGCATGACAAAAGGGACAAACATCAGTTACTGAGCTCCGTTTATATCGCTTTCGCCACGGTAAATATAAAAACCCCATCGCTATCCTTGTAAATTTAGAACACCCTCATTCCGTTCTTTTCGAATCGCTTAGAAAAGACCTTGTTACTTAATATTTTATCACTCGATTTTTTCTTTTTTTATACCAAGTTCTTTTTCTCGGCCTATAAACTTCATGACCGGACACAAAAAGCTGCCGTGCCACAACGAGCAACGACAGAACAAAAACACCCACAGCTAAGCTTTTTTCAATTTAAATCCTTTGTCACCGATGCTCAAACAAAATCAACTATCAAACTTTTTACTCTAAATTGAATGGTATAATAAAACATATAGCAAAACCAACCCCCCTTTTCCTCAAGGCAACTGAGATGAAATTTTCACCACCAATCGACAAATTTCCCCGCCTCTTAGATCTTGCTGTTTATATTATCTGTCTCAGCTTTCTCATTTTCATCTGGCCAATAACACTCATAGCCTGGTTTATAATGCAACACAACAAAAGTAGTAACCAACATATTTGAAAAACAAGATGGACAAGAAGAAATCGATATGCACAAAATAACTTCTATAAACCAGCTTAGGAATATATTTGAGCAACTGAATTCTCAAAGCCTCGTACTCTGGGATATCAATAATGTTCTTTTAACCTATGCAAATCCAGTTGTGAGAAGTGAATCTTTCAGACAACGCCTATGGGGAATAAAACAAGGAACCACTAATAAGCAAAAATTCTGGAGCCGGTGGATCCAATTTCATGCCACTCAACCTGTACAACTCGTAGAGTCAGCAACTCTAGAATATATTGCTACGCTTCGCCAAAACAATGTAGGAATTGGTGTTTTAAGCAGCGCTCCCGGCGATACTGTTGCAGAAGCTCGAAGAAAACAGCTCCAACAAAAAATCGGTATCCCGTTTGATCCGTGCCTATTTGCCACACATCTCGACAAAGGGGAAGTTTTGCATGCCTTTCTCAAAAAGATCACACCTGGCACTTACCAACATATTGTTTTTATCGACGATCTCGCTCCAAATATCGCCTTAACCGCTAAGATGGTAGCACAACATGGGATAACATTTACTGGCATCTGGTATTGCGCTGACATACTCGCCAGTCTCCCGATACCATCTGAAGAAGAAGTTGAAAGTTTAGCTCAAGAATTCTGGTGCGCCCAGCAGGATTCGAACCTGCGACCTACGGATTAGAAATCCGTTGCTCTATCCAACTGAGCTATGGGCGCTCACTATCAGTTTACAAAAAAGGCCACGTTTTGGCTACCGGGCGGGAGCAGGAGCAAAAGCACTCATAAACTCACTTGCAATCTGACGTAGTTGCGTATGCGCAGTCACATCCATCTCACCTTTTAGCTCGATAGCCCCATAAATATCTGGATAAACCGATTTCACATAACTGGCAAACCGAACAGCTGTCTGCCGTACCTCAGTAAGTGGAATCGCATCAAGGAAGTTTTCACGGAGTAAGAAAAGCTGCAACGCCTCATCAACAAAGGTATACGTAACATGAAGTGGTTGCTTTAGCAGCTCTACCACAACCGCTCCACGAGCGAGACGCTTCTGAGAAATAGGGTCCAACTCTGAGCCAAACTGCGAGAACGCAAGCAATTCATTATACTGTGCAAGCTCCAGCCGCAGTGCCCTGGTCATCTGCTTAATCACTCTTGTCTGTGCAGAACCGACACGAGAAACCGAAAGTTCAACATTCACCGCCGGTCGTACACCCGCATTAAAAAGCTTTGTATCCAAAAAAATCTGACCATCGGTAATTGAAATCAAATTAGTCGGAATATATGCAGTAATATCATCGTTCTGAATCTGAACTATAGGTAACGCTGTCAGGGATCCTCCAGAAGCCAATTTCCCTGCTCGTTCCAGCAGCCGAGAATGGAGATAAAAAACATCTCCTGGATATGCTTCACGACCAGGAGGACGCCGCATAAGAAGAGATATTTCTCGATACGCCGTCGCATGGTTACTTAGATCGTCATAGACAACTAACACATCCTCTCTTTGAGAACGGAAAAATTCACCAATGGTGGTACCAACATACGGCGCCAGATATCTATTCAAAGCCGAAGAGCTCGCGTCAGCACTCACTACCACTGTATATTCAAGAGCACCGTGCTCCTCGAACATTCGCACAATTCGGGCCAAATTAGCTTGGCGTTGCCCAATTGAAACATAAACACAGTAAACGTTTTTGCCTTTCTGATGCAAAATAGTATCTAAGGCTAAAGCTGTCTTTCCAGTGCTTCGGTTACCAATAATAAGTTCACGTTGGCCACGACCAACAGGAACAAGCGCATCGATAACGGTAACACCTGTCTCTAAAGATTCATTGATAGGGCTTCTGTCAACAATTCCTGGAACCGTAACCTCGATAGGAACAAGTTTTTCATACTCAAGCCCGCCAAGAGAATCAATCGGATTCCCAACAGCATCAAGCACCCTGCCCAACAACTTTCTGCCTACCGGAGCCTTAAACTCACCTCCCGTACGTCGAACAATCTCTTGCTCTACCACGGGAATCTGAGAATCAATAAGAAAAACGGTACACTGTTGTTCTTTCAAATCAAGCACTATCCCGCGATTTCCCCCTTCAAACTGCAAGAGCTCGCCGTATACCGCATTCGTTAGGCCAACCACAATACAACTAGCATCACCAACCTGAACCACGCGGCCAATTTCTGTCATTTTTTCCGCCTGGACGCCCTTCTCAATCTCATGAAGAGATTTTTCAAACAATGAGACCAGATCGGCACTTTTGATTTCCATACCCTATCCTTATGGTAATCGTTGCAAGGCACGAAGCCGTTGGGCAATGGAACATTCCCACAGGACGGTTTCCCCCTCAACTCGAATGCCTGCAATGAGGCTCGGATCACGTTTCACCGTAAAAAATACTTTTTTGCCAGCAATTTTTTCTAAAAAACGCCCAAGTTCAGCATGCTGCTCTACTGTTAATTCATGTGAGATACGTACGGTACACCAGAGAACATTACATCGCTGCTGATAAAGCGCAGAAAACGCGGCAACTATATCGGGAAAAAGCCAAAGTCGCCCATCTCGCTGTAAAAGATCCCCCAAAATATCAAACCGACAACAAGAAAGCAACCCACCTGCAGCTTTCTGACAATCACTGGAGGTTGCATTAAACCAAAAAGATCTGTTTTTCCCTATCGCCACTGCAAACGCTTCCAACTCAGCAATAAAAGAATCTTCACAAGGAAGCATAACAACCGCAAAAAGTGCTCGCGCATACCGATATGCCAAAAACAATTGCCTATCCATTATCCCCAGTTACCTCTCGAAAAAGACGATGCAGATAACGGGACCCCGCTTCTTCGTCTGCAAATTCCTTTTCTAAAACCGTCCGCGATTCTTTGATCACTTCGGGTAAAATTCGGTCTTGTAGTTTTTTAATCTGGTACAATCGCCACCGCTCACGGTGCAAGCGAGCCATCTCTTCAACCCGCTGCTGCAGCTCCTCCTGTTTTCTTTTTTGATCAGCCTCAATCTGTTGCTGCCATCGAAGAATATTCCGCTCCAGCTCGTCACAAAGAACACTCTGCTTCTGCCGATCTCCCGCAATCTCATCAAGCCGCTTTTTGATACGACCAGTATTGTCGTACAATTCCTGGCGCTCTTTTTCTTTCTGCTCAAATGAAAATTGTAATTCAGGAAATATCTTGTACCGAATAATATAGTACAAAACACCAAAAAGAACGGCTGCATTGAGCCCAAGAAACAGATAATCAACAAAACTCATATTTTGGTTACCTGCTTAATAACGCGATCTTTAAACTGCACCACCAATTCGGCATCATTGACTCGAAAAGCTTCTTCCCGCGGAGGTGGAGAAAATTTAATCTGCTCACGTAGCTCAACAGAAGGCACCTGTTCCTGCAGAAGCTCTCTCTTAACTTGCCAACGCTCACTCAGAGCACTCTCTTGGCGCGCCACCTCTTCCCCTCCAAGAAGATTATTTCGCTCGAGCAAAGCATCATACGCATCTTCCTCCTGTATCACCATAAGCCCTGGTTTCAACAGGATATGCTTGAGAATCAGATACGCCACGAAAAAATGAAACATCTGCACAAGCAATAAGGCATTGATGATCATACGATCATCCCCTATAGAAAGAGTAAAAGCGCCGCTATTGCAAGAACATAAATAGCGAGCGTCTCAATAAATGCAAGCGCGATCATCATCATCGTCCTGAGAGAACTTGCACTTTCAGGATACTTACCAATATTTTCACACGCTTTTGAAGCCACCAATCCCTGCGCAATCGCCGGCCCCAGGGTCCCAATACTAATCGCAAGACCAGCTGCAATACATGAGACTGCTTTAACAATATACGTCATATCTTCCATCGCAAACCTCCTACACAGTACAGGAACAGTCGGTAAGCAACTCACCAACCGGCAACCCATAATGCGTAAAAATAAAATCGGCTACTCGTTCCGCATGCTGCTCTTGCAAAACAACATCTGACTCAAAACACTTATTGCAATCTAGAATTAAAACAGGAACACCAGCTGCAGATTCATCTACCCCAATTCCTTGCACTAGCCATTTCTCATGCTTTTCATGAAGTGACTCGAGATAGGATAGTTGAACAGATGACTCTGACGATCTATTCCTCTTCTTTGACCTTTGAAAACAAACGGACGGATCGGCCCTTAGGTAAATAAAACCTGCAGGTTTTTCGGTATAATGGGTGTACCACCACGAATACCACGAAGAATAGAGTTCCCACTCAAGATCGCTCATGCACCCTAATTCATGCAAATTCTGAGCAAAACAGTGACGGTCGGCATATACCGACCGCTCAAGAAGTTGTATAGGATGAGAATTTTTTTTAGAGTGCTCTTCCATTGCCCAAAGACGTGTCACAAAGGCATACGCTTGGAAAGTATAACCCCAGCGAGCTTTGTCAGCGTAAAACTCACCGAGCAAATCAACCCCATTAATATTTCGCCAGCTATCAACTGGTTCGTACACAATTTGAGCGTTCAACCGCGAGCCGACACACTTTAAAAAAGTAGTCTTACCAACACCCATATTTCCTTCGAGACAGAAATAACGTTTTTTGCAATTAACATCAAAAATCATGGAAGCACCCGCGTAGAAATAAGTCTTCTTTGTTTAACACCATACTACGAACTAGGAAAAAAACGAATACTTTGTGGTAAAGAAATATGGAACTTGTTATCATACACCCCAAGAAGGGTACACAGACTATCGTTTCTCACAACAATTTAATTTACACGGCTAACAAAGGAAGAGCTACGAATGAAGCACGTCGTCTCACGGGGCAAACCTTTTTTTCGCGGTTTTTTGTTTCTCATAATCATCTGCAATGCACTTTTTTTAAAAGCTAACCACGCGGAAGAGTATCTGGGCGACGAAATATCCTCTTTTTCAACCTTCGACCCAAACGATTTCTGGGACTCGCCCACTATAGACGATACCTACGCCGATCATTTGAACAGCAGGAAGATCTCACCTTTCGACCTTCTACAAATCCTTACAAACGACCCCATTAATTTGCAGATAGTACTCCAAAACGATTTTTATAAATATACCAACCCCGTCAACGTACGACCATTGCTCGATCTTCCCATCCATGAACGTACCTTTTATCTGCTCTCAGACGATGGACCGTGCTACCGCGGAGGTATCTCAATGGTCCCATTCTACAACGAGTCACGCAAGCAATATTACACCAAAAACAGCTGGCAACTCTCGTCATATCTCGCCTTTTGTGATTCAGCCATACTTAATGCTATCAAAAAGATATCCGAATTGGTGCCAAATGGAGATGATATAGATTTCGCACAAATCATGTCACTTTTTTCGGGAATTAAATTTGAAGAGCGACGCCTCGGTTTAATGAGTGGCATCACTCTGCAAGCATGCCCTTTTATCGTCACTTTCCAAACACCATTGTATTATCTCGAGCATAACTTTTACCTCAACGATGACGAACAGAGCGCCATCACGCACGACCCATTCTTTCAGAACCTCCCTTCAATCGGAGATACCGCACAAAGCACAGATGCATTCCTTAAGGAACACCTCGTCAATGATATGATTGGTTTTGGCGACACCCGCGTTACCGCACTTATCAATCTCAAAGAAACCGAAAAACTTCACTGCTGGACGGGCGCAGAATGCACCATCCCGACAGCAATATCATTTAACAAAAGATATATAGGCACACACCCTCAAAAATGTCCGACGCAACCATATCTCAACATCAATGAACTTCTTACAAAATGGACTGAGGGAAGCGATGAAGTATACGACATACTTCTTTCATTAGGAACTCACGTCCTTGATCGACTCAGCAGGGTTGTTGGCGATACAAAATTGGGCAGTGAACGGGTGGGGCTCGGTATCATATGTGCCGCTGACTGGGAACCACATCCATGCGTTCATATCTACCAAGAACTTCACCCACAAGTTCTGCTGCCCTACACAACCACACGAATGTTCCGAGAAATTAAAAACCCGTGGCAATTTGACCGAAAATACAATGACGAAAGCCAAGCGGATACAAACCTTGCATTTTTGGCCAACCAGCTCATTAATACGCTGTACCCAATTGCTCACGATACTCATATAGCAACACAAAGTTCTGTTGAATATACGGCAGAATTTGAATACACTTCTCGATGCATCGAGTTTGGGCTTTTTTACAATTACTGGTACCGGTCAGCAGAGCAACTACAACTAAAAGATCCAATCTTCAATGGCTTTCAACTTGATCTTTTGGCAGCTACCACTTTTTCCTGCTCACAACACAAAGTTGGGGGGCGTTGCATATGGCATCCTTCCGCATGTGAGAGGAAAAGTTCGTGGCACGTTGGCATAGTAGGTGATGCAGCCCTAGCCTATACCGGCATCGGTGGAGACTGGTCAATAGGCTTATTTATCGGCGCAACATGGTAAAAATATTTTTCATCTTTTTTTAAATTTTCAGGGAGGATCTCTATGAACAAAAATTATTCTTCTCGTTTTATCTTCTTCGCAATAATTTTAGGGACATTCGCACAAATCTCTGCAGAGTCAGCAAAAAAAAATTTTACTCGTATTGAATTCAAAACGCCGATCCTGAGCATTGTAGATCGTGCAGGATTTCTCAATGTTGGTGAAATCGTAGTTTTTGCCCAAAACCTCGCACTCCTAATGATGGGAAATCAAAACAAAGAGAACGTCCTTCAAATAATCGAAGCATATGAACTAGAAATTCCATCAGACCTCCCACTCGATCTGGGAAATGAAGGGAAAAATCGTTACGCAATCATCCTCTATGATAATGCCTACTACACGGCTCAAGAATTAGTTCAAATGGAACAAGACGGAACTACCGACCCAGAAAAGATACATGACGCGCTTCTTCGCGCTGCTGAACATTTTGAAAAATTTTCTGTTCAATACGTACAACAGATACAAGTAGCAAAGTCATATATGATTCCACTTATTGAACAGTGGAGCATGCTTCGCAATCGTCCAAACACAGAACTCCTCCGCTGGAGCAAAATGGAAGGCGGTGAGCAAGACGCCCTCAGAAAAAACCTGACAACCTTCAAAGCTTTTGATACATTCTTATCTGATCTTCGCCTCTTTTTGGCAGATCTGTTACAAAACTGTCCAAACTCACTCCGCTCATATAAAAATTCAATGAAAAGATAGTGGAACAACAAAACGAGATAATCAAAGGAACCATTGAACGGTTCCTATTTAAAAACAACGAAAATGGTTACGTCATTTTCGTCATACATTCAGCCGGTGAACCTGTCACCGTCACCGGCTCACTTCCTACCCTCGCTTCAGGGCAGGAAGTTGAACTTGAAGGATCTTGGATTACACATCCACGATTTGGACGGCAATTTCAGGCAAAACGCGCCATCAGCCAACTCCCAACCTCAGTTGTTGGACTTAAAAAATATCTCGGCTCGGGGCTTATTCATGGTATCGGAAAAGTTTATGCAGAGAAATTGGTTGATTATTTCGGTGCCAACGTCCTCACTATAATCGATAAGACACCAGAACGGCTCGCTGAAGTCCCCGGACTCGGGCCAAAACGGATCGACTCAATAACTTCCGCGTGGCATGAACAACGGAGTGTCGCCTCAATCATGGTCTTCCTCCAGGAAAAAGGGGTCTCTCCTTCCTACGCAGCAAAAATATATAAACAATATGGCAACCGTTCACTTGAAGTTGTTCAACAAAACCCATATCGCCTCGCCGAAGACATCTGGGGCATAGGATTTGCCACTGCTGACACTATTGCGCAGCACCTTGGCTTTGCTATCGACAGCAGCTTTCGTCTCGCATCCGGCTGCCTTTACACCCTAAAAATGGCATCAGGTCAAGGACACCTGTATCTTGAACGTGAACAGCTAATCAATCAAACACAAGTCATCCTCAAAATTGAAGGAGAAGAGAATAATGGAAAACTTGCGTTAACAATCGACAACCTCCTAATCGAGGGAAAATTAAGTGCCATTTCACAAACAGGAACCACGTTCTACGCACTTAGCTCACACCATGCAACCGAAATTGATTTCGCCCGCCGCCTTACACGATTAAACTCTTTTGTTTCAGCGCACCACAAGCAAAAAAATTTCGACTATGATGCTCTTTATCGACAGCTTAGAGTCGCACACGGTTCTATAGATCTCAACGAAGATCAGCAACACGGCATCCTCGCCACACTCCAATCAAAGGTCTCCATAATTACCGGGGGACCTGGCACAGGTAAAACCACTCTGGTACGCGCCCTTTTATCCATTCTTGATGCACACCACGTAAGCTATAAACTTGCGGCCCCAACCGGCCGTGCCGCTAAACGACTCGCCGAGAGTACGGGACACTATGCAATGACATTGCATCGTCTTCTTGAATTTGATCCTAGCACCATGCGCTTTACCCATAATGAGACAAATGCCATTAAGGCAGATTTTTTTATCATTGATGAAACATCAATGGTAGATATCTTTCTGGCACATTCACTGGTACGAGCAATCCCACTTACCGCACACTTAGTACTCATCGGCGACAGTGACCAACTTCCCTCAGTAGGTCCGGGAAATGTCCTTAAAGACCTTATCGCCAGCAAACGTATTGCGTGTACTCGCTTAACTGAAATATTCCGTCAAGCACAAAGCAGCATGATTGTTGTTAACGCTCACCAGATTAACCGTGGAGCTTTCCCAAAGACACGCCCAGAACCGGGCGATAAACGCGATTTTATTTTCATCAACGAACGTGATCCACAGCTTCTTTTGGGACATCTCAAAAAAATACTTTTTATTGACCTCAAAAAACATTCGCTAAAGCCAAAAGATACACATGTTCTCGTCCCGATGAACCGTGGTATTGCAGGAACTTTTTTTCTGAATAGCCAATTGCAAGCTCTCTTAAATCCAATATCGCATCCATTACTAAAATATCGAGGAATTGAATTTAGGGAGGGTGATAGAGTGATGCAGATCAAAAATAATTACGAAAAATTGGTTTTCAACGGTGATATTGGTTATATCGAAGAGGTTCGGGAAGAAGAAGGGCAACTTTCCGTACTTTTTGGAAATCAACAAATTTCTTATAAACAAGACGAACTCGACGAACTAGTACTCGCTTATGCATCAACAATACACAAAAGCCAGGGGTCTGAATACCCTGCGGTCATAATCCCCTTATTCATGCAACATTTTATGCTACTGCAACGCAACCTTCTCTACACCGCTATAACACGTGCAAAAAAAGTATGCTTTCTTGTCGGTGAGCCACGCGCTGTTGCTCTCGCCGTCAAAAAAAGTGGCGGCCTTGAACGTATTACATTCCTCTCCCATTTCATGCAGACATCAACGACTAACGAAAGTGGGCAATGGTAATGAACAATCGACTTATTGTTACCCTCGGCATGATACTCCCACTTTTTCTCGGTTTTACGTTTTACGCATTTTATAACGACTGGATTGTCGTACGAATCCCACTATTCCCCATACAAAAAACTATGCCAATTCAACCTACCGCAGTGGAAAAAAGGGCTATTACCTTTTTTATTCCAAGCACGCCCAATTTTAAGCAGGAAACAAGTGAGATTATCTGGTCAACGGCACCAACAGAAGCAATTAAAACCGTCACCCAAACCTGGCTTGCACTGCTAGATGAAGAGGGTTTCTTCGAAAAGAAAGTCACCCTACAATCTGTTGCCGAAGAAGGGGACACCCGACATTTCTATCTCTCATTCGACCGTCCTCCATTCTCAGGAGAATCAACGACAGCAGCGAAACTTCTTATCATTGAAAGCTTACTCGCCACCCTTCGATCAACAACGGAAACCATAAAGACAATATCCTTTTTCTGTCATCATCAACCTGTTGAAGATTATCACCTCGACTTCTCGCGTGCGTGGCCAATTGAAGGCTTTCTTCAAAACTCGCACGATTTTCCAGACGGCAAACCACAGAAAATACCCAACGGATACTACACCATCATGATTGATCCTGCAGGTGACGCCCGCAATACCGGTCGTATCATCGGAGAAACTTTTGAGCGAGGGATTACACTCCAATTTGCCGAACATCTTAAGGAACTGCTCGAACACGAGTTTCCGAATATTCGAATTATCCTGACACGATTCCCCGGTGAAAAAATAGAACCGCTTCAGAACGCTAATTTTGTTAACCGGCTTGGTGCACAACTCTACGTTAGTCTAAATTTTGCAGCAGCAGAAAGGGGTGTTCCTCATTGTGCTATTTACTATTTCCTCTACAATCAACAAATTCCCTCATTAAATCCCCACCTACTTTCATGGCACCCTTATCAAGAGGCATATATCAACGAATTGCCAAGAAGCAGAACATTTGCACAGATTGTGCGCAACAAGCTTCTTGAATATCAACGTCAAGGACTTTTCCAAATCCCAGAAATACGAGGCATTCCCTTTAAACCATTGATAGGCATCCGATCCCCAAGTATCGCGTGTGAAATTGGACTTCATTCCCAAGATGACTGGGCTCTTTATGTCAAACCGGTTGCTGCCGGACTTGCACATGTTGTACGCTACGCTCAAGGGCTTATCAGTTAGACCCGTTCAAACCAAAAAAGGAGATTTATGAACGGAATTGATTTACAAGGGAAAAACAAGTTTCTTGGGGCTATGCTCTCCATTCTCGGATTACTGCTCCTGTTTTACCTGCTCGACATCATCAAATATGGCATTACAGTTATCCTAATTTGTGCTGCACTCGCCCTCATCTGGCAAGGTCTTTCGATGCTTGGTGTTATAGACCGCATTCAGCACATCTGGGCCAAAAAGAAGAAATAAAGAAGGAACTGCTCATGCGTTACGGATCCCTCATCCTAATCGCTGGAACGGGGCTTGTTCTCATTTTTATTTATTTAAACCACCAGAACCAGCTTACGTCACTCTCCTATCAAAAACAACGTCTCGAGCTTCATCTCTCGCAACTTCGCGAAGAGCATAACCGCCTAAAACAACAACTTGCCATGCTCAAGCAACACGACTCAGTTAAAGAACGTGCTATGAATGAACTTGGACTTATGCCACTTTCGGTGACGCAGGTTGAGCAGTTCATACCGTAACAAGGGGGGAGGGGCTATGGTGGTCGGAATTTTAAGAGATGGACGCGTTCGAATTGTTACAGCGTTTTTCACTCTTACATACGTATGCATTGTCGCTTACTCATTTTTTTTACAAGTATATGAAAACTCATTTTTCACCTCAATCGGCAATAAACAATACAAACTCGTCATCACCCGTAAGCCACCCCGAGCTCCCATTTTCGATCGCAACAGTCAACCTATTGCCTTTGATAAAGAGATTTTGTCAGCTTTTATTACCCCAAACAATCTTTCCGAAAAAGTAAAAGTACAACGCTTTCTAAAGCAGTACTTTCCTGATGCTCTCAAGCGACTCGAGGAGCATCCTGAGTTATATTTTTCATACGTAAAGCGACATCTTACCCCCGAAGAAATAGTAATAATTAATAAGGCTGAACTTGCCGATATTCGTCTTCTGCGAGAACAAAGAAGGTTCTATGCTATTCCCTCGCTTGGCAATACTATTGGGACAACTGACATCGATAATCACGGCCTCAGCGGTATAGAACTTATATTCGACAAACAACTCGCGGGAACCCCAACAACATATCTCCTTGAAAAAGATGCGCGATCAACCGCCTACTATTTTAAACGTGAAACGAAAACTGCAGGAATCGAGGGGCACCCCATTAAACTCACCATCGATAGTGACCTTCAATTTATCGCATACGATAATCTTAAATCCTGGTGCAAAAAGCTCGCGGCAAAGGAGGGGATGGTCCTCATAATGAACCCACAGAACGGTGAACTTCTTGCACTCGCCTGCTACCCCGACTTCGACCCAAACAAGCCTGCACCAGATGAACTCGCTCTTACCAAAAACCGTATCTTTACTGAAGTCCATGAGTTTGGCTCCGTTATGAAAGTATTCCCCGCGCTGGCTGCTCTTGATGAAAAGGTAGTTATCCCCGACGAAATTATCGATTGCGAAAACAAGAGGGAAACGTACATTAATGGAATACGAATTACCACATGGCGAGCATTTGGCCCACAAACATATACAGACGTTATACGTACCTCAAACAACATAGGAACGTCTAAAGTATCACTACGCCTTGGCAAAAAATTGTATGATCATCTCAGTAAATGTGGTTTTGGGAACAAAACCAATCTCTGCTTTCCGGGGGAACAGTGTGGTTTTATTACACCACCGCACGCCTGGTCAAAAGCAACACCACTCTCGCTTTCTTTCGGCTACGAAATTAGCGCCTCTCTTCTCCAGTTGGCATGCGGATTCTCTCTTTTTGCAACAAATGGTTTCCTGCCAATTCCAAAACTGGTGTATAAACAAAAAACGGAAGATCGCCCTCAACAAATATATCGCTCTGAACCAATACAAACCATGCGACAAACGTTGACCCTCGAACCACAAAAAGGCGTTGGTTACTTTGGCTATATACCCGGCTTCACCGTCATGGGAAAAACGGGAAGTTCATACCTCATCTCAAACGGTTCCTATGACAAAACACGTTCACTGTATACCTTCGCCGGCATTATCGAAGGAGAAAACTACCAACGACTTATCGTTACAAGCATTCGAGAACCACAGCAAACTGGTAAGCAAACATACGCAACCACAATGGCAGTTCCACTTTTTAAAATAATTGCGGAGCAAATGGTAGTCCATGAACAGGCTACTCCGCGCTCTTGATTTAGACCGCCAAATACCGCTATGCTACATCCAAATCTTACCCCGCAAATCTGAGGAAAAAAGAATGATTGTCCCCACCGATATCCCTATCTCCCATCGACCTATTTTTGAAGAAAATTATCGTGCCATTACTCGTGGCACAGACAAACTCATGCTTTTTGCGTGCGATCAAAAAATAGAACAACTAAATCCTATCAATCCCGAAGATTTTTTTGTCATCGCAGCTTCTGCCTATGTTGGCGCATTTGCAACTCAACCGGGTCTTATTGCGCGCTACGGGGCACAGTATCAGAACATCGATTACATTGCTAAACTTAATGCGAAAACAAATCTGATATCTTCATCGCAACGTGATCCATCATCACGACAAGGCTGGAGCGTTGAGCAAGTAGTACAGTTTGCTCAAGAATCAAAATTACCTATCAGAGGTGTTGCATACGCACTCTACCCGGGAAGCGAATTCGAGGACATTCAACTTGCTGAAGCAGCACGTATTGTCCACGAAGCACACCAATACGGTCTGATAGCTATGCTCTGGGTTTATCCGCGCGGCAAGGCAGTACGTCATGAAACAGAAGCTAGAGTGATTATTGGTGCTGCAAGTATAGCGACAGCACTTGGCGCCGATTTTGTAAAGGTTAAAGTTCCCACACCTGAAAGACATGCATCAAGCGCCCAACTTATGAATGAAGTGGTTAAAGCAGCAGGAAACACCACAGTCCTCTTCGCAGGGGGTGAGCGTCAAGATCCAGGTAAATTCCTTCGCGAAGTTCACGACCTTCTCACCATAGGAAAGGTTGGTGGATGCGCAGTCGGTAGAAATATTTACGAGCATGACTTTGCCTACGCAATTAAAATGGCTGAAGCACTTTCATCCCTTGTGTACAAAGGACAAACACTTGCTCATGCACAAAGCATTATTGGATTGTAGTTTTGCATTGCTATACTAAGGGGTATGAAAGAACAACTACCCATTTTTAATAATCACAAAGCACCGCTTGCCGAACGAATGCGGCCGCAGCGCCTTAAAGATATTGTTGGCCAAGAGCATCTATTGGGTCCACATAAGATATTGGGCCATGCCCTGGAGACTGATTCCATAGGCAACTACATCTTCTGGGGACCTCCCGGCACGGGGAAGACAACTTTAGCACATGTCATTGCACAAATGACTCAACGCCCATTTGTTACTTTTAGCGCAGCGTTCAACGGCATCAAAGAAGTAAAAGCAGTTATCGAAGAAACAAAAGAATCATTACAAAGTGGTGGGAAAAGCACCATTTTATTTGTTGATGAAATTCACCGTTTCAATAAGGCCCAGCAGGATGCCTTTTTACAGCCACTTGAGCAAGGCATTATTACGCTCATTGGCGCTACCACTGAAAATCCTTCATTCGAAGTAAACACAGCACTCCTCAGTCGCTGCACCGTTTGTATCCTCAATCCACTTGAAGATAGTCACATTGCACAGATTATTGATCGCTGCCTCTCTGGCCATGTTAGTGGATTTGCAGAGAAAGCCATTACACTCACCTCCGATGCACGTGATCTGCTCATCAATTATGCAAACGGAGATGCGCGCATAGCGCTCACTGCCCTTGACTCAGCAGCACAACTGGCGGAAACACAAAATGGAACAATATCTGTAGAAACAATCAAAACCGTTCTTTCTGCACGAAATGTCGCCTATGACAAAAACGGGGAAGAACATTATAACCTTATCTCCGCACTCCATAAATCATTGCGCAGTTCCGATGTTCAAGCTGCACTCTACTGGTTAAATCGCATGATTGAAGGTGGTGCAGACCCTCTCTATCTAGTGCGTCGACTTATACGATTTGCAAGTGAAGATATAGGTCTTGCTGACCCACAAGCTTTAGTCCAGGCTGTTGCGGTACAGCAGGCGGTACATTTTTTGGGCTACCCAGAATGCAATGTTCATCTTGGGCAGCTCGTCATCTACCTCGCTACCGCTCCTAAATCAAACAGTGTCTACACGGCAGTTTTACAGGCAAAACGCGCGGTAGCTGAAACACGAAACGATCCAGTTCCCTTACATATTCGCAATTCACCTACCAGACTCATGAGGGAAATCGGCTGTGGCAAGGGGTACCAGTACGACCATGAAAGTGAAGACCATTTTTCCGGACAGAGGTGTTTCCCTGAAAATCTCGAAGGCTCAATTTTTTATCGGCCAGGAGAGTACGGATTTGAACGCGAAATCAAAAAACGACTCGATTATTGGAATTCATTGAGAACAAAATTGCAGAAAAAGTAAAAATTTATTCACTCGCATCACAGTCATTTGATAACGTTTCCAATCAATATCCCTCCGAACCAAAAGGATATCAAATGAAAACCTGGAATAAATTTGTAATTTTTATTTTCGCCGGAACATTCTCCTCATCAGCTCACACCAACGATCATCTGGATTATGTCTTTGCCTTTGATACCGGCGGAGTCCTCAGCACCAATCAAAGCATACTATCTCACGGCGAAGTTCTACAGGCACATACCGCTTTTGTTGGGGCAACAACCTTTGCGGTTGCCCGAGCTATTCAACAAAACAAGATTGTCGTCGCTTCAGTGCCGCTTATAAAAAACCTTTTTATAGTAACTCGCTACCCATTATCAAAGGAAAATATCACATGGTGGCAACACTATTTCCCAAACACAGATGCAAAAGAAGTCCTAAAAAATATCTTGTCTGAACAAACTACCGAAATAAAAGAACAACCTTCTTTTATTAAAATGAATATTCTCCCCCACATGCAAAAGAATTACTTAATTTTCCTTGCTAAAACGGGTGATTTTATCGTTCTTGTACCACGAGGGATCTCACTAACGCAAGCAGGTTTTTTACGCAAAAAAGTTAAACTAATTCCATTTAAAAAAATTGAAGCTACTCTCCCAAAACCTGAAATCATCCCCCTGTCTTTCATTAACTTTAAAAACTTATGGAACATAAAAAACAGAGTCGAAAAGCATTGTCTACTCACCGGACACGGGCACGGGCACGGAAATGGACAAAAAGGAGACCTGCCCATCTTCGGAGGACTCCTCCCTGATGACTATCACCGTTTTCTTACGTTTCTCTCCAAAATCAACTGCGCTTCACTCTTTGTCTCTACGTGCTTCGCTGGAGGTGCTACAACAGCTTATATGCACCAGACAACTTTAGATAAAACTGAAAAAGTACTCTTTAATTTGCACGACATACACTACCCTATTATCCTTGGCACAACCACCGATAATGTTAGATATACAAATGCCAGCTTTTCAAGCCATACCTTCGATCTTACTAAGTATTTTGACGCAATTTATAAATTCACGAAAAAAGGAAATTATACGGACCTCAAAAATGCTTCGCGCGTACTACAAGGCTTTGAAAGAAGAACAAACATTCCCTCAATCCGTATGCCTGGAGCAAACACTCTTTTTCGGGCTATCAGTATTAATAACTCTGTCAAAACATTAACCGTCACACAACAAAAAATCTGGGAACTTGATTTTAAAGATAAGCCGATGGTTTTGCCAAATGTAAAGAACGGCGTTTTCCTTTATTACCCTGCAATAGTAAACATCCCGCTCGTCATCCCAAAAACTTACATAGATAACAAACCTGAATACCCATCACTTATTTCTATGGCTCAGGGGAAATCACTTCATATATTCAAAAAAATAGAAGCTCCGCACTTAACACTCTCAGAAACATTACAGGCACTACTTGGTATTACAACCCCTACCGATCGCGGTTTAATTATCGATGAGTTAGTTTGTAAAGCAACTTCATACGATGGAAAGCTCCAATTGTATGGTGTTGTTATTGAAAGTAAGGCCTTACAAAATGAAAATTATGGGACAGTAATCACACTCACCATTCTTGTAAAAAGAGCTGATAATGGCCTTTATTATGAATTTTTAACAAACAATGCCAAACCTTTTATTAAAAACAAAAAAAATCTCTGTATGCCTTATAACCCCGCTACAGGAGAATGTGCACCGCTACCTTTCCTTATGTCGATCGTCCCCAGAAATATTAGTGAAGAAAACTACAAAAAAGACGCTCTTGAAATTATCAACTCGACGCTTCCCTCCAGCGAAACCATCGAACAGTCATCAGGACAACACGAGACAGTCGCAATGGTCAAAAAGGCAGCAGAGGAAATTATTGAAAAAACGGTCAAAACAAAAAAATCTTATGGTGGTGATAAAACTACACAGCTCATCCCTCCTCATGCTCCCCACCAAACAAAATCTTAACTAAGACTGAACAGCAAGCAGTTCAACCTCAAAAAGAAGTGTTGCATTAGGCGGAATAGCAGCACCAGCACCTCGTGATCCATAGCCAAGGTGTGGTGGAATACGAAGCAGACGCTTCTCACCAACCCTCATCGATAAGACACCAAGGTCCCATCCTTGAATTACATGGCCAACACCGATTCTAAAGGTAAATGGTTGTCCTCGATCAATACTGCTATCAAATTTTCTTCCTCGCTTACCATTTTCTTCGAGCCAGCCGGCATAGTGCACAGTCACATTCTGCCCCACCCGAGGCTGTTGCGCATCCACTGGCGCTGCTGTAATTACTTCGTAAGTAAGATCGGTAGTTTTTTGTTCATTCACTATTGTTCCCTTCAATGTATAAAATGTTCCCATGAGACAAAAGCATCCCAAAAGTAAGCTCTGTACCTTCATAAAGCATCTCCTCTTTGGTAAAGAAATGGGGCGATATATCGCCCCTGCAACAACTGTATCAAATTTTAAAAAGATTTACTCAAAATCCCAAAGCTCTGTTCCAAAAAAGTGGGGCTTTGTAAAGCCCCACCCATTCATAACAAACTAATGTTTTTTACCCGAGGTTGAAAAGACTTGTTGCCTTGGCAACAAGTTGAGACTGTGTTGTGTTTCCACCCACAGAACGTCCCTTTTCTGCCCCATCGGTCCCAATAAAGACAAACGTTGGAATCGATCTTACGCCATATTTATTGGCAAGGGAACGATATTTATCGATATCGACTTTGACAAAAATGGCTTTCCCTTCAAGCGCCGCCGATGCCCCTTCAAAAAGAGCATTTGTGGCAGAGCATGGACCACACCAAGTAGCAAAAAACTTAACAACCAGCGGAAGGGAAGGTTTTGCAAAATCAATCCCGTCAGGCGATGATAAAACTTTTGCACTTAATGCCGATGAAAAAATTAACCCAGTAAGTAAAGCTAAAGAAACTATTCTACGCATTGTTATAACTCCTTCTCGGATACAATCACGGTCATAGTATAGTATAGAATAACATAATACCGTTTTTTGTCACGGAGTACCGTTATGACGCCCTACACCACCCGTCAACCATTTGAGGGGTTTCCACACAACCTTTTGAAAACTGTGCTAAATCAGATTGAATCAGAAATTAACACATGCGCACAACTTCTTGGAACCAAAGATAAAATACCTGCTTCATTTATCACCTTACCGTTTAATCAGACAATGATAAGTACAATCAATGGGCAGGCTCAAATTAAGAAAACATATAACCCTGACGCAATATTTCTTGTTGGTATTGGAGGTTCCGCACTGGGTTGCCAAGCTGTTTTCAACACACTCTCCGGCAGTTGGCCAAACTTGCTCAATCGCCCAGCCTTATACGTTGCTGATACTATCGACGTAGACAAAATATACGCCATGTTCAACATTATTGAGGAATACCAAAACGCCCACAAAACCGTGATGGTGGTTATTGTCTCCAAATCAGGTACAACTTTGGAGACATGCGTTAATGCAGCATTCATCATCGATAAAGTAAAATCACTCTACCCAGAAAATTATCGAGACCTCATATCCATTGTCTCATGTGCTCAAACACCACTTCACAAACAGGCAGAGACAGAAAACTTTCTCTTCCTCGAAATACCACAAGAAATCAGTGGGCGCTTTTCTCTCTTAACCGCAGCAGGACTTTTTCCATTATCTCTTCTTGGTATCGATATCACTGCTCTCTGTACAGGAGCACGGCGTGCTATAGAAAATTTCATTCGCACCGGAGCAGCACTCCCCGAAAATCAAGCCGCTCAAAACTGTGCCTACTGGTATCTTTTATTCCAAAAGGGGTATATTAACCACAATCTCTTTGTTTTTGATGAAACCGGCGAGTATCTCGGAAAATGGTACCGGCAGCTCATTGCAGAAAGCCTCGGAAAAAAATATGATATTCACGGCAATCTGGTAGAAACAGGAATCCTTCCTATCGTCTCAATCGGCACCACAGATCTTCACGCCATGATCCCCGTACTTCTTCACGGCCCACGCAATACTCTCACCCATTTCCTTTGGATTGAGCCAAAAGAGGCTGACCTTACCGCACCAACCTGGGAATCAATGGAGATTCCCAGCCTCCCCATCAATTCGATTAAAAAAGCCCTATTTAAAAGCACTGAAGCATCATTCGCAGCTGAAAAAAGACCTTTTTTAACAACCAATCTATCAAAAAACGCTCACGATCTTGGATATTTTATGCAGAACGCAATGTGCCACATTATGCTCATGGGAAACCTGCTCCAGGTTAACCCATTTGACCAACCGGCAGTAGAACTCTATAAGTCAGAGGCAAAAAAATTGCTAAACCCTGGCATTTAGAGGATTGTTTTTGCTAAATTGAAAGTTAGGGTATTAAAATACCTTGAAAAACCTAAAGAAAACACGTGCTTAAAAAAAGGAGAATACTTATGATGATCCAAACCGATATCGGAATCCAAGAACCAGCACGTCAAGAAACCGTAGTTCATCTCAACAAAATAAACGCCGACCTTTTTGTTCTGTACCACAAACTCTTGAAATACCACTGGAACATTCGCGGCCAACACTTCGGGCCTCTTCACGCATTCTTTGAAGATCTTTATACGCAAGCTTTTGAAGATATCGATCGCGTTGCCGAACGTGTTCGCGCCTTAGGAAAACTTTCACCAGGGACTATGGAAGAAGCCCTAAAATTAGCACGATTAAAAGAAGAACCAGGACGCAATCCATCAGACATGGAGATGATAGCTGATTTGCTCAATGATTTTGAGACAATCATCACACACATCCGTTCTGATATAAAAAAGATACAGGAATCACATGATGAGGGATCTGTTGCTATGCTCTCAGACATGATAATGAAACTTGAGAAAAGCGCCTGGATGCTACGCGCGCACCTAGAGGCAGCAGAAGCTGAAAAAAAGACCATCAAAGACGTTAAGGAATAAGGCCCTGTCAGGAAATTACTTTAAAGAGAAAAGATGTCAGTGAATGGTTTCGTTAAACCCCATCCCGTTTGTCGTGTAACAGCGCAGATTGTCATCCCGCTCGTCCTGAGCGGAGTGAAACGGAGTCGAACGGATACGAGCGGAAGTGAAGGGAATATATGCGTTCGCAACCCATTCGATTACGTCCCTGTGGGACTACACGCAGGGCGAACGGTTAGTGGGATATGCGTTC
>JAFFZZ010000115.1 GCA_016933915.1 Candidatus Babeliaceae bacterium
GAATGATTTTTGAACCTTGTTTTTTCGAATCGTGCTTCGAAAAACCGTTACATCAGTGAGCGTTTATCGTTCGCTCTGGATTCAGGATTAATAATGCCGAGGTGTTTCATGGAAAAGAGTGTACGCTTTTTGGTAGTTCTCCTGGCAAGTCTTACGGTTATCGCTTATAGCGATGTCTGCCCCCTCTTTGCTTACGGCGGTAGAGGTAGTGGCGGTATGAGTGATCCCGAAGGGAGCAGTGAAGTTAATATAAGCTTTACCAATGATCTCAACTCTGCCAATCGGCTATAACAAAACAGGCTTCCATCAATACGCACCTTAAACAACCCTGTTTTTTGTCTTGACTATGGGGATAGGCTTAATTTATCTTAGAAGGCAGAATATAAAAGAAGCAAAATACTCTTTGCAAAAAGTTCTAAATAAAAAACAAAATACCCATATTTTAAAGGGCAAGCAGAGGATTATCTGCAACAAACGCTATAACTATCCCCAAAAACTGTACAGAGGCAAACTCGGGATAATTCGGGAAAAGTATACTAATTAACAGCTCATTATCAAATAGGAAAGATGATAAATTATTATAGTGTCCCTCGTTTTGCGACATCGTGGGCATGACCATGGCAAGCGAGGTCGTGATTGCAAGAGACTTGGAACTCGCCATGCAACAATCTGCTCCGTTGATAATTATGGCCACAGTCTTACGTATAAGCCTATGAATATAAAGGAAACAAAAGAAGGTGCACACAAGAACGCCCGTATTGTTCCCAAAATAATAAATAACTATATAGAAAGGATGGAGTGGAAATGAAGTTTTCAACAAAAGGTGATCAGGGAGAAACCAGTTTGCTGGGTGGACAGAGGATACCGAAGTACGATCTGAGACCGGAAACATATGGAACGCTTGATGAAGCCAGTTCTGCTCTTGGTATTGCGAAAGCACAAACGGACAGTCCGCGGATTACTGAAGCCATAACGATTTCGCAGGAGGCGATGCTGGTTATCGGCGCAGAACTCTCCGCCCTGCCCGAGGACTATGAAAAGCTCAAAAGAAAGATTACCGATGAGGATGTCAAGAAATTGGAAGATATCATTGACGATCTTCAGCGAGACGTTGAAATACCGAGAGTATTCATATTACCCGGAAAAACGATCGTATCGGCACATATCGACTTGGCACGAACGATCGTGAGAAGAGCAGAAAGAAGAGCCGCAAAACTCAAGAGCAAGGGTCTGATAACGAATGAAATCATTAACAAATATCTGAACAGACTGGCCGATATGCTCTTTACACTCGCACGATTTGAAATAGCAAAGGCACATTTCGGACGCGGTCATTAAAAACGACTGCCGTTCGACGCACAAAAGGGGGAAGATACTTCTTCCCCCTTTTTATCTACGCTTTGCAGCACCTTACATGAAACGTCCCTATTGAAGCCCATATGGCACATGAATATTCTAATTTCCAACGTTTCGCATACCGCAGACACATCCATCTTTGGAATCCTGAACCTCCCTGCAATTTTCAATGATGCCGCACAGGGCAAACGACCATCAACCAGTGCACTGCGAATGGCCTCTTCGAGCTCTTTCGATACCGTCTCCACAGGTTCGACGATTCTTTTTTTGGTGGGTAGCCGTACAGCCTAAGCTGATACCGGTTAATTCTTGCCTCAAGAAGATCAATAGTCACCCCTACCTCGGCAGGAGAGGCACCGAGATTTCCGGACAATTTTGTTAGCCGCCGCGCACGAAATTTTACCGTCTTTTATTTTTTCTCGTAGCACACTGGCAATTCGCCTATTAAGCTTTGTATCCGGAGGGTTCTTCGCCGCATAACGCCATGCATCTTTGTTTGTCATACTCATCTTTAACAGTTGCAAAAATATAGTTTTGCAATATCGGGTACATAGGTACCGAGAAAAAGTTCTTGGCACCACAGATTATTCTTTGACAAGTTCATAAAATATCAATGTGGCGCAATCTAGTTTTTTGGGGGATCGTCTGAAGGAAGTCACTTATCGCCTTAGACCAGTTGATATTTCGTTAAAAGATCCTACTGGCTTAGTACTTCGATTCATAAATTCGGTTACGTATTTAAGCGGCCAGTCGTTTCAAAGTTGACTGCGCCAAATTGATTTTATTAAGCA
>JAFFZZ010000116.1 GCA_016933915.1 Candidatus Babeliaceae bacterium
AACTCGTCTTCTGAAGGAGTACGTTCCCAATGGTCAGTCCATTTGCCTCTAACATTTTGTGCTTGTGGAAAATTGGTTTGATATTCATCTAAATCTTTGTAACTATTTCCATATATATCCGATTTTCTGCTTTGTTGTTTTTGATATTTTTTAAGAGTTTGGAGAAACGATAGAAGTTCATTTTTTAGAAGTTTAACTTGATCAAGTGGAAAATCTTCAAAATTTCCTTCAATCATTTCCCATATTATTGGGAATTCAGACGTTAAATAATATGATTGGACTACATCAATAGATGGATTTGCAAAGTTCCCCTTTTTCACAATTTCATACCAGATATCTCTATGGCCTCTTAGTTCATCTTTTGAGTATTTTGTTCCTCTTGGGTGAAATTTGTCGTAGTGCCCTGCTTCTGAATGACAATCAAAGCAGAGAGGAATTGCGTTCTCAAATGTGTTTTCTCCTCCCTCTTTTTTCGGTATTATATGGTGTACTTCAATATTTCTGCCCTTAAATTCCTTGCAAACACAACATCGGCGTGCGGCGGCTATCAGAGCCTTTTCTTTTATTTCTTTTGGAAATCCCATTTTAAATTATTTGTTTTTATGTATAACGCTAAGCTCACCGGACGCAAGGAACACCGTGTAAGCAACAGGCAAATAACGTTAAATTACCAACAAGCTAAATTCGGAGCCGACCTTGCGTTCCGTGTGTAGCGATTTGTTCGGCAAGTCCGAGCTATGCTTCTTTTTCTGTTTTGCTACTGGCAACTTCTAAAGATCTTTCCTTAATCCAGAAGTAATGCATAAAGGTATAATCCCAGACAACTTTCACAATATCCCGGACAGGTTCGCCATAAATCGTTTCTGTCAGAACTGCTTTATCGGTGAGACTGTCATTGAGAGCTTGCAGTGCTTCTAGTTCTTGAAAATGATCATCCGTTCGCTTTGCATTGATTAGTTGGTTTAGGTGTCCTTCCAGTGTGTGTGAGATTTTTCCGCCGCACTCCAAGAGAGTTTTCGCTGCAAGCCGAGTTGCACCAATCATCGTTTCAAGCTTAAGGTCGCTTTCTGAAATATACCGATACTGATTTGTGGCTGCGACGATTGGGGCGATGCTTTCTAGGCGTTCACCGCCTCCTATTGTTTTGTTCTTTAGCAACTTGCATATTTTTTCAAAACGTTCTTGGTTGGTAATAAACTTCTCTTCCAGCCTCGCTTTTTCGGCTAAATCAGCCCCAACCAACACAGTACCGAGGCATAGCTGAAACACTTGTCGACCATATGAAAGAAGCGATTGGTAAAATGGACCTTCACTTTTTTTTCGAGTATCTGTCGCAACGAAATGAATTTGCTGAGCATCGCCTTCATGCACAATTCGTGACCGAGCATCGTAGAACTGGCGAGCCCAAATATCCAATCGCGGCGTTCTTCCAAGAAGTAAAGAAATCGAATCGGTCAAGCGATCCGTCTTCTCGTCCCGGGGCAAATTTAACAACGCCTCAAAAGCGATAGAAAGATTGACTATAGCCGTTGCTTGGTCATTGGCTGCGTTATTGGCAGCGTTAAACCACCTGACTGCTGTGAAAATACGCGAGGATGTTCGTGTGTTTGGATTTCGTAGCAACTCACCCAGTAACCGGCAGTCAACTCTCGCCGCTTCTGCAAGGTTAAGATCAGAGCCTAAGTCCTGAGAATGATTGATGGTTATATATGGCTTCGGACCATAGAGTCGCGAACCCTTGGTGACCCAAAAGTGATGTCTAAAGTTATACAGTCCTGCATACCCTTCGACTTCTCCTCTGTGATCAGCAGCAAGGTCAGATAGAGGCTCAGTTGCTTCCACGTTGAAATCCGGCCGCACGAGATGCACCGATACCGAGCCCGGTGTGAAAAGCGCCATGCTAGCGTGTTCGGACGAAAGAAAGAGATCCCCAAATTCGTGACGCGGAGAGGCGTAACAGTATGCAATGACAGCCTGCACATTCTTGAGATACTCGACGTCTGTTGGCGCATGCCTTAGGTCAACAAACGGGACAACAGCATAGGAAGCAGACTTTATGCGTAGATTATCTTGAAGAAACAGCATGTTTGCAATTTCGTTAACGCAATTGGCCTGCTCAGGCGAGAGCCCGTCGGTCATATCAGTGGAGCGATACAGCAGGTTGCCAATATATATTTCACTGCGCGTCTTCAGGAATGGGAACACTGAAAAACTGTATTTTTTATCGTATGTTTGCATGGTTGTTCACTTGTTCGCCGAACCAATTAGTATATAGCTTCAGTATAACTTTCTGAAAATAAAAACCTTGATAAATATTATTTTGATTTATTATAGTTTTCTAACTGTATAACTTCAAATACGCATGTTATCCAGCAAGATGGATAAGTTCATGAAACAGATCCCTTCTGAAATCAAGATCCCCTATGATGCTCTACTGGTCAAAAGAGGTGTGCCGCCGACAGTTCACTTCTATTATAGAAAGTGGCTTAGATTCTATCTGGATTTTTGTTTAAAATATCATCACGAAAGATTTAAAAAGGAAAGTCTTTCACGTTTTATTGACAAACTGAAGAATAAGAGACAGACCGAGCACCAACGAAACCAGGCGTTTCACGCAGTATCCATTTTTTACGAAACAAAGAACACTGCTCAGGATGAGATAGCAGCATTAAATAATAAAAAGGAGAATATTTCAACAAAAAACCCGGAATTAAAATTAATTGGCGCCGATTGGGGATCCGTCTATAAAAATTTAGAATCGGAAATTAAGTTGCGGTACACTGAAAAGGGGAACGGATAAATGACGATTTCAGAATGGCTGGATGAAAAGAAAGCGGAAGGCATTGATGTTTCACACATAGTCGTGCCTGATGATCTGACAAATGAGGAAGATCCTGAAGAGACAATTTTTTTCAAGCAGATTCGAACATGCAGCGTTCTCTGCACCGGCCAACACCCGTTTGCTACTGTCGAGAGATTCGGCGATTGG
>JAFFZZ010000117.1 GCA_016933915.1 Candidatus Babeliaceae bacterium
ATACTCTAACTTGTCGTTGACTAAAATAATCTTGACTATGAAAATGTCTTTCAATCTAGGGAGTTGGCTAGCTCCATCAAAAACAAAATAAACTTAAAGCTGTGATTAACAAAATTTGTGGAAAGATCGACTGGGAAAACTTGGAAAAGCATATCGGGCAAGGATGAACCATGAGTGCACAAAAAGAGCGCGTGGGAATTGGCTTGAGCGGAGGCCTTTTCCCCAAAGGACCTGGGAAGGGCAGGAAAATTCTTCCATGGATGCCCCAGGAGGCGCGATCTCCGGCAGGGTAAGGGTTAGAAGGCCAAGGAAAATCGCGGGATTCAGGGCGGGAACGGGAACGGGGTCCAGGGGACATGGAAGCCTCCTGGTGGGGGATCTGGGGACACCCCCCCAGGGGCCGCTCTCCCCCCGCCGGTGGGTGATTAAGGAGCCGGAGATCGGGCCCTGCATGACGAGAGAGTAGCGTATGGAGTACGGTGTCCAAATCGTTCTCGCCGCTCAGATTGTTCATGCCTCGCAACGGTTCGGCAGCGTCTGCTTCATTTAGGTACAATTCGATCACAATCGACGGTGGGGTGGGGACAGGGCCATCGGCTCTCAGGGCTGCTATGTACTCCCGTGTTGCATCCTTGTTAATCAGGTGGGGGGGGAGAGCTCTTGTTCGAACGCGCTCCCATTCAGGCGCCCAGTTAATGCGAGAGTGATGGCTTCCATGAGCGTCGATTTGCCCGTATCATTCCGCCCGAACAAGATGTTTATGCCCGGCGAAAGGTTGAGGCTGAGTCCGCGGAAGAGTCGGTAATTCTGCACTACGACTTTTCGTATCACGCGATCTCCTCCTTTGACTTACTTCTTCATCTGGCCTAATTTTAATTACAAGAAATACTTTTTTCTAATAATACTTTAATTAATTATTAGCATATCAGCTTTATTTAGTAAAGATAGCAAAATGCGTAAAACTAAATTGAAAGCCCCCTAATTAATAATAATTTCTTGACAATCAAAATACCAAATCCTATACTTGTGGAACGATATTACCTATGCCGCGATATTCAGATTTTAATATCCATGGTGACAATATAGTAGAATGTGAGCGGACTTTTGATCTCATCAAAGCCGCTCTTGCTGAACAACTTGAGTCCATCGCCGGGCCCAATGGTTCGCCAGTATGCCCAGAATTCCAGTTTTGCCTGCGGAATACAAATAAATCACTCCACTTCACATTTTTCCCAGGATTCGGGCGTTGGAATGAAGACATTCTTCAATTTGTTCGCGAACGAGGCGGCATTTTAAGAGAAGCTGCTGATGTCATAATCACTGGCGTCACATCCAAATACGAGGAACCTCTTATCGCAATCGAGTACTGCAGCGCTCTCCCCGCTGGAAATCAGGCGTGGCAACGAAATGGGCGCGCATATTCCTTTGGATTAGCACGTATTCCATATCTTTATGTAGCTGAACTAGGTGGTTACGAACTTGCTGCAAATCGTATCCGAAAAGCTTCACGAATGCCTAATCCCGCCGTCCCCTTCAGCTACCTCGCATATTCTCTTGAACAAAACACACCCGTATTCCCTATTTTTGTAACTAGTCTGGGTGCTGGAGAAGCGACCAGAATAGCACACACTGATGAATTTGCCGACAATGAGTTGATTGCTCTAACTCGGGCAATCATTCTTGATGAAGATCCTAAGCGCATCTATGAAATACTTCGCCGGAAGGTACTTTCTCTTATCCGAAAACGAGCAGTGGAATCCAGAAGCAATCAAACTCTCACTGATCAACAATGGGGTAATGTATACTCTAATATAAAACAAGGTCGTTCTTTCGTCGATTTCTTGGTAGAAAATGCTCCTCTTGTATGGGCCAAAAAGACATCTATTACTTCTCTCACCGAAACCGCTAAAACGTTAATGGAACTAACATCCAAAAATGCCATCGGACTTACTTCTAATGTTCTCCCGATGTGCATTGTCCCTCGAGATAAACGGCCAGATTACGCTTTGAGAGTATCGGCCTTATATGGCGATTTACCTGTTAATTTCGTCGAATGGCTTGCTCGTAAGGAGCATTTAGTGATTTGTTGGGTCCTAGGATTTAAGCCAAGAGGTGATGATGCGCGACCTGACCGCGGTTTGCCTCCTTTTACCCGTATGCTAATTGGTCGTAAGTCTGATCTGCTATCCGTTGTCTATGGCCCAGCACCAATTGTAACCTGGGCATTACTCCAAAACGAACCCACAAAACTCATTCAAAAAAATGGACTCTGGGAGGCAATACTCGCAGTTAGTGATGCACTTCTTGTTGATTCAGCTACCAACAAAAAGACAAACCATGGCTTTTTGCGCTTGCATTGGGAAACAGCAATACAAACACCGACCAAACGCACGATACTTACCAAGCCCTTCCCCACCCGTGTTGGCGAGAATGATGTGGACACCGTACTCCATACGCTACTCTCTCGTCACGCAGGGCCTGAAATCTACGAGGGGATGTGCAACCCACCTGGCGGAGATTGGAGCGGCGTCTCTCTTCAACCCCCCGACCGCTCCCTTGAACTTCGTTGGCTAACGCTCCCAAGAGTGAGCGGTGCCGACACGAAGCGACCAGACCACGTATTCCAACTTTTCGGAATCACGCTCAGACCAATCATCCTTTCTGTCGAATCTAAAGAAACCGCCAATGCTGTTGAAAACTCCATTGGCCCAAGACTCTCCGCCTATATTGGCAATCTTATCATGTCTCCGGCGAGCATTGAACGTAAAAATTCATCACAGCCTTGGCGTCACTCAACTCACCGCCTAAATCCAGATCACTTCATCTTTGCTTCCGCTGTCGCATTTATCTCTGGCACTGAGTCCCAAATTGCTTCGGTTATCACAGAAGCTAAAGTAGATATAGTTTTAGCCTATGTATTTGAGTTGAACGGTAAGTCATGTGAAATCCGCTTTATTGCTAATAGCAATACGGGAAGCATAATATCTAAATACGCGTCCCATCTCAATCTCTCTGGAACTGGTATTTCAATTCGCCTGGGCTAGAAATTCAAGTAAAGCGACTCTTCCACGTCTTCTACGGGACCATTTAACACCTTATTCACCGATGAGTTTCCGCTTGAAAGCAACAGTTGCCGCTTGAAAAGCGATTCAGGTACAGCGCAACTAAAAACCTTCGTCCCGCGACGACCATCAAATGATAATGCCCATTTCACCTCACGTCTATTCAAGTCTTCCAATGTGCTGAAGAGCCTATCCAAATCCAAATCTTCAATATATCGCTGTCGATTCCCAGCATACGGCGGGTCGAAGTAGACGAAATCGTCTTTCTCCGCCATCGCTACTGTTTTCAAGTAGTCCTGACACATGAAATTCACCCCTTGAATCACCGAATGCCAAGAATCCACAATACTCTTGAAACGTTGCGGTTCCATTCCTCTCCGTGACAAGTGAAATGAATTATTGAACTTCCCGTCATCATTAAACCGAACGATGCCATTTACACATGTTCGCATAAGGAAGTTTAAGTCAAGCGGCGCCTGCTGTTCATTGAACCGCTTTCGCACTTCGTAGTAGTACTTAGGTATTCCATTTCCTCGTTTCCACTTGTTAACATCTACACCATCAAGCTCTTCTTTAAGACTCATCCATTTCAACTTATAATCTTCGACGACCTTATCCGGTTCCGCTTGTATCAACCGCCATAGGTGAATCAGCGGCTCATACAAGTCACCAGCCACAGAGTCAGGCACTGCTGTAAAATAGAGCACCGCGCCCCCCCCAAGAAACGGTTCAAAGTATCGCCGATATTTTGGTATCAGACTCGCGATAGAGCCCGCCTGTGAACGCTTGCTTCCAGTCCATTTAATGAGCGATGGAACAGCCCTTGCTGCCCTCGGAGTATGTAACGTCTCGACAGTCAATAACACTTCTTCTTTTTGATTCTTCTTTTTATTCTCAATCAAACGACCAGGAATCTCACTTTTCTCTAGACGCTTCCTACAAATCTCAACGTATTGTGAGTCATTTTCAAAAGCCAAGAATCTAATACCCAGATATTTTGCGGCTACACAGTCAGAGCCTGATCCGGCGAATGGAACTAGCAACGCGTGGCCTTTGTCCGCCGATATTTGAAGCATCCGTGTTAATAACCTTATTGGTTTTTGAGTAGGATGTTTTCCGAATTGAATTTCATCTCGCATCTTATTGTTTGGAATGTCCCAAACGGTACGCATCTGCTTTCCCTTCTCTTTTAGTAAATCTTCCGGGCAAGCCAGGTTTTTCGACTTGTCATAAGCAAAGTAGTACTTTCTATTTTTTGCTTTGCCTGTGTGTGCCCAAAGTATAGTCTCGTGACTGGCGGTCAAACGGCGGCCTGAAAGATTCGGGAAGCTATTCCGTTTGTACCATACTATCTCGTTGATAATTTCGATCTCTAACAACTGCAAGGCGAAGTTGATTATGCCAATATTATGATATGTCCCATGAATCCATAATGACCCACTTGGACGAACAACACGCTTAAGCTCCGCTAGCCACGCCAACGTAAAGTTGAAATACTCAGCTAGGGGCATATCGTCCCATTCAGCCATCACTTTTGACCAATTGCCACCGAATCCCGGGAGGCGGATCGAATTATCCCATTTCCAATTACCCCCTTTACTTAGATTGTAAGGTGGATCCGCAATGGCGACATCAATTGATTCAGAGGGTAGATTTTTCATTCCCTCAATGCAGTCTTCGTAATAAACCTTATCGAGTTCGTATTTTCCTACATTTTTTATATGATAATGCAATGAAATCGGTTGATGAGTTTCACTTGTTTTCATGTATCGATTCTTCGCATCAGCAATATTAAATAAATTTTTTTGCATCGCTTTTCACTCCTTGAGCTACATTTTTAAGAATCTTCTCTAATTCAGTTTGGAGATAAAGCCTGTATCCATTGAATGGATGTCGAAAAGCCCTTAGTTTTCCCATTCGATCCCAATTTCGCAGTGTTGATGAAGATACACCCAAAATTGAAGCAGCTTGTCGTACAGTCATGTATCCCGAGAGTTGCCTTTCTTGATTATCTTTATCCATCCAATAATTCTCCTTACCTACTTTTAATAAAAATCAATACATTTATAAACCTTATAAAACACTAGCATTGTTTGCATAATAAGTCAACACAATATTTATGCGTGCAAATCAAAACATTAGTCAAGGGAGTATAAGATTCGATTTGAGGCATAGTTTCTAAGCGGTTTTAATATTATACCTTTGTTATAAAAAGCTGCTAATTTTCAAGCGACAGATACCGGCAGTGCTTCCTATCGGAATATCCAAGTTCAAGAAAAATACGGTTTCATATTCGATCATATAAGCATTTTCGACTCGGAGATCCTTGAAAGTATATTCCCGTTACCGATTTTACTCCTTGGACAGTTTTGATTTATACATTAAGTAGCCCGCCTTTTCGACCAAGCGAATCCTCCCCATTGAAAAAGAAGTATGTACTATGTACTACGACAATCTACTTCCGGGTTGCGTTTTCAAAGGATCGTTTAATAAATATTTCTGCGTTATGAAGACGCTCCAGGCTGTTGACCGCAAGTTCAACGTCGCCGACGCCCCAATGCCCAATTTTCGAAACATCTCGTGCGAAGGAAGCAGAGAGATCTAGAGCCTTTGGATCGGTCTTGACCCAAACCCGAAGGCCCCCCTGTTGCAAGTGTGCGCAACAAAAAATAGACTTACCAAAAGCCCAATTCACGGTCGTTGACTTGTATGCACGGATCACTAGACCGGGTGCCAAGTTTTGACAGAAACGGTCCAACCCCCGATAGAGTTCAAGAACCTCGTTGGGTTTGCCTTCCGTATGATGGCGTTCAGTGTAGTCAGTCGATGGCTTGTAAGAAACATTTCGCTTTTCCTTCTGAGATATCGCGATCTCTTCTGGCAACAGGTTAGGTGGATTCCCGGTATCCCATATTCGATGAAGTGACTGCTCGATTTGGAAAGGTGTTACGGAAGCATCTCCTATTGTCTTTCTAATCAAGCGGATCAGGGGCTGTGGCGTCTCTAAAAAAAGTCGATCCAGTACTTTTCGAACTTTTCCAGTTGTGAAGATTTCCGCTCCAAGTTGATCCAGAAGCCCTTTAGCTATGGACTCGCGGGACAACCGACTGAATTGTTGGGCCAGCTCCTCAACTGGCAACCCGCTTGAATCTTTCGGGTCTATGCTCACTTCAAATAGTAGCTTGTCTGGCGCGCTCGCCTTTTCCGATACTTTGTAGACTTTGTATTTCACCCCATTCGTCAACACACACCATTCTATACCGTCATTAGCTGCATAGCCGACGACCTGCGTGATTGCTTTGACGTCATCAAGTTGGTCCCTGAGTTGCTTGGCCTCAACATGAAGAACCACCTTTCGGTTGACTTTCATCGCGTAGTCCACAGACTTGCTGTCCACCGTTGGATGTTCTAGTGCGACCTCGTCAGGATCACGCACGTCCCATCCAAGAGCACCGAGAAGCGGATCAATAAATATTGCCCGAGTTGGATACTCCTTAAGCCCTTCTTTACGATGGCGCTCCAATTGGACTCGGAGATTCTTAATACACTTGACGATATCCTTCATCCCAATCTCCTATTTCTTGTCTGGTGTAGTACCGTGTGCTAATCAGTTTACCTACATTGTTGATTGATAAGAGTTCTTCGGTCATTGTTAATAATGATTTTATGCGAATTGGTTTAATTCCGCAATCTAATTTTGCAAGTTTATATTCTTCTCTACTAGGTTTAAATAGATAAATATAGGGCTTGATTTTGATATAAATTATAATTCTCTCCTTTTAGATCCCTTCAACATTGTGTGGGTGAGGGGAAGTTAAGTTTGCCGGTGACAAGATAGAATCGGTTTAATGGACCCTACTCCCCTTCCCGTGCCGACTAGCTTTGATCTTTTTCTTAAGTGCTGGCACTGACGGCACCGGCCGAAGTGAAAAATCAAAGCATAAATCGCCCCGAGGACCGTGTAAATGTCTGCGCTGATCCCAACATGAAAAGCCTGCGACCGTATAGCACATCTGCAGGATCCACATCATCGGGATGAGAAACTGGATCCCAAAACGGGGTCCGCAGCGCATTGCGCGGCTACAGTCACGCACATTCCCAAAGGGCGTTATTTTAGATATCTATTTTTGATGGAAAAGAATCATTGGTAATTTCTGTTAATTCACATTATGTGAGATTTTTTAAATCTTGAAAACTTTTCAGGGGGCTCATTTTACAACATAGTGCTAATATTGTTATAAGTCAGAATTCCTGTGGAAAATCTCG
>JAFFZZ010000118.1 GCA_016933915.1 Candidatus Babeliaceae bacterium
AACCTGCCGTCATCGGCTTCTGTCCCTGATGGGGAACTGCAAGCGGCAGCGGCGAAAAAGTGAGAAAAACCTATCTGTACCATGAATTAGAATAGGTAGACCTCTTTTTCAAGTATTCCTGAAGTTCTTTGGTTTGTACTCCTCCACAGTGTTTGCAAACTCTCATAGCCTTCTTCTCGTCTTTGAAAATTACCCAATCTCCCCAACTATGAACAGGGGTCGTCACATATTTTTCTTCTGTATGACCACATCGCGTACATTCTTTTCTGAAATAATGACAGGAATTGGAACGACTATATTCTGTAACATATTGATGATCCTTATCCATAGTTGGTTTTCGTTCTCTTCTTTCTCCACATCTATAACACTTTTTTATTTTTATACAAGAATTTTGGGCTTTATATTCCCATTCCCCCCATTTATGGATCAGTTCTTCCTGTGTTTTATTACATCGTTGACACTTTTTGATTTGGAGACAAGAAGTTTCTTCTTTATACTCCCAATTACTCCACTTATGTATTCCCAACAGACATCTTACTGACATAGATCGTTCCTTCCTATTAATGTTCCCTGCGCATTAGTTCTTTGAAAATCGGGTTCCGTTCGATACCAATAATCATTTGTCTTATCAAACCACATCATCGGAGTATGAATGGTATGATATTTTGACTCCGTACGGGATACTTAAAAATCTTCATCGTACATTGCTTATTTTCCTTATGTTGGCCGAACGATCCGGGATAACCTGGCGAGAAAGGCGGGCGCAACCTAAACCCAAAGTAATACCACCGGATTTTCCCGCCCGCCTTCCAAGCTTCGGTGCAAGCCATTGTTCGGCAGGATCTCAGTTTAAATTAAGCCTAAATTTATGTAGTTCTTGTATTAAAAGATCACAATATTCTCGCCTGTCTTTTCCTATAGAATCTTTTGTTGATTCCAATATCGCTTCAAGAGCATTTCGTCCATCTTCAAGTATCCCATATTTATTGATGGTGGAGATCAATAGTTGAACAAATTGTTCTGGAGAGGCATTAAACTTAATCTGTTGCTGCAATTGGGGATCTAAACCTGCACGATCGATTAATACCTGCTGTGCATTATTATCATAAATATTCGGGAGTGATGTTAAAAATTCCGTAATTTTGTATCGTAACTCTCTGGGTAGTTCTGTGACGATTCTCTTCGGAGGTTTTGTATTCTGTTTTAATGCTTTTAATAGTTGCTGATAACTCTCTTTATCTGACCAACGTGTGTGATAAATATTACTTATCAAAGGCGGAAAATCGCTATCTTGCAGATCATCGATGATTAATGGAACTACCTTCTGTTGAGTTTGGCGCGTAATGAATTTGTTCAAGATCGCTCCATATTCAGCTCGAGACCATCCTAAATCGATCTGGTTATAACTTATACAGAGCAATAGTTTTTGACTGTTTTTTAGGCCATGATCGAGTTGTCCGATCACATCATCATCCGGTAATAGTTGTTCTCTATCCCACCAATATGTAATTTTTTTCTGTTTTAGATCTATTATAATTTCTTGAATAATAGCAAAATCTTTAGTTGCGTATGAGATAAAAACATCCCATCGTCCCCCAGTGGATTTTGTTGGCTGAACCCCTGATAAAAGACTATCAATTCGTACTGATTCAACACTTCTGTCGCAATCAATTTCATGCTTCCCTTTTTCTACCCATCTCATCAATTTTGCATACTCATAATAATGAGGATTGGGGTCATCCTTACATTCCGAACAGTTACATGGGATCCTTTCCTGTAAAGGCGGATAATTTAGCGTTGTATGAATATAATCTAGCTGTGATGTGTAAGCACATCGTTGTGTGTTTTGTTGAAAGCACCTTATAACGTCGTATGATGCCCTTTACTGTAAACACGGTATACAGATTGAAAAGACTTTTTGTTGCAAGCACCTTGTGGCTTGTGGCTACTGCCTCTAGAAGAACTGATGTCATTCTGGAGGGAAGAGCCATGAACACGTTGTATGAAGACCGGAAGATCGCGATGAAACGGTATTTGGAAGGCGAACAACCTTCGCATATTTACACGAGTTTAGGATATAGCCAACCCTGGTTTTTTAAATGGAAACTCCGATATGAGCGCTATGGGTTAGACGGCCTCCTCGATGTGCCCAGTGCTCCCCACCATCAAGCGAACCAGACGGAAGAAGGGTTCGAAACGGCAATCGTGAACATCCGAAAACGTCGGGAGAAACGAGAACGCGACGAGACCCAATATGCCTTAATTGGAGCCGTGGCGATTCAGAAAGAACTACAAGACCTCGGATATGATCCGCCCTGCGTGAAAACGGTTCATAATATCTTGGTGCGGCATGATTTAATTGGTACGGCCCCTCAAGTCCCCTCTGTTCAAGAAGTGATTGACCGCCATTATCCCGCCTTTCACATCACGCAACCGGGTCAATTACACCAACTCGATTTAGTTGGTCCGCGAGACTTGAAGGGCAGTTCGCAGACGTATTATTTCTATCATCTCCGCGATGTCTGTAGCCGACGTGTCGCTCTTGAGGTCGGAAAAAACCACACGGCAAGCACGGTCGTGAACGTGGTGATTCGAGCCTGGCAGCGGATGGGCATCCCGACGCTCTTACAGCACGACAATGCCTTAGAATGTCGAGGCAGTCATCAGCATCCACGCTCTGCCGGACTCCTGACCAAATTCTGTTTGGCGCAACAGGTCGAATCGGTCTTTATTCCTGTGCGTCAGCCCTGGTGGAATGGATCGATTGAAAACTTTACTGGTCTCTTTCAACGATTCGTATTGAACAGCCAGGACATCACAGACTTTCCGCAGTTACAACGAGAAGTCAAGGCATTCGAAACAGCGGCGAACACGCAACATGCCCATGTTCCCCTCGACGGAAAAACGTCGTTGGAATATGAGCATTGCATACAGTTCACTCCGAACGTATTGGCCGCAACAGATACCTTTCCATCCCGTTTTCATTTTCAACAGGTTCCAGCAGGGAAAGTCTCTTTTATTTGCCGCATCTGAAAAAGTGGCAAAATTACCATTGCTTCTGAAAAGTTTGTCATCGATCCCACCTTGGCTTGGGATTATGTGTATGCAACAATACATGTCAAAGAGCAGACGTTGAAGATTTATCACAAGGGTGTGCTTATTCAACAATTCCCGTATCAATTTACAACGTAAAAGACTTCACGATGTGATTACACGTATGTTTTTTACGTATTCGTAGAATGACATCAGTTCTCCTTAATTTGGTTCTAATCAACGATGTGCTTACACATCACAATTAAGCATTAGAATATATGCCATATAGGAGGTTGTGATAAAAGTGTATAATAATATGCTTATAAATAGTCAGACGTGATTCTCTGATGGTATGTTGCCGTCTGGTCAAA
>JAFFZZ010000119.1 GCA_016933915.1 Candidatus Babeliaceae bacterium
CCTTCGGGATAATCCATGCCCAGAAAGAAGATATCAGACCAACAACTATGCGTTAAATCCATGCGCACAGGGGTTTTCTCCTGCAAAACAGGGAATAAAACCACACCTTCCGGCCTTTGTAGTAATTTGGGATGAATCTTTAAGGGATGTTCATCGAAATGACCTACGCGAAACATCCACTGGTTGCCTCGGCTGGAACGAACACTTTTCCGAACCTGGTCGGCCAGTATTTGGAAAGTAAGATGATGGTAGCTCTCGGCCAGACAACTGAAAATATTGGAATTAGAGCCATTCTTCAGCATTTCGGCATAAAAAATAACGATGGCCTTCTCAAAATTACGCTTTAGCAGGTTTTCAAAACCTTCGGAAGGAATAATTCCTGTACCGGGGAATTGAGGAGATGGCATCAAATAAAACCTGAAACCCGCATACAAGAAGATACATGCACGAACCCGCTCGTAAAGGTTTGCGGATGTCTTACGAAAATCATCCAGTTCCTTCATAGATTGCAGCATTCCATCTACTGACAAGCCCTTGCAGAGCTCCTGAAAAGACAAGTCGCGTATTTTAGGGTCTACCGACGTAATTGTTTTTATGAATGGGTTCATACGTAATTTTCAGCAACAAATAATTAATTTCTTTTGGCAGAATCGGCCATTATCTGAATCATATCAGCCAGAACCTCCTCCTTTTGGCTTCCCGATAATGCCAATGCGAGCTGAGCCTGGAACAATCCGAACTTTTTACTGGTATCATACCTGTTTCCCTGCATTTCCAAAGCAAGATATTTATCGGTTTCGGCTAATTGCTGGAGAATGGGAGCTAACAGAATATTACTTTTTTGAGATTTTATAAGCTCTTCCAACATATCAAAAATAGAAGGTTTAAACACGTGCATGCCTATAAAGCACAGAAAATAACCTGCACGCAAGCCGGGCGTATGAAGATGAAGCTCAGCTTCACTAATCGATGGCTTTTCTATAATCTTCTCAATCTGATAAACGCCTTGTTCGCTCAATTGTGCTTTACCGGTAAGCGTTCCATAGCGCCCAATCAGGTGCTCGATGGTTGGCTTAACAGCCGACACTGAACAATCCTCGCGTTGCGCCAATTCAATAAGCTGTTGGGCGCAGCGCTTGCCTGCTATATC
>JAFFZZ010000120.1 GCA_016933915.1 Candidatus Babeliaceae bacterium
CACGCAGTATTGTCGTCTTGCCCGCTCCTGGAGGACCAAAGACTGGAACGATCATACTTCATTACCCCTGTATTTGACTGCCCAACGGTAGGGTTCAGGCGCGCGGCGGGTGCGGCGCAGAACCTTCGAGAGCAAACCCGTTCGTGCGTGTTTCCCCTCCACCTGCCGGCGGCGAAGCCGCGTCGCTTGCAACCGATGTTGGGCGGCCTTGTTACTTTTTAACTTTACTATGAAAAATATAGGTGTAAAGTTTTTTTCCGTTTTCTGCATCAAGTGCAAACATTGTACTCATAAAACGGTAATCTACACCTGTTACCTCTTTGATTTCTGCCGCCGGTAGAGGACTATCCAATAATGTAAAAGCTCTCAAGGACATCGAATACTCATCCTCAGGGACTGGTGGGTCGCCATGAGCACGTTTTTCAAGAACACCACTTGCTTTACCAACAGCTACTATGCCAGCGCCAGATTGGTACAAGAAAACAATGTCTCCTTTCACTAACCGTTCAATTTTATGCTTCCACAACCAACCATACGCGGCAGCTTTCCTATTTGTAAGCATATCTTCATGGTGTTTCGGGGCGCTTCGATAATCAGTGTTTAGGATGTAATAACCCTGTCCTGTTATATCCTCAAAAGGGTTATCGCTAACTGCAAAAGGCGATATTTCCAACAGCATTTCATCGCCATTTGTTTGGTAGACACGATAGACCCAGGGCCTTACATCAAGATTGCGGCTCCTCCAATACTGTATGGCTTGGCGGGTCCTGTAATCTAGACCATTTGTCATTACGATGAAAACCTGGTCAGCATTGAACTTATCCTCTTCAATACTGACTCCAAAAACATCTCTATGAGCTTCTTTTAGACTTCGACCCGTATCATCAAACTTAGTAAAAAAGCCGTTCAGTTCTTCGTACTTTGAACTACCATACATTTGCCCATAGCGAAGTACCTGCAATATGTTTACCGAGCGTGATTCCCAAGCCTTCAATTCAAAAATGTATAGCCGTCCGTCTTTATCAAGAGCCATTAAGTCGGGTTCTTCTTGCCAATTACGAGATTGCATGATTAACAGCAATTCTTCATCATACAAAAGACGGTCAAGAGTACGAAAGAGGATATTTTGCAAATCTCTCTCAGTAATGTTGAAACTCTGTAGTTTTTCTCCGTGAATACGCTCAGCCACTTGCGTTTTTGGGTCAACTTTTAGTAACATTTTTCACCTATACACATTCGCGCCGCCCAACATATTGCATTCAAGACTGCTAACATCAACTTATCTACGATTTATCGAACTTAACAGACAATATCTTCTGCCAAGTTTTATTGTCTGTTATAGCCATAAATTTTCTGCCGTCTTTCAAAATTGAGCTTACCCCCATTTGTTAGACCACAAATGTGTTAGAATTAAGTGGAAGTTTGCTGTTACGATAAGGATCACTCCAGTCCATAA
>JAFFZZ010000121.1 GCA_016933915.1 Candidatus Babeliaceae bacterium
GATTTTCAAAGAACGAAACAACCCGTCCAAATACCTGATTCTATGAGGGGCAATCCCCCAATCTCAGGTTATTTTGGACAGCAGTGATGAAGACTATGGAATCACATTTGGGAATTATAGTGAATTCTTTATTACAATCAGTCACCCCAACTATTCGTGGCTAAACGAAAAATCTGCTTGGCCAGCCGATAAACCACTCAAGTTTAAGATCGAAGAGGTCTTTGTTACAGTCTCCTCGGCAAGCCGTCTTCTTGCAATGCTAACTGAGAGCCATTTTCGGGATTCAGATTATCATCAAAATGATTTCACATGGTTTTCTTCCGTGAGCCTAATCGGTGCTGCCAAAGATCAAGCCAAAGATTTTTTTCACAAAGCAGTATACTATCTCAATGCACACTATCTCAGGCCATTGAAGATTTACGCTAACCTACTCGGGATCTCAGCACATTTCGAAGACCCACTCGGGTTGTATGATGGAACGAACGCTGAAGCTGCGTTCAAACGTTTAACGCGCCATCGGCTAAGAAAACGGAGCGATTTTCATAGGAAAGAGCCCTTGATATTGTATAATCATGCTTGTTCGGCTTCCGGCACCAGCCAATTCCTTTCGTTCTATCGCGTTCTTGAATTCTTTTTCCGACGTAATATTCTCTTGGAGATTGAGCAATACCGAAAAGACTTGAGCTACTCAGCTGAGGACATATTTTCTTTGGCGACCTCACGGAACGAGCCTGATCAATTGTCTCAACTATTCAAGAGTATTCTGACATCGTCACAAAAAAAGAATTTGGCTGAATACGCACATAGGCATGGCCTCATAAAAGGGAAAACGGTTAATGATTTATATAAGGGATTATATTCTTTCAGGAATTCTATAGTCCATGCTAAGGAACAGGACCTGAATACGACGAATTTGCCAGACCCTTTTGTGATTGATGAACAGCTTGATCGATGGATTTACATCGCAAGAGAATGCGCTGATAGCGCTATCAAGAGACTGAACTCGAAAAAATCATAACAGGAGCTTCAACACAGACGGATTTTTTCACTGCATTCAAAGTTGCTTGGCTGAGTTGAACGCCCTTTCGAGTGTAAATCTTCGTCTATTATGAACGAGGTCATGCAAATATGGGATGCCGTAAAAGTAATTTCTAAATCAAATACTTGACATAAGTTATAATGAGGTTTAGCTTCATAACCACAAAAAATTAGTCATTTAAAAAGGAAGTCAAGACGATAAGGATAGGTATTGTGATGAAATGCTTTTTTGTTACTGCTCTATCTAACATCGAAATACCGGGAGATCTTGGTAGGGGTGACAAAATCACAGATACAGCTTTCATAACTAACAACTCTCCAGCTATAGAGAGGTATCTTACTCCTGGATTCGAAAAATCTGCTGGGTCTCTCGAAACAAATTTCATTCGTCGTGCACCGGCTGTTATCTACGGATTGGAGGATCGTCCTGACACTACCATCCCTGATGAATTTGTGCTGGAAAAACTCTCGTTAATTAACTCCTACTTAAATTCCCTCTGGCTCTTCAAAGATAACGCCGTCGATAATCAATTGGTCTTCGGTATCTGCACAAAAACTGGCGAAAGTGTAATCCACAGCAACGAACATATGGTGCGTTTATCCACATCTGATGGTGGATGCCTGGCTACGACGTTCTCCCGGGAAGAACTGAAGGAAGCACGGAAACTCTTTAATGATCACATCCGTATTGGTCGTTTTGTTCCGACTGGTTCTTCAGCGGCGGTTGCTCCCCTGAGTCGTTTACAACGTGCATTATACTTCACATCTGGAGCGCGTTCGCAAAACGATATAGGATTGAAAGTAACGCACTATTGCTCTGCCATTGAAGCGCTTTTTGCAATGGGGAACACCGAACTTACCCATCAATTGAGTGAAAGAGTAGCCTCCTTTCTTGAAGATGACCCGCAAAGACGCGTTGAACTATATACAGATGTAAAGAGGGCGTACGGACTTCGATCAATCGTAGTTCATGGAGCCGGCACAAAAGCCGCTAATCTCGATAAGTTTATTGAAGCCGCCAGAACTCTTGATATGATATTGCGCCAAGTTTATCTCAAAATATTTACTGACGAAATAGCTTTGGCGCTCATTCACCTCGATGATGCACAGTTTAATAGCCATTTCCTATTAAGAATCTTTGGAGCCAGTTGGAAAGATGTTAGCGCCGGTGAGAATGTCCCCCCTTTGAGCGGTGCGAGATGCCACCCGGAGGCGGGGGGAGTTGTCGATGAGACGC
>JAFFZZ010000122.1 GCA_016933915.1 Candidatus Babeliaceae bacterium
GATCGTTCTTTTAGGTGGCGATAACTATCGCATTGGTATGGGTGGCGGTGCTGTATCGTCAGTAAATACTGGCGAATATGCCAATGCTATTGAGCTGAATGCTGTTCAACGTTCGAATCCTGAAATGCAAAAGCGTGTATGTAATGCCATTCGTGCTTTGGGCGAAATGGAGAACAATCCGATTGTTTCCATCCACGACCATGGTGCCGGCGGACACCTGAACTGTCTTTCGGAATTGGTTGATGCTACAGGTGGTGTGATTGACATTAGCAAGCTTCCTGTTGGCGATCCAACGCTTTCATCAAAAGAAATTGTTGGAAACGAGTCGCAGGAACGTATGGGTCTTGTTTTAAAAGATAAAGATATTGATTTACTGAAGCGCATTGCCGATCGCGAACGTGCTCCTATGTATGTGGTTGGAGAATCAAGCGGCGATCACCAGTTTACTTTTGTAGACCCCAAGAATAATACCAAGCCCATCGACCTTAAGTTGGAAGACATGTTTGGTAATCCTCCCAAGACCATCATGCGCGACGAAACTGATACTCACTCGTTCGCAGGTTTAAAATACGATACAAGCAAGATTCAGAGTTATATTGAAAACGTACTTCAACTGGAAGGCGTTGCTTGTAAGGATTGGTTAACCAATAAGGTAGACCGCTCTGTTACGGGCCGTATTGCACTGCAACAAACAGCGGGCGAAATTCAATTGCCGCTTAACAACATGGCGGTTGTTGCTTTGGATTATCAGGGACCACAAGGTATTGCAACTGCTATTGGCCATGCACCGGGCGCTGCACTTATCGATCCTGCTGCCGGGTCTATCATGGCTATTGCCGAATCGCTTACCAACATTATTTGGGCACCGCTCCAGGACAAGATGAAGGGCATTTCTCTCAGTGCAAACTGGATGTGGCCTTGCAAAAATCCGGGTGAAGATTCCCGCTTGTACCGTGCCGTAAAAGCTGCCAGCGATTTCTCGGTTGCATTGGGCATCAATATTCCTACAGGTAAGGATTCGCTTTCGATGACCCAGAAATATCCTGATGGAAACGTTGTTTACTCTCCCGGAACGGTTATTATTTCTTCGTCAGCTGAAGTTACCGATATACGTAAAGCCGTTACTCCGGTGTTGAAGGATGTAGATGGATCTTCACTCGTTTATGTTGATTTCTCTAAATCTCCATATTATTTGGGCGGTAGTAGCTTTGCGCAAACAATAAATGCCTTGGGCAATGAAACGCCTACAGTTGCCGATCCTGAGTACTTCCTTAAAGCTTTTAATGCTGTTCAGGATCTGATTAATGAAGGCAAAATACTTGCCGGACACGATATTTCAGCCGGTGGTATGCTTACAACCCTTCTCGAGATGGCATTTGCACGTACTAAAGTTGGGCTGGATATTGATTTGTCTGATATTTACGAAAAAGATATAGTAAAACTCCTCTTCAGCGAAAATCCGGGAATTATTATCCAGGTTAGAGACCTTAAAGGTGTTGTGGAATATTTAAGCTCGTATGACATCGAAAGCAACTTCATTGGCGTACTTACTAGCGACAGGAAGTTGAACGTTAAGAAAGACGAAGAAAAATGCACTTTTGAAATCGATACATTGCGCGACTTATGGTTTAAAACATCTTACCTGCTCGATCGGAACCAGAGTGGTGAAAAATTGGCACTTGAACGTTTCAACAACTACAAAAATCAAGCGCTTTCATATATTTTCCCAGCTGCATTCAATGGTACCTTTGCTTCTATGGGTATTGATCCGAAACGCCGCAAACCAACGGGTGTTAAAGCTGCTATTATACGCGAAAAGGGCGTAAATGGTGACCGAGAAATGGCTTATGCCATGTACCTTGCAGGTATGGATGTGAAAGACGTTCACATGACCGATCTAATCTCAGGTCGCGAGACACTTGAGGATGTACAGATGATCGTTTTTGTTGGCGGTTTCTCTAACTCCGATGTATTAGGTTCTGCAAAAGGTTGGGCCGGTGCCTTCCTATACAACGAGAAGGCTAAAGCAGCACTTGATAACTTCTATAAACGTAAGGATACATTGAGCCTTGGTGTATGTAACGGTTGCCAGGTAATGATTGAGCTGGGGCTGGTTAATCCAAACCATGAACAAAAGCCGGTTATGTTGCATAACGAATCGCATAAGTTCGAATCGATCTTCCTTGACGTAAGTATACCAGAGAATAATTCAGTAATGCTGAAGGATTTTGCCGATAGCCGACTCGGAATATGGGTAGCTCATGGCGAAGGTAAGTTCTCGTTGCCTTACACAGCCGATAAATACAATATTATTATGAAATACAGCAACGAAGCCTATCCCGGAAACCCGAATGGCTCGGATTATAATGTGGCTGGTATTGCTTCTGAAGATGGACGGCACCTTGTAATGATGCCCCATCTTGAAAGGGCTTTATTTACATGGAACTGGGCAGAGTATCCTGCTAACCGCAAGGCCGATGAAGTTACACCGTGGATTAAAGCCTTTATAAATGCCAAGGAATGGATGGCTTCGCACAAAAAATAAACTGAAACCCTAAACAAAGTAGATATGATCAAATTAGTGAATAAGGAAACCCGTCAAGAGCTTGGCTTTTTGAGCGAGGAAGATTTTGCAATACTGCAACGTGAGCTCGAAGTGGAAAACCCGGAAGATACCGATTATTATATCAATAAAGATACGGTTGAATTCATGGTTGAACAAGGCATTTCACAGACCATTATTGATCTGCTAAATAAGGCATTAAATGGTGCTGAGGAAGTGGATATAGAATGGATTAAGTAGGGAAAATATTAAACGCAATGCCGCAAAATCGCTATGAAAATAGTGGTTTTGCGGCTTTTTTTATGATTTTTAGCGTTTTTGCGGCATTGCGTTTCTAGATTTCAAATGTCATCCTTTCTGTAACAATCATATAGTGCTTTGCAAAGTTCTCGTCTTTCATATATCCCACCAGTTCTTTTTGCCAGGTTTTTGCTTGTTCAGAAAGAAGAACAATCTTCTTATTATTTTCATAATCCTCAGGATCTTCTTTTTGGCGGCGGATTACAGGAATAAATTCATCGATCCATTGCTCGCACTGCTTCATAAAGGCAGATTGTTGTGGCGTTAAGGCAAAATCTGCGGCTTTTTCCTGAATGCCAAATGCAATTTTGTATGATGAAGGTAAGAACGTACCTACACCCAAAGTTAGCCCCAGTTTCTTTAAAAACAGGGACCTTGACTGATCGTAACCATCCATATCGTTTGTTTTTATGCATATTAACCGTTAA
>JAFFZZ010000123.1 GCA_016933915.1 Candidatus Babeliaceae bacterium
ATTGCTGGCATATTTTTTTACAGAACTCCTTGAAACCTTTACGTTTATGGACGTGCTAACGCCTCACATGTGCTGCCCGCCCGCGCCCTGTGCGGCAGGAACAAACCTGATTTGCCACAGAACGTTTATGGCGGGCAATTATGCCAAAACTATCGAGCGCGGGCAGGGTCAGCACCATGTGTTTGTTAGCACTCATGCTTGTTGTATCATACCACCTCTTAGAAAGTTCCTCACCCATTACGAATTCGCAAGACGATCAAGAAGGACCACAAGCATAATAACGATCCCCCCTGCACTGTTCAAGAACAATCCTATAATCGCATTTCGTTTTTCCGCCTTTTTCTCTGCAAGAGCAATAATTCCAAGAATGAAACCCAGAATATTCATGAGGAATCCCCCTATTGCAAAGACAACAATAGCCGTCAAAAATACGGTGTTTTCAGTTGCCCCTATTGAGGCTGCGAGAACAGACCCTAAAAGAAAAACACCCCATCCTATGGTGGCAGCGATTCCAGTGAACAATGATGCCCTGCCAATTTTTGAGTTCTTTCGCTTTTCAGTCATCTCATTTCCTTATCGTAAATTACCGAAGAAACTGTCGCACTAAAACAAAAAACACGCCGAAAAGAATTGGCATCATGGCGTACAGAATATACCAATTCTTGGCTCGTAGAACACCTTCTGCGATGACGTTGCCTTCTATGATAACCTGGTATTTCGTCCGCATCGCCAAGACTCTCCCTACGGAACGCACGCTACCAGTATACGCCGAATTTCTCTCTGATATTGAAAAATCAGTTGACGTCCCACCAGCCTCGAACTTGTTATGATACTTGAATATATTCGAACTATCAATATTAACCACAAAACCACCTGCAACCCAAAGATACTTCGGATCCAGCACCATCTGCACATCAACAGTATGTCCCTGCCAATGATGTTGAGCCATATCTCCTCCTTTTTCAATATCATCAACACACTATACACAAAATCCATATTCATTGCATAGGCAAACTCAGAGCACCATGCAACAGCCACTCTGCAAGCTTTTACACATGTCGGCCATACCAGCATTGTCAAGAAAATTCGGCTTGCTATCGAAGTTTCTATCAGAACATGTCTTGTGCTAAAAGATACACACTCATCCTGCTTACTTTTCTTGCAATTCTACAGAAATTAACAGGTTCTTTGACATTTTCCGTGGTGCCTTTAAAACGCTGAATTCCACCGGTATCCAGCGAGATCCAGCGAAATCCGTTGAAAGAGGTG
>JAFFZZ010000124.1 GCA_016933915.1 Candidatus Babeliaceae bacterium
AAAACGAATGCAGTTTGAAGTTATAGTTGATTTCAATGATGTAATGACTATAATCTCATTGCTATAACCTGTTATGGTCCGAGAGCCATGATGGTCTTTGAAATAAAGACATGAAATAGCTTTACGGGTGTTAAACAATGTATATGCCTGGAAGAAAAATTGTTAAGTTTGCTTTTATGACTTGAGGAGCCTATTGAGATTCCAGATTTTTAAAAATGGCGAGCCTGTTAATGATTTCACTCTTTGCGGGGCGTATATGTTCGGAACCGACGGAATCGGTATCCGGCGGGCGGAAATTGTATTTGAAAACGGTTTTGTCGAATGCAAAAAAGCTAATCTGGACACCGCTGGCCTGGCTTTGCTATGGCCTGTAGAGGGATTCGGAAAGGTAATGTTGCCTACAACATGCCTGCCCGACAGGAAAAAACCTTATATCATGAACGTGGAAATTGCACGTGCCAAATTAATGCAGATCGTTAATAAACGGGAAGATTGGCTGTTCTTTGGCAACTCAGATACAACCAACGATGTAGCCAAAAAGGCGCAGGCTTTGTTCGTTAAGGCAATACAAAATATTGCAAATGCTTCTATTGCATCCAAACTTGCCGATGAAGCACTTAAAAAGGCGATCATTGCTTCCGAGCAGCTTGCAACAAAACAGGCTGAATCTCTTTTTGCTGCGAGAGTAAAAAGTCATGGTTTTGGTAGGGGGGCTCTCGGTTGTAGAGTGGATATCGACCAGGTTTCGAATCCAGAGTATGTTGAAAAACTTGTCCGCTTGTTTGGCTCAGTGACAATACCTTTTAGCTGGGCGGAAATTGAACCTGTTCAGGGACAATATGATTTTTCGAAAATGGATACCTGTATTGCTATTTTAAGCAAGAAGAAAATAGCCATCAGTACAGGTCCTCTGCTCTTTTTCTCAAAAAAATATTTACCTCAATGGCTCATTGGTAAAGGGGCAAGCTTCGAAAAGATCAGAGACGTTGCGTACAGATATATTTTGAAAGTTGTTGCTCGCTATGCAAACTATATTCGCGTTTGGTGTCCCATTGGCGGCTTAAACGTGTTTAATCATTTTGGATTCAGATTCGAAGAGATTCTTGAAATGACACGTGCCGCAAATATGGCCGCAAAACAAGGTAGTGACAGGGCGGTAAAGATAATTGAGATATGTAATCCTTGGGGTGAATATTACGGAACAGTACCCAATAGTATCCCCCCGTTGGTTTATATGGACATGCTCGTCCAGAGTGGTGTCAACTTTGACGCTTTTGGACTGCAAATGCGATTTGGCAGAGACCAGTCAGGAATGCATGTGCGTGACATGATGCAGATATCTGCGATTCTTGATTTTCTTGGGCCTATTGCAAAACCGTTGTTCTTAACAAGAGTTGAAGTACCGAGCAAAAATGGCACAGGTCCACAGAGCGGCGAAATGGCCGGTATCTGGCATAATGAATGGGATGAAGCAAGACAGGGAAAATGGATCGAGCAGTTTTATAGAATCGCACTGAGCAAACCATTTGTCGATTCGGTTATTTATTCAAATCTGACTGATGTTGATACTACAACCATTGCTAATAGTGGCCTTTTAACAAAAGAACTTAATCTCAAAAAATCTTATCAGATTCTAAGCAGGCTGCACGAGAATCTTTTTATTCGCTGAAATACAAATACTACAGCCGTTGC
>JAFFZZ010000125.1 GCA_016933915.1 Candidatus Babeliaceae bacterium
GTGGGGTCTTACAACAGACCGATCGCTAAAACCGCGTCTGACGCGGGCCGGCGAGCTTTTTTGGCGTTTATCTCGGAAACTCCTGTCAGATACCCGATGTCGATTATTGGCTTCAATAGCCTTTTTAAAAAGTCTTGACGGCCTGACGGACCACCTTACTCAATTTTCGTGGATTTTCCCTGCTTCACCACCGGGCATCAAGTTTTTGTCCTGCGATCCCGGCAAGTCTTTGCAAGTCCGCCTCACTCTTTTATGGCACCCACAACATGTTGTATCGATTACATCTTGACAACATATTGAAACCCTGGCATATAATTTGTCTCAAAAAGCAAGTTCCTATCGACGATTCTTAATAAACCAATCAAGGGCCGTTTTTTTTATGTCCCCCATGCCAATATTCCCTTCGACTTCAAGAATTTAAGTGACTCCCTGAACAATCGATCCAATCGAAACCCGAAATAACTAGGTTGTTCTATCTCATCGGCTAGGATTATTTGTTTTCCTGATGGCGTGATTATAAAGGCGCGATCCTCTTTCAGTTCCAAGTTATTGCCTGCGGAGATTAATGCGTCCTCAAATTCGTTCATACCTTGTCCTGTAATTAGAAGTGTCGAGAAAAGATCTGGCAAACAATCGCGACGCAACATGAAATCCGGCGCTTCAAATACCCAAGATACTATAGCTGGCGCAATAATCGACAGGGTTTGGGACATCCTGTCAGCCTTGTCCTTGAATGAAAGAGAATTTATTTCTAAAAGGTGGATTGATGCAATAGGCGCATATACTGGGTGATGAAGAAAACGACTCATCAGTTGGACGTAAGCTTGAAAAGCGCTATCCTCTGGAGCATGTGAGGGTGCAGCGGGGTAATATGCTGATAGCGCTTGTATCGCCAGAAGGGTTAAAGGTATTGTATGTTGATCATAATCTTTGTGCTCTGGATCTCCGAATTCATTCTGCTGATCAAATACAGACATTATTTTTTCAAACGCATGCTTTGGTGTAAACGCAGATATTAGTTCAAGCATGCGCTGGGTGTAAGCATAAGGCTCCTCCACTCCTGGCCGCCAAGTACGTGCTATGTTGGCAAGTGCTGAGTGCATAAATGTTACGGATGCTGAAGGCTCGGCAGACTGAACAATTAGGGAATCGACGTAGGCATCCGCCGAGCCAGCGTGAAATAAGAGGTGATCGCGTTGCCCGGATAGTACTTGACGGAGCTCGTTCTCCCACGCCAATTCGGAAGGTTGGGAAAATAATGCAGGGGTGGCATAATTATTTGTCATTAAGTAGTCCCCATCTTCGATTTGGATAATTGATCTTGATAAAACGTATCTAAGGCTGCCCAGAGTGAGTCTTCAACCAAGCTTACCCTATGTTTTGCGTAATCGGTTGAGGTGGCAAGCACAGGCTTTATATCAACAAGATTAACAGGAATATTTCCGAGAATCCACTCCGAGACACCCCAATCGAGGTCGTTGGGGAAAGGTTCAAGGCTAATTGCCATGCCAGCTTTAGGATTCAAGTTTGTTTCTACGGGCATAAAAATCGGCGAGAGGAAGCCGTCTACAACGGTTGGTATTTTTATTATTGTTGCGATATCGGTGCTTCGACATCGCAAGATTACGGAGTGGGTTTGAATCCAGTCATTTGGCATCCCACGCAGATGGCCTGCACAGACCAAATTTTGATCCGGTTCTTGATCGGAAAACCAAGCTATCCCCAAAGGGAATCGCGTCTCTCCTGCTGCAAATTGCGTCAAGTTTAGCCAAGAACCAGTCCGTCTATACTGCCGGGTTAGAGCGTCATGAATTTTCCAGGAAGGCAAACCAACCTGAAGAAATCTCCAGTCTGTGCATCTTGGCAATTTAGCCGTGGAACAGATACTGAAGAGCCATTCCCCGGATGCTCCTTGTAAACCTTTTCCAGCGAAAGAGCGGATCTCATTCTCAAGTTCCAGCCTAGCCGCAGAACTATAAGGATTATTTTGGCTTGATTTAATTAAGATTCGGTTCAGGTTCTGAAGAGTATCGCCCCATTCGGGTTGTCGCTGCATTCCGAGCGTTTGACGAACATCATGCACTCGATTCCTTACATCCACGCACACCTCCTGTGAGCATGCACAGTCGTGAGTTGAACGGGCAAATGTTTGGTATTATGTGGTGTTATTTTAATGGAATCAAGAAGTTATTGCACCTTTTGTTAAAAAATTAAAAGTTAGAGACTAATATCCTATTGAGGCATTTGTGAAGGCAACACCAATCCTCCGATGGACATTCAACATACCCAAGTCTTGATATCCAAAGAGAACCTAATTTGCCCATACAACCAGACACGAAATCGCGCACTGCAATCTTCGGCACTTCGTGTGGCTCTTTCAGCGAATGGTTTCGTGCCGCTGATGCGCGGTGTTATGCATCCTTCTCCCTTGGCGATTTTTATCACAATTTTGCTGTGGCATATAACGCAAACCGGAAAGGTGGAATCTCTGAATCAATAGATAGCTTTGCCAGGAATGCGGCGGATTTAGGTTGCAGTCTCGGATACGGCATCGGCAAATGTTCGGCAAATGCAAGCATTTTTAGGTGAAAAGCGGGTAAGACGAAAAGTCGTAAGTCTTTTGTTTTCCTGGAGCCAGCGCGGAGACTTGAACTCCGGACCTACTGATTACGAACTGTGTGCCAGTCCTTTAGAATCAACAACTTACGCGGTTTCTGTTACGATTTTCCGCATTTTGCCGCCTTTTTCCGCCCGAATCGGTAAACAAATCGGCAAGCAATCGGCAAGCATGAATAAGCGTTGCATTTTAAACTCTTTTATTTCTCTATCCACTGGTGTGGGAGGGACGTTCAACGATGGGCGTTCCTATCCCGATATACAAAGAAAGTTATTTGGGGCTGTCTTCAGTTTCTAATGCTATCATTCCTTTTGGGCTTTCAAGTTCAATTTTAAGATTTAACTTGTTGGACTTGTTAACCTTAATATCAATATCTAATACTGTTAATAAATCTTTTAGTTCATCTGATGTAGGAGTGAACAGCTCTAACTTATTTAATCGACACCCAA
>JAFFZZ010000126.1 GCA_016933915.1 Candidatus Babeliaceae bacterium
AATGATGGGTTGCGTTCGAATTACATTAGCCTCGAACAGGTAAAAGAACTAGGCATTTGGAAGCTGATCGAGCCACCGTACAAAGGAACGAAAACAGCCACGAAATATCTCATAAATGCCAAAGCGACCCGCAACTTAGTTAATGTGCAAGTCATTGATATTATTTCAAATACAAACAAAAAACTTAAAGAAAATTCGATCACTTCGCTCGAGGACCTGCAGGGCTTGAATGCGGAATTGGTCGCCTTCAGTGACGATATTAAAAAGCATATTGAGGAACTCAGAAGCTTTCTCTATGAAGAACTGTACAAGCATCCCAAAGTACAGGACATGTCCGACCGAGCGCACACGATGATCAATGCGCTTTTCATGATCTATGAAACCCATCCCGACTACATGCCAACCTATTTCCAGCATAAAATGCAACAATGGGGTAAACGCCGTGTGATCTGTGATTACATCGCGGGCATGACCGACCGCTATGCCAGCAAAGAGTACGAACGGCTCAAATCTGCCCGCTAGCCATATCTGGCGGGATTTAAAGCAGTTAAGTTATTGTTTATGTAAAGTTCCAATGGTAGTATAATATTCCAGGTTATAAAAATGGCAAAGAACGTTAATAGATTTAGAGATAGATTTTTAAAAAATAAGGTTTGGATAAACGGATACAAGTCATTCCATTATCTTATGCAAAAACCGGTGGGACATTTGTATCTGTTTGAGCCTGAATCTCATTTATTTCGTTTGAGCAAAAAAAAGAGTTGTGCGCTTTGCACGAACTCACAAGAAGACCGCATCAAATGTGAACGATTCGTCCAAGAAACCTGCACGGCAATAGTAAAAGAAGCCATTAATGATAATCCACGCATCCTGGAATGTCCGCATCATGTGCAATCATGCATTTTGCCGCTTATTTATAAGAAAAAAGCACATGGATTTATTATCCTGTGCGGTCTTCCGATCCGGCAAAAACATGTCTTACAAACGATCTCATGTTTTCATTATTTTGTAAAAGCCCAGATCGAAAATGCATATCGTGAAGAGGAAATAGAAGCTATCTACGAAAATCTTCATCCGCGGGCATTGGCAATGTCAACGATGCATACGGTGCATCGCATTATCAGTTCATCATTACATATCGATGACCTCTTGCCGCGCTTGGCGCGTTTTACCTCTCAAGTGCTTAAAGCTGATTACAGCGCGATCTATTTGCTTGATGAGAAAAAGAAGTTCTTGGTCAAACGATTTGAAACCGGCAGTGTAAAGAACGCAGCGATCACCGGTCAAAAAAGGATCCAGGTCAGTA
>JAFFZZ010000127.1 GCA_016933915.1 Candidatus Babeliaceae bacterium
AAGTTGGAGTGACCGGCAAGCGTCATTACGTCATATTCACTAAGGCCTTGCTGGAACCAATGGGTTATCGCAGTTTTGCGGATATCGTGAAAAGTGCCATGTTTGACATTCGCTTGTTTCAAAATCCGATTGAAGTCCCTTGTGAAGTTGTTGACGATACTGGTTCTCGCATCTACGAGAGTCCATTTCCCGCTTGGCCGCAGGACATTTTGGATGTAGTCATAACGTTTGGGCGGAACTAGCACATAAGGATACCCCTGCTCACTTCGATTCTGCAGGTCAATGAGCAATTGGCAGACCTCTTCGGTCAGAGGGACTTTCCTGCTATCAGCGTCCTTGATCTCCCACCGCCAAGTCTCGACGGCGTCTTCCTTGGCAGTGACTTGGATTGTCATTTCATCGAAGTCGATATCGCTCCAGGTCATATTGAGCAGTTCGCTCCGTCTTAAGCCAGTTGTCAGGGCGAGAATGATTACGACATCCCACTGCAAAGAACTGCCTTGCGGTTGATGAGCCGCTCTCGAAATGCGACTGATTTCATCGGAACTGTAGACTCGAATCTTGGGTTTGGGCACTCGCGGCAGCTTCACATACCTAAAGGGATTTTCATCAAGTTGTTTTCGCTGCATAGCAAGGCAGAAGAATCGTTTCAATGACCTCAACTTCTTGGCTACCGTTGCCGGACTTTGTCCTTTGTCCAGACAGGATTGGCGATAATGCTCGCCATGACTCTGCTGAATCTTTTGGTAGTCAATATTGCCAACTGTTGTGATGAAGTCATTCATTGCTTGCTCGTAATCAATCCGAGTACTCTGTCTTATCTGATCGCCGGTTCTCTCAAGACTATCCTTCATAAAGGCTTTGAGTCTCATCGATGACGGTTCACAGTAGCCCATCGTGAGTTGTTTTTCTTTCTGGGCTCTTTGTTTCTCGGCTCGACGACGATCTTTATGACCAAGGGTTTCCCATTTGCGTTTGCCGTCTTCGCCAACGTAGCGAAGTACATAAGTAAAAGTTCGACCATTACTTAATGGTCTCTTATTGAGTTTTACCAGCTGATTCATTTCAGCTCCTTTCCGGTGCTGGCAACTCACATGATCCGAAGGTATTTTACCCTGTTCGAAATGAGAGCGCAAGTTTTATTTTTTCGACTCCGTTTCCCTTTGAACCCACTCAATAACGGCCTCTCTGGGGTACAATGCTTTGCGGCAAATGTGAATCCTAGGCAAACCGCGAAATCGCTTTAGATGCTCAATAACATGGTGGTAGTTGTCGGCTGAGCTAACTTCTGGGATTCGCAAGAACTCGATAAGCTCGTTCTCCGTGAGGAGGTTGGGCCAGGTTCGGCTGCTATTGTTTCTTTCTTCTTCCATATCTTCACGAGCCTTATTCTTCAGCTATTTCTCAATGGCACCCCATGGGTATTAGGTGGATGACAGGATTGAGTCCGTCATCCTAAATCCTGTTTTTATAGTGCTTTAAATGGTCCGGCATTGGTGGACACAATAGTGTTTTCTTGATTCTGTCCGGTATTTAGTCCGGCTTCGGACGAAATAGAATCAGGATTCAGAATTATCACACGAGGTCTTCCTCGCTGCGGTAATTGGCGGGTGCTGATAATGCCGGAATTCTCAAGCACCGATAGGCAGTCTTGAATCTTCCGCTTGCTGGTTAGATCCGCACGAAGACCTACTTCTGTGGTGTTCAAAGGCTCTTCCCCTGCTTGGTAGGCTTTGATAACCACATTCAAGAACGCCTGCACATCGGAATCTGGCTCCGTCGTTGGCGGGTCGGAAGGTGTTTGGATTCTGCGGACTTGATCCGCAGCAAATTCCCAAACCTTGGATTTTGGAGGCCTAAAGGCAACCCGCATAAGTGGCCAACCTGGATGATGTATCAAGCCAGTACCACAAGGCAAAATTGATATTTGCCGTGGATTATCCATGAATTCCGCAGCATACTCTATCTCTCGATCTGAGTTGGACATCAGGATTCTGGTGGTTGTATTTTGCCTGATGGTCCTAGCGGAGTGGGTAAAGTCGCCCAAAGTTTGACTTAATATCAACACCTGGATGCCATATTTCCGGCCTTCTCGCATGATAAGGTCTAGGGCATTTTCCGCTGCTCTTGCTGCCTCATCAGTTGGTTTGTCACGCTTGAGCCTTTGACGGGTAAAGCGATGAGCCTCTTCGATAACGACGAGTAAACGTGGTTTCGGTGACTCATTTTGGCTGAGATTATTGAAAACTTGATTCAGAATAGTCCCGAACAATTCGCACCGTTGCTGGTCATCCAAGTCTTTGAACGAGACAACATTGTGACCAGTAGCCAGCTTCTCTATATTCGAAGGCAAATGAATACCTATGCCAGGTGCAAAGTAGTTGATATCAAAACCACATGGATCAGTTTGGCCTAGACCAAATTGCTTGTATTTATTCAATAACTGCTGGTTGTCCTGGGCCACTTTCAAGCCAAATGATTGATTTCTGGGATCGAGGATTAACACCCCCATATAGTCGTGTTGGATAGTCTCTTCTATGATGATCCTGGCTGCAAAAGACTTTCCAGAACCCGTTCTACCGGAAAGGTAAATGTGGCCGAGATCGGCTATCGGAATGATCACTTGGCCGCCTAGCTGATCCTTGTCCCCTGCCATACGCCCAAGGCAAACTGGGAATCTTTCCTTTTCGACGGTTCCCAAACCTTCGGATATGTTCTCGGTATGATCCAGCCTTTGGAGAAGATCGGATATTGCCCATGCCCCAATTCGTTTGGCAGTTTGTTTGGTTGAGCCATCAACTTGAATATCCTGGTCCGGCACAACCATGGTATGTTTTGTTGCAATTTGATATAGCTGTTGGAATGTCTCGCTTAACTCATCTAACTCATTTGGCGAAAATGCCCCAACCATGAAAGTCTCCAGCCAGCTACTTAGGGGTTCGCCTGCAGGTTCAACGTGAATGTTTAGACGTGAACCATTGAGCTTCTGCATAACCTGATATCGGTGTGCATCATTTAACTCTTTGGTAACTTCGGTGATTATATCGTTGATTTCAGGTGTTGACACACTGCTGAAATGCATATTGGAAACGATAGTGAAACTCAAACAAAGAGCTGAACCTTTGGTTAGATATTCACGCTGCAATTTTTCCAATACTTCGTATTGCTTTTTCTTTTTGCATAAATCTTCCTTTAGCACAGTTGCTTGCTGCTTCAACGTGCGTGTTTTCTGTCGAATATATGCCCCCAGGCTGTCGCTTTGACTATCCAACATGCTGCCAAGAATGCCAAGGCGTTGACGCTGGGTAACGCAATCATCCTTTTGCTGTTGAATTGATCTAAGTGTGCCTAGACTTGGCAATCTAGCGACTGGAACATCGTTGCTATCCATCGACTTAAGATGCTCATTAACGATTGTTTTATTGACATCTCGAAAATGAGCCAAAGATATATGACATTCGGGGAAGTGTGATAGAAGATAGTCGTGCAACCCAGGAATATCGCGAGCCCAGGTTTGGCTTTCTTGGCTCATAGAACGTAAGTAATACGACTTGAACCCCTTAACCAATATCTGATCATCAAACCGACCAATGATAACCTGGATACAATGATCAGGATGCCACCAGAGTTGGATACTTAGGTTATAATCATAGCTGCCGATCATCTGAAATCCATTTTGAATCATCAAATTATCGACGCCGTTGACCATTTCTGCCTCCTGACCTTAACGGATTAATCGCATTGACAAGTCTAAACAATGCTATTCTTGCATTAAGCCCCTGTCGCTTAGCCTGCAATCTCAATGCTTGGCGACGGAGAGCATGTTGCTTCAGTTGCTGCTGACGACGGAATCGTTCTTTGCTCAACATTATTTCATCAGCCATAGCCTGCCGCTTATACAACTTGCGAATACAATGGCAACATACTTGCAGTACTCGCTGACCAACGAAACTATGACGACAACGGCCACAGACTCGACGCTTACATGCCTGGCAAACTGAAATGCATTGATCACACATCGCATGGCCGCAACAATCACACCGGCCTTTCCACTGCCCTACCTCGTAAACCGGACGATGGCAACTGGAACAACGGACAACGGACTGGCTGGTTTCAGAATATATCGTATGGCCATTATCTATGACCTGATTGGTTTGACGACCGATGATCTTGCCGTTTGGTCCTCGGATCACGCTCTGTTTGATTATTCGATTACTCATAACGATCTCCTACTGCCCATACAGAAAGGAACTGAAGCCCCCCACTTCAGTACTATCCTTTTTACGCAAACTTAGCTGACACGATGCCCATTACAATCAGGGCAATCTGGTTCGTAGCTGCCCTCAATGGCGATGCTGGTGAAAGAGAAATTCGCGGGGCTGTTGCCCAAATGCTTGGCAAAAATATCTTTGTCACCAAGACGGTATTCAGGATCAATCTTCACCTGAATCAGGTTGCGGCCATCCAACTGCTCTATCAATCGCCCCATTCGATTATCAGCACCACGAGTGAGAATCCCCAGACCAGCTTGAGCAGCAATTGAGTCGATGAGATGTAAATCTGCAATTGTTCCACCTGAGTTGACACTGATATCGGTTTGCTTTTGAAATGCCTTATACCTAGATGAACAAATGCATCTATAGCAGGCTTTTGTTGGACCATTGGGAATGAAATAGATAATCTCCCCGGCCCGACCGCCGGCGTACATCCCGATAAACAAAGCAGGTTTGTTCATTTGAATTGACACAACATTGCCTCGGGCCTGAGCTGGAAAAAAGTCCGTGGCCAAAATGAATAAGTCCGTTTGTCCGAAATATTCCTCCAACTCCTTATTTGTGATAGAACAAAAATCTCTTGGCAGACAGGTGATATTGGTTTGAGGGTTAATGCGTTTTATAGTGTCAGCAGTCGCTTCAATTTTGAGCCGATTAATGTCCTTGATATCAAAATCTTGACGTGCAGGATTTGTCTTATCAATACGGTCAAAATCAACTAAGGTAATTGCCCCTAGCCCGCATCTGGCCAAATCACACGCCAATTGGAATGCCCCACCTACAATTGTCACATGCGACCGTCTCATACGTTCAACATCAACAGTCTCTTTTATGCGATCATGATTCATTTTTTACTCTCCATACAAAAAGTGATATTTACTCAGATTACTTTCAAGTTCGCGACCACAGGACTATCGCATTGGCTCCGTAAGACAAGCCATGGTACAAATCTGAATTCCTCCACGATGACAATCGGTGCAAAGAAGAATTTGTCCTGTGGATTGCATTGCAACAGACGTGCAATATAGCTCAAATCACCACCACTTAACCTATCAAACCGGTTTGGATGAGAATGGATGATTCCCTTCATTTCCAGACCATCATCAGCCCAATCATGCTTTAGTAAGTACCCTATTTTCTTATAATCAGGGCTATAAGTTGCCCCAGAACATTGTCCCTGATCATCAAAATAGAAATCACTAACCTCATTACAATTGACCGGCCCCAGCAAAACACCGCCACTCTCTGGAGGCCTGGAACCGATTGAAGCAAAGAGTTTCGATATTACTTGTCGATGAATAGTGATCTCCGGAACACATTTTCTGCTTCGATGATTTTTCATAATACGTATTCTCCTGCTAATATTGAGCAATGCCTGTACGGCGATACTCAGCCATGTACTCAGCCCATTGGCCAGCGAGTTCACGAGCCCTCTTAGGAGTTCGCGGCTCCTTACCTTTTTGAAAACACAGTTTCCCACTATGAAAAAGATGTGTTTTCCTCGGGCTGTTATCTTTGCCGTTAAAGCCAGGATGACTATCGCAATAGACATCATATACGCCGCCTGTGGGAACAAATCGAAATTTGAAATAGTGCTTCCCTTTCTTACTTCTATATGTATCATTGAAAGTCGTTGACATGATTATCTCTCCAAAGATAAATTAAAATGAAAAGCTTGCCGAGCAAGTAAGCCCGGCAAGCAACGGCACAGGCAAGCCTAGATCAGACAAGCCGACGGTTGAGATTCATCATCTTGACGATCTTCAGCCGAAGACTCGTCTGCATCATTGGAGAAGTCGATGCCCGGACTTTGAATCATATCCGGGGGCAAGTAATGAAATGTTCCGGGTTCTATGTCATCACCCGAAAACGTACCAGAAACAAATACCTGTACACCACTTTTTTCATAGTTAGATAGAGTAAACATTACATCATCTCCTTGTTAGAAGTTATAAAAATCAAATCAATTAACGAAGACAAACAACCACCTTACACAGACATCAGATTTCCATAGCTCACCGCCTTTCAACTTTGAGAAACCTTTTTATTATTAACAGCAACCAGTTGCGTTCTCGTTATGTCTCAGGCATCTTTGCATGCCTCTTCACCATTAGAATCAAAATACGTCTTATTACGTGAAACTACGTGTTCGCTTTTCTTCGGCTCGATAGTGTTGTTCCATTTTCTGCCTGGCACGCTTGAGCATATCTGATACCGAACTTTGCGTCATACCCAGTTCCTTAGTAATCTCAACATTTTGCATTCCCTCTTTGAATCTCAGGTAAACAACCCGCCACTGTTTCGGCGTAAAAATATTTTGGCAACCTTCGTACAATTTGAAAATCGCCTCCGGCATCGGAACTTTAACGGTTTTCAGATTGGTATTATGACTCATTCCATCCTCATCCGAATCATCCCCTTCGCTCATTTTGTCGATCAGATCACCATACGTATTGTTCAGCACATAACTACCAGATAAAGCACCGGGCAGCATACTCTCAACACGTTCACACAACGTTTCACAAGATGCTCGTTTGTCACAATTATCACAAGGTGATTGGTCCTGTGTCCCTTCTTCCGCGAATAGGCGTTGGCTTGCCTGTAGGAAGGCGGCAACAATAGGAACAACTTGCCGAACCCAAGCTTTTAGCTCGATATCAGAGCAGGTTTCAATGTTCAGATTTTTGAGATTATCAAACATCCAAGTCCCTACAGCCGCTTCTGCAGTGCAACACACTATAAATATGCAAAAACCAGTATCATTTCTGATTACCTTATTAGCTTGATCTGCAATGAAACAATTGATATACTGGCCTTACTTTGCGACGCCCCATGACGTATTCTCCACAAAACTAGAGACACAAATTACTTGTATCTAGTCTAGCAGACACAAAACGCTTTATGGAGGGCAAGAAGTGGAAGGAAAAGGAAAGATTAGGAAACCTAATGCAAGAGGGGTATATGTCAGCCTACGAACTAGACAGACGATTCAGTCGCTCAGACATTCTGCACAGCTTAGTATTCAGGAATTGGCTAGTAAATCATTAGTTAGCGAAAAAACCCTGAAGAAGATTGAGAATCCTAATGAACGACAAGATCACTTTGATGAAGAAATAATTGTTAGAATATCGCGAGCTTTAGGAACGAACGTTGGAGAGTTGGAAGAGAGTGCAACAGATTCCCACTTCGATCATAGTTTTGAAGTTCTTGTGGAGTATTTTCGCGAAATTGACCATAAGATATTACCTCTAATCCGTGACCACCGACATGCCCCACGTGAAATTATCACAGAAGAATACCAGTGCTTGCTTCAAGAACATTTGCGGAGTCGAGGCATTTCGCTGAGTGACCTTGATCAGAGGTATCTTATAGACGCTTATCGCAAGTTCTTCCTGCAATCGCTACCGACTCCATGCCTTACCGTTGAAATCAGTGAAGACTTGGATAAGATATCATTCATCCTGCCATCAAAAAGAAGACTATCCATTAAATCTCCAACGTTACTCTGGGACTGCCATTGTGATACTCCCTCAAGTCGTGTCAAAGAATTTCAATGCCCGATCCATGACAACAAAATAGGCAAAGAGATACATGCGAATTTCACCTCCGGATATGTTTTAATTAAATATCGTGATCTACAATTTTATTGGCGACGAGGACAAGAGTTATGGCCCCCTTCTATCGATTCATTCTATATGCTACAAAACCTCAAGAAGGATGGCGTATTCCATGACAGATATCACAGCGTATTAGATGTCGGTTCAGGAACGGGCTTTCTTGGAATCGCAATAGCTGCTATCAATCCTTATATAGCCAAGCTTGTTCTCAGTGACTGGTTACTAACACCTTATTTGTACGGAATGACTAACTGGCTACTGAACAGAAAGACACGCACACATATTTCTTGCAAGGGCAATGTGGGCTTATTCACTACCGCTTTGGATTCGCAGGTTAAGCCCTACGATCTTGTTATCTGCAACCCTCCTTATTTACCACTGCTCAAAGGATTTGATGAGCTTGGCTTAGAATCTACGGTTGCAGGTACTGAGCTACTCACCGACATCATTGAGAAAAACTCATCCCTTGGCAAAAAGCTGTATATACAATTTTCAGACCTAGCTAAACCAGAAGCTCAGGATGCACAAAGGAGGGCAGGGGTAAAATTGAGACCTGTTGGAGATAAAAACCTCGTACCATTTCGTCTCAAAATCTTATGGGAAAGAAAAGACTATCTGAAACTTCTGTTATCTAAGAGAGGGCTCATTGAAAAAAAGAACGCAAGGCATCCATACTGGCACACAATCCAAACTTATGCCATTGAACCACAATAGTCAGGCATTATGCAACCGATGCCCCATTAGATTACCAGCCCCCCAGAAGTTGGCCCATGAGTAGCAGGTTACACATTGGAATTCAAATACTTCTGCGGTGTAAATTCTAGCCAACGAAATACTCCAAACGTGTAAGCTGGTCCTATACACGAGTATCTGAGCAGTAATAGCGTGTAATACCTTCAAATTCAAGGTATACAGACGTTTTCCGCCATAATACCGTGAAAGTTCAACCTATTTCCTCTGCGTGTTTATGAAATACCCCTCGTCGGCGTTTACTAAAGACTACATCAGTTCAATTGCTTAAAAGTGCGTTTCATTCATCTTTGCATGAACATTGAAAACATTATAAGCAAACTAAAACCTTTAATGCCAGAAACAGTTCAACGTTGGATTAAGAGCAGGGAATTCGCCGACCCCGAGATAAAGACACTAATCGAAAAACAAATCCTTCACATCGCATACGAGCATCTTGGCAATTTTCACAACAAACTTCTGCTCTCGCTTCCTCCTGAGCAAAAAGCTAAGGGGCAGCTTCATCTTGGAAACATTCTATATGAAAAAGAAAAGTGGCCATTTGGGATTTCGAAAAATGAACTAACACAAAACATGGCTATCTTCGGAAGGTCGGGAGCGGGAAAGACAAATGTATCGTTTCAGCTTCTCATACAACTACTTCAAAACAAAATACCGTTTTTGTTCCTTGATTGGAAGCGAACCGCACGACATCTTATACCACATATTAAAGCCAACATCAACATCTACACGGCTGGAAGAAACCTATCTGAATTCGTTTTTAATCCCTTTATTGTCCCACCACAAATCGAACCGCATGTTTATCTAAATCATACAATCGACGCACTAGCAAATGCATATACTCTCGGAGACGGAGCAAAGAGTATTCTCCAAAAAGCAATTTTGGAATGTTATGAACAGGGGAATAAAAGCCCTTTAGCGGCAGATATTATCATTGAGATTGACAAGATTGAATCGAATGAGCGATCTAGAGGATGGAAGATAACGGCAAAGAGGGCCCTGGAAAGTATTAATCTGTCTGGAATTGCTAGAGGAGCAAGTTCGCAAGAGTCTATGATTGGCAAACTGCTCAATGCCAATACCATAATTGAACTTGATTCGCTTAATCAGAATGTTAAGGAGTTCTTGATTCCTCTTTTGTTCTTTTGGGTATATCAGGCAAAGTTAAAAGAGACAGCAAGAGAAAAGCTAAGTTTAGTTATTTTTATCGAAGAGGCTCATCATGTTCTCTATCAGGGCAGTACCCGATCCAAAGAATCAACCATGGAAATGCTCCTTCGTCAGTGTCGAGAAATTGGAATCGGTACGGTTATAATTGACCAACAACCCAGCCTACTTTCTAGTACGGCTTTGGCAAATACTTATACGAGCATCTGCCTAAACCAAAAAAGCCCAGGTGATATCAATAAAGCAGCATCCCTCTCTCTTGTTGATAATGATGATAAAAAGTTTTTCAGTATGCTGCCGGTTGGATGGGGAATTGTAAAACTGCAGGATCGATGGACACGACCATTTCTTGTTAGGTTTCCTTTGGTGAATATTAAGAAGGGTTTTGTGACAGATGAGATTTTGAGAAATAATCTCAATGACTTTGGCCGCACAGCAAATATATTACTTCAGGGAAATGCAAACAATCTAGATGTCGTCGAGAACTGTGGATTACCAGACGATACTAGCCTCAGGCTTTTGAAGGATGTTTTGAATCATCCAAATGATGGTGTATATATTCGATATGAACGATTAAATCTGAATCCGGCGATTGGCCATAAGATTAAGGAGAAACTTATTAGCAGAGGATTGATCGGGCAACAGATTGTAGATTTAGGAAAGACTCGAAAGGCGTTGCTGAGGTTGACCCAAAGGGGAGAGAGGCTTATAGGGAAAGTCCAGACTTACGGGAATGAGTCTATTATCCATGGCTATTGGAAGCGGTTTTATACTTCACGATTTAGTGAGGCGGGTTATGAGGTGACGGAAGAAGCCGCTCGGAATTCTGGGCGGGTTGATCTTTTAGCGACGAGGGCTGATGAGGTTGTTGCGATTGAGGTCGAAACTGGAAAATCTGATGTCGTCAAAAATGTCAAGGCGGATTTGACGATGAAATATACGAAGATTGTTGTCATAGCAACGGATGAGCGGGCAATGAAGAAAGTTGAATGCGAATTGGCAAAGGTGGATTTATTGGGCATTGGAAGAATTGAAGTTGCCTTACGCGATGGATATCCTGTCGAGAGTAACTTGGATGTTGGAATTGCGTAAATCACAGACACTGTTTGGCACGTTACACGTTACATCTCATCGATTATTCTAATTGCTTTAAGATTGTATTTTTCAAATAGAATTTGAGTCTGTTTATTTTTATGAGAACAAAGGGAGGTTATGCCTATTATTTCTCCGCCTAGTTCTTCAATGAGTTTTACAGACGCTCTCATTTGAGTTCCTGTTTCAATCCATTCATCGACAAGAAGTATTTTTTCCCCTTTTTTAACCGAAGATTTATTTATTTCGAATGATTTTGCTGTACTTGTATAATCGATAAAGGGGGATGTTTTTAGAACCGTATCATGCGCACCCGGAAGTTTTCCACCTTTTCTGATACAAATAAAACCCTTATTATTCTTTTGTGCTAATGCTCCTCCAATTACAAATCCTAATGCATCAAGTCCTGCGATTTTATTAAAATCAATATCTTTGAAGGGTTCAATCAAATCACCTAGTAAATTAGAAAATACTTCAGGATTCTCGAATATAGGAGTGACATCACATCTTTCCTTTGTTTCCTTGTTGATAAATTGACTATAATATTCGTATTCCATTTTAAAAATAAGCAGAATTGATATTAATATGACTTTTTCGACTGCCAGACCGACAGCACATATTATCTTTCACATTTTTGAGTACATGCTACACAATAAGATATGGCGGCAAATCAAAATTATAGTTCCTGATTTGCCGCCACCTAATGGAACGTACTGACATTTCGGCTCGTCACATGTGACGATGCCAGAGAATAGTTTTGCATTGATCAACTATCATTGGGACAATGGCAGTCTGAGTCGCAACTGCAGTGATGCCTGGGGCTCTCTGCTTCTTTCCTCTCTCTGATCTCAGAAATAGTCAATTCACCTTGGTTAACAAATTCGTTTTGAATTTTCTCTAAATCCAGGCTAGGTTTTCCAACTACTTTGACATTCTTATTCATGTTGTTTCTCCTATAACTATGATTCTGACAGTGAAGACGTTTCAGTAATTGATGAGTCTTCGTTACAATTACTCAATTTTGCAGATATGTTATCATAAAACATGCGTCCTCTTTCTTCTTTATCGCATGTGGTTTGCGGAGTATTATAGACGCTGCAATCTCCTGAGCAAATAAACAGGTATTTACACTCTAAACATTGCCTTGAGAACTGCTTCAAATGATCACGAGTTTCATTAAGTGAAATTTCATCGTCGTGAAGCACTTCTTTATAGCTACCTATTCTGTAGTCTTCATCCCCTACATGATGCCAACAATCCCAAATGCCTGTAGGTGCAAAAACCAAGCTTTTTATTCGTGCCGTTCGGCTGCAAAAACTTCCTCTTGGAAAAAAATCATTGGTATGGAGATTCGGAAATTTTTGCAGTGCCGGATGATTAAGCTGAAAAATCCGCTGACTATAGGACAGGTCGCCGCATTCTCCAGATATTTTGCCCATATAACATTTGAACAATCCAGTATTGTTATACTTCTTCTCTAACAAAACCTTCGTTTGAGTACAGCTTTCTATATTTTTGGAATTTACATTCATTCGAACAGATACAAACACTCCACACTCTATGAGCATTTGTATATTGCGATAAATTTCATCCCAACTTCCTCTACCGTTTTTCCTTTTTCTAAAAGCGTTGTGATGCTGTGCGTCACCATCAAGTGTTATCTGAACAGCAGAGATGCAATCATCTCCTAGATATTTTCGATAAGCATCAATTTCCGTACCATTTGTAACCGCACTGCATTTTATATTATTTTCTCTAAAATAATCCAATACTGGCATAAGCCGTTTAAGATTGGCTTTCATAAGCGGCTCTCCCCCGAATAGAGTCACGTGTTTAATATCGTTTTGTTTTATGAAATCCAAAAATATCGCTATTTCTTCCTCCGATATTGTTACACGTTTTGCTTTTTTGATATCTTTCTGGTAGCAATACTCACAGTCAAGATTACATAGAAATGTGGGCAATAAGACCACTCCGCCTGAGTGCTTTTGGGAAGACCACAATTCATCTAACAACTTCTCTGCAAAAAGTTGCTCTTCTTCCATGCTCAGCTTGGTGACAATACCAAGCTTAAACAAGTTGTATTTTTCGCAAAAACTCTCAGACCTTATGGACTCATGAATATCTTGACTTGAATATTCACCAAAGAAGATCACGGCCCCCGAGATCAAACTCACGGCATACGCCCCATCACTCATTTCAAAAAAATCGGTAAATGTGCTTGTTCGAATCATCTTTTCCTTCTGCGAATTAAGATTCCATCCAAATCCAATCTCCAGCCCGCCTTGCAGATAAGTAGATTGTACCCATCAACCTCTAATAATCAAGGCATTTATGCCTGAATTAATGATTTTCACCTAGGCTTGCAAGATTTTGTGGCAGCAATTCTAGAACCGCAGCGAATGGCCTTCCGGCATCAAAATTGGCGTCTTGTCCAATATTCTTCAAAAGCCAGTTTTTCGCAACGTTTTGATGCAAACATTGTATTCATAAGAGATTACAATCACATTTCGTGTAACAATAGAAAGAGGAAAAGGCATATATACGGAAAATCTTAAAAGATAGATTCGCTTTTCAATCCTATGAGTTATCTAGGGTTGTTCGAAAAAATCATGAAAGATATCCAAGAAAATTATTCTTACGTTAAATTCAAGAAACATTCTCCGCTTGATACACTGAAAGAGTATGCGAATGATTTTAACCAAATCGATAATGAGGCTAAATTCATCAATAAACTTGTGGGAATTCTGGCATTGTTTAAAGACCCTCATATCAATCTAACTTACGAGGATAATAAGGGCAGAAGGTCTTCTATTAAAACCCTTAGTAAACATCCTGCCAGAAATTATGACCATGAGTTACTTTCCAGAAAGTATCTGTCAAACGGAATTATCTTCGAGAATAAAGTCGGCATGATCGGCATGATTAAAGATGTTGTATATATAAACATCTTTACGTGGTGGGGTCTTAAAAAAAGAGAAGTCAATAGACTGATAAAGCAGTTCAAAAAAATTGTTTCAAAAAAGAACTCTAAGAAAATTATAATAGATGTTCGTTCCAATAATGGGGGAAGCGATCTGCTTAGCGGGAAATTCTTGTCTCTTTTTATCCCTAAGAATAAGAAGCTGTATATTTCAAAATATCTTCATAGATTAAGCAAGCGTAACCCAAACAAGACAGGAAGAATATGGAAAAGATATCAGGACTCAGACGCACAACCCATCAGTGCCAGTTTAGCGGTCTTGATTGGTCAAAATTGCATGAGTTCAAATGAGTATCTAGTAATGGGTTTTGATGCATTAAGAGATTATCTTAAAAAAAACAACTATAGCAATGCAATTAATTTGGTAGGAGACAGAACCTTTGGTAGCTCTGGGAATCCCAAAGAATTCAGCTACTTGTCTGGAAGGCTGAAAATAGGAATTCCCTCATGGATATGCTATACTTCAAAAGGAGAGCTGTTGGAAGGCAAAGGCATTAAGCCAAATATAAGAATTAATTCAAATGAGACGATTTTCAGAGGACATGATAAAGTTCTGGAAAAAGCCATAACAATTCTTTCCAAATAATGTTATGGCGGTTGATAGTGCTGAATTAATTCTATTAAGCCAGAACGCAGTTGGACTATGAAATCTGAGAACGCGACCTTTATGGAATTTTTGTATTGGAACCTACTTGGCTGGTGTATTGCTGGAGTCTCAAAGCCTAGATTGCTGTATATTATTATAAGAGCAGCAGTTATGTCTAGTGGGTGCCCGTCGAGGTATAGTGTTGCAATCTGCCCGGTAAACACTCTCAAAAACTGAGATTGTTTAATGTTGACATGGTTTAGATAGTTCAATATACTAGGTATTGAAGGATTTTTATATATTTTCACGAGGAAGCCATAAGGAGTTTTTCACTTTTTGCGGCCACAATTGCTGGCAAAGACAACCGAATATGTAGTTCACTGTTACTAGTAAGTAACTCAACTTAAATCGCTAAATTTCTTGTCACGAGTTACGCAATAGTCGGTGCCCGGTACGGGCATCGCTTGCGTATGTTCGTGACGGGCTTTAGCGAGCCTAAGTTGAGCA
>JAFFZZ010000128.1 GCA_016933915.1 Candidatus Babeliaceae bacterium
AGATGACGGTCGATGAGTTCATAAATTTGCTGTGATACGAAAAGATGCCTTAGCGTTGTTTTTTGTCCATTTACTATTACCAGGCCTTATAGGCAAGCTGTTCATGCTTTGACAGAATTGGCTATGCAGACAGACAAGGGTTTTGTGTTGGCCAACACCTTAATAGAAGATCTTCGTCGGCAGTCGATCATTATACCCGCGATCAGTACCATTGAGCGCGCGATCGCTGAAGCGATTACGCGCGCAAACCGGAATATCTACATAGTTCTATCCGATGCATTGACTGATGCACATAAGCAAAGGCTTGATGATTTACTCAAACACCGTGGCAATGGAAAGATGACTTGGCTATCTTGGCTTCGGCAGTCACCAGGAAAACCGAACTCAAAGCACATGCTTGAACACATAGAGCGTTTAAAATACTGGCAAACTATTGATTTGCCTATTGGTATCGAACTCGCTGTTCATCAAAACAGGTTGCTTAAAATCGCCCGTGAGGGAGGTCAAATGACTCCGGCCGACCTAGCCAAATTCGAACCTAGACGCCGTTATGCCACACTCGTAGCCATCGCCATCGATAGCCTGGCCACCGTTACCGATGAAATAATCAGCCTTCATGACCGCATTTTAGGCAATATCTTCAATGCCGCCAAAAACAGACATCATAAGCAGTTTCAGAACCATGGGAAGGCGATTAACAATAAAGTGCTTCTTTATGGACGCATAGGCAAAGCCTTAATCGAAGCTAAAAGGCTTGGGAATGACCCATTTGCCGCGATTGAAGCTGTTATATCATGGGACGCCTTTGCAGAAAGTGTCACAGAAGCTGAGCAGCTAGCACAGCCTGAAGATTTCGATTTCCTTCATCAAATCGGGAAAAACTATGCCACCTTACGCCGCTACGCTCCGGAATTCCTTGAAGTTCTCAAACTCCGAGCCGCCCCCGCCGCCGTGCATTTACTCAATGCCATTGAAATTCTGCGAGACATGAATGCTTGCAATGTCCGAAAGATCCCGAACAATGCTCCACTTGGCTTCATTAAAAAGCGCTGGGAGAAGCTTGTGATCACCGACAATGGCCTCGACCGGCGTAATTATGAGCTTTGCGCTCTATCGGAGCTTAAAAACGCGTTGCGCTCGGGTGATATTTGGGTTCAAGGATCACGGCAGTTCAAGAATTTCGAGGATTATCTATTGCCCTCAGATAGATTCGCCAATTTTAAAAAGTCGAGAAAATTGCCTTTGTCAGTTGACACAGACTGTGAACAGTATCTGCAAGATCGTTTGAAGCTGCTGGAAGACCAGCTTGCCGCAGTCAATAATATGGCCAAGGAAGATGAATTGCCGGATGCTATCATCAATGAATCAGGACTGAAGATTACTCCACTTGAAGCTGTAGTGCCTGATATGGCGCAGACAATAATTGATCAGGCCACCTTGATTCTGCCTCACGTAAAGATCACTGATCTGCTGATGGAAGTAGAAAATTGGACAGGTTTCACCCGTCACTTTACTCATCTAAAATCAGGTGACTTGGTGAAAGACAAATCCCTGCTATTAACAGCGATTCTTTCAGATGCGATCAACCTGGGCCTGTCCAAAATGGCTGAGTCCTGCCCTGGAACGACTTACTCCAAGCTGGCATGGCTTCAAGCCTGGTACGTTCGAGAAGAAACTTACTCAATGGCACTCGCCGACCTTGTTAACGCACAGCTCAAACATCCTTTCTCCGAACACTGGGGCGATGGCACAACATCGTCATCGGACGGCCAAAGATTTAAAGTGGGGAGCAAGGCCGAAAGCACTGGCCACATCAATCCAAAGTATGGCAGTGAACCTGGCCGGCTGTTCTATACCCATATTTCTGACCAGTATGCACCCTTCCATATAAAGATAGTAAATGTCGGTGTGCGAGACTCAACTTTCGTGCTCGACGGCTTACTGTACCACGAATCAGATCTGCATATCGAGGAACACTACACCGACACGGCCGGTTTCACAGATCACGTATTCGCACTAATGCACTTGCTTGGTTTCCGCTTCGCACCTCGTATTCGTGATCTGAGCGACACCAAGCTTTACATTCCAAAAAACGAGAACATGTATGATACTGTGAAGCCTTTAATTGGGGGCAAAATAAACTTAAAACATATCCGATCTCATTGGGATGAAATCCTACGGCTGGCAACATCAATAAAATTAGGAACAGTAACAGCCTCTCTGATGCTGCGCAAACTGGGAAGTTATCCTCGCCAGAACGGTTTGGCCGTTGCGCTGCGAGAGTTGGGACGCATTGAGCGCACTCTATTCATTTTGGATTGGCTGCAAAGTGTGGAACTGCGCCGGCGTGTCAATGCGGGGCTGAACAAGGGCGAAGCACGCAATGCACTGGCACGCGCAGTTTTCTTCAACCGCTTGGGAGAAATTCGAGACCGAACCTTTGAGAAGCAATGTTATCGCGCCAGCGGCCTCAATCTTTTGACTGCCGCCATTGCATTATGGAACACGGTTTATCTTGATCGATCGGTAAATGCCTTGAAGAATCGCGGCCTGACAATCAATGATGCCATGCTGCAATATCTGTCACCTCTTGGCTGGGAGCACATCAACCTGACCGGTGATTACGTTTGGCGCGACAGTGCTAAGATAAAAGCTGGAAAATACAGGCCTTTGCGCGCGATCCAGTTTAAAGAGCAATAATTTTTATTGTCTTAATAGATCCCTAGTAACGAGTATTTATATATAAGTGCCCATTATAGGGTTATCACATGAGATGAGGATAGATTCTGTTATAAAACGATTTTAAAAAGTCGATGAGATACGCTTTTTCTCCCGGAACGCAAGGAAGAGAAAACAAAATCCTCCCCTTGGATGACACTCCGATCAGATGAGGCGTATAATAAGGAAGAAATTTTTTAAATTCCTTAAAGGGGAAGACTTTGTGTTTTTTTGAAAACTCCCGAACAACCGGTTCCTTTTGAATAATTTCTACTTCCGGCGCGACGCCTACTAAAATATAAGCTCCCGGGATTTCATCAAACACTTCCATCACTTGCATGCAATCCCGGCAGTTGCTGTTTGAAAAGAAAAAATAGAGAAATATGGAGGGGAGCGATTCATCATTCAGATCGGCGGAAATGTTGGGGAAAGAATATAAGAGGTTTTTTTTGGATTCCTTGTAATACATGCTGGAAACTACCAACACCAAAACCGCCAATGCAAGGATAATTGAATTCTTCATTTCTGTATCTGGTATTGATGAATTTTATAAATATCCTGATCTTCCGAAAGCTCTCTGGAGATATAGTACAGGACGTTTTTATCCTTGCAGAAATAGAATGAATGATAAGGTTGCGAATCACTCTCATCCACAGCCCCGGGAAGTTTCAACTCTTTTAGAAATTGGTTGTCCCGGCTGTTATAGAGCTGGAGATAGATTTCCCAACGGCTGAACTCATTGGAATAATTGCCATAGAGAACGCCGATAAAATCGTCATTGGCGAAGATCCCTATAATACTGGAAAAGTTCTTACATTCTTGATCATATTGGCGTCCGTTCATTTCTTTGTACGCCTTCTTCCATTCAGCCGTGGCTTGAGGGGCAGAATAATTCTTTGTTTTTTCACCAAAAGAGATAATTCCATCACTTCCGATTCTGGAAATGACGAGATCGCCTTCCCAAATGGAGTATAAAAACTGTTTGCATAAAGCAATATATCCACCGGTCCCTATGGTTAGAAAGCTTTTATCATACAGATTTTTGTATTTTGTATATGAATCAAGATTGTATTTTCGTTCAATGGGGAGAATTTCTTTTTTTTCCAATGTCTGCAAATTTATTTTATAAATACCATATTCTTTCGCGTTTTTATCCCGAGTATATCCTGAAACAATTACACTTTCGCCAGATAATGCAATATCAGATCCCAGCCCGACACACAGAATTTGCTTTAGATACTCGAAATCGGAAATACCCGTTTGCTTAAAAATGATGATTTGCCTTTTCCCAAAATCAAACACGGCCAAGTATGGGAATTGATAGGCACAGCAATATGGGAAATTTAATTCTCCGGGTCCTGGTCCCTTTCTTCCCAGGGTTTTAATGAGTTTCCCTTTCATGTCAAATATCTTTATGTCTGACGCTTTTCTATCGGAAACGATAATCATGTTATCATCCGTCACACAAAGAGATAGAGGGACAAGCACGTTTTTAAGTGTAAATAAATTTTTTGATATCACTTCGATGGCAAAGCAATAGGAATTGAAAATCAGAATCAAAATAACAATTTTTTTAATCATAGTTCAATAGAGAAAAATTGAGGAGAGCGGCAAATGCCGCTCTCCATAAAAAAACTTACCCGTGCACAATGCAACAATTTAAAGCAGGTACACCAGTAAAGCAGACCCATTCTCCCATAACTCTTCTAAGTTCTCCCCACTCCACATCTGGTTCTTTAGCACCAATGGATGCTGTAAAGAAATTAACTGCCGCAAACGCAACGCCGCAAAGAATTAGGGTGATAAACAAAACACGTGAGTTATTGTCAAATGTTGTGGATAGAGTATCAAGAGAGCCTATCCTTTGATAGTTCATTTCAAGCCGCCGATATTTCCAAGCCA
>JAFFZZ010000129.1 GCA_016933915.1 Candidatus Babeliaceae bacterium
ACCGAACAAATCGGCTACGTTTTGGATCGAATATCCACAAGGATTGGTAAAGGCCGATTTGCTCAAAGGCTGGCTCCACGAGTCACTAAAGTGCAATGCCCTCCGTACATCGAAGATTGTATTCGCTATATCGAAACATTGGCTACGCCTTCAGATCGCACTGGAAAAGATGAGGGTGAACAAGGCGATTCGGATGAGTTACCCTTTTAGCTTTCTAGATGGACTTAATGATGAGCAATGCGCCGCCGTTATGCGCGATAAGAATACGTTAGTGATTGCCGGTCCGGGAAGTGGGAAAACACGCATTGTCACCGCGAAAGCCGCTTTGGAACTAGCGAACGGGAATGGGGTTGCCTGTCTGAGTTTCAGCAATGCTGCTTCGGACCGCATTCGCGATGAACTCATATCGATGAGAGTTCCTGATTCTGATGATTTGTTTACGGGCACAGTACACGATTTTTGTTTGACACACATTATTTATCCATTTTCGCCCTTATTCGGTGATCGGCTTCCAGAAAACTTCGGCATAGCATCGGAAAAACAGTCAGTTGAAATCTTGATTCCACTCTTGCATGAACATGGTGAGAGTGGTAAACGAGAGGCCGAGATTGTGTCCCATGCTGAAAAATGCTTAATGCGATTAACATCACTTCGACGTGACGTTGTTGTGAATGGATGGCCGAGCTCTCTTGAGAACTTGCACCGTGTTTTACTAGCATACGATCAGGCAATGTTCGAAAGAGGGCTATTGGATTTTGAAATGATAGTCCAACGTGCTATTGAAATACTTCGAGACTCTGTTTTTCTTCATCGTTATTTGCGCCATCGTTTTGCTTGGCTTCTCATTGATGAATATCAAGATCTTGGCGGTAGTTTGCACACACTAGCCATGTTCATCGCCGAAAAGATTGGCATGAAGATTCTGGCTGTTGGGGATCCTGATCAGCTGATTTACGGATTCGTAGGGGCCAACGAAGTATACATGTATGATTTACTCAAAAAAGGATTAGGATTCGAAGCTGCGATAAAGACGAAAAAATGTTATCGCTTTGGCGATCGTATAATAGCGACTACAGAAACTATTTTGGCGCAACCAAGAGATTTCTCATGTGGGCGAGAAAACCCGGGCGAAGATCAAATTCATTTTGTGCCGCTACCGGGAGGTTCTTTATCCAATCAAACGGATTGGATCGTACATGATTTGCTGCCAACCCTTCAGCACAAGTTAGAACAACGAGGAAAAGATATAAGTCGAATCGCGATTCTATATCGCAGTAAAGGGCCTGTCGTCAATTGTCTGCGCCAGTCTTTGAACAATCCTACGATTAATCGAGCTGGGCTTGAGTTCGTTGATGAGCGAATTGCCAAACTGCCGAATAGCCCATTTATCAACTGGTTGAGACAATGCGCCGGATGGGCTATCGAACACACACGGGACTTAGATACCTTCAATAGATTTCCCACTTTATTCCAGGACTATCTCAAGATTTTACGGGATGCGAAAAGAAGTTATTCGGAATTAGATCAACCCCTAATCGAACGAGAGTTTCGTTCGATCCTGCTTAAATATGACGATCCAACGTTCAGTGTCCAGGACTGGATCAGATCCTTTTGCGAGGGTTTGGAACTTTACGAAATCTTGGACGAGATCGGGAATCGAACCGGCGATTTATCGAATCTCGATGAAATCTGTCAAGGAGATGTTGCCAGCAACTGTATCGACTCGGTGACATTTGGGGCAGTCAAAAACAAGGCAATCTTGACTACAATGCACAGCTCCAAAGGGCGTGAGTTTGATTATGTTATCTTGCCTGCAATATCTAGTGTCGAACCTTGGGGTAATCCAGATGCTGCTACCAAACGATTATTCTATGTTGCTTGTACGAGAGCGCGTGAAGCTGTATACATTACCTATTCGGAGAGAAATCCAAGTCCTTTAGTAATCAAAATGATGCATGTCAATCACATGAAGTCCGAAGCCTAATCCACAGAAATTTTTCTCGTGAACAGAAAAGGCAATTATGGTGTAAAGACCCGTTCTGCGTACCGTACTGTTCAGTTATTAATCTGAGCGGGAATTTTCCCCAAAGACCAGCGCACTGGTTTGGCCATTATCAGGAGATACTAATCGGATCAAATCTCAAAACGCATGGAAAAAGATTACGAGAATCAAGGCTTCTTGAAACAGGTTGGAAGACGAGAAAAATTACCGCCAGGAAAGGGTGAAAATGATGGGAAAGATTTTCGTTTTAAATGGCCCCTCAGGTGTTGGAAAAACGACCTTCCTAAAAGAATTGCTATCTCAAAATGATACTCGAAATATTCACCTTTTACCAAGATATACAAACCGTCCTCCACGTTTAAATGAGAAAGAAGGTTTTGAATATCTTTTTACTACATTTCAAGATATGCTGAAAAAGCTGTATGCAAATGATATTATCCATATTGAAAAGTGGGGAAACTATTACTCCGCAATAGAATCCCAGGTTATTGAGAAAACAATTACTTCAGATTATGATGGCATTATATTGGCATCGACTTTTGGAGCTTCTAGGTTATGTGCTATTTTTGGTTGTAATGTTATTTCACTTTACATGTGGACAGGTGAGAGATCGTCACTTTTGGATTTGAGATGTATTGAACCAGATTCGCCAGAAATAATCGAATTAAAACGACGCATCAGAAAAAGGCTAATTGCAGATGAGTTTTCTGATTTTGAAAGAGAATCGCATACAGACGACGAATTTATCGAAAAAAGGATGTTAGACAATTATGTGGATATTGCGGCAGTGAGCGGCAAATTGAGATTAGGTGAAGACATTACAGTTTTACCCAATATCTATGATAAGCTTGATACTACTATCTCAAAATTTCTCAGTTTTTGGTCTAAAACTAAAAAGTGATTTACTGTGTAGTAACCCCCTCAGATTGGACACAGCGCTAAATGAAGTATGATCGTGTCCAAGAGAGGAAAGGTCAGATGAAAACCAGACGTAAGTTTACCCCGCAATTCAAGAGCGAAGTGGTGCTGCAACTGCTATCGGGCGAACAGAGCATGGCAGAGCTGTGCCGCAGGCATCAATTGACCGCCCAGATGATCGGCCAGTGGAAGCAGCAGTTTCTGGCGGCAGCGAGTCGGGCGTTTGAACGCGATGCGGATCGCAGTCCGAACAAGAGCGCATCGCCGAGTTGGAACGCATGGTGGGAAAACTGACGATGCAGTTGGAAATCGCAAAAAAAGCCTCGACCTGTGTCAATGATCGGCTGACACTGTGCCAGTCATGATCACCTTGGAATGTGCTAATCGAGTCGGGCTAAGTGGTTATCCTCCTGAGAATCGCGGACGAAAAAGTCAATACCCCCGTATGTGAGAGTCACCTCCTATTCTATTGATCCTGAGCTTGATAAAAAGAAGTCATTGCGCGAACGTGTCTGGCGACAGCGTCCGAGCCACCTGGTTGAGCC
>JAFFZZ010000130.1 GCA_016933915.1 Candidatus Babeliaceae bacterium
AGCAGATATGTTACGTTTCAGATGGCAGAGGTTGTGATAAACAAGAGGCAGTTTGCAGAGATACTCTCCCGGATTGAGCGATTGCGGTTCAATCCTGCATAATATCACGGTTTTTTGACTGATTGAAGGGACAGATGTCTAAAAACATGAATATTACAGCGCTTATCAAGCATATATACAATAAATTTTAACGATACGAATGCTGAAAGTTCTTGCAAAATAATTTGATCTGCACAATATTGGTTCTACATGAATTCTTTTTTGGAATTTATGATCCCCATGATTTTGATATGATACTATGGTATAGAAGAGTTGCGGAGCAGACAAGAAGAGGCTATCCTTTGAGAAGCATCAGAAATTACGTGTTTGTTTGAATGACACAAATCTTCTAAGGAGGTAGCCCCATGAGAAAGATGAAAGAGACTATCGTTAAAGGCAAGTTTATTTTTATAGGATTAGAAGATGCCAAGCGGACATGGAAGCTGTGTGTCAGAAGTGAAGGTATGATAGTAAACGAGACGAGTATGCCTGGTAAGTATGAAGTATTAAAAAGCTATTTACAGAATAAGTACCCGGAGTGAGTAATTACGATAATGTACGAAGCGGGATTCCACGGATTCTGGCTGCACGATCTTCTCACGGCAGATGGCATTCAATGTATTGTAACACCGCCGAACAAGGTGACCCAGGCAAAAGATGATCGTGTGAAGACTGACCGACGGGATGCGCGCCGTTTGGCGAAGAATCTTGAAACAGGAGATTACGTAAGGTGCCATATTCCGGACCGTAAGCGACGCGAGGATAGGCAAATGAGTCGGCTGCTGAATCAGATTCAAAAGGAAATCGTTCGCACGAAAAACCGGATACGGCGTATGCTGGAATATCATGGTTTGGACAGAGGTTTGAAAGCGGGAGTATGGTATGATCGTGATTACCATGAGCTTTCAGGGAAGAAATGGCTGAAGGGCTTATCATTATCGCTGAGGAAGGTGTTGGAGGTACTGCTGGCCGTGCTTGACTTTTTGTGTGCGCAAAAAAAAGAGATACTGCAGGAGCTGAAACGCATGAGCGAAGAAGAACAGTACCGCCGTTTGGTCACCTTGAAAAAAAGTTGTCCGGGTGTAGGGTGGCTCAGTGCGACTCGTTTCACGCTTGAATGGGGCGGACTAGAACGATTTTCTACGGGAAAGCGTTTTGCATCGTATACGGGGCTAACAGCGAGCGAATATTCAACGGGTGAGACCATTCGACGGGGACGTGTCACCGGCCAGGGTAATCCGTATGTGCGGTCGTGGCTGATAGAATGTGCCTGGCGGGCCATCAAACGAGATCCCGTTTTGCTTGAAAAATTCACCTCAGTCTATCGAAACTCAGGGAGTAAAAAGAAAGCGATTGTCGCTGTTGCCCGCAAGCTGGCTGTTCGGATGCGGGCGCTTGAGGTCAATAATGACCCCTATCTTGTAGCTGTCGTTGAGTGAAGCTACTCTAAATTGGATACTGAAAACGAAACCATTGTGTTGTTTATATTATATATGTCGGAACAGGGTGTATGACGTATATTCCCCTGTGATTACATCACGGTGATATGATTGTTGACACCACTTCTGACGTTCCGAAAAGTAACTTGTGGGAAAACCACGAATAGCTGGTTGTAAAAAAACATCACATGGTCAGGTTTCTGAAGAGTCGCTTATTATTACATAGGCAGGTTCATTTTTTAGGGAAGCCTCTTTAACATTTTATCCCTTGACTTGTATCATAGCTGGGGAATATCCATTAAACACTCCATCTGCAATAAAAAAAATACAAATATATAAAAATGCACTCTAAATTTAAAAAGCAGGAATAATATTCATGATGTTTCCGGAATTAGTACATCAATATTTGTCGTATTCAGCTCAACAATGTCCGGATAAAACTGCTATTATTTGTGGTGAGAACCGTTTATCATACCGTTCACTTGACAACAGATCTGATAGATTGGCTACTTACCTGGTGAAGGAAGGAATTACAAAACAGAATAGAGTGATTGTATTTCTGGATAATTCAGTTGAATCTGTTATATCGATATACGGTATTTTAAAAGCAGGCTGCGTTTTTGTAATTATTAACAGTTCACTAAAGGCAAAACAACTCC
>JAFFZZ010000131.1 GCA_016933915.1 Candidatus Babeliaceae bacterium
AATATAAGAGCATTTGATTTGTTATAAAAAAGTAGATAATTGCAATATCTGAGAAACACTTGAGGTGTCTTCTGAATTTGTAGGAATCAGTTCAATAGAGAGGTTTGGGAACAGTTTTGTGGTGAGACACTATGATATTCACTATTCAAGATGCGACCCCGAACCCATATTCGGGATCTATAAAAATCAGGTCAAAAGCGTAGGTCGTGAACTGTCGTGAGGTGCGCCACTAAGTTATTACGATTCAAGATGTGGGCATAACCCACACAGAAACCCATAAAAAGTACGCATACCCAAGAGGCATAAGCAAAAGGAACACAATGAGATTTTTTGAACTTGAATCTGCTGATCTCTCTTCTCTAAATGATGCTGATCTAAGAGAAATGGTAGCACGATTATGCGAAGCGGAATTGATTATGCAGAGAATTCAGCCATCTTGTGTGTTATGGGGTGGAGCACAGGAGGCACCAGACGGCGGGCTTGATGTACGTGTGAATGCATCCACCAAATTTAATATGCCTGGTTTTGTTCCTCGCGAAAATACTGGTTTTCAAGTGAAAAAAAATAGCATGGGCAAAGCCGCATGCAAAAAGGAAATGTTGGAAAAAGGCAATATAAAGCCAGTTATTGCCAATTTGACTTCCAAAAAAGGGGCGTACATCATTGTTAGTGGCAAAGACGATTGTTCAGACAGAATGCTCTCTGAACGCCTCCATGGGATGCGCAAGGCCGTTGAAGATTTGAATAACAAAGATGATCTCCTACTCGATTTTTATGGAAGAGATAGACTAGCCACATGGTTAAGGCAATACCCCGGAGTCTCATTATGGGTACGTTCGCGGTTAGGAAAGCCCCTGTCAGGCTGGACGCCGTTTGGTCGATGGACGGCAACGCCACTTGATCAAGATGATGAATTTTTGTTTGATAATCACCCCTGTATAATAGATGTAAACTCACAGGAAAAAAAGCCTATGGCAATCTCTGATGGTCTCAGACTGATGCGCGAAAGGCTGAGGAGACTTGGCAGCATAGTTCGAATAACAGGTTTATCAGGTGTTGGTAAGACACGTTTTGCTCAGGCACTTTTTGAAACCAATGTCGGCGAAGATTCATTGCCATCAGCAAATGTAATCTATGCCAATCTTGGTGATGATATTTCCCCCACCGCTTCAGAACTTGTTTCATATCTAATCGCCAATGATTTTACGGCTTACGTTGTCTTGGACAATTGCTCCCCGGAAGTTCACCGCAATTTACAAAAGAAAGTTTCATTGAGTAGCGCAAGGTTGAGCCTTCTGACAATTGAATATGATATATCTGGCGACCGACCCGAAGAGACAGAAGTCATTCATTTAGAGCCTTCGAGTGAGGAAATCGTTTCTAAGCTCGTCCTTAAAAGATTTCCGGTCTTAGGGCGTGTTAATGCAGACAAAGTCGCGGAATTTGCTGGTGGCAATGCTCGAATTGCACTCGCATTGGCAAGCAGAGTTGATACAGATGAAACTTTAACAAACTTCTCTGATGAAGATTTGTTCCTGCGATTATTTAACCAGAGGAAGGGGATCACAGACAGCTTGCTAGAAAGTGCGGAAATTTTGTCACTTGTGTATTCATTCAATGTTTCCCAGTCAGAATACAATGATGAACTGAACGTTCTGGCGACCATCGGTGGAATAAAGCGCCGAACTCTCTATCGAAGCCATGCGGAGCTTCTGCGGCGACAACTATCGCAACAACGCGGGAATTGGCGGGCCGTGTTGCCACACGCCTTGGCCAACCGATTAGCAAAAAGAGCACTCCAGAACATCACCCCTTACGAAATCAACAGCGAGCTTTTCAAGCGAGAGAACTTGCGATTGTTCAAGTCCTGCGCGCACAGGCTAGGCTATTTACATGATTTTGGACCTGCACATCAATTGGCCAGCACATGGGTGCAATCAGGAGGTCTACTATATGATATTGCGTCTTGTGATGAAGATCTGTTAACGGCTTTTGGTTATATCGCACCAGTCTTCCCCGACACTGTGCTGACATCAATAGAAACTGCATCGAATGACCATATATTCGCTTCAAGGAGCAACAAGCATTTTTCCGTGATTGTTAGGCTTCTGCGTCAACTTGCTTATGAAGATGAAAGTTTTGATCGCGCCGCTGAAATAATCCTGAAGTTTGCTGAGACGGAGAAGGTTGGTGAGAACAATAATAGCGTAGTTGACCAACTACGTTCCCTTTTTTCATTGTACCTGTCAGGCACGCAAGCTACCCCAAAACGAAGACAGGCGTTTCTTAACCGTTTGCTTAGTTCTAGTAACCCGAAACATCAAGAGATCGCTGGCGAGTTGTTTCATTCAGCGCTCGAGGCAATTCATTGGTCTTCGTTCGGCACCTTTGGCTTTGGTGCACGTAGAAGAGACTATGGTTGGAGGCCCAAAACACACGGAGAGAAATTGGATTGGTACACAGGTTTCCTTGAGCTTTTGAAGCCTAAATTGATTTCGAACGACGAGGTGGCAAAAAAATGGGCCAAAGGTCTATTGGCGGATCACTTCCGAGGGTTGTGGTCCTTTGCAGGTTGCTTTGATATCATGGAAGAGATCGTCCGTGAACATGCCAGCGGGGGAAGCTGGCCTGAAATGTGGATTTCTATTAAACAAACAATCTACTTTGAAGGCAAAAGATTCACCCCTGAACTTCGCACCAGACTTGAAGTGCTTGAGCGCTTGGCAGCTCCATCCGACCCCTATTCTGAGATTGAGGCATATGCGCTTACAAACATTTGGGATCATATAGAAGTTAAGGGTGGAAATTATACCGAAAAATCAAAAGAAGTCCAAGAGAAGATAGTAAAACTGGGCGAACTTGCTGCTTCAGTGCCTGAATATCTTGAAAAATTGGCGCCAAGGCTTTGGGAAAAGCACATTGATGCGCTTTGGCCATTTGGTGAGGGGCTTGCCAAAGGCAGTGCTGCTCCAAGCCAAACATTTGATTTTCTCGTTGAATTGATGCAGAAACAAGACCTGGAACAAGTTCATCCTATTTTGTTCAGTGGCTTCATCCATGCCGTTCACTCTGAAGATCCGAATATGGCTCGGCAACTCCAAGAACGCGTAATAGAGATACCTGAGCTTAAGCCACACTTCGTGTACCTGTTAGGGGCCACACCAATAGTAGCTTGGGGCGTGAAAAAGCTTGTTGAAATAGCGCGTACCGGCCAACTCGAAGCGTGGCGGTTTGAACACATTAGCTATGGTCGGGTACATGAGACGATCTCAGACACAGACTTAGCTGAAATTATTTCGGCGCTCAATGAGCTGGAGGAGGGTGTATTCTCCACGCTTAAGATACTTGGCATGCGGTTCGTTATCAACAGAGACAGCAACTATGTGCCCAGCGAAGTTTTACGCTCCATGGGGCGGAAGGCAATTCGCAGGCTGCTTTCGATGCACAGAGAAGATGTTAAAAAGCATCAATTGCATGAACTTGATCTGGTGGTCTCTGAGTGCTTATCGGTCTCTGCACCGAAAAATGAGATTCGAGAAATCGTCGGACTGCTTTGCGAGGGCGTTGAAAGTTTTCGACTCTTTAGCTTTGAGTTAACGGAGATTATCAGAGTTCTAATCACTAATTTCCCGGAGGAAATTCTGAACAGTGTTTTTACAGGCGACGAAAAAGAAGCCCTTCTTGTGCACAATCTTTTCAAAAGCGGGGTTTCACATCACGAACTCTCATTGAATCACGCTCCAGTGGATCGCTTATTGAAATGGTGTAATGGAAATCAAGATCGGATAATAAAAGTTGCTGGCGCGGTTTCATCTTACTCCTCCGATGACAAAGAAAATAGTCCTTTTAAAAATCTGAAGCAGGTCAAACTTAGCGGCCATATCAAGGCGCTTTTAGACGTAGCAGAGAGCCCGATCAACATTGTAGAAACAATATTCAAAGGAACTTGGCCTGATATTTGGTCAGGGTCGCTCGCAGACATTCTTGAAGTTCGATCAAGGGCCTTTGCAGAGCTCTTGGAGCACTCATCACATGAGGTACGTGAGTTTGCTAAGCTCAAACTTACCCAAATCGAAAAATCAGTCCGCCAAAACAGGGAGCAGGAGGCGGAAAGGAACAAATGGCGTGAACAAAAATTTGAATAAAGGGATAGAGTCTGCCCTTGACTCTTTCCCCATGGATCTTTGGGGAACTGCTTGATTTTGGGATACTATGGGAGGTAATAAAATCTCTTGCAGTAGCAAAAAATCATCGCAGCTCAATAATAGGTCGAATTAAAAATGGGTTTTCTATTGGAGATTGCCGTTGACTATTTCGGGTGGATTCTTGGAAAAAATGCCAAGATGCCTTTTCAAAATGGAACAAGCGTAAGTCATATATACTGCTCACTGTTTTTTTTGTTTTGGTTTTATTCATGGTAATTTATTCTTTGATCTGGATCATTGGTTTCATCAAACAATGATCTAATGATAACATCATACTTCACAATGATGCGGTCCGCCATGAGGCCGTCACCTGTGAGCAGGTACGTTAGCAACATATTATAAGGAGTATCCATGAAATTTACTGTTCCCCTGCGTGACCATAAGAAGCTAAAAAATTTGATAAATCTTATTAATGAGGATAAAGAGCTGTTTCAAATTTGGAAATGCGCCAATGTCAATGCAGTTGACCGTTCCGGT
>JAFFZZ010000132.1 GCA_016933915.1 Candidatus Babeliaceae bacterium
AAGGAGTGAAAATGGTTCAGAATGTAGAGGTAAACAGTTTTGATCTGCGGTATGAAAACTATCGGCTTCGCAATGCAGGGGCTGAGCAGGCGCTTTTGTGTTCAATTTCAGATTATGGCCTTCGTGATCCTCTGGAGGGGGTCGATACAGCTGGGAGGAGGATTCTGCTCAATGGTTTTAAACGCTATCGTTGTGCCAAAAAGCTTGGAATTGGTATTGTTCCCTATAGCTCGCTTGGCACAGATGAAGTAATGGGGATTGTCAATTTTTTACGTATCTCAAACTCTAAGTGCTTAACCATCCTGGAGCAGGCCCGGTTGATTGATGATCTTCACAAGGTCCATAAAATGAGCGTTTTGGAAATAGCCAGGGGCTTAGAGAGAAGCAAATCCTGGGTAAGTATGCGGCTGGGTGTTATAGGGAAGATGAGCGATTGTGTAAGGCAGAAGGTATTTAAAGGTAAATTCCCGGTTTACTCCTATATGTACACTCTTTCGCAGTTCATACGTATGAACTGTGCCAAGGCAGAGGAGATTGAAGAATTTGTAAATTTGACAGCCGGAAAAAACCTGAGCATAAGGGATATAGAAAAACTTGCCTATGGATATTTTAGGGGGCCCCAAGATTTCAAAGCACAGCTCAAAGAAGGAAATATTTTGTGGGCCATAGAACGGATGAAGGACATAAACCAGGATATGGGCGATTGCAACGAAAATGAGAAGAGTATGCTGCGCGATCTTGAAATAGTCCAAAAATATATGCGCAAAATAATTCACAAAAGCACTGACCCCCGATTTAAAAGCAACTCTTTCTTTGTTCAGGCAAATCTTTTGGCAGGGGGGATTTTAAGTAAAGTAAGCCCTTTTCAAAGAACGTTGAGGCAATTTTATGATCGATCCGGACAAGCGTAAAGCCATTTATTTACTCCATACCGAAGGGATGAAGATACGTACCATTAGCCGTCAGTTGCGTGTGAATCGCAATACAGTGCGCAATATCATAGAGCAAAAGGGCCTTGCCCCTCAGACAATAAGAGCGGATAAAATCCAAATCGAGCCCGACCTTCTCTTAAAGCTTTACGGCAAATGTAAGGGCAGGATTCAACGAATCCATGAAAAGCTCACCGAAGAGGAGGGGATTATCGTTGGCTATTCTACCCTGAGCAGGATGATCCGGGAACTTGAGTTTTCCGGGACGAAAAAGAGTCGATGCGGCAAGGTTCCCGATGTGCCCGGGGAGATGCAGCACGATACCTCGCCATATAGCATTAACATTAGCGGCAGGAAAACTCGCGTTGTGGGCAGCATTATTTATTTTCGCTACTCAAAAGTGCGTTACCTTAAATTCTACCGTTCCTTTAATCGATTTAATATGAAATGCTTTTTGCATGAAGCGCTCAATTTTTTCGGCTATAGCGGCACAACGTGTATCATTGACAACACCAACCTGGCCCGTCTTAAAGGCACGGGCCAAAATGCTATTATAAATCCTGAAATGGACAAGTTTGCCGGACAATTCGGCTTCAGCTTTGTCTGTCACGAAATTGGACATGCCAACAGAAAAGCCGG
>JAFFZZ010000133.1 GCA_016933915.1 Candidatus Babeliaceae bacterium
GTTGCTCCTGACAGGTTACGACTTATCAGCGCATCCCGCTTTTCAGCTTGTGGAGTATTCTCTGTTAAGGTGCAAAAGTCGAGTGATTTGTTGAAGAACCCAAGTAAAACCCAATGCAATAGAAAAACAACCATAACAGGTTTACGAATCTCTGACATTGATGATTGTGCAAAGATTTTTGTTGACGCATATCAAGAAACGTATTCTGAACCATGGACACTCGATGCAGCAAAAACTAGACTGTCAGAACTGTGTATTACTTCTCCAGATTATTGTTTTGTTCTGAAAATCAATGAAACTGTGGCTGGTTTTATCGTAGCCCGTCCATTTGTATGGTATGACGGAACAAGAGTATGGATAGAAGAAATAGTAATAGATAAACAATATCGTGGCAAAGGTTGGGGAAAAGCGTTAATGCAAACGCTTTTTGAGGAATGCAAAAATAATAATGTGGTTGGGTATGCGTTAATCTCTGAAAAGACTTCAAATGCGTTCAAAATCTATGAAAAAATGGGCTTTCACGTTTCCGCCTGGACACATTTGGAAGTTGATTCAGATAAATTATCTTAGCAGAAGCCCTTCTTTTTGGGGGGGCACTTCAGAAATGGACCTAGGTGTACTGCGCTATTCGTTGCAGCGAAAAGGCAAAACCTCAAACAATGGCTACAATAAGTAAGATCAGATCAGCCCAAAGCCGCTTAATGTGAAGTGAACCAGCATTTTTTACAGTCATATTGTTGTGTGACTCTGTGCAAATCACAAATACACACTATAGTATGTTTTTAACGCATCCACTAATCTAATTATCGCACCATGTTTGTAATAGATTATAAAAGTAGCTTCGTCTAAAATAGCCTCTCTCAAATCTGCGTCATCCCAGTCAGTCGATCTCCTCACCTTTGTGCCCGTGAAGTTCGCCCTTCTTAAATCTGCTGCGCGCAAATCAGCAGCCTCGAACCAAGTCTCTTGAACATTCGTTTCTCTAAGATTCGCATTCCGAAAACTGGTTTTCTGTCCACTAAATGAATCAATCCAGGTTCTCTCTAGGTTAACTTGATATAAATTCGCTTCACTAAAATCTACTCCTAACAAACGAGTAGCGCACATATTTGCTTTCTGTAATTTTGCTCCTTTTAGTTTAACTTTTTTTAAAAGTGCATTTTCCAAGTTAGCTCCTCGTAAATCCGCATTCTCTAGATTTACATTCGTGAACTTGATTTTCTGTAAATCAACTCCTGCCAAATCAACACCTTTCAAATACGCATTTGTTAACTTAATCTTTCGCAAATCTATACACGAAATGTCTCCCGAGTTTACAATTCTCCAAATCAGTTTATACTTACTGCTGATACGAGTAAAATCATTTAGAGCAGAACCAGAGAAGTCGACCATATCAAGTTTAGTTTTGACTAGACTTGCTCCCCTTAGATCCGCACCAGACAAATTTGCTCCTACCATACTTGCTCCATTAAGGTTCGCGCCTCGTAAATCAGCATTCATCAAATTTGCATTCTGCAGTCCTATCATCCTGAGGTCTGCACCGCTGAAATCAACATCGTGCAAGTCTGCTCCCCTCAAATTAGCACCAAACACATTGCCAAAGCTCCGTAGTTTAATACTATGAAAATCTCTCCTCCCATCTTTATATAGTTGAATAAGGTTCCGTGCATTCATACTTTTCGCCTATTATGCCCTTGTGCTAGATAGAATGGGTTGACAAATAGCCCTCCAATGGGTTAAGGTAAAGGTAAGCATTACTCAACCAAAATCCATTGGAGGATAATATCATGATAACCGATTTTGAAGATTTCTGCTTGTGTATGTACCAGGGCGTACGCATCTTAAGCGGCGAGGATTTTGCGAAGATAATCGTCATCCCAGGCTGCCTTGAGACGTTTGGCCCGCACACTCAGGCGCGCCGACTTTTCTCGCCGTAGCAGATTGAGTGCGAAATGGCTGTCAATTTACGCCCCCGAAAATCGTTTGGTTTTTGGAGGGAACTTTGCCAAATGTGGCCCCATGAGCGCGCCAATCGCCGGGCGAACTGGGGACTAAGTGA
>JAFFZZ010000134.1 GCA_016933915.1 Candidatus Babeliaceae bacterium
ACATCATCCTAAGGTCGAAAAGCATCATACTTTTATCCTCTTTTCATCATGAATACAAGCATTTTTGTCGGTCCGACCCAAGGAGGCGGAGGTAGGAGCATTGTTAAACCACTATATCGTTAGTCAACCCTGGCACCATCTCGGACATATCTTCGATGCTGACGAGGTTGCTTCGAGGCAAGTAATATTCTCTCACAACTTGGTAATCAGGGTATTTGGACCTGAACTCACTATGGAACGAAACATTCTTGCTCAGAACGCTCTCGAGAGCACGTCGGCTTTTGAAGAACTTCAATGGATACTCAGTGCCGAGGACATAGAGGTGTTTTGACTTAGAAGAATTAAGCTCTGCCAAGGAATAGAAATCCTTAAATAGTGAGTTTTGGCGGATGGCCTCTGGCCCGCCCTGCCATGCTATGAACTTAAACTCTGCTACTCTATGGTTAGTCTCCAAGTCAAACGCCTTGCCAGTATTCCCTGCGCCGAGCGAGATGCTCTCAATCACCTCCCCGGGATTTAGCACTTTCGGCAAACAAAGCAGAATGCCTAACGCATGAATTACTACATTAATTTGTCCTGCAAGTCTTTTCACAAGACCCGCTGCGACAAGAGCGTCATGTTGCGCGTGATATTTGCATAGGATTTGGGCGCAGTCGTTTGCTACGGACCCCTCAATTGCCAATTCTATTTTGGACAATGTACGGCCGACATCCGACCCAGAAAAGAGATTTAGTGCATCAATTGCTGCTCCGAATTCCATAATCAGTTCTCCAAATTTAACACAATTTTAAGGGGCCGGGCGTTACTGCAACCAAGGCATGGGTTAACTGCAACAAAAAGCCAGCCGAAAAGACCGTTTAAACGCGCCCCGATTTGCCCGGTCCCGCTTCAAAATGAGGTCAGGCCTCCTTGCTTGAAATATCAATTTTAAGCCTCCGAATTGCATTGCGGTGCTTCTCTAATAAACGAACGAAGTGAATGCCGATATCACGCGTTTTTGAGGAGAAGACGAGGCAAGTCATATGCCCCTCGCGGAGTTCTTGTGCAATCAATGCAGCGGCAAATGCATCGCCATCTGGCACACGCTCCATAACATAGTACTGTCCTCTATTGGGACTCCTCTCCCATCTTAAAAAGCCCGTAATTGTAACAAAATCAAGCTGGCATATACCTCCAGCTGTCTGTATGTGAACAGCATCATCTTTTACATCCAGAGTGTGAGTGTGCGGCCATGAGGGTCCGGCAGGAGTCTCACCTTCAGGTGCAGAAAATGGAATGGGAAATGTACGCAATACAGATGATGCAGGTTCTATCGGAAACAATATCTCTGTGGAACGAAGCAACAATTCTGAAGTGTACTGCGCGAAATCCTGATACTTGGAATGAACGTTACCAGCAGCATCAAATAATTGATCACCCGGCTGTACAGTAAACGATCCCTTTGCCATACGCGCAACTAAGGAAAAACGATAATCATTCCAACATAATAGCGACTGTCTCATAGGAAAGCATTCGTCAGCGGTGCCACGCATTGTGAGTAATGGGAACTGATCCTCGAGTGGCCGAGTCCAAGGACGAAGCCAAAATAAATCGACACCGTGGAAAGAAGCCTTAGCTTTTTCACCCTTGGTGAAGCCTGATGAAGAGACAATGGCACGGTGGCTAATCGAAGGCATATCAGTCAGCTTTTTACATAGCCCCTCGACTTCAGTAACATCAAGAGGAGTACCCTCGCTTTTCACTTCGTATGCCTTGAAGGCACAACTTTCGCCATCCGGATCTACGACAGTGACAGTGACGTCAACATCCCGTTCCTCTTTCGCAGCCTCATCCCACACTATGTCACCGATTGTGATATCTACGTCTTCAGGATCATACCTAAGGCAGCAAAGACCAACAAGGTATTGTACGAGCATTGGAGACAATGTAATGTTTTGCTTAGTGGGCATTGTGTTTGCCTACGCCTAACGTTTCGGCTCACTTGGCACAGGGGCATATAGAGACTACCCAAGTGCCAATGCCATTCTATAGACGAAATAATTCCCTAAAAGCCCCGGCCCCTGTGCTCAAGTGGAGCCGGTTGTTAGCATTTTTTATAGAATGCATTTGCAATTTCCTTAATTTTAAATTCATGACCATCATTTATAAACAAAATGTCTACGTGTTCATCTTTATTAAAACGAGATGAGAAAATTGATGCTGTTTCTTGTGCAAGTCTTGGATCATTCCCGTTTGTATTCTTTATGCATAGAATTACGTCAAAATTGTCTTGGCTATACTTTTGATCTCCATACCTGGCTCTAACTAGATATGCACTTAAGATGGATGTTCGTTTTTCAAAAAGAGCGCACCATTCTTTTTTTAACTCTTTTTCAGTCGGGCCATCTTGTTCACAAATAAAGGAAATATCTGTCGCCTGAAAACTTTTATTCCTGAATAGTTTATTTATTA
>JAFFZZ010000135.1 GCA_016933915.1 Candidatus Babeliaceae bacterium
TACGAGACCATCGGCGGATTTGTATTCTCGCGCCTGGGTTACATCCCAAAAACAAATGAGAGCTTCGACTATGAGAATTTGAAGTTTACCATTGCCTTGGCCGAGGCGAGAAAAATTAAACGCATAAGAATCCAGAAAATCGAAAATGAGAAGTGAACTAAAGTGAGCTAAAGTGACTAAAGTTGGCTTAAGCGTAGCAATCCCGATGTACATAGTGGATATTAAATTTAGGCATTTTAGTCACTTATAACTTTAGGCACTTTTAAACCATGCTGACCAAAGACCGGGCCATCTGCATACGCGCAATCGATTATTCCGAAACGTCTCAGATCGTCACGTTTTTTACCAAAGCCACGGGCAAAATCGACGCTATCGCGAAAGGCTCGAAACGCCCCAAATCGCCCTTCGATGGGCTCATCGAGGTGCTCTCGCATGGAAATATTGTCTTTGTCGAACCTGCCTCGGAAAAGCTCGCTACGTTGACCGAATTTCAACAGCAGCCCGCTCTGATAAACCTGCGCAATAATCTCTCTGTTCTTTACACTTGTCTTTTTGCCGCCGAGCTGCTGAACAACCTGACACACGATCACGACCCTCACCCCGGTCTTTTCGACAGCTTTCTCGAATTCCTGCACAATGCCAACCAGCAGCATCCGACAGGTAATGAGCAGCGCGACCTTTTGGCCCTGCTGATTTTGTTCCAGCTAACCCTGCTCAATGAAATCGGCCTTCAGCCGGTCCTGGACCGCTGTGTCAATTGCAGGAAATCTGGTAGGGTGGGGCTTGCCCCACCACACTTGAATCAGTCCGCACCGGACGTACCCGACGTTTATTTCAGTAATTCGGCCAATGGCATAATCTGCCGGGATTGCGAAGCAAGCTTTCCCGACAAAATCAGGCTTTCGAGAGATGTTTCTGCCTGCTTGTTCAGCTTCAAACAAATTCCCGAATCGTCGGAAAAAACACTTAAGGAAATAGAAAATGTTTTAATAAACCACCTGACACAACTGCTCGGCAGAAAACCGAAAATGGCCAAACACATCCTCGACGGCGTTTGATTGTCTTATAAAAATGAAAAGATTCTCTTTTCTCTTTTTGTGCGGTTTTAGATAGAGGTGCTCGCAGGCCTGGGGTGCAATTTCTCTGCCGCGCTTAGTTTGTCGAAGGAGAACATCTCTGTAGAAGAGTTTCCAGCAAATCTGGATAGGTTTGAAAAGCTATCTTTATACACTCAACACCACGTGGTGTCGGAATAGCACCATCGACTATAGCCAGAAGTGCAAAATCTGCGATTGCTTTCTGGTCAAGTGTAAGGTCTTTTGACTTAGCAATAATAGTAAAGATTACGTCTATCTTTTCCTGTGCATCTTTCATGCACAACGATTCATACATGATTTCAAGTTGTTCATATTCCTTCATAAGTTGTTTCATACGCCAGATGCTTATCCCCCAGAATCGAACAACATTCGTCTCAGAAATTTCATGCCATGCATCAACTTTTGTTCTTTCAAGTTCATTCACATTTTTCTTGTCATCGTAAGCAATCTGTAGGAGATCACGGATAGCATCACTAGCATTATGTTTTGGATCTAGCCTTAGGCATTCCTTGTACTCCAAAATAGCTTCATCAAGATGTCCTTGATGATAGTAAACACGACCAAGATTTGCGTGGGCATTGGGCTTGCTCTTGTCAATCCTTATAGCGCCTTTCAATTCGTTTTCGGCATACACTAGCCCAACTTCCGCAGTTGGTAGCAAAATAAAATTTTTTGAAAAATTTTAACAGCGATTCCAGCTTAAAAACGGGGAGCAAA
>JAFFZZ010000136.1 GCA_016933915.1 Candidatus Babeliaceae bacterium
CGTTTATCTCCACGTTCACATTCTTCAGAACCGCTTTGCCATCAAACACCTTAGACACGTCGATTAGTTTTATGAATGGCTCATTTTCACTCATTTCCCTCACCACACACGCAACAAATGCTAACTAGTAATTTCTACCGTTTAAATCCATATAAATATATATTCTTTCGCTTTTCAGTAAACCTTTAGTTCTTATGGTGTAGGAATTTGTTAGAGTATAAACGCTTTTTTATCTTTGTGTTTTTCCCATTTGGCCTGCAGTTTTAAAAGGTAGTTCAGTTTCGGGGGTTTCGCCTGGTGCAAAAGTAAAACTACTTTTGCATTATTTGCTCTCTTTTTTCAGTTGAAACAAGCAAGAAAACGTACCAGACCTCTTTCACGCGAGTGGATAGAACTCTTTAAATGCGTCCTCAGCAGCTACTGCTATTGGCTCCGCACTGGGCTCTGGAGACAAATCAGGTTGACCCGCACAGCGCAGCGTTGTCAAATCTAAAGCGGTCCAGCCACTTCGTATTGCGAGCGCGATTACATCAATGTATCTGACGGAACGTTCGTCATCAGCGATTATCTGTCCGCCGATTAGTCTTTTTGTAGCCCTATCAAAGAGTAACTTGACGGTATACGGTTTTGCACCTTCGATCATCATGTGCTTGCTCTTTGCGCTCTTCTTTGCCACGAAAACATCGATTCCCTCATCTCTTGCTATTGCTTCTGTCAATCCAACCGATGCAATTGATTTATCGAACAACTTTGCTGCGAAACTGTTCAGCAATCGTGGGAATTTAAGCTCATAGCCCAGCACGTTTTTTGCGGCGATTCTTCCTCCTATAACCGCATTTGGTCGTATCTGGCCCAGTATCGGCTTTCTAGTGATTTCACATTCATACTCAACCAGGTCGCCACCCGCGTAAATGTCTGGATCTGAGGTTTGAAGATATTCGTTCACCTCCAGGCCATATTCGCCCATTTCAAGTCCTGCCGCCTCTGCGAGTTCGGTACGTGGATGAACACCTAATGCCAGAATAACCATCTCTGCATCGATTTTATCGCCCGAGGACAATTCAACCGCAGCCACTTCCTCCTGCCCCAGTATCTTCGTTACTACTTCTCTTGACCTGATAACAACTCCTTTTTCCGCAAAGTGGCTTTCCAGTTCACTGCTCATATCTGAATCGAGACCCACGGTTCTACCAGTATAGGATCTAACCACCATGGTAACTTTTACGCCTTTTTGTGCGATAAGCGACGCCATCTCTAATCCAACAGCGCCCGCGCCGTAAACAACCGTATTTCGCACCCGTTTATCCTTTATCCACTCGCGTATCTTTACGGCGTCGCTACTCCAGCGGACCGTGAACACACCTTCGAGGTCCACACCGGGAATCGGCGGAACGATAGCTTTACCACCTGTAGCCAAAATGAGTTTTTCGTACGGATAAATAGCGCCGTCAGCGGTAGTAACGGTCTTTTCTTCCCTGTTAATGCTCGTTGCAGGCTGCTTCACCAATTTCACGCCAGCAGTATGAAACATGCCGTCATCCTTGACCGAAGCTTCCACCGTCGCTTTCTCTACCGAGATGTAAGGAACCGCGCATCTCGTCAAAAAATTCTCCTCCTCTCTTATCAATGTCACATCCACCGTGGGATCCATCCTCTTTGTCATCATCGCAGCCGGGCCCCCCATTCCCGCACATCCGACAATTACAAGCTTATTTACTTTCGACATTTTTCCACCTCATATACTACTTATATGAATATATATTTATAAATGTGGCCCCCCCTTATAGTTGTCGAGTGTGTGAAGGGGGTGGAGTTGAGGAAATGGAAAAGAAGAGCGGAATCGTGGGTTTTAAGGGGCTTTTTAGAGAGAGCATAGCAGATATGAAAAAAGGTTCTAAGGTGATATTTACGTGATCCGTAGCATTATGCACGCAATTTATCGAATTGCTCGCTTACACGGTAAGAGATCAGGGTTTTAAGATGGTATATGTGCCGAGAGCTGATGCGAATGAGGCAAGGAAGATAAAAGAGATAGAGAACATAGGATATAGCGTTATAGACGAAAAGGCGAATCCGAAAAAACCAGATGCCGTTGTAGTGCTTGGCGGGCTGGCGATGCCAAAGTTTGGTTGTGCACCTGAGGAGGTCATCCAGATGATCGAGGCGCTATCAGGAGAGAAGAAGCCTAAGATCATCGGCGTTTGCTTCATGAACATCTTTGAACGCGCTGGCTGTAGTAAGAAGCTTAAATTCGATACGATGATTAACACTACCCTGGAGTCGGTGGTTACATAGAAATAGCTAACAATGCACCGGCTGGGATTTGGACTGAGGTTAGGGGCTATTTGCACTTCCTGTTTTTCATTAAAAAACTTCTTTCAGAATTTCGTTAACGTTGCTTCTTTTTGAGATAGATGCGATGCTTACTGGCAAAAATAAAAGAAGGGAGGGGAAAAAATCCCCCTTCAACCTTTTTACTTAAAGGTTTTTTTGTCTGTTGTTTGTGCCTGTTCTTTGA
>JAFFZZ010000137.1 GCA_016933915.1 Candidatus Babeliaceae bacterium
AGGTTGATTAGAGCGTTTGACAAAGGGGAAGATATCGCGGATACTGTTGTAGATACAAACAGATTTCTCAATAAATTTGAAGATTTAAATGATATTCGGAAAACAAGACCAAGGGCCGGTGTAGATGTTGGTGAATATCGAAAAGTTCGTGGACATCATGTGCATGCGCAAGCCGGTTTTGAGGGACATGTTTTATACGATCCCCAAAAAGGTTTTAGTATTAGTCAGGAATATATGAAAGGCCGTGGTTGGCGGCATGAGCGTATGACTGTTAAGCAACGGCAGTTATTTGATGAATTAGCTAAAAGTGGTCGTCCAAACACACTTCGTGAGCATACGAATATAGCGGTCGCAGCGCTTAAAGAAGGTGGTGCTACGACTCAAGAGGCCAGAGATTTGGTAAGTGAATCTTTGCGATATCTTAGGCGGGATGGTGTACGGAATCCCACGCGCATTCCCTGGAATGACTAAGGAGGCCATTCAATGGCAAAAGAAGCTTTGGATAAATTCGGTTCGATTTTAATGCATAAAGTCCGGGATGCTGCAATTAGCGATTGGAAAATGATTATAAGAGGTAAAATGCGAGACCAACGCTCACAAGAAATACACCAAACCTTGAAAAATTTTGGAATAACAGAGCAAAACACTATTGAGGCTCTTGTCCCCGAAATTGTTGATACGGCGCTCCATCATTTTCTTTGGATGCTTGAAGATGAAGAGGATATTGAGCTCGCGATTAATTGCTCGGGGGAACGCATAGAAAGCATAAAAAGAGAAAGCGATGGCTTATGCGGAGAACTATATTCTGACAATGGCTGGATCGCCAGATTCAGTAAAGAATACAATGAAAAATGATACATGGTTAGAGCTCGAAAAACAGTTTGATGAATTTCCTATTTCGAAAGCAGAATCTGTTCCTTTGGACGAAATTAATAATGCCAGTTTATTACTGTCTATACCTTTTCCCCAGGACTATATAGATTTCATCGAACGTTATGGAGGTGCTATTGTTGGACCTTTGTCATGGGGCGGTGAAAATGTACCAGTGGCGGGCGGTTGAAAATCGACCATGTTGAGAAGAGGCTGATGGGTTCTGTAGAGTCTC
>JAFFZZ010000138.1 GCA_016933915.1 Candidatus Babeliaceae bacterium
GGTGGCCAGACAGTTAGCATTAATTATCGAACGCAAACAGGCGGAAGATGAAAAATTGAAACTTCATGCTCAACTCAGGCATGCTGATAGACTATCCACTATAGGAATGCTTGCCGCGGGTGTGGCGCATGAATTGAACGAGCCTCTTGGAAATATTCTTGGATTTGCTCAGTTGGTAAAAAAAACTCCCCGTATCCCTGTGTCCGCGAAATATGATATTGAGAAAATTGAAAAAGCTTCTTTGCAAGCAAGGGAGATAATCCAGAAGCTTTTGGTTTTTGCTCGCCAAAGGCCACCGAAGAAAAACCTGATTAATCTCAACCAGGTTGTGAAAGACAGTTTTCATTTCTTTGAGACTCAATGTGCTAAAGAGGGCGTGGAACTTGTTCATGCTCTTTCCCCAAATCTGCCGGAGATTATTGCCGATCCTTCTCAATTGAATCAAGTGCTGGTAAACCTGGTTGTGAATGCCCTGCAGTCTATGTCCGGAGGAGGTAAGATCACCGTTAGAACATGGTCAAGTGACCATCATGTCTATCTTTCTGTTGAAGATACCGGCCCGGGGATTAGTAGAGAGAATCTTGAGCAAATTTTTGTTCCTTTCTTTACGACTAAGGATATCGGGCACGGGACAGGTTTGGGTTTGCCAGTAGTGCATGGAATTATCACCTCACACGGTGGTTCGATCAATGTCGAAAGCAAGGTTGGTTGCGGTACTCGCTTTGAAATTAGATTACCAATAATAGAATCCCGGAGTACCGAAGAAGAGGAATAGTATGACATCTTCATTACAAAAAGATCGTATTTTAATTGTTGACGATGCGAAAGCTACTCTTGAAGTGCTCCAGCGAAATCTTACATCAGCCGGATACCATGTTTTCACAGTATCAAGTGTAGCCGAGGCGCTGAAAATTCTTGAAAACACGCCATTGGAGCTGGTCATCACGGACCTTAAAATGCCTAAAGTAAGCGGCCTTGATCTTGTCCGGCATGTTCGGGAAAACTTTAAAGACACCGAAGTTATGATGATTACCGGTTACCCGTCTATCGAAGGAGCTGTCAATGCGGTTAAGACAGGCGCCGAAGAATTTCTTGCGAAACCCTTCACAGATGAGGAACTACTTGCCGCAGTTCGGCGCGTGCTTGATAAACTCAAGATTCGGCGGTCTGGACACCTAACTTCGGTTCAGGCGGCCTCCATGCACAAAGGCTTTATCGGTCGCTCAAAGGTAATGCAGAAAGTTTTTACCGCGATAACAAAGGCGTCATCCACTTCGGCTACGGTACTAATCACAGGGGAAAGCGGTACTGGCAAAGAACTTGCAGCCAGGGCTATCCATTACGGTAGTTCTCGTTCTTCAGCACCTTTTGTGCCTGTAAATTGTGGCGGCATTCCGGAATCCTTGCTTGAAAGCGAATTGTTTGGTCACGTCAAGGGAGCCTTCACCGGGGCTACCGAATCCCGCGCAGGCTTCTTTCATGCCGCAGATGGAGGCACTATCTTTCTTGACGAAGTCAGCGACATGAGCCTGGCCATGCAGGTAAAACTATTGCGTGTCCTTCAAGATAAAGAAATTTGTATGATTGGTTCGAATCGAGCGCGAAAAGTAGACGTTAGGATTCTAGCTGCGACGAACAAAGAGTTAAATGACCTGGTCAAAAAGAAAATTTTCCGTGAAGATCTATTTTATCGTCTCAATGTCATTACGTTATCGATGCCACCTTTGAGAGAAAGGGATGATGATATACTCTTACTGGCACGTCATTTTGCGGTTAAGTTTGCAGACGAAGCAGATAAGTCATCACTACGTTTCTCTGATAAAGCACTACAGAGTCTCTTATATTATAATTGGCCAGGCAATGTCAGAGAGCTAGAGAATGTCATCCAGCGACTGGTGGTTATGACCGACGGCGACCTTATCGAGATTCCCGATTTGCCTTTTCTGATGCGTTTCACCGCCTTACAGAAAACAGGATTCACCCGAACGCTCACAGAAGTAGAGACCGAATATATCAATAATGTCCTTGAGAGTGTGGATGGTAACAAAACTCGCGCGGCGGCGATTCTTGGTATAGATCGAAAAACATTGAGAGAGAAGCTAAAAAACATGAAGCCATAGCCCATAATATCCATTGTTCGGGGAAATTCTCCCCACTGGTTCAGAATGCCCCGGTTCCTTTCCTTAGCTTCAAACGATATCTGAAAATTCGCGGACATCGCTTAGACAAAATAACCTTCTGTTAAGTCCTTTGATATTCTCACTTTAGCTCCTCAGTTTTACTTTGAACTATATGGTCAAGATAATTTGAAGACCAATATTTGCTTTTATTTTTATAATGGTATGTTTTTTGCATCTGTTCAGACTGTCTTATAACTAACTAGCAAAGTAAGGAATATATCATGA
>JAFFZZ010000139.1 GCA_016933915.1 Candidatus Babeliaceae bacterium
GAGATAAACGAAGCAAGTTCTGGGTTTAATAATAACTTTGAAAAATACTATCATAATGAACACGATGTCGTTATTGATAGTTCTTCGGCACTAATGTGGGTAGATGATGTTTTTTGGAAAGAAATTCCTTTTTTAGAAGCAGTGGAAGAAGTTAACTCATTCAATCAAAGTAAATATGCTGGCTATTCTGATTGGCGTCTTCCAACTTTAAAAGAAGCACTAACTCTGATGGAGCCTAAAAGTGATTATGACGAATCTTATATAGATGACATTCTTCGTTTTTTCACAAATAGAACAATTTGGACTTCAGATTTTAATGAAGTAATAATTTTTGAAGAAGTAAGAACTGATTATAATCCTCGTACTGGTGAAGTATTAAGCAACAAAAAACATAAAATAAAAAAATTAGATATGTGGGTTGCTAACTTTAAATATGGCAGTTATAGTAGTGTATTTGCTGATTCAACTTCATCGTGCTATTTAGGAATAGTTCGTTCATTTTAGTTAAATAAATAATTATCTAAAAGTTATATAGAGCATAAAGAGAGCATAACCTTTGGCTGCACTTGACGGTGCGCCGTGAAACGGCAAGAAGGATTTCCGCCGCAGGCGGATATGGGAAGGTGTTAATGTTATACCCATAAGTCGACCTACTTTAGCGTGAAGGGAAACTAACACGTGAAAAGAGCATGGTAGAAAAGCGGGTTGAGACGGACTGGATACCGTCAAGAGGATACCGCAACGACTGATTGATATGGCAAAAGCTTCAGGGGGTGAGATATGAAGTTGCATCTCACCCCCTAAACTGCTTGAACTCTAATGACCAGTGATGCCTTGCATCATCTATAGGAAGACCAGTTGAAACCTATACTCTATTTGCTTCGATGAAGGCGGTCAAGTCATCAAAGATAACACCTGATAGAGACACGTTACAATGAGTAATGGTAAGGTTGTGAATGGAGTGCCTAAGTCAATCTATAAAACGTCTGACTTGTACGGAACACGGGATTGCCTAAGTGGCGAGAGCCATAAGGTGACGGAGCTCCAATAGTAATCGCAGGTGTAACGTCCTGCCAGGGCGAACGGGAAAGCCGTTCACAGGGTGAAGTGGAGCAGGTAAGTCAAATCTCATGTAAATTAAGAGAAACAGCGAAATGCGTACTGCTCTTAAATATATTGGGATTGTTCGCCAACGTGGCGAAAAAGGTTTGACACTCAAACGAGTGTATAAAAACATCCTGAATCGTGAATTGTTCTTAATGGCTTATGCAAATTTATATGCGAATGCTGGTTCTACTACTGTCGGGACTGATCCAAAAGACACTGTTGATGGAATGTCAATCAGGAGAATTGACAGATTAATAAAGCGGTTACGACGCAGAAAATACCACTGGAAAGCGACACGTCGAACAAGAATACCCAAAAAGAACAGCAACAAAAAGCGACCATTAGGAATACCGGGTTGGAATGACAAGTTACTTGAAGAAGTCCTCCGCATTATTCTTTCAGCATATTACGAAGGGCAATTTTCAAGTCATTCTCACGGATTTCGGAAACAACGTGGCTGCCATACCGCATTACAAGAAATACGCTACACATGGACAGGCACACGTTGGTTCATCGAAGGCGATATTAAAGGATGTTTTGACAACATTGATCACGATGTTTTGCTCGAATTGCTGAGTCGGAGAATAAAAGACCGGAGCTTGCTGAAATTACTCAAAGGAATGTTGAAAGCTGGCTATATCGAAAACGGAGCATACCATAATACGTATTCGGGAACCCCACAAGGGGGAGTGCTTAGTCCCTTACTTGCAAACATTGTATTACACGAATTGGATTCTTATGTTGAGCAGGAGTTGATACCAAATTATACCAAAGGAAAAATGAAGCGCCGCGATCCCGAATACAATCGACTAAATGTAGCAATGACTTATGCTAAGCAAAAAGGACAAATTGCTAAATACAAATCGTTACGGGAACGGAAACGATACCTATCTTCCCAAATGACCAACGATCCTGAATATCGGCGGTTGCGATATGTCCGATATGCGGATGATTTTCTGTTGGGCTTTATTGGCACACGAGAAGAAGCAGAACAGATAAAGCAAAAATTAGATCAATTCCTGAAAACACTCAACCTGGAAATGTCCGCCGAGAAAACGCTGATAACCCATGCGACAACTGGACATGCTCGTTTTCTGGGATATGAAATTACGATTGCACAAGATAATCATCGGCTAACCAAAGATTACAAACGTCAACACAAAGTTAAACGCCGTTCGATCAA
>JAFFZZ010000140.1 GCA_016933915.1 Candidatus Babeliaceae bacterium
AATCGGATTGGTTTTGCAGGGGCTGCTCCCACGCTCAATGGCCTCAACTTCTACTTCTACTGTTGCCCCCAGCCTGAGTAGTAACGATTCTCTACAACACCAAAATTGCTTTCATTTTCTCCAAGAGGATGCCAGTTTTCTTGCCGAAAGATATCAGGGTCTCTTGCAATGAGCTTATCAACATCTTGCTCGTTCTTTGCATTGAACAAAGCCCAGAACAATTCTTTATGAGACATCATAGTTGCAGCTACCTCCGTGCAATCAGATCAATCCACGTTTTTCAAGAAAACGATCAAGTTCTTCGGTAGATAAATAAAACCCTTGTAAGCGTGTGATGCCTGTACTCTTCTTAAAAAGGAGATCGCCTCTACCTAGCAAGTTTTCAGCGCCACTTTGGTCTAGGATTGTCATTGAATCATGATGAGATGGTAATCTGAAAGCAATTCGCGCAGGCAGATTTGTTTTGAGCTTAGAAGTAACAATATCAGCACTAGGTCTTTGCGTCGCTATAACCAAATGAATGCCAACATTTCTTGCTCTTTGAGCTAAGCGAATCATATTGTGCTCAAACTCCTGTCGGCCTCCATTACCTAACACTTGGACAAGATCGGCGTATTCATCAATGATCACCACAATTGGCGGCATAGGTTCTTGAGGGTTTTTGAGATTATAATCTTGTAAATCTCGACTTCGCGCATCTCGCAATTGCTCAGTGCGTTCAGTGAGCACTTCTTCCGTTAGATGTTCCAACCAACCAATTGCTTCTTCAGGTTCAATGATTACGCTATTCCCTAACAAATGAGGGATGCCCTCAAAATATACGAAATCTGTTTGCTTTGGATCGATTAATAAAAGTTGAAGCTCCTTTTGACTGAATTGGGACAATAGACTAACTAGCAAGGAGTACAGAAAAATCGTTTTGCCCGACCCTGTACTGCCGGCGACTAACAAGTGTCTTAATTCAGCAAGATATTCTGTTTGAATCTGACCGTCAGGTGTCATTCCAACTAAAAAGGGGACTTGGAAATTATTCAAGTCTTGCAACTTAACCAAATAGTCTAACTGAGGGACGGCTTCTGGTTCTTGACGTGGAATATCTACTCCTACAAATTGCGTCCCACTTACATTCTCAATCAGTGGTGTATTATGCAACGCGAGTTCCCGTGCAAGGTCCACAGCAATACTCTGAATGCGATTGATTTTTTCACCGGGATATAACCGGAGTTTAAAGCGCGCTATGCTTGGCCCAACATCAATTTTGTCCAATTCAATTGGACGCACTCGAATATCATAGTCTCGAAGGGTTCGTGTCAACTCCTGTGCTTTGTCTTTTAACCAACCTTCTAAATCTTTTTGTTCCGGCCTATTTTCTATTAAGACATCTGCCGACTGAGGCTCTTCAATCAGTTCATCAAAAGATGTTTCCATAGCGTCTTCATTTGCCTGCACCAACTCAGGTGAAGCAGGCAACTCTGTATCATCGAGGATCCAAATTTCTTCTGGCGCTTCCACACCCCAATCTTCCACCAATTCTCGAAGGTACTGCCGAAGGCCTGTACGTCCAACATGATGATAACAATGCGAAATCTCTGTGGCCTCTGATGCAAGAATTTGGCTATCCCCCTCGTCTAAAAAGCCGGTTACCCCAGATGTTCCATCGTAACAACACACCCAAGAATGACCACTCATTTCTAATAGAAAGTCGCCATTAGGAAAACATCGGCTAAAATGTTGCCATAGATGTCTTTGATCCCGCTCGACAGTCAAATTTCCGACGATTGCCCTATATAGTTGATCGTACCAGTATGTAGCATCGAGATGACGTCCCCCCGGACGCCAGGCTTGCGCTAGTCGGTTAACCCCTTGGGCTACTTGTCGTTGAGCATCCATAGCTTCAGAAGTAAAATTCGTTTCACTTATACACTTTGCTTCAATAACTTCTATATGTAGAGACAACCCCTTTGGTTCAAATGTCATGGCGACAAAGAGCAAATCCGGGAACTTACGATCAAACCAATGCGAGAAATCATCTAAATAAATCCAAGTTGTCAGCGCATTCGGATGCTGCTCAAAATATCTTTTTTCTGTTCGATGTTTAGCGACAATCATTCCAATGAGTTCGTTCAAGTAAACTCCTGGACCAGCTGCCCTTAACACAATATCTCCTGAAATGCTTTTGGCTTCCTCTACTAACCTTCGAGCAATTTGATGTCTAAAGTCGTCATTAGCTTGACGAAGCAAATGCTCTAAGTTACTTGCTAAACGCCTGATAACAATATTTTGTGCTTGGCTAGAAGAGGAGACCGTGAGGTTATGCCGCTGGTTGACGCCTAATCCGAGAGAATAGCGAATAACTTCAACCGTGCCAGGAAACGTTGCCTCAAGCAAAAATCGATCTATAGTGGTATCGTAGCACACTACCCAATTGAAATATTGATGGAGTTTTTCTAAGTCAGGTTCCCAATCGTGGAGAGACACCCGCAAATGATAAGCGAAGTTTTTGCCTGCCGGTATCACTTTTCGTTCTTTTGCTGCCCATTGAACATTATAGAAATGTTGTAGCAATACGGGTTGGTATAAGGTAGTTATTAGTATATCGCGCGTCGTCTCCGTCTTTTCAAAGGGTACTTGCTGGGCGCGATAAAGAGGCAGATATCCATCAAGCGGGGGGGTATTACTAACTTTGTCTTCCTCGATAAACTCAATTTGCTGACCGTGTTCTGCGAGAACATCGGGTAAGATCACTAAGTCCGTGTCTTCCAAAATGCTATACAATTCTTTTCGGGGACACTCCAAGACTTTTAAAGTAACAAGTGGGATATATCCGTCATTGCGCTCAGAAAAGGCCTCGTTAGATTTTAACCACTCGGTTACACGTTGATAGAGAGGCGCTCCTCTATCAACCGTGTGGACGATCACGTTCAATTGAAGTTTCCAATTGCGACGTTGCGCTATTCGCTCTAGCTCTTCTACCAGAAGACCAGGTAATGCGCCATTACGACATTGGATCAGATAAATTTCCAAACCATCGCGTACAAATGGATATGTTTCTATGTAGTCCTGAATTACACGTGCAAGCTCGCGCCCTGCTATCGTAGCAGCTCGATCACTTTCGGTTTCTGTGACCAATGTTGGATCAAGGCCATAGGCTACACTAGCTTGGCCAATGGGAAGATAAAGCTCATATCCCTCTACTTCTTGGACAGGGAGAAAATATTCTGGGCGCATGTCACGACGAGGTAATGTAATAAGTGCTGGATAGTTACTTGATCCATATGTCGCATCAAGCTCTCGCCGGAAGCGTCGTTCGTCAACAATAAATACTTTTTGCTCCAGCAGATTAGTAATGAATTGGGTAAATTCCCGCGCTCTTTCATACCACCAATGTAACTTTAATGGATGTAAAAACGGAACAACCGCCCATTCATTAAACGAAGGCGGACCAATAATCCAAGCTTGTGTTATGGGTCGAAAACCATAAACATCTTGACCTGTTTGAAAAACACAGGCAGCCGTTGCCAGGAAATTTTCATAGCCTAATAAAAGAGCATTTAAATCCGCAGCCAAAGTGCCATTTTGACTCGATGCTCTGACAAATTTTGTCCACGCTTCTTCTAATTGGGAGAGGCTAACTGATATTTTGTTCCAATTCTCATCGGATGTTCGCGATTTCAGCTCTTTTGCGAGCATCTCCGCTAAATTATTTGATTCGCGAAACCATGCCCCCAAACTACGAATCGGTCGCCCTAAATCAATATCTCCTATCTCGTCGGTAATTGGGGCATTGTTATAAATAGGAATAGCAAGTTGAGGGCTAGCATTTTCTTTAATTTTCTGTGCTTCCGTCGAAAGATGTGCTAGAGTAGCTGCTGCTGGGCTATCTTGTTGATAGAGCCAGATTAAATCGGCGGCATCATGGGAGCTTCCATCTCTACCTAACACCTTTATTGTAAAGACCAGTTCCACTTTTTCGTTACGCTGATCTTGGTCCTCTTCTCCGACCAAAAATTCACTGAGATCACGATGATCCGCTAGCAAATCCCAAAGCGGAGTTATAGACCAAACAATCTGATTCTCCAACTTCATGATATCTTCGATACCCCCATAAAGGGTGCGAAATGCAAGCAAAGCTTCTAAATCTTTGTTTGTGAGAGAACCACCTTGGTTAATTTGCTGAGCGTCAAAGCTGATAGATAATGTCAAGTTTTCTTCACCGTCTTGAAGAGCAGATAATATTTCTATCGCCGTTCGTGTAACACCTACAATGAAATCAGAAGTTCGGTATTTTTTTACACCACGCAGACGTTTAATTTGATTTTTCAGAGTTCTAGGCAATCCATCGCCTAATTCGTCGAGGATGCTATCTAAGCCTTCCTCATCAGGTTCATTGCCTGCTTCAAGATCCTCAATAGCGTGTTGGGTATCTTCGGGCAGTTCACTTAATTCAATTTGTTGTTCTTCAAGTGTCTTTTGTAAATTGGATGCTATTTCACGAGCATATTCTTCTTTAGTCTTTCGGGCTGGTTTGTAGAGAATCGGAGAAACTTCATCCCAATCGATCTGCAATACATCCATCAATTGATTTTTGTCTATAAGAACATCTACGAGAAAACTATATAATTTACTACGTTTTTCTTCTGAAGACAGTCCCCCGAATTCGCTATCATCATCAAACTCTGCTTCTTTAAGCAGTTTTAGATATTTTCTTTGATCCGATTCATCTAGTAGTTCTAAACCTAGACGAGAGACTTTATAATTGTGACGCAGTAAACGCAACCCTTTTGACGTGTTCAGAATGCCAGCTAGTTCAATACAACTGAAAAGATTGAGATGTGGCAGAGAATGAGCGATCGCTTTTTCTATTGAAGCACCTGGTGTCATATGCAAATATTCATTGAGTGCTGCCAAAAAATCTGCTATGTCACGAAGCTGAGGGCGGAACAGCTTATCGTGTAGTTGTTGAACAAATCTTTTTAAAACATCTCGCTGTTCTGATATAAGTTGATAACTTTGGAAAGCTGCATCAATGAGCTGATCTAAGCCCTCTACAACAAGGAGAGTTTCAGTAACTGGATAGATATCTTTAAGACTTTGGGCGTCGCTTGTCAGATGGTTGAATATAAGAATCAGAGCATGACCTTGTGGCACGTTATTTCGATACCACGTAGCAGACTTTCCTTCTTCCAAAGTGTAGTCATCATATCCTTCTATAGGAGCTGTAGTGCGGCCCCACAAATTTTGGCCTGCCAAAGAGAAATTCTGTGCAATCAAAGAAGCGAGTAATTCCTCATAGGTTTTCTCGTCGAAACCATCAAGGCGAAAGAAACGACGGCTAGATTGGTCAGATTGTATCTGTACAGATAAAAATTTTTCTAAGGCATTAGCAATTAATTTGTAAGTCGCATTCATGTTTTTCTACCCTATCGGATGTGTTAAACGAGAAAAATAAAATCAAAATGATATCATTGCTCGTTCATTAAAGTTTACCTTTATACACTTTTGCCTATCATTGCTGTCGCATCGGAATATTCAGTGGCAAGACCGGCAAATTTCATTTTTTCTAGCAGCGCTATCTTGTTACGGTCGTAATACTCAACGTTAATACGCTGACGTTCAAACAGACCGGATTGGCGCGCCTCAATAGGGCCGACGACAATGCCATAACGTAAGTAAAGGCGCGCCAAAAATTCATCGTAGGTCATTTCTTGTTTTGAGACATTGGCTAAAGTAAGCGCTTTGAGAATGTTATCGTCTAAGACGAACCTAGCTCCTGCCCCTTTTTTAGGTGCAACAAAACCAACAGATTTTGACAACTTTCGGTGTACGCCGAGAAAGTTCTTGCGAAAGTCATTAATTAGTAAGTTCCATAAAATTTCAGCATATCTCTTTAAATATTTATCTAGAGCAATTTCCGCTCTTTGATATGCCGCGTCTAGTTTATGTTTTTTATCTTCAAAAGACTTTCGAGTGTCTTTACTCAACCGAGAGATGCCAAAATAACTCCAAGCGACATCTGTGTCGTCAGAGTGGTCGCGTACAAACTGGCTAACGTACTCTTTGCCTGCCTGGATGATCCGAGCTTCTTGTTCTTGAAAAAGTGTCGCTGACACTTGACGAATCACACCGCCATCGGACCCGTTTAGTGCATCTACAAGCAATATAAGACGACCTGCTTCAAGACAGTTCCCCTGCATGTGGGTTTGCGATGGCATGTTGGGTTGAGCACGATGATAAATATATAGGGTCAAGTGAAATCCTATAAGATGTGCGAGCAAATCTAATGTTTCCAATGGGTCTATGTGGGTTTCTAAAAATGTCTCCAAGTCTTCAGCTATGATTTTGTATAATTGGCAATTTGGGTCAGGAATCCAACCTAATCGACCTGTTTTGTGGATATCATCATCAGCGAAATCGTCATTGCCAGCAACTTGCTGATGCCATGCTTGATCTACAAGTGCTGCTAAGTATCCTACCCCTTGGTTGTAATCATTCAGGAGAGATTTTAGGCGATTAGCTATCTTTGTACAACGTTCCTGATTGTCTTGCGTGCCAGCAGATAAAATCAGATAATAAATTTCTCCACCACGTGCAAAGAAGTTTCGCGCATCAAAAGCCACCCCAGTATCGAAATCCCTTGGTTCAGTTGCATTCTGATTACTCTGTCCTTTTTTACTTTTACGTAGAGCCTCCCAAAACAGAAGATTATGATGAGCAGGGAAGAGGGATTTGGCATACCATGAGCGCTGTTCTTCAATGGCAGAGAACGCTTGAAGTAATGTTCTAACCAATTGCAACGTTTCCTCTGGTTCTGGACCTGCTATGTAATCCTCTTTAAAAACCCGGTGAAGAAACTTGACAGCTTGATCATCTGAAAAATGCCGAGTTTTTTCCCGCTCATCGTAGAAAACAAAACGGCGCAAGCCAAGACGAGTAAATCGTTTGTATTCATCTTTTCTTCCCAATTCATAGTCAAAACCGGCCAGCACGTTTAGAAATTCTAATAGGTACTCCATCCAATGCTGACCAATTCGCATTCGGTGTCCCCAAATCCAGGCAGCCAATGGGTAGCCATCTTGTTCTTGTTGCCCATAAAAGTTCATTATTTACTCCCAGAGGTTTGAATTTTTCCTTCGTTTATTCGCAAATCCTGGAGAACGTAACGGTTCTTATGCGCCCCGAAGAAGAAAATATGATCGGGATCACTTTCTTGCTGAGCAAAATCTTGAAGCAATTCATCTTTCAACCGTCTTATTTTTAACTCACACTCTGTTGCAAGTACATTCGAAGTACCACCACAAGCACGGCGCATTAAATATTCAAAGGTAAGCAAGCCTAAAGACCACTTTTTAGGATCAGCATCGCGAACTCGCGTAGGTGGGGGAATATCTAAGACAAGCTTTGTGAAATTCCGATCAAATACTTCGGAAGTTTCATCTATCAAAATGAGTTCTATGTCACTAGCCGATATTCGCGTTCGAATGATAGGGACAGGTTGCTCAACAGCATGTGCATATTGTGAAGTCACATATAAATGAGCATTGTTATCTTCAGAAAGAAAAAGACCTGAAAAAGAACGATTTAGGCCAAGTATCAAATTTTTCCGACACCTCTCAAGCATGATGGTATCACCCTCAATGAGCCGAAAGTATTCGGGTAGATGAGCAAAGGACAGCAAACGGTTAGTTTCATCTTTGTTTTCCCATTCGAAGAACAGCTTTCGGCGACAGTGAGGTAGCCAAGCTATGAGCGGGTGTTCTTCTTCTGGTTTAGGAGAAGTGACTCCACCATGAAGATACTCGAATCGCCGTTGTGAAAAAAGCTTTTCTCCCAGGTCTAATCGCTCACCCAAAAGATCGTCATAGACTTTCTGGGTTTCTTCATCCAAGCTACCATTGATTATGAAATCATCCACATTAAAGACAGAGACGTTACCTACATCTAAACGCCGCAGATATCTGGTTGCCAAGATTTTTCTTTGAAATATCTCGTCCGCAGTTTCCCCCCAGACATTTTCGTAGTAAACATAAAAATGTCTTTGATCTTTCCATTCAGCTTGTCCATTTCTCTCCGCGATTATTTGACAATTTAGACCGCCTGTAACGGTATATACAAGGTGAATAAGCATGTCGCGTATAGTCAAATGTACACCAAGATGCTCCAAAATCTGATACAAGAACTTCAGACGCGAAACGACAAAGTCATTGGACAACTGACCAGCATTAAAGTAAATGGGACACGTGCGACTTGTTGGGCATTCCTGGCAATGTTTCCAATATTCTTTTTGCGTGAGCCAGGCGATTGTTTGTTGGACATAGGATGAAGTTGTGACTTGATTGAGGTTGAGGACAAGTAGCTGTGGCTGGTTTAGGGCTGGCTCTTCACGTAACTGTTTATCGACTTGTCGATGCAAGTCGCTTAACTTGCCCTGGCTGAGGAGCGCTCGTAAACGTCCTTCGTTTGCCGCGATCAAGAACACATCTTGTGTCTCTTCTTGTAAAAGAACTGTGTTCAGTTGTTCCAGAATTTTAACGCCAGCATCTTCACCCACTTCCGACAGATCTTTTACGACATTTAGTGTCAAGTCGCCACGTTTAACCCGTTGAATGACTTCAGGGGGCCATTGAGTGATATCTTCACCTGTAAAATCTTTGATGATTTGACGACAAAGATAGGTTTTTCCATCACCTGCATTACCAGTCAAGATGATGCAGGGAGGTTGTATTTGCTGGAATTGCTGACGAATAAACTGCTCTGTTTTGGTTTCGATTCGCAGTGGCTGTATTTCTGTGGTAGAAGCTAGCTCTTGTGACAGAAATTCGTCAAATGCTGCTTCATGTTCAGGAGATACAGTAGTGTAGCGATTGAGATGAACGACAAAAGGATTAACGTGCAGATTCATGGTAAAAACCTTTAAACTTAAACGAAGGCACTATAGAGATTAAAAAGCGATTTATCTCCCCTGTCCATCATTCAATAAATTTGTAGGTGGGACGCGAGATACAGCCTCTCGCCACCATGTAACAGAGTGCTCGTATGCATCGGCTGTTGCTTCGCGTAACTTGCTGCCGCCAACACGCTGAATGAAAGGACGTATAGAAACTAGCTCTGCCAAACTGTTGGCTTTTTTAAGTTCGGTTTCTGCCTGCGATTTGGTCAAGCGGTATTTCCCTGCTATGTCAGTGGCAGTGAATAGAATCAAAAACGGCGTCTCTAATGAAGATTTCTTCATCATCTTTTCTATAACAAGAAATAGAAAATATATAATTCTATACGTAATCCAGGTCGGAGCATGGAGAATAAACGCGAAAATCATCAATATCAAAATAAGTACTCTAGAAAAGTAAAAGTTTATTTTTGTCTCATCCTCTTCTGAATACGAAGCTGAATGAATTTCGCTTTTACAAATTCTATAGATAATTCGAGCTTTGCGCGATACATAGATATATGGACGAGCAATAAATTGAACAAACCTCCAAATCATGATTGATATATAAGCTAAAGATATAGTTGGATAAGCTAAATAGCTTACCAAAACACTTAAGTGAATGGAGGCATATTTCAGACACGAAATGTCTTCACTTGCTGAGCTTGTGATCGGACATCGGCCCCAAGAGGTAGCCCAATAATGTCTAATATACTTGTGCAAGCTACATGTAAAAATATTACTCGACAACAATTGACTATCATTCAGTTGCGCCAAAGAAAGCAGAAAATTGCTTGGGAGACGTGAAGCCATCGCCGTTTTTATGTCATGACCGAAAATCCAATGCCCGCCATGCTCTTGTTCTATAACTTCAACACGCCGCCATGCTTCTGGCAAAAACTCAGTAGGAAGCCGTGCTGATAATTGAGTACAGATTTCAGGCCAGAGTATCCAAAAAGACGGAGTTACGTTTTTCAAAGCCATTTCCCATGCTTGTATTATGTATTCGTCAGGCAAGTAGGGGAGCAAAGTTAACGCCCACTCACCATAAGCTCCTACATATCCACTGTAATTTTCATCTATCGTGGCGAAACATCTCCAAGCTCTCCAAACAAATTCGTCTGACCAATATTTTATTATTCTCTTGATAATAACAATGTCTTTCTCCGAAGTAGGACAGTGTGGAAGTATATAGGGTAGCGCCCGGTTCTGTTCTTCAGCAGAGATAAAGGGGAAAAAAGCAATTAAAGTATAAACTTCGCCTCGATAGGGATAAAAAGAGGAATTGCGTTGAAAGCAGTTCCAGACACTATTGATAAATTCCTGAGGAGCAAAATTTAGTAGAAGCGCGAGTCCAATTCCCGTTCCGTAAAATCTTAGAGATGACCCCGACCAGCTCTCTAAGGATGCTTTCAATATCGGCGCCTCCCAATTCGCTGTACGGAGCGTGAGGTGTTGCTCTGGTGTTAATTTGTCTTCGATAAATTGGAATTGATCAACAATCTGTTCGACTCTATAAGCTTTGTCCTCGTTGCTGCTTTCGAGCAGCGTATTCCAGGCTTCTAACCATACTTCTGCTTGCAGCTCAGCAGGTAGGCTCTCTAATGTAGATGCCAATATATACGCTCTGGTAGCCAAATCTGGTATGGACCTAGCGGAGGAGAGCACCACTCTCAGGAATTCATCTCGAAATTCAGTTGGTATGTATCGAACCAACACGAAAGCATCTTTAATTTTCTTTGGATCATGTTCCAAAGGTTGATCCAGAAGAATTGCAATGATTTTGCACCAGATTCTTATGTGCCCATGAGCAGAAAGTTGTCTTTCATCACATAAACGAGCAACCAATATTCTAATTAGTTCTGCCCAACTATCTTTGCGAAGCTTATTTCGATGCTTGATACAATCAATGCAAGCTTGAAGAATAAAGTCAACTGGTAAGTATCTTGCCAAAGCATATAAGGATTTAATAGTGCTCTCATCAAATTCCGTCTCAAGTGTCACATTCCATATATCTCGCATGATTGCCTGAGGAAGTTTAGAGACAGCTTGAGGCAAATTGCTTTCATGCCTGCCCATAGTCGAATCACTTAGAAGGGTTTGCCAAGAATATAAGCCAATTTCCTGTCGTTGATTGCTGGGCTGTCGATGAATCATCGCAATATTTATTGCGGATTTGGTTGTTTCTCTTACTTTGATCTCTATCCCATCGTCAAAGCGAAATTCAGTGGGAAGCACTTGTATGGGCACATGGAGAGCGATGGTTTCCAGACATAATTCACCCCAATCATGGTCATGGGTGTCAAGTTCATATTTTGCTCTTTCCCAGACAGTACATACATCGTTTGTAGGGATGTAAGGCACAAGCGGTCCTAGAATTTCTTCGAAAAATTCAAATGATTCCCAGTACTCTATAGCTGACAGTGTTTTCCATATTTTGTCGCTAGCTTTCTCCTGTAATCTAGGAGGCAGATATGGTATCAAATGACCCAGAATTTGACCTCTACTGTATGGATGATGTACTCTAAAAACATCATCTAATATCATTTTCCATATTTCATACTGCACACCTTCTGCGAATAAGCTCTCCATTCTCACCATTATATCTGTACGCATGTAAAGATTTTCAATGGTTAGTATATCATTCTTTAGTACTGTAAGTTGCTCTTTTGGTATGGTCAACAGGCTATCTAGAAGCTTGTTTCTTGCCTTAACACCTTCTACTTTGAAGGCGACCTGCCAAGCTATTCGCTGTGCATCCGAACGCAAAGGTTGAGGCAAGAAAGCCATAAGTTTCATTAGCAACTCAAAGTTGAGCGCCAGTTTTTCCTGGCTACTCTCCAAGAGGATTCCACGTGCAATATCCAGTATCTCGTCAGCATATCGCTCTCGCAAACGAGGTGAAATGTTCACCGCTGCGTCTAGATAGGCACGAAGTTTCGCCTCTGCCCCGCCAGACATCTCACGGATCGCAACCATCAAAGTGTTCGGATCAGCCAGCACTCCCTTGATAGCAGTCGGTAACGCCTCAACTGGAAGATCTCTATAGGGCTGCCTAACGACATCGGCAAAAAGAACGTACCGGATATGCGTTTCAATATCGTCAGGTTCTACAAATTGGCGCGCGCGTTCAAAGTCACCGAGTAGGCCAAGTGCGGGGCGCTTCTTCGCCCAACCTTCAGTACGGAACAGGGCGTGGATGTCATCATATTGCTCTGCTTGCTCCAGATGGTGAACCAGATGATCCGTAAGATAACCATCTTCTTCAATTTCAGCCCACGGGCGCGCCTCTGGATTGTAGGTTTTCAGTAAAGTCTGGTGAGTTGCGATCCAACGGTCGCCTAATTGCTCTCGTGTATATTCGCGCAGCATGTCATGCATGGTGAATCTGTCGCTTTTGTCATCCCATTCCAGCATCGACCGTTTCGATAACTCCACCACGAGTCTTTTGCAGTCAAGCTCACGCAAATCAAGCCTGTGCTCTTGCCACAAGCGCACTGCCACTGTACGTGGCACCCAGGCTTCCTCGGGGAAAATTCCTAGACTGTAATACAGAAAGTGGTCCGACTCGGGCAGAACCTGCACACTCAAATCGAGCGACACCATCAGACTATCTGATGGCTTATCTGAATAATGCCCCAGTCGGATATCCGATATACGCCGAAATTCTTCTAACCACTCGTGACCACTCCAATTCTCTGCTTTCATGATGGCGCCTGCCAATTGAAGCGCTAACGGCAGAAAGCCCAGTCGCTGCGCAATTTGTAGGAAAGCTGGATCGTCTTTCTCTGCCCATTTACGTAGTAATTTGGTCGCCTGGTCGGGAGTCATCACACCGAGTTTGATCTCCCGTGCCCCGAGACTTGTGACAATACTTACGTCACGGGTGGTGAATAATGTATGGCAAAGAGGTGAACCAAAAAGGAATGGCTGGATATGGCTGATATCCCACACATCGTCGATTACAAGCAATACAGACTTGCTCTCATTCAATTTCCCTCTGATTTGCAGTTTAGCTTGCTGTATCTTGTTTTCCAAGTCGCGCGGCTCGCGACCAACAGTCACCCATATGATGCCGCCGGAGAAGTGATTTTTGATCTCGTCATCATGGCAAAGAGCAGCAGTTAACGCCGTTTTACCAATACCACCCATACCGTGTAATGCAGTGAGTGCAACTGGCGGACCGTTGTTTTCAAGAACTGCCTGGCGCAGTTGGTCGAGCATTTCTGGGCGGTCGATGAAGTTAGGTGACTCTGGCGATGGGTCGAAGGAAAACGGAGGATAATTGTTGATGATGATATCACGACCAGCAACCATAGCACCTGGGCCGACGTCCATGTTGCCAGTGACCACAATACCACCGCCGATGACTGTGATGTGTCCGTAATTGGTTTCGGCATTGTTGATCAAATGGTTATTAGCATTTTCATCGGGTTGCAGATATGCAGCTTTATCATCCATCTGTAAACCTTCTCTCAAATATTGAAGCCATGTTCGCGCAGGGCGGCAAGGGCTTCTGGGGTGCCGATTTGCTTCAATTTTCTAGCTGCGCCTTTACGCACATCCGCATCTGTATCATCCAATGAATACTCCAAAACATCTATGACATTATTTACAGGTAAATCATTCAATATTTCCATTGCAGCGCGCTGTATATTCTCATTATCATGATTAAGTAACATTGCAAGCTCTGGTATTGTGGGAGCCCATTCTTTTCCTAGAGCTGTGGTCGCCACCGATGTCAAAGCCGCAATTGTGATCCAACGGCTAACTTGATTAGGGTTTTGCAGAGCCTCTATCAGCGTTGGTACAACCTCCGGTGTGCCAATCTTGCCAAGTACCTTGACAATTTTTTCGCACACAAAATGATCATCTTTATCTTTCCAAAAGTCAACGATCATTGGCACAGCTTGCGCCGCAGGTTTACCAATATTGCCGAGTACAGAGAGGGCGGTTAGTCGTATCTTTAAATCAATAATCTCATTGTTCAAAATATCAACTAAAGTTGATATAACCTCAGAGCTTTGAAATTTCCCTAATGCCCATAAACTCAAGACATTTACATTTCCTTCCTTGTCATATAGACCATCAAGAATTATGGGTATAGCATCAGGTGAACCAATTTCTGCTAATGCTTCAATGATAAAAGGTCTAGGGTAAACATTGTAAGCATCAATAAGCGCGGGTACAGCCTCGGATGAACCAATTTTTCCTAGTACTTCGGCAATATTACTGTTTTTATGAAGGGCATCAATAAGTAGAGGTAATGCAGGATTGCCAATTTTGACTAGCGCCTCAATAATTTTAGGAAAAATTGATTTTTGAGAGTCAAGACATTTGCTCCGAATATGACGCAATGCATCAATGAGTGCAGGTACAGCCTCCCTACCAATTTTACTCAATGCATTAGCCGCTGCGTCTTGGGCATCTTCAGTGCCTTCGACCCAGTCATCACATATTAAGACATCAACAAGAGCTGGCACTGCTGGTACAGATGCAGGCACACCAATTCTCCCCAAAGCAATTGCAGCAGCCTCATGTGTCCATTTATGTTCGTCTTTGTTTTGTAGAATCTCGATTAGCATTTCGACTGCCTTAGAAGTACCAATTTGTCCTAGTGCTTCGGCAGCTTCCCAGCGTATACCCATGTCGTGGATTTTTAGAGCATCTACGAGCATTGGTAGGATGCCCATATCTACTTCAATGGCGCTGGCTCCAATAGCTCTCAAAGATTGAATAACGTCATGTCGAATGAGATCGTCATTAGGGTTGTTATGGACTATAGCTAGCAACGCTGGCACTGCTGGCGCTGCCGTTTCACCCAAAGCGCTAATCTGATAGATAAACCAACGGGGGTTTTCTCCCATTGCTTCCATCAACCCTGGCAGAGCCAGGTATCCATGTATAGACTGATGGATAAAACGTATCGAGTTGGACTGCTTATCCTGCACTAGTACATTCAAGTCAAAGCCATCTCGCAGCGCTTCTTGTTTGATATTAGGCGCAAATCCCAAGCGAGTGAGGAGCTTATTTCCCCAACCACTGCTAGGCAAAGTCTTTTGCAACCAACTTGTGATCCAATCTTGGCTTGCAACTGTACTTTGGTTTTCGGCAAACATGCAAAAGCCAAGATTTTCAAGGACCGCTTTCAGTTCATCCCAAGACAAGCGCATAAGTCCACGTTTGTGACTGTCTTTGTAGCGTAGCTCCAGATATACAGTGTATAGGCGATTCAAATCGGAAGGCAATTGCTCTCTTTCCCGATAAATATCGGTTAGCATAGCCAAAGCACAGGGGTTACGCGCCATATTTTGCAAAGCATCGGTACTCAGTGCATTCAGAAACTTCTCTGCACGTTCGCTCAGGCGTTTCTCAGCAAAAACTTGGATACGCTCTGAATCAAGCGGCTGGATTTGCACTGCGGGCAAGTCGAGTTGTAAAGTCTCGTAGTAATCGTAGGAGCGACAAGTCACAATGGCGCGAACTTGTGGATACTGATCCAACAATTTTTTCAGCGAGGCTGCTCGATCTTTACGCGAGGCACTGCTTTCTGGCATTTCATTCAAGCCATCAAGAAATAGCCACACGGCTTCATGGTCCAGCCAAGCTTCGAGCTTGCCTGGAGCATCTTGTCGTCCCCACTGGTAGCGCAGAAGCTCCATTGCATCAGGTGGGTTTTCAGAAAAGCCCAAGTCAATCCAGAAAGGTAGCAGCGCGCGCTTGTCTTTGAGGCGTGCCAGGGTGACTTGCTTTGCCAACTCACGCAACGAGGTAGATTTACCTGCACCGGGTTCGCCAATAATGACAAATCGTGTGAGATCATTCGCTGCGTCAACAATATTCATGTACTGGCGTGTAGGTTTGTCAGGTTGGTCAGGGAAACAAACATCGAATCGTGATTCGATAACCGCGTCACCTGCCAACGCCACAAATAATTTTTCTTCCTTGGCAAATTTGTGCAAAAGGCGGTTCAAGTAAGAGTGTTCGCCGGTGGAGTCTCCGTAAACGTTTTGGATAAAGTCACCACCGATAGCAGTTCCATAAACATTCAGATCACCGCCAACACCGATACCACGGTCTTTAACTTCCACCTTTTGCGTTGATTTGTTATCCATAACACTTCATCCTATCATTTTTGGATATTATCTCGCCCAACAACTGTCGCACCGTTACTGACATTCAAATCTCCTCCGACGGCGATGCCGCCACCACTAACATAGATGTTCGTGATATGCTGTATCGTTTCCCGTGACTCAGACTCCACCGCATTCCAACCGGCAGCCGGTAACCCTTTGCCGCCGCGTAGCATCGCCACCGGAAAGTCTTCGGCTGCTGTGTCGAAGAAGGGGACCTGCTCAGCCTGGCACAAAGTGCGCGCACTGTCCGGTACCGCTTTCGCCAAGTGGTTCATCAAATTAGAAACATGAACGCGCACATCTCCTGGTTTATTACTAGCGCCTTGTAACGCCTCGATAAGATGATAGGTGTAGATGCTCATTGTGCCGTCGGGTCGTATCCACGATGACTGATCGCCGCGCGACGACGTGAACACTGCACGCCCTTCTCCCTGTTTAAGGGTGCTAGATAGGCCTTTGGGGAGAGCCGCCGACACAAAGCCAGGTGGCATCATTTCTTTCGCTGTCGCCATTCCCTCGGCGTGGCAACTATCGATGAAAACCAACAACCGCCGGGCTGGGATATCGTGCAAGGCTTTGGAGAAAGCCTCAGCCGGCAGCGCAGACCCGGCGATATTAAAGCCGATATCGTGCGGGATCAGATAGTATTGATCGGTAGATTGGTCAAGCCAGCCGTGCCCGGAATAGTAAACAATTATGGTCGCGGCTAGATCAGCGACGGCTTGTGTTTTGAGCCACGCCAAACCGTCCAGAATCGCGGCGCGCGTAGCGCCAGCGTCATGTAGCAAGCGAATATGTTGATCGTTATCTGGATATCCGCAAAGTTCGGAATCGATCAAAATTCTATAGAGCGCCTGAATATCTTTGACCGCCACCGGCAGCGACGCAGGCGCATAAGCCGACTGTCCAACACCAATGAGCAGCGCATAACCATGCGTGAATTTACTTGACATTGATTGATCTCCTAGACTTTTCGCCGAGGGATAAAGAGCATTGCGCAATGCGTCAATGTGCTGTTGTTTATCTGTGCCGACCATACTTCGCACGGTTCGCATCAGTTCCCAAAGCGCCGGCTTGCCGGTTTCGACTTCCCCAAAGTTCGCCAGATACGACGCCAAATCCGTGGCAAAGGCATCTGCATTGCCGGTCCAGTCTACCTGACGGAGCAACGGAGACCCGATTCCGAAGGTTCGTGTCAATAAAGCACGCCGATCTCTATCGTTTTGGACGAGAGGAATAAGCAAATCGACCACAGTTGCAAGTGTGTCCGGCGTTAAAATGAGTTCTGGCATGTTATCCAATCCTTTCGCTGTAGAATGATGCATATTGACGGTCGCGTCACCATAATTGTTCTGCTCGCCACCAATGTTTATGATGCCGCCCGTAATGTTGTTCGCTTCGATTTTGCCTTTATCTTTCGACATGGCATCAACTCCATTTCACCGGCCACCAGCCGCAGACATCCATAATGTCGGCGGCGACCGCGACGGCAGCCTGTTCGCTACCTAAATTAACGACCATTTCCGAAAGCCAAGAAAGTTGAGTAAGCACCCGTTCTCGTGGATAATGCTTGATGTGCTTGAGAATATTACACCAAATCTGAAACCTATTGGCTTGTGATAGCTCTAACCAGCGCTGTATTAGACAGGCATAGCTGTGCTCTTGTTCATTTTCATTGTTCCGATCTATGATGAAAATGAAAAACAGTTCTAATAGCTTAGTATCTAAAAACGGAGCCACTATGCAGATAAATTTATGGACCGAAGAATCAATTTGATGCGCTATTGTAAATGCTCGATCAAGTAGTTCGCGGTTTTTAGCAATCGCATATGCAACTTTTGCTAGTGACTTGCCTGTTGGATAATTATCAACACAATCCAATAAACGATGCAATACCTCTAAATCTGAGACTTCATTGGACACATCAAGTAATATGGACACGACAACTTCAGGGTCTTCCGCCTGCGCCAAATTCCCTTCAATTTTTTGAATGGTTTCTAACAATGAAGACGTTTTTTCGTGCAGAAAATAAGCCTCAATAGAATATTGAAGTGCATAAAACTGCTTATAAATCGAATCACAGATTAGTTGTTCTATCTCAGGTCGTAAGTGGTTACAACAGGTCAGCACGAGCGGAATAAGGAAACGTATATAAACATGATCTTCAGACAATGGATCTTGTGCTTGGGATTTGAATAAATCAATTCCAGAAATTGCATCCTCAACAAAATCGGGATTCAAGGCAGTCCAAATTTCAGCAGCATTTCTTTTATAATAACCGTGATACTCTCGAAACCCATAGCGATCCCAGAAAATTTCTCCTAGCTCAATAGCAATTTCAACAAAGGCTTGCTGACGTTGTTCCGAAGTCTGCAAATTGTTAATGATGTCAATTTTTCGGTCTAATATTTTCCATTTATCTTGCGTAGATTTTGAAGACCGATCTATTACTAAAGATTTCGCCAATGCTTTGAGTAGTTCAATTAACCAAACTATTACAAAAACGACAAGGATAATCAGGGAAAAGATCAGTGATATAAATAACGCAGGGAAGGTTAACAAGAAAACTATAAGTATCAAAGTTCGCCATATGATCGGTGATGAAATAAGAAACGAATCCAAAGCAATACTTATTTTTTTGAGAGGCCATTCCTGATGATAGCCAGAGAATTCTTCAGACCATTCGATTTCACTTCTATTTGTGCAAAGGCGATCTTCAATAGCCGCATGCACGTCAACGAAAAACATCAACCGGTAAATTTTTCTTAAAAGAGAAACAGAATGCTTGATCCATATACCTATAGCTCTTTGCCAACTTGCTCCTCGATATATAAGCAAATAAAAGAATGGTGCCAGCAAAACCGACAGCAGACCATCTTCTTTTATAGCTCGGCTTAACTCAGCATCATATAAAATATTTTTAGCGTGTCGATTGATTTTAGAGATTGCCTTTTTCTTTGACTTTGGCAGATTTGAAGCCAGTGAAGATATGGTTTCTGCCGATTGTCCCGATTCAACAATGCAAAAAGCTTCTTCCTGCATTGTTTTGAGAATTGGTATCCGCTCTTCTTGAGGAAAATACTGTAACAATTCAACTAGAGTCTGCTGGTCATCGAGTTTGCTACCATAACCTAATTTGCTGGCACCTTTGAATGCGCGACGCAAAACATCTTGATCAAGATATGGTGCTACAACTGCAAAAGAACGTCTCTCCCAATAATAATCTGTTGCTCCAATAATTTCCTCAGTTATATACGGTGCAACAGCTAGCAAAACATGTGCTTTAGGGTCAGTTATATTGATAGGGCTTAGTGCCCATCTTATTGTCTCGTTCAATACATCTGTGGGCATTCGGTGTACATTTTGGGATGCAGCACGTATGCAACCTAGCGAAGCCCAAGGTTCGTCTTTGCCTGTTCCAATCTCATATATGAGATGGAGTTCATCGGATGAAAGTTTTTCAGCAATAGCGGGTACTATGTAGGGAGAGGATGTGATAAACAGATAATTATAGTTATCGTTGTCAGAGTCTGACACTAGACAACGTTCAAAAAGCACTTTGATTGTTTCTATACCCAGATATGGAATCAACTCGATGCTGTAACGTCTTAGTTGGCTACTTGAATGCCAAAATCTAGTGAGGAACCGATTTTGTCTGACCATTTCAGTTGTATCTTGATCAGAATATTGACCTGTGAGTGTGCCATACAGAATTCTCAAGTCGGCTTCACTGATAGGTTTTTCATCGGCACCATATTGATCAATGTAATTCTTTGCCATCTGGAGCAGATTCTTTCTATAGATTTCATCTTTCCTGTTGTAGGCTAATGCGATAAAAGCTATTCCACATCCTATTGTTTCTGTATAATATCGGGCGAATTTCCTGTCTTGTGGTGTTGAATTATGTAAACGATCCTTTAGTTTAGTTGCTATGTTGAGGGCAATGTCATCTGTTAGACGAGGAGCCAGACGCGCAATTTTCTCAGCGACTAACGGGAGGTTGTCGTGCTCATAAAGAATGTCAACAAAATGTTCTGCTTTTTCAGAAGGAATATGCCATGCTAAGTGTTCAAAAAACAGTTTAAGTTTTTCGTCTTCGTCGAAACGATTGTGATATGCGCGCCGAATCGAAGCTATATCTTGCGGTTCTTGTTCATAGGTTGCCTCTATCTCTGCAACAATTTGCTGACGCTCCTCTCTGATTTGCATCCAGGCAGATTCCAAAACATCCATCGAAAGATTGAGAGCTATCGCTTCATAAATTAGCGGAACATAATAAAAGTTGTCTCCATATTCACTGTAATCAAGATTGCAACAGGCTCTGATTAGTTCTTTTGCAACCGCGATTTGCTTATCTAGAAGTCTTGCTCGTGATACAAGGTTCGCCAATAATCGCGCACGCCAAATGCTTTTTTGTATCCCATAAGTTATTTCCAATACCCTGATAATCTGATCGTCTCGCTGTAAGTGGGGAATTAGATTAAGTAACAAATATGCGACTGTGGGTTCTCCGGCGGTCTCTTGTATAATTTCAATGTCTTCAATTATTGAAGAAGCAATCGCTTGCGTCTCATACCGTGCCTCGAAAGCTTCTTTCGCTTCTTCCACTTGCAATAAAGCTAGACGGGTTTGCGCCCTTTGCAAAGCATCTGGAACACGGTTGGCATACGCGCGAGCTTGTGCCGCGTTCCATAAATCATCCCGTAATAACAGCGCAGGCAACAGCGGCGGCAGGTTGCTGCTCAAGGATGCGACACTCGAAAAGATCAGCGCGCACTTAACTTGTATCCCGATGACTTCTGGAGTGGGGCCAAGTTTTTCAGCTGCCTCCCATACGAGCGAAATGTCATCGAGGAAGCTTTCGTAGCTGCCTGTCTTTTCATAATGCGCTTGCATCCACGCTTTGCACACCAGTGCGAAGGCCGCTTGAGATTGAGGGTCTGGATCATATAGTAGATGCTTTACGTAGTATTGATGGGCATAATCAGGGGTGTTTGATGGCGCTCGCTTGCCATCGATCAACGATCGTAAAACTTCGGCACCGTAAGCGCGAAAGCGATCCACCCATTTTCGGCGTTTCTCTGGGTGCAATTCCATATAGGCAAGGCCAATGCGTTGGTGGCTGAATGCAAAACCCTGTCGCCCTCCGTCGCCGATCACCAGGCTGTGAGACTTATCTACTAAACCAGCTACATCACTTAGAGACATGTCTAATCGGATGCCTTCAAAATCACATAGTTTTAAGGCGCCTTTTGCGACAGCAAGGGCCTCAAAGAATTGCCGATTATATTCATCGTCTTTCTGCAAGCCAAGTTGTTTTTCTGTCCGCTCAATGTAGACTTTGAGGCCTGGTAAGATATTCTTAGATAACATTCTTTTGACGTTGATGTCACTCGACTTGAGTGTATTGATATAAAGATGTGCAATGAGCGGGTCGCCGCCTTCTGATAGTTCATAAAGTTTATCGACTAGCGCATCAATTGTGAGAGGCGCAGGATCAATCCGACTCTGCACGATGACATCCGATAGTTCCTCTTTACTGAGCGAAGTGACCTGCAAACGCTCGACTATTGAACCGAGCCAACCAAACTCAGAGTTTAATCTTGCATAGTCATCGTTTATGTTATCTTCCTGTTGCCGAATAGTAACCAGAAGATGGACACCATCTGCAGGTCTTGTAGGTAGTTCTATTAGTTCCGGCGCTGTATCTATTTCATCCAACCCGTCGATGATGACAATGAGAGGTTGATCGAGCAACTTAGGCGGATTGCACAGCAGATTCAGGAATTCCGTTTGCAACGAGTCGGAATCCAATGACCTCGGTTTAGGCTGTCCGAAGACCTCGGCAAGTTGGAAAACCAAACTTTGCAGAACTGTTTTGCGATTATGTGTCTTAAAGCGCAGGCTTATGGGATGAAAAACAATCTTGGCTTGCGCTTGCTCACGCAGGCGCACAATCCAATTAACGACCAACGCGCTTTTACCCATGCCGGCTGGCGCTACGAGCGTCGCTATGGGCTTGTCGGATTGTCCAAGCCAGGCATCCAGCGAATTCAACTTGTCTTGTCGCCCACCAAAGCTTGCTAAATAGTATTGTTCAAAATTCCAGATGCGCCCGCCATAATCCTTCTCGACTAGATCAAATGACATTTGAGGTGGTATAAGTCTGCCGGGGACATTAATTACATCTCTGAGTGCTTCAATACGCAGTTTCTTATCCGCACCCACTAAATCATGATTACTGACAGTTTCCAACAACGCCCAAAGCGCCTGTTTGCCTGGCTCTATTTCGCCAAAGTAAGCCAAATTAGACACTAAACCTATAGCAAACGTGTTTACACTACCGCTCAGGTCTACTACCCGAAGAACAGGTGAATTTGGTCCAAATGCCTGCTCTAACAAGGTGCAACGGCCCTTGGTATCGGTCAACACAAGCGGCGCAAGTAAATCAACGATCTCGTCGAGCGTTTCTCGGCTTAAAGTTGTCGTTTCATCGGATATTGCCATATCGTCCCACTAATGACTACCAGTTAGAGCTTACATAGCCTACTGGTTTAAGTGCTGTGTCACGAGCATCACTGTTCTTATCATCAAGAGGCTTAGTGAGAATCTCACTCCCACTCCCACCCCAATTTCTTCAAACGTTCTAGCAAGCTAATGACGCGATCAAACCATGTTTGTTCTTGTATTACATTTAGCAATGATTCATCTATCCTAGAATACAGTCGCAAAACAGTAACCAGCTTAAGTGCTGCAAAATCACAAACTCTCAACATTTTTAAGTCTTCTGGCAACCAATGAATATTGCGTTCATCCTGACACAGCTCTGAAAGTAGATCAAAAATATTAATATTTCTGCTTGATATCACTTGAATATGTATTGCGGCATCATCAATAATATATTTATATTGTTCTTCAAGCGAGAGATTTATGATAAATAAACACTTTATGTATTGTCGGGTGGAAGTGTCAAATCTAAATATTTCATCCCAAAACACTTTCTTCATACACGAAAGAACTTCTTCAATCTCTCCACATCCAAATACTTTATCGACTGTAAGGGGAACTGTTGACTTTTCTAAATCAGTGATTCTTGCGTCCAGAGCTTGATGTAGAATAGCATGTGCTTTTTCTCCGATTTGAGATCGAATATCTTGCGTCTGTTCTAAAAAGCGGTTCATCGCCTCATTGTATTTTGGGGCCGCTTCTCTTTCCTCTGCTACAAACTCCTCGCCAAAACGCTTAGCTATATCATCACACTTTTCGTCTGATTCCTCTACTTCCAAATACTCAATTTGAGCGAATGCCTGTAGAAAATTGTATACAGCCGAACGAACTGAGTCGCTTTCATTAAGTATTAAATTCGATAACATATCAAGAAGCGAAAAACTTTCTTCTACGAAGTGATCAAATTGCGCATCACTTAAGTGTGTAGATGAAAGGTTTTCGTCGATAGAGAATAGTTCATATCCGATCTTAGACCAATAAGTTTGAAACGCATTAACCGTATCCCGCCGAATATCAGAGGACAAAGAAACCACCTGTTTTTTCAGCGTTTCTAACCCTCTTTCATCACCCAATTCGATCAAAAGAATCGCCGCATTCGAGCGGACTTTCTCATTCTCGTCGCCAAGCAAATTTACCAAGCTATCTCTAAGTTTTGTGCGAGAAAGATCTCTCCATAGATTGATTAGCTTTCTAAAAGCATCAACGATCGCATTGCGAACCGCAGCAGATCCATCATCCAATAACTGCATCTCCAGCAAGTCATCAACTGTATCTTCATTGCCTACTTTGCTGATAGCATTAACTGCTCCAATGCGAATTTGAGGGTTGGAATCAGAGGGTATTTTCAACAAATCCGGTAATGCATCTCTGCCAGTTCGACCCAAAACATCTAGCGCAGCAAGGCGAACACCTAATTCGTTATTGCGATGCGTTAGAGGGATGATTTGAGGAATAACATGTCTTTCAGAAATAGTTCCAAGAACCTCGATTGCGCGCATACGTTGATCTTCGGATTTTGGATTGCGCACTGCTTCGACCAATGCTGGTACTGCTGGTTTGCCGATTTTTCTCAATATATCAGTTGTGGCATTTCCGTAATCAGATTGACCTAAAACATCAACCAAGGGCGTGATCGCAGGATGGCCCATTTCTTCTAGCGCATTTTCAGCAACATTAGTGAACTCCCAGTCTTCTCCTTTTCTCAACCACTCCACTAAATATGGGGTGGCAACATTTCCTAACTCGATGAACACAGGAATAAAACTACGGTTAATTGTATATCTGTCAACGTCATCAAGTTCAGTTTTGTTTCGTAGCGACTGCACGATTGACCGCATAGCTTTTTCGCCGAATTTTCCCAGCGCTTTCGCACATAAACTTGCATATAAGGTATTGGGATGATTCGATATACAGTCAACTAGTGGCTCAATCGAGCGTTCATCATTAAGTTTTTCAAGTGAATTGATTACTTCCCTACTGACATCAGTTGATATATGAGTAATTCTCGTTAATTGTTCGATAAGTGGCATCACACCTCGCGCATCACCTATTTCCCCTAGTGCTTTAGCTGCATGTTGTTGAACGGAGAGGTTTCCATTCTTTAGGAGGCCAATAAGACGAGGTACAGCTAAACGGCTTCGCAACTGTCCTAATGCCAAAATAGCATTACACTGAAGAAACCAACCTGATGAATCATCCAATGCATTTACGAGCGATTCAATCGCTCTATAATCTTTTATGTTGCCAAGCGCCGTGGCAGAAGTAGCACGAATATTTTCCGTTTTTCCATGAATCAACTGATTCAAAATGGATCCCACTGCTCGCTTGTCCCCTAGTTTGCCCAGCGCATAGATTGCTGCCTCAAAGTTACATTCAGTTGGAAGCGTCATCAATTCCATCAAACGCCCAAAGGCTTCCTGTGCCTTCAAGTCTCCCAAGGCATAAATAGCAAGCCGCTGCCTGGCATCCTCTTGATTATCATACACACGTAGCAGGGGTTCAATAGCCGCCTCGCCAATATTTACTAAAGCTTCACGAGCTGTGAACCAAAAATCGTGCTTTTTACGATGAATTCCTAGTGAAATTATTTGTTCAACTGCTTGCACAGCACCTAATCGACCTAATGCAGTTATCGCATTGTCTTTCACCCAATCATCATTATGGTCAAGCAGTTTCTGAATATGCTCGATAGCACGAGAATCGCCCAACTTACCTAGGCAACGAACGGTTTCGCGTGTTGATTCTGCTCGATCACCCGAAAAATCAAGCGAAGAATATAGACAACTTTCTAAATATGGGTAGCCAAAGTGATTACGCAACAAAAGATGAGCAAACCGCCATGTTTCTTTATCATCTTCCTCCTCATAGACAGGAAACAAGATATGTAATCTTTCTAGAAGCGCTGTAAATGTTCTCCAGGAAACTGCCTCACCAATTTGGTACAGACCAACTTCAAAATCCCATCGATCAAACACATCATACCGATCTGTATTCGTAGAACTCAATCGATTTTCAATTGTGGGGCCTAGCGCTTCGTAGATTTGCTCTATGGTCACAGGGAGGCTTTTTCCTGTGCGCCTTTCCTCATAGTCATATCGGCGTTGTACATATATTTTAAAGATATAATCTTTTAGTTGATCAGGATCATGTGCCAAGCGTCGCAGTTGTTCTCGTTGGAGAGGTGTGATTCTCTTAAATGCGTATGCAAAATTGCTCAGTAAGAGCGGAATACGACAGATTTTGCGCAATTGCTCGTCTCGATCCAACACTTGTCGAAGGTCTGGATGCTTAATCAAATAATTATTAATCTGCGCATCATCCAGATCGACTAAAGTAACAGCGCCATTTAACGGATTTTTATGATGAATTTGCTGAAATTCTGCTTTTCGACAGGTTATAATCACTTGGTTGTTTTCTGGAACCTGCTCTAAGAAACGTTCGCGTGGATCGTAAGAGACTATGCTTTCCTGATTGCTCTCCGGGTCCCGAACCACTTTTGAATACTCTGCACCCAATTCATCTAAACCATCTAATAATAAAATCGTATTGCCTCTATCAATTTCATGAGCAATCTCATCTGATTTGACAGAATTTGATAACCAATCTACTAAAGAAACTGAACCATCCTGAGGCCATGAAGAAATAGGGGCCAGGATTGGCAAAGGTTTTTGCAGATCTTTAAGACGAGCATAGATAGCCTCACGAGCAAGGAGCATCAGAGCTGTAGTTTTACCTGCTCCAGGGTCACCTAAAAGGAACAATCGTCCTTCGCACAAATCGAATGCATCCGAAATTTTATAGTTGTTAGATGTCATCAAGTTGTCGCGAACAGGCAAGTCGTCACAAATAGGGAGTAATCTTTTATAAAATTCAGACTCTGCAAAAATATGGCTAAACTTGGAATTGTCTGTGAATTTCATACACAAATCAATCGATTGAAAAACTGTGCGACTAATTACAAAATCAATTTCTTCCTTTTTCCCCTCTAAATAAGACCGAAATGGATCAGAGGGGAGCAGTGTTTTCAACATCCACCCTGACTCTTCAAATTTTTCAATCAGTTTGTCAATGCGTTGCTGCTTATCCACTCCAACTTTAGTACGAACGGTCTCCAGCAATACCTGAAGTGCTTGTTTGCCAGATTCTACTTCGCCATACTCGATCAGTAAGAACACCAGGTTATAGGTAAAAGCATCTACGTTGCCTCCCCAAGTGATCTGGCGAAGTAAGGGTGAGGTTTGTCCAAATGCCTGTAGAATCAACGGATGACGATTTTGTTCGCCTTGTACAAGGCGAACGAGCAAATCGACAATCTCGTTGAGCATTTCTCGATTTAAAATTGTTGTCTCATCAGCCACAGACATGACACCTCACAATCAACAATTTGTTGTGGTCGGCAGCAGCTAAAATCTTGATTTTGGTAGGGAAAGAACAGATATGCTAAAATGAACCTTAGATAGTAGTAAAGCTGTCTCGCCCTGCCACCCCCCAACCGCCGCCAAGCATTCGGGGGGTGCCCTCTTTTTTAACTTTCTGTATTTTAGAGTTAGTTTCAAGGAATTGCAACCGACGAAATAAGAAATCTAATTGACATTACTCTATTACGCTCTGCACGACATTACTTTTCTTGTTTTTTAATATTATCAAATGATGTTTTTATCTTAAAGTGAAAATTATTTTTAATATTTCTTGTTGTGAACAAATATGCTGAGAAGAGGAATTCTCAGCCATTTTTCCAGCCAAAAACGGCGGAGAATGCCACTCTCAGGCATGCTAAGGGCAAAAAATAATGGCTGAGAATCTATTCATACAGTTTGAGCAATGGCTCCAAACAGAAGATTGTTCGCCATTGACCGTTCGATCATATCTTTCCGCCCTCCGCGCCTTCGTCATCTGGTTCGAGCAAACACAGGATAAAGTCTTTGAACCGATCCTTGTCACATCGTTGGATGTGCGCACATACCGCCAACATATCCAGACGGTCAAACGACTTGCCCCGGCGACGATTAATCGCCATTTGGCGGCGCTGCGCACATACATGCGCTGGGCGCAAAGCACCAACCTGATCGAACATAATCCGCTTGCTGGTATAAAATCAGTGCCCTCAGAAACTCCGGCACCTCGCTGGTTGGAACGCACCGAGCAACGCGCGCTTATTCGAGAGGCTGAGCAAGAGATGCTGCTCGGCGATTTTTGCGCCGGCGGCGACAAGACCGCGCCCGGTTACATCTGGCCGCGCCGTGACTATGCATTGGTGATGTTTTTACTCAACACCGGATTGCGTCTGGCGGAAGTAGCTGCGCTTACTCTAGATGACATCGAAATCAACGAGCGTTCTGGCAAGGTCGTCGTTCGTCAGGGCAAAGGGGGAAAATTCCGAGAGGTGCCAATGAATGCGACTGCAAGAAGCAGCGTATCCGAGTGGTTGGATGTACGCCCGAAATCCAAGAGTGATTCATTGTTCCTCTCACAAAAAGGCGGCCCGCTTTCAATGCGCGGCATATCTTCCCGCATTTCGACCCTCGCAAAAGCTGCCGGCTTGAAAGATGTCAGTCCACACACGTTGCGCCATTCGTTTGCCAAGAACTTGATAAATGCTGGTGTGAGTCTGGAAAAGGTCGCGGCCCTGCTCGGACACTCAAGTATCTCTGTCACCCAACGATATGTGACGCCCTCTCAAGTCGATTTACAGATCGCAACCGAAGCGGTGGCTTGGGAAGATTAGCGATGGGATAGCCATCGAATCTTTGACTCCCCCGCCCGGTCGCCGATAATAGAACAATGACGCATTGCAACCTGCAATGCCGCTCGAATGGCCCAACTTAAATTGTTACAGCTATTGCAAAAAAGACTTTCTTTTGTTAAAACACAAGTTAAATAAACAAGGTGATTAAGTAGATAATGTCTAATCTTTTATCACGATCCCAATGGTCCGAGGACGATATTCGAACTCAAGTAGTCTATCGTTGGCTGCGAGATATTGGTTTTGAACCAGACCAAATATTCCTGGAGTTTTCATTTAAGATTCAAGTCGGGCATGCTGTTTTGCGTGTTGGAACAGAGAGACCAGTTAAGGATGGGTATTTAAGACCTCGTACCGATGTTTTGGTACGATCCACAGATGGTAAAAATATAATGATCGTTGAAATCAAGTCGCCAAACGAATCTCTTGACGACACAACAAAAGCTCAAGGGTTTTCTTACGCGTGGGGATTGCGAATACACGAAGGTGGGATTCCTCCATTTGTTGTTCTATGTAATGGCAATCAGACTAAAATCTATGACAGCCTTACCGAAGAATCGATTGAAGGTGAATGTATTCCTTTGGATCATCGGTATGTGAAAGCAGGCTTTCGAGTGAATCTCGACAATGATGATTTGAGGGTCGAAACTTTAGAAAAATTCGTCTCTCTTTCTCCAGATAATCTCATTATTTTCTGTCGTAATCAAGTTGAATATCGTATGAGCTTACTTAAAGGAGACGACCCTAGCAGCGATAAAAAATACATTCCTATTTTGTACATTGAGAGACAAAAGGCACGGGAGAAATTTCAAAAACTACTTAAGGATGACCAAAAACAGGCAATATTAATCACAGGAGCACCTCAAGTAGGAAAAACAAATTTTATGTGCCGCTCTGTTGAATTGTTATTGGAACAAGAAATAGCATGTCTTTTCTATCCAGCGATTTCACTACCGGACACTTTTTGAAAAGGGTTGAAGCTCACAGGTAAACTCCTGAAAATTCGACAGAAAGAAAGG
>JAFFZZ010000141.1 GCA_016933915.1 Candidatus Babeliaceae bacterium
ATTCTGCCACCAGCGTAATCAGTCATTGACTGGTTACGCTTTTTTTGCGCTGAACCGTAACCAGTCCTGACTGGCCCAACCCTCGATGTTGAACATGAAAAGAAATTTCACAGGTTTCACGCATCCTGCAATGAGTTGTTGCAATTAGCAGAGCAACAAGTGGCATACGATGTTTTTGAAAATAAACTAAGAGAACTAATTGAGACGTCCACAATACTTACTAATTCTTTGATTCGCATGTCATCTGAATGGCTAATAAAATCATCTAGACCCAGATCAAATCTCTAAAATTGAGAATTCGGGCTAACACGGCGTGCACGCGGACGGCTGGATTCGCACCGCCAAATTGGCCATTTTCATGGCCTCAGGTTTGCTCCGTTTCGTAGGCGAGTCACGTCCCTCCAGCCGCCGGTAACGCGAGCCGTTAGCCCGCAAATCAAGGTCGCATAAGTGACAATAAAAAATATAATTTCTGACCCTATCCACATCAAGGTAAAAGAAGCAGATGAAGCGTCTAGAAAGATTCTTGATTTGTGCCTAAAGCGGTTAATTATCTCAGCGGAAGTCACATTGAAAGAAATGAGTAGTCGTCTGGGTTCAATGGCGCACAATCTACGTTCTCCATCGAACAATATGATGTGGGATTTCGCTGAAACACACTTAGCGGATGGAATTGGCAAATTTACATGATTGACCTAGAACTTGATCCGAAATATTCTATTACAAGTTTCCTTAACCGAGCTACTCCAATAGTTGCCACAGTTGTCGAAAGCTTCTACAATGTATTAGAAAATAATGAATAGGAGATTTCATATGTTGAAGAAGATACCCTGGATCCTTGTAGCACTATACCCTGTAAGTGTTGTGTTTATTATGATTGCCAGTGCTGGATCAGATCAAGTCATCTTGAGTAAGGGTTTGCCCCTACTTATTATTCTTTTGTCTTTGTTCTTCTTTGCCTTTATGTGGATGTTTAGGAAAAGAGATTAGGCGTCAATGCATTACAAAGTTCTAATCGATACCGGATTACTATCAGATAAGGAAAGATCGAATACTAGCTTTTTGCGGGCTAACACGGCGTGCACGCGGACGGCTGGATTCTCACCGCTAAATGAGCATTTTTCGTGGCTTTGGGTTTTATCCGTTTCGTGAGCGAGTCTCGTCCCGCCAGCCGCCGGTAACGCGAGCCGTTGGGCGCGTGAGTTGAACGGTACATTATCCAATCAGTGAAAGTCTGATCCGTGCTGCTCTGCG
>JAFFZZ010000142.1 GCA_016933915.1 Candidatus Babeliaceae bacterium
CCAGGGAGATTTACAGTATTGAACTTCCAGACCCTCTCTTATGGTCTCCCAGTTCTTGGATAACAGTTCTTTCTCAAATCTCTTTAATTCACTCTTGGGGGTTCCGATGATATACTTTCTGTTGCCAAGTTTTAGAAAATCAATGTTCTCTTCGCTTGTCATGCCGCGATCCATTACCCATATCCGATCCGCCGAACCATACCGAGACTCCATCTTTTCGATGATCTCTTCAACTGTGGTGGAATCATGACGATTCCCATCAAAAACTTCATAGCCCAAAGGAATCCCTTCTTTGGTGACAACCAGAGCGATGAGCACTTGTTTACAGTCAGCACGTTTGTCCCTGGAATAACCGCGCTTTGCTTTTGGATTGCCCTTGGCTTCGCCTTCAAAATAGGTCGATGTAATATCATAGAGCAAGAGGTTGTATTCGATATTGAACAACTCTCCAAATCGTTCTTTCAAATGTTCTTCAAGCGCGTCCTTATGAGGCAGGAGTTTATCCAGTGCCCGATAAAGACGATTCTCGTAGATTTGATGTTCGGGAATTCCCATGAGGTCTGAAAAGGCTGTCTGGCTATAAAAATGCTCTGCAATATAAAGCTCACTGCTCGGATTACAAAATCTGGAGATTGTCAATACACAGGCCAGATCAGCCCAGGCAACTTTTGCTCGTTCACAAGACATGACCTTTTTGAAAAAGTCATACAAACCCAGACGGTTAATGAGTTGAAGCGCAAGCCATATATCTCCAAAATCTCTGACATTTTCAGTGCGGATACCTCGAACGTTGATCTCAACCCATTCCGGCTCCTGATCTTCGAACATGTCCTTTTGATAACTTGCCTGTCCTGTGACAGCATTCTTAATCCCAAGGCGGCCCGATGCATCCATTTCCCCAAGATAAGAAACGATACGTTGTCTTGGTCCTTTTGGGGTTCTATATGACTCAACCAATGCCCAATATGGGTGAGCCTTACCATCTTTCTTGATGTTTATCTTTCTCAAATACACATATAAATATGCATACTAAAATCATAAATATCAAGAGGGTAGGTTTACACTACACGGGGTTTTCAAAGAACTGAGGTTAACCTATAAAACGACTTGAAAGGTTTGAGCGTAAAATTAATTTTGCCATTATCCAAGTGTCGAACTTGGG
>JAFFZZ010000143.1 GCA_016933915.1 Candidatus Babeliaceae bacterium
AGAAGGATCGCCGGGAGACCCTCTATGGCCACAAGATCTGCCTCAGCGTGGGGCGATCCAACCTGGTCACGGACTGCATCGTCCTGGCAGGCAATCCCGCTGATGTCACCCTGGTCGAAGAGATGCTCAATCGTCATGATCAGATCTATGGTCGTTATCCTCTCAAGGTGGCCATGGACGGGGGTTTTGCCTCCAAGAATAACCTTCGCTTCGCCAAGTCCAACCAGGTCAAGGATGTCTGCTTTGCCAAGAAGCGCGGCCTCACAACCGATCAAATGTGCCGCAGCGATTACGTGTACAAGAAGCTCCGTCGATTCCGTGCAGGGATTGAGTCCGCCATATCGTGGCTGAAGAGGTGTTTCGGTCTGGACCGCTGCACCTGGAAATCGCACGTCTCTTTTCACAGCTATGTTTGGGCATCGATTGTCTCGGCAAATCTTCTCACGCTGGCGAGGAGTCAAAAATAGACAACCTCAGACCACGACAAGGCAAAACGGATCGCACTTCCCAGAGCTGTGTCCGAAGTGTGCCTGGTTGAGCCTGAATGAGATTGATTATGATGGGAGCTATCCCAAAAATCTCCGTACCCCCGGTACTTGGCCTACTGAAAATCATGCGGTCATTCCCAAGTACTCAAAAAACGCCCATTTCTGGATGGGCACTAGCCTAACGAAGAGTTCACCGGGAGCCGGATTTATCGGCGATCCGGTGGAACGACGGGTTAGGGCCGTTCACTTCCACTTAAGATGAAAATCCCCTCCGCGTTCTTCTTGAGGGTAATCTTGTCGCCTTTTTTTAATCCGATCTCTTCTAACGCATCCACAAGTCTTGCCTTTTCTCGTCCAGCGCGCTTCTTTAGCACAGAAGACACCCATACCACTCCCTCCTGGGTTTCATGAACCCCAGCTTCGTATGCGATCTCTCCAATAACCAAGGAAACAGGCTCCTTCTTTCCGCATTCATGAGGCAAGGCATCCGCACCATCTTTATTGATGTATAGTTCACAAATGTCTTTGTTATCGGTTTTGTAAATGCCCTGACTCGTGATACGGCCTTCAATGATGGTTCGATTTGTGTTGCCGGCTCCAGACGAAAACGACTTTCTAATCTTATCCACATGTATCTCCTCGGTGGAGAGCGCCATGACCCTTTTTGCTTCTTGGCGCGGTTGGCCTGTGCTGATCCCGTCAGTTCTGATTCCTCTTTCTTGCGTCATAATTTCCAGGAAACTGTAAAGCTTTGTCCTTTCGGCCTCTTCGTTTGATGCAGTGTAGCTGAACCCTTCAAGCTCATTGAGCAATCGCGACTTCCTTCGCAGAATGCTTACTATTTTTCTTTCTTCGCCTTTCCGGTCTTCAGATTCCTTGTACTTGATACGCACCTTGAATCCCCGACTTTGCAGATAACGAACTGCCTCGCCAACTTTGAAATCGGTAGGAGCAGAGAACTTGGCTGAGATGTAATCTCCAAATCGACGTACGCCTCTAAGACTTTCTCCCACATATAACGGGACTTCGCGACCGCTCTCGTCGGAGAAGTAAAGGACGTAGACGATTTCCTTGTGTTGAGGGAATTCCATTTCAGCAAAGTCAGAAAAATCGAAGTCCATTCTTTCTTCAAGCATTTTCTTGTGCCTTAACGCTGCTAATCAGCCGCGCGGTTTTTTTGCGTCGGCTGAATTAGCCTTGTTAGGGTTTTTCTATTCCCTCCATGTAAAGCCAGTTCAATTGGTGATAGATATGTAGAATGCGGTCAGCAATCTTTGATCCCGTTGCATTACGAATACGGTTTAGGGTTTCTTCAACGGCCCCACGAAGAACCTTCCCATCTTTTCCAACAACGGGGCCGAATTTCGTAAGTTGATTTAATATCCATTGATAATCATCTTGCAGCTGTTCTGGGAGGTGCTTCTTAGCTACTGGGTGAAAATGCAAATAGGCTGAACGTAGCCTTTGACGAACATCATATGGCCCGGTAGCAAGGCTATTGAGTGCATCAATGAATTTTTCGTATGCGTAAAAGTAATTGGGATTCACCCTGGTCACCAACCTTTATTTAAAACGGAATATTATTCCAATATATGACTTAAGTGCCTTAAATGTATCCGCAAATGAGTCAGTAAATGAGAGGTGCCAATAGGCAATTCTCTTTGTGGTTTGATGAGAAAACCAGACAAGAAGGACAAATAACGGTATGCCAATAATTCCAATAATTGTATCAAGAACCGATAAGAATCCAGGAATAATCGGCTGCAAAATATAGAATAACAATATTATTGGCCCAAACACTGCCGCGGCATAACATACATACACAAGCTGGAAAGTAAAAAAATATACTATGAAGTTCATGGCTATCCTAATTCTTTTGCCCCAACGGCCAGCTCTACCGGATACCGGTCATCTTATTTACCAATAGTTTAAAAAATGGGCATTTATTTCATTTCACTCATTCTTTACAATTTAAAAACCAGACGGCAATTGTTGTTATGGCCATATTAGTCTAATCAGACCATATAGTAGAAAAATAATTTGGTTGCAGTTGCTTCCCACTTCTTTTGCTTTCTCGGTTATTTCATTATCTGAGGCTATAAAAAGTGGAGTTACCTTGTTGTCGCCAAAGTGAATGAATTGGTCTATTGATGAGCCATGCATCACCATGGAACCTTTTGAATAAACGGGATATCCGAAAGAGAGACCAAAACCATATAATGTATTTTTTACACTTGTTCTCTCTTCACCAATAAGGGTAAAGAATGTCATGAACCTACCTTTTTTCAGTTTCTTATGCCAGGGTTTTAAGTTTGGATGGTCGAGCCATGTTATAAGACGATGCAACATATGTTGACCTTCGTTTTGTTGTCGCAGTCTCCCTTTTTTCAGTTCTCGTTCATCTATCTCCACATTTAGCTCACCGTAAATTGCTTGATATGCTGCCAACCGATCTAAATCACGATAAATCTGCTCCGCTGGTCTTGCATCCCATACAGCGTTGAGATTTTCGGGTTTAACAAGCTCATCATAAAATAGGTAGTCCTTCCATATGCAATAGGCCGCATATGCCTCAAGCCGCTTGATAGTCTCTTTCTCAGCATTTTTTGACGCGATTGATGCACCTTGTTCATTGTTTGTTTTTTCTATCCTGTTATAATTTCTTAACACTGGCGCCATTATGCTTTGGATCTGTAAAGTCATTTCAAATGATGCTCTCTCCAGTATGCGAAGAACATAAAGAGAATTTTTTGGCAAAGCACAAAAGATGCCCTCCAAAATGGAAAAAACTCTTGTCCATATATTAAACCATGCAAGGCGTGCAAAGGTTACGCTTCCATCTTCTATTTGATTTAAAAGATCGGCTGCTCGTTTTTGAATTATTAAAATGCTTTTTTCAACACCCGAAGCATTGTTAATCGCTGCATTCCAATCATTTTCCCAGAGACGTGGTATCGAAAAATACAGCTGTTCAAAGTCAGGTTCTTTCGAATTCATTATAAATCTTCTTTTTAAAATTATCGCCGGAATATTCAGTAATGCGTGTACCCTAACGATAAAGATTGTAAACGGAGTGAGGCTTTTTTCATTCCGGTTACAATCGTGTTGAACTGAGCCGCTTCGTCGGGGCTATGGGG
>JAFFZZ010000144.1 GCA_016933915.1 Candidatus Babeliaceae bacterium
AGCTATCAGGAGGTACAGATATGGAAAAGATTAAGATTTTAGCCGAGTCGCCCGATCCCGAGGATATAACGGCGCATTTAAAGCCTATAATCGATTATATCAAATCATATGGGAATGAATCAGACAGCAATGATCAGTTTTTTTTTTGATAGAGATGGTTTTGGAGAGTATAAGTTCAAATACCCGATCGACTGGGAAATGATTAAGGAAAGATTTCATTTTCCCGAAACGATTGTCATCAGTCAGTTCAATATTTTAGATGATAAAAAGAACCTGTTGCGCATTGTAAGCGGCTAAAGCCAATACTGTTCACATAAGAAATTTGTTATGGTATAATGTGCCTAAATCATCAAGGAGGTAGGCGCATGGCGAGAGTAGCATCGACCTTACCGAGTGGAGTAAGGATCACTGATTTTATCAGCATAGGTGTGCTCACAAAAGCATTTCCGAGAGCCGTTGTTGATCAGGTACTTGAACAAACGGGCAAGCGATCCGTCAGGCAGAGAGAGCTTCCTGCCCACGTGGTTGTTTACTACGTAATCGCTTTGATTCTTTACATGCAGTCATCGTATCGAGAGGTTCTTCGCTGCTTGCTTGAGGGAGTAAGCTGGTTGCTTGGTCCTGAAGTAAAAATAAAAGTGACTGGGAAATCCGGGATATCGCAGGCGAGGAGCCGTATTGGTGTAGAACCGTTTCGCGAACTACACAATCGGATTGTCAAGCCAATTGCCACTAAAGAGACGAAAGGATCTTGGTTTAAAGAGTGGAGGTTGGTCAGCATTGATGGAAGCACTTTGGATGTAGCAGACCAACAAAAAAACGAAGTTGAATTCGGGCGCCCTGGCGCAAGCAGGGGGAACAGCGCCTTCCCTCAGCTTCGATTCGTTTCGCTTGTTGAGAATGGGACCCACATCTTGTTTGGGACCGAATTTAGCGGAATAAAAACAGGGGAAATCACGCTCGCAAAAAGAGTCTTGTTGTCACTAGAAAAAGGGATGCTTTGCCTTGCCGACAGAAATTTTTTTAGCTTTGAGCTTTGGAATCTGGCAAGGTCAACGGGAGCGGAGTTGGTTTGGAGAATTAAAAAAAATATGGACCTTCCTTGCGAGAAACGTCTGAGCGATGGTTCCTACTTAAGTAGCATATACCCTACTTGGAAAGATCATAGAAAAAGAACCAATGGCATTACTGTAAGGGTAGTGGAGTATAAGCTGCTGGGGATGCCAAAAGCCGAGCCGATCTATCGTTTGTTAACAACGATCTTTGAGGAGAGCCTTGCCTCGGCAAGTGAAATTGCTGCTCTTTATCATGAGCGTTGGGAAATCGAAACGGCGCTAGACGAGTTAAAAACTCATCTCCGCGGAGCAAAAATTGTTCTTAGAAGTAAAACGCCAGGATTGGTTAAACAAGAAATTTATGGTCTTCTGATGGCGCATTATGCTATTCGCGGACTGATGCATGAGGCTGCAATCAAGGCTGACGTTGATGCAGACAGACTTTCGTTTCTTCATGCGGTTAGGGTCGTTCGGCGTAAAATTCCAAGTTTTGGATTTACCCCCCCCTCAGGGTCAAAAAGCCTTTCATGAAAGGGTTCTTATTGAAATACTTGAAGATCGCGTATCTTCGAGTCGATCACGTTTTAATGAAAGAGGGGTGAAACGAAAGATGAGTGGATACAATTTAAGCACTAGAAGCAGGTCTGGAACACATCGGCTGCACATTAAC
>JAFFZZ010000145.1 GCA_016933915.1 Candidatus Babeliaceae bacterium
AAACGAGATTTTTACAAGGGATTTCTGGCAGCATACGAGAAATACAGACAGAAAGAGAACAAAAAACACGAAGCTTTTACCAAAAGATTCATAAAAGACCCAGATAGTATAGATTGGTGAAAAAACAGGATTTGATTTCTTATGAGCGCTAAGAAGGAATACGGAGACTTCCAGACTTCAGAAAGCTTGGCCACGAGGGTTGTAGCGCTCGTGGTTAAACTTTTCGGAACTCCGGAAATCGTGATCGAACCCACTGTCGGTTTGGGGGTCTTCCTTAAAGCTTCGGCAGAACGTTGGGAAGAAAACTCAGAGTATATAGGCTACGAAATCAACAAGGAATACGTTGATCTCGCTCGCAAAAGCTTGAGGCAATTCGGCGTAAAGATTCTCCACCGAGATTTCTTTAACGAGGATTGGAAGTGCAATATACCTCGATTTGCAAAAAGACGGATCCTCATTATTGGCAATCCACCTTGGGTGACTAATTCCGATTTGGGTCAAATTGGAAGCAAGAATCTCCCAGAAAAATCAAACTTTCAGGGATTACGCGGTTTCGATGCTCGCATGGGCAAATCGAATTTCGGTATCGCGGAATGCATGTTGATCCGATTGATTGAAGCTCTTCCATCCGACGGAGCCATCGCCATGCTGTGCAAGACTATGACAGCAAGAAAGGTCTTACGACATTTCTGGAAGACTGATGGAGGGCGAGAAGGTTCAAGATTGTTTCGCATTGATGCCAAGGCGGAATTCAACGTAGCTGTCGATGCATGCCTTTTCTTCGCCACAGGCAAGCGCACAGATGAACGAGTTGCGATGGTTTACGATGATCTCGATACAACATTTGCGTCCATGAGATTTGGATTCGTCGATGGATATTTGGTTTCTGACATCGATGCTTATCACGCGCATAAGAAACTGGATGGGGGGTCATCGACATATACTTGGCGGTCAGGCGTTAAGCATGACGCTGCCAAGGTTATGGAATTCACTCGCGATGGCCAGCAACTGATCAATGGATTTGGTGAAGCAGTGGAAATTGAAGACGACTACGTCTTTCCGCTCCTGAAGTCTTCCGACCTAGGTAATGGGCGAATCGTTATAAGGAAGGCTGTGTTGATTACACAGAGACACATTGGCGATGATACCGCGGAGATCGAACAGAAAGCCCCTAAAACTTGGGAATATTTGATGCGCTATAAAAACATTCTGGACGCAAGAAAAAGTTCTATTTACAAGAACCGTTCTATATTCTCTGTTTTTGGAATCGGACCCTATTCGTTTGCCCCTTGGAAGATCGCCATTTCAGGCCTCTACAAGAATATATCCTTCGTGGTAGTCCCGCCTTGCGACGAGCGCCCGGTCATGGTCGACGACACCTGCTACTCCATTCCATGTCAGTCCAAGGAAGAAGCCTATCTTCTTTTTGAGTTGCTGTCCTCGGTAGAAGCTAAGGCATTTTTGAAGTCTTTGGTTTTTGCTGATTCAAAACGTCCAATCACCATTGATGTGCTTCGCAGAGTTTCTTTTGTTGAGCTTGCTCGCAACCTTGGTAAGCTAGATGAATTAAAGAGGTATGTTTATTCTGCGTCTGCAAGCGAAGAGACGAATACCCAGATGTCGCTACTGATGTAAGAAATTAGGGACAGCTCTTGTCATAGCTAAGCCATAAATTTATGATTTGTGATTATTAAAGATGGGCACATCCCATTTTATGAAAGATGAAATGGTACCAGTAACAGAGTCCATCCATAGTTATAAAATTTTTGAAGGGTGAAATTATGAAAGATGAACACGCAAAAGTATTTGTAGGATTTATCCTGGGTTTGTCGCTTATTATTGTCTTAGGTGCTGCACATGAAGACAAATCATACGATGTTAAAGTATCGGGAGGTATATCAACATCGACATCAACTGTTCATTATCAATCTACATTCTCAGGTATCTCTCCTGATGGAGTTTGTTATTTAGCAATAACCAATACTCAGGACGGTTACACCAATGTATTCAAGATTACAGAAGCTCTTAATGACTCTTTCAACAAAAACGCCTTTGAAAAAGGCCAGCAAGGCAGGGTTATTGTTCATCCGCAAAAATGATTCGTTTATTATGGACGCACCCCGTTTTACGGATAGCAATGTAGATGATTGACTTTGGAGTCACAGAACGAAAAGCGGCGAAGCTCGAGCAGCGGATGGCCGGGTGTAAGCTGTATGAGAAGGACATTGAAGAGAAGTTTGTCCGAAGCAGCGGGCCGGGCGGGCAAAAAGTGAACAAGAGCTCCTCCTGTGTTCATCTTACGCATCGTCCGAGCGGACTTGCGGTAAAGATGCAGAAGAGCCGGACCCAGAAGCTGAATCGTTATTATGCCAGAAAACGACTCTGTGAAATGTTAGAGAACAAATT
>JAFFZZ010000146.1 GCA_016933915.1 Candidatus Babeliaceae bacterium
GATTGGTGGGATGAATTTTGGGAAGATCGCACAAAAAAGCGAATAGCGGCATGATTGGGCTCACCGACAGTCATGATTTACACACATGGACAAGTAGATTATGATGATGAATAAAGAGTTGATTGAATATTTAAAAGTCACAGAGGCTGAAACTCTGCCCGAAGAAATTACAGAGAATGAGACTCGGGACTTCAAAAATGTTACCATTATAGGCGACAGTAAAACTAAGAAGCGAGCTGAGTTCTTGAGTGATGTGATCGCCTTCGCCAATAGCAATGGAAGGTCTTTGGCCTGCATGTACTTTGGTATTGATGAGATTAGAGATCAAAATGGCAAGAAAACAGGACGCTTCAAATTTATTGGGATCCAGGAGAATGATAAACTTGATGTGGATAACGTAAAAAATGTCCTTAGAGATTCTATCCGCCCTGTGGTTCATGCTGATGTTATTACAATCAACAACCCCTCTTTACAGAAAGTTGCTCAGGTACTTATACTTGAGGGAAATACAGATCGTCCATATATGCTAAAACGCACTGTTATAAAAGGAACCGAGTTTGTTGAAAGCTCAAAGTATTATCGAGAAATGGCTAGTAGCACTCGGATTCCTTCTGCAGATGAGGATCGATTGATCACAAAATGGAAAAAAGAGGATAGCCAACCTTTTATTCCTGCAAATAATGATTTCCGCGCTATTGAACGGAGCAATCCCCACGAGGAAGAGGAGGCAGAAGAGTCAACTCTATTGAAGTCGAATGCAGAAGAAGATGAGGAGAATTCTACTGAGTATGTATTTTCGAACGCTGATATTTTTAGAAAGAGAATAATTTCTTTAAGCGAAGAAATTGAGCGCTTGACACAGGAAAAAATGACGTCTGAAGAATTAGGTTTAACTGGAGTTATAAACACAAGGAAAACAGAAATTCAAAAGCTCGAATCGTATATCCAGACCTTGCAACAAAGAATAACGATCATTGACAAAGGATACGAATTTTGGGATAGATTTGGACTACAAATGACGTGTGAAAACATAGATCTGCATGTTTATTGGGAATGCCTTGGTATCGTAATCAATGGAAGATTTAGAGCTAATGACAGTTTCGATATTGGGACTCCTCAAAAAGTTTTATTGTCTATACAAAATGCTATAACATCAGGCTTTTTTGGGAGTTTTATTTTCTGTAGTATCGCTCAACCTTCGTATGATATAGAGAATCCTTTTCCTCCATCAGTTCGCTGTTATATTTTCGGTTCAACTTCATCTGATAATTCCTCAGATAATTCAGAACTTTTCTTAATAGATTGGTGGAAGGAAGAAGAGCCCAATTAATACATAAAAAGTATGCTGCACATACGTCACCGCTAACAAAGCGTTGGTACTGACCGCACCCGCGCTCAGTAATTTTGGCATAACTGCCCGCCCTAATCGTTTCGGTGGTTATGCCGGCGCTTTCCTGCCGCACACGGCGCGGGTGCGGCTGCACAACGCAGGCGTTAGCGCTACTAATAATTTACAGAAGAATCTACGATATGAAACATCCAAATGGTCATTTAGATGTGATGCACATCCCAATTCGGAAGATCGGCGAAGACAACTCGACAGTAACATACCAGTTTGAATCGAATTTTTGGATTCAAGATCCAGAGATCCCAAGTCGCAACGCGGTATATGCGGTCTATTCGGGAGAGATTCTTGTACACAAAGACACGCAAGAATGTGTTGTGATACATGAGATGCCTTTCGATACAGGAGGCGTTTCTTCGCGAGCATTACGCGCGATCAAGAAACGCATTGAACATGGAGAGTATCCGGATAAAACGGCATGGTCCAGCGGATAAACGACAGAAGGACAGTTCCTCCCAGCGTTCAGGCGAGTGTCCTCAAAAATTTATTGAAGAAAATTCTTGCCGAAATACGCGAAGCTATATTAGTGTCAATACCATTGTGTAAATAGCGTAAGTATTGGTATAGTTTGTAATGAAGAGTATAAGGAGGCGGTATGGCAACAAAGCAAGCATATATTCGGATGAAGATTGATCCGGAGATGAAAGAAACCTCTGAACGCATCTTGCATCAATTGGGGCTATCTACCACTGAAGCGATTCGCCTTTTTCTGACCCAGGTTATGCTCCAGAATGGACTACCTTTTGAGGTCACCCTGCCAGATTATCAAGATGATGACCATGAGGATTTGTTGCTGCCAACGTCTCTGCGTCAGGCGGCATTAGACACGTGCTATGACGACTAAACCCGGTGAAGTGTATCGTATTAATCTTGGTCTTGGCGGAAAGGTTCGTTTGATGGTGGTCGTCTCACGGGAAGATTCCAATGCTCCTCGTGCATTAAGCCTCTGTGCGCCGATTACGACAAAATACCGCGAAAGTGCGTATGAAGTGAAACTTGGCAAATTACGATTTCTTCGAGAGGTGAGTTACGTGAATGTTCAAGGTTTGCAAGCGATTCAGCATCATGAGCTTTCCCGCCCTGTCGGAACAATACCAGCATCAAAAATGGCAGAGATTCGAATGGCGCTAAAATATGCCCTGAATCTTGAAGAGTAAACAGTAAGTGTGTGTTGTATCAGGTGAAGCGCTAACAAACAAATGGTGCTGACCCTGCCCGCGCGCGGTAGTTTTCGCATAATTGCCCACCATAAAGGTTTAGTCGTGGCGTCGCCTGCGTTCTGCCGGTCAGGGCGCAGGCGGGCCGCACATTTGAGGCGTTAGCCACCTTCCTTGCAGGAAAAAGCTACTTGGCGATTGTTATTCCCTCGAAATAATCTCCACGAGTACAAGCCCTGAATCAGGTGGCCGCCTGTTCCCGTGCGCCACTCAAATGTCTGAGAACTTCACCATTTTGTACTGGGCGCACCGGCACGCGGGAAGGATTAAAATGTTTTTTCATGCGAAGGGTTTCTGTGTGCTTCGCACCACATCGTACGGCTTTTGCGTAAGTCTTTCTTTGCCATCTCATTTTACTTGACGAGAAAGCAGAAGTGCTGCATATTTAACAACTCGTATGTCGAGGAAAGTTGTCGTCAAATGTCTGCACGGATCCTCTATATTGCAGATGGAGACGATATGTGTTTATGAAGAGACTGCCAAGTGTGAGCGTTTCTGTTGGCTGAAAAATGTCGGAGATGGTGAGCAATGAAAATGTGTCTTTTGCCTTTCATGTCATTATAGAGGGCAAAATGGAATAATTCGCTGAATTGATATGAAAGAAATACAGCTTCCAACATCTATTGAGATCATACAAGGTCCAAATGGACCAAGATTTAAAGGGCCGGCATTAGCCATTCGTGAATTAGCGACGTCACTCCGGGTTTTACAGGATGCCCCTGCGGGTTCTGTCTGCTATGTGGGTTCTCTTGAACTGTATGTCACAAACAATCCTCATGACCCATACAATAAAGGGAGAATAGCCCTCCCCAAAAATGCGTGGAACATTCTTGCTTCTAAATTTGTTGAGGTTACGTGCGGTTGGGAGGAGTCGCCTTTTGATTTCAGCGATTGCGGCTATTTATTCCCTGAACCGACCATAGATATTGGAGTTGAACTTGTTGGAGAACCTGTTTGGGACTATGGTTTGACCAAATTGAAGAGATAGAGCACATGTAATAAATGCTGTCTTTTGAAGCAATGCAAGGGGGGCATCATTATATCGCATTAATCGGGCCAAGCCATAGCTATGATGGTGTCGTCGAGAATGGCAAAATCAACAATCAATACACACGGTAGACAACAGATAAGTGTTCATAAAATAAGCGGTTGGCTAACAATTGCGTGCAACGGACTCAAAACCGCTGTCGGTAGTTTTGGCATAATTGCCCGCTATTAAAGGTTTAGTGCCAGCGTCAAGGTCTGTACTTCCGCTCAGGGGCGGTTTTGAGACCGCTGACGCATCGCGTTCGGCGTACTACAGGTAAGATAAAAACGATAGAAGTGAGATGACAATGGTGAAAGAGAAATTTTCACATTTGCACGACGACACGATCACACGTCTATTTCATCCCATTAACGAAGAACATCGACAGTTACGCAACTTAGCATTACGTGATGGTGATCAGGTCTTGTGTTTTAAGGAAATTTCAGTGACGGATGGACGGAGTGTTCTGTTGTGGAAGTACGAAACAACATTGAAGCAGGTTCTGGTGTCTGCCACTGGCTTTAGCTGATTCTCAGGGATGGAAACCTGGAAGAGGTGGAAGAGAATACCTGTACTGTAGAAATCGAACGACAATTTTATTTCTATACTACTCCAAATTAGGTTTCGGTTTGGCATAAAAATTGCTCTGATCGATATGTTGTGTTTAGCATACTGTCGTCTTCGGCTGA
>JAFFZZ010000147.1 GCA_016933915.1 Candidatus Babeliaceae bacterium
ATGAAGCAGTCTTGCCGGAATAAAAACAGGGAGGTTTGGATTTCAAAGCCCTTGCCAGGCTGTCTGCCGCTTTGCGGTTTCGCCACTGCGGATTCTCCTCGGTCAAGCCGTTTTTTTTGTCATCATCGGTCAGTTGACGAGGTATATTATTGAGCAATATACACTCGATCCCCGCGTTCGCTAAGTGAGCGGCAATCGCAGTACCCATGACCCCCGCCCCCAAAACGGCAGCTTTCTTAATTTTATATGACATACCATTTCCCCCTTGTTTATCGTTAATGTAGTATCACGGTGTACAATAATCTAAAAATTCAGAAGGCTTTTTTACCCTCTTGATGCCATGTTTTCTTCTCGCAACATCCAATAACTTCTTTTGCTTATGCCTCGGATTATCCTTGACGTAGTCCCTTTTATTTTCCATAATTTCCTCAACCTGTTAAAATATTTAATCTGTGCATACTAAGTATACTGATATTGCAGAAAACTTCAATAAAGGACTTACTCCACAAGGTTGGGTTATATTGGAATATGCAGATATTTTTCCGCTTAATAAATTATTCGTCCCGCCGCAGGCGGGACGAATAAACTGTTCGCATGAATAAGGAGCAACAAATGGCAATACCAGATTTTCAGTCCATCATGCTTCCTCTACTTCAGTTCTGTGGTGACACAAAGGAGCATACAAATCGGGAGGCAATAGATCATTTAGCAGATGTATTTAATTTGTCTGAAGAGGAACAGAAAGAACTTTTGCCAAGTGGCCGGCAAGCAATATTTCAAAATCGCGTAGCATGGGCGCGGGCCTATATGAAAATGGCAAAACTTCTTGAAAACACTCAACGAGGGGTATTTCGTATTACTGACAGAGGTAGTGGTGTTTTGCAAAGTCCACCCCAAAAAATTGACATTCGCTTCTTGATGCAATTCCTCGACTTTGCCGAGCGGCGGAAAGCCGAACAAAATAAATTGAAAAAGAAAAATGAATTAAGTTCAACCGAGCCGGATACTACTATAACGCCTGAAGAGCAGATTGAAGAAGCATATGAAAACCTGCGGGACAATCTGACAAGTGAAATTCTTTCTCAACTCAAAGATTCATCGCCGTCGTTTTTTGAAAAAGTAGTCGTCGAAGTACTGGTAAAAATGGGATACGGTGGTTCTCGAAAAGACGCTGGAGAAGCCATCGGAAAAAGCGGAGATGAAGGTATTGATGGTATCATCAAAGAAGATCGTCTTGGGTTAGACATCATCTACATTCAAGCTAAAAAATGGGAAAACACTGTTTCTCGTCCTGAAATTCAAAAATTTGCAGGTGCGTTACAAGGCAAGAGAGCCAAGAAAGGCATATTTATCACAACATCGGACTTCTCCCGGAGTTGCGAAGAATATGTGTTTGCCATTGATAGTAAGATTATCCTTATTGACGGACAACGCCTTGCTCAATTGATGATTGATTTTAATGTTGGTGTTTCTACGGAAGCAGTTTACGAACTCAAACGAATTGACTCAGATTATTTTGCTGAATAAGAAGCGGATAACGGGATTAGCTCTTGACATTAGACAAATCAACCTTTTCATATTACCTAAGAGTTCGAATTTATTGAAACTAGGATATCGAATCTGTCTAAAGTCAAGGGCTGACCCTAACTACCATTCATTATCAGGGAATTGCTTGGGCAGACAGAACCACCTTGATAATCACCGCCGCTTTGCTCTGGCATTATCAAGGCGAACCTGCTGTTCAGCTCGGCATTATGCCTGAATAAAGTTCTTGCAAATACTAAAAATAGTACGTTATAATGTACATAATTTAGATATAATGCGAGGTGTAAAATGCAAAGACTAAAAATTGATCAAGATATCAAACCATTGTCCGAGGTAAGGACAGGTATCGCAAACATCATAAAGCAAGTTCATGATACAAAAAGACCTGTGATTATTACGCAGCATGGAAAAAGTGTTGCCGTTTTATTGGATGTTTATGAATATGAAGCACTTCAGGAAAAACTTGAGCTTTTGACAGATGTTCAGGCATCCCTTAATCAACTCGAGAATGGACAAGGAATTGCACATGAAGATGCAAAAGAAAAAGTTTTGAAGAGAATTCAAAAATGAAAATCATTTGGTCGCCGTTGGCTGTTGACAGAGCTTTGGAAATCGCTGAATATATAGCCCAAGACAAACCATCCGCAGCAGAAAAATGGATTAACACGGTATTTTCAAAAGTTGAGAAGCTAAAATCTTCTCCTGAAATCGGCAGAGTTGTCCCTGAAATTAGAAACGACCAATTTAGAGAGCTGATTTACGGAAATTACCGCATCATTTATCGCATTGAAAAAAAACGAATATCAATTCTCACAATCCGGCATGGTAAGCAGATATTGCCGATAGAAGAAATTTTGGCATAACCCATCGTTCCACCGGATCGCTAATGCATCCGGTGAACTTGGCAATAACATCCATTGGACCCAACAAACACGGGAGTGATGGCATGATCAAAGCGATTAACGAACAACCTTCTTATAAGACACAGTTCACAAACGGCAAGGAGGTGTCTTTCTCAGATACTACATCCGACAAAGGGGGCGGTGGAGTAAGCTTTCGTCCGCACGAACTACTGGAAGCCGCTTTGGCAAACCGTATGAATATCTCTCTTCGGATGTTCGCCGAAGAGCACTCTATTCCATTATCCTCAGTCTCAACTACGGTAACTCTCGATAGGAGCAAGCCCGGTGAGGTCTGTTTTGAATACGCCGTAAGCCTTCCTGATGATCTGTCAGAAAGTGATCGGCAGCTTTTGCTGGACGAGACCCGATCTTGCCCTGTGCGCCAGACTCTATCAAAGAAACTGACTTTTCGAATGCTGCCCTGACGATCATATGGAAGCAATTGTGCGTAGAGCAAGAAAAACAAGGTTTAACAACGGGATGCAGTTAATCGCCCATACGACGGGCTCCGGCTGATACTGGTATTGTAAATAAATTAGGGAAAAAGGGAATGAACGAACACGAGAAAATAAATTATGTTGAGTTTCCCGCTAAAGATATTGAAGCAACCAAAGCATTTTTTACAGAAGTATTCGGTTGGTCTTTCGTGGATTATGGACCAGAATACACGGCATTCTCAAATAAAGGCATTGATGGAGGCTTTTTCAAATCTGAGTTGGTTTGTTCTACGGATAACGGCAGCGCCCTTATAGTATTCTACAGTCGAGACTTGGAACAAACAAAGGCCAAAATCGAAGGATCTGGCGGTTTGATCATAAAACCAATATTTTCATTTCCGGGTGGCCGTCGCTTTCACTTTACTGATCCCAATGGCAATGAGTATGCGGTGTG
>JAFFZZ010000148.1 GCA_016933915.1 Candidatus Babeliaceae bacterium
ACTTAGGCAATGCCTGCGCGAAGAGTTGGCTTGCCGGATGTGTACTCTTGCAAAAAGTGAGAAAAATCTCTCTGGTTTATGTATCAGGAGCTCACAGCTATGCGGCTATTATTTCTGATGGCAATCTATTGGGGGGCGCTTCCGATTATCCTGATGACAGATCCTTTTTACGGGGTTCTCGAATATGCCTTCATCAATATTATCCGTCCAGAACAATTGTTGTGGTCCGGTGCAGTTAGTGTCGGACGTATCTTTTATGCTGTCCAGGCCGTCAGCTTTTTCTCCTGGCTGATTAACCGACAAAAATTTACTCCTGAGAATACTCCTGTTCCTCATCAAATTAAGGTCATGTTGATCATTTGTGCCGGGATGTTAATTTCCCTGCCATTTGCAATCGGCCCATTTGAGACAAATTGGAAGTGGACGTTTCAGTTCATCAAGATCTCTCTTTTTTGTTTTGTGTTATCCCAGGCAATTAATACTGCCAAAAAGCTGGAGTGGTATTATGCTGCCTCTCTGGGCTGGTTTATGTTTTTAGAAATCTGGGGCATTTATCAGAAATTGGGTGGAAATGCTTATATGGAAGGGATTGGGGGAGATCAGTTAGGAGATCGGAATGATTTATCATCTGTCATTATCCTGTATCTCCCGATGGCATATTATTTTTTATATAATAGGAAAAGATGGATCCGTTTGTGTATTGGGATTCCTGCGACGATAATTTCGGTCACATTTATCTTCTTTGCTCAATCAAGAGGGGGGTTTCTCGGATTAGCGATTTGTCTCATATTTATTTTTATGAGAACTTCAGGATTCCAACAAAAGATAAAGATGATAGTTACGCTGCTAACTGTTGTCATTCTGTTGATCGCTTTTATGATTCCGCTTGCTCCAGAAGGATTCTTTGACGAATATACGGCGCGTTTGAAAACAATGCTCGGAGAACAGTCTGCGGAAGACACGGGGGAAATTCAATATGAATCTTCGGCAGCAGGCAGACTTGCGATGTGGAAAGCGGCGTATTATTTTATGCGGCAACATCCCGAGTTTTGGTTGGTAGGCATGGGGCAGCGGGGGTTCTCAGCAATATATTTCAGGTATATTCACGAAATCGCTCTATACCTTAATGATGAAGACTTGGGACACGTTATTTATGGAGGACAAGGTGGTAAAGCGATCCACAATGCTTATCTCAACATCTTCACCTCAGGTGGTTTCATCGTTTTTCTTCCGTGGATATACTTACTTTTCTTCGGATGGTATCAGGCACATAACATTCCGAAGAAATATCCTCGAATTATTGATGGTGTTGACATCCATAATTATGCCCGGGCCGTAGAAATAGGACTGGTCGGAGCGTATGCCACAATAGTATTTACTAACACAGAATACGTTGACTTTTACTACTGGCACCTGGTAATGGCAGGAATTATAGCGAATTTAGGAAAGGCGAAACTTAAGCGGAACGAATTAGCAGGGGAAGATGAAGAGTTTATGGAGACCTTTAGTTAAATTGATCAAGGGGGGGACAGGAAAAGAACCAGGTTGATAGAAAAGAAAAAAACATTCTCAAAAGACACCTTAACATTTCGTATTTTTTGTCTTGACAATGGGGAGTACCTCAGTTCAGTTTGTGACCGTTCCAAGTAAATGAATAATTTTTGTTGAAGTAAACACTATTGGAAATAAGATTTAGGAGTGCAAAAACTTCGTTTTTGTAGAGCGCACTCCATGAAAACAACAGAAAATCTCACATTTTGCATTCCTGTTGCTGCTTGATTTCTTATTTCTGATAATGTCTAATAATTGTGTCTATAGAAAAACCGAGAGCTATAGAAATTTATAGTAAAAATTTTATTGGTTTAGATGAAAAATTACAAAATTTATATGAAGAAAATTTTTTTAAAGAAATCCAATTAAAAAATGAGACATATAAAACGACATATCATGAAAGATTGAAAGATTTAGATAAAGTATTGTTAAATTTTTTACCCAAGGAAAGGCCTCTCAAAATATTAGACGTTGCTGTTTCTTCTGGATTAACCACACTTGAATGGTCAAATAGTTTATCAAAAAATGGTATAGAGCACGAAATAATTGCTACTGATCTAAATTTAAAAGCGACGATAGTATCTTGTTTTAAAAAAGTACACATTCTGGTAGGAAGTAATCTATTCCCCCTCCAGTGGGACATTTGGGGTAAATGTATACCTAATTATTCTAAAACTTCTCAAGGGAGAAACCTAAAACGTTTTATTCTTCTATTGATCTTTCAATTGCTATTTAAGATATTCATCATTATAAATCCAAGATTCAAATATTTAATCAGGGACAATGCGAGTTATTCCTCTAAATACATAGCATTGATCCCTATCCTGTTGGTTTCACCCAGGGTCGCTATGTGTAAAAAAATAAAACTTTTAGAACAAGATTTATTATATCAAGATATAAGTAATTTTAATCGTAAATTTCACGTAATAAGGGCGGCCAATATTTTAAATAAAGCGTATTTTGACGATAATGTACTATTAAAAATTATCAGGAATTTAAAATCATTGCTGACTAAAGATGGCGTTTTTGTTGTTTGTAGAACGAATGAGCAACAAGAGAATAATGCTTCAATCTTTCGTTTAGGGGAGACAAATAAATTTTTACTTTTACATAGAGTAGGTAATGGATGTGAGATAGAAAATTTGATATTAAATTCATAAGCAAAATTATTTGGAAAAACTTTGGAATCAGCAACAAGTCAGCGGCCCAGGCGAGTTGTCTACAAAATTATGGGGTATCATGATGCTGACTCTGGTATGAACGATTTATCAAGTGAAAAGCTTTTATGAAAAAAATACGCGTCATCCACGTGATATACTCATTCAAAACAGGGGGGATGGAAAGAGGAATTGTGACAGTTGTTCGCAACGCTTCCGAAGTGTTTGAACATATTATTCTTTGCCTTTCTTCATCAGGTGAAACAGAACGACTGCTTCCTCCGAATACCAGAATTATTGAACTTCATAAGCCGCCAGGGAATTCTCCGATCTTCTTGTTGAAACTAGCGCGTACGCTCAGATCTTTAAAGCCTGCAATTGTTCATACGCGAAATTGGGGAGGCATCGATGGTGTTATAGCGGCCCGTATGGCCGGAATACAGTCCATTATTCAAGGGGAGCATGGATGGGCAATGGACGATCCTGATGGCCTGAATTCAACCAGAGTCAAAGTGAGGCATTTCCTTTGCCGGTGGATTCGAGAATTCACCTGTGTCTCCCAGCATCTGCAACGATGGCTCCTTGAGACAGTTAAGGTAAAAAAGCCGATAACCCAGATATATAATGGGGTGGATACGCAAGTATTTTGTCCGGGAAACGGGGGGGGTAAAATTAGAGCTGAGCTAGACATCGCAGAGAATGCTTTTGTCATTGGTATAATCGGGCGTCTCGATCAGATCAAAGATCATCCGACTCTTTTTCGGGCATTTGCTGAATTAAAAGATGTTCCTGATGCTCGCCTATTGGTCGTCGGCGACGGTCCTGAATATCCCCATCTGCAAAGCTTAGCAGATCACAGAATAGTTTTTTTGGGAAACCAAACCAATATCCCTGAAATTCTTCAAGCACTTGACGTCTTTGTTCTGTCCTCATTGAATGAGGGCATTTCCAATACGATTCTCGAAGCAATGGCGACGAGTATTCCTGTAATTGCGACCAGGGTCGGAGGAAATTCAGAGCTTGTCGAAGATGGAAGCTCAGGAATTCTTGTTCCGGCAGGGGATTCTATGACCATAGCCGCTGCTCTTTTAAGCTATTTGAAAAATCCTGAGTTGCGAGAGTCACATGGTAAATTCGGGCGAAAGAGAGTCATTCAGTTTTTTAGAGTAGAGGACATGGTGAAAAAGTATGAAGCTGTCTACAGGCGAGTCATATCTAAAGGGGAAATTGGGATTAGTGGAGGCTTAAGTAGCCCACATTAAGGCCCAAATATTATGAAAATATTAATGATAGCATACTATTTCCCCCCTGATATAAGCAGTGGTTCATTTCGTCCGCTGGTGTTTGCCCGTCATCTACAAGAGATGGATGAGGAGGTTTATGTTTTGACGGCCCGTGAGCAAGATTATCTGTATGAACAGCCAAAAGATTACAAACTCTTAGAATCTTTAGGTGATCGTGTTGAAATCTTCCGTGCTAGAACGTTTCGCCCCAGGGAAGCCGTTATAAATTTACGGAATTGGCTCTTTAGAAAAAGAAATAATCAAAAAAGTAGTGATCATCCTATCAATAAACAAGAGGTTGACAGGGGTTGCTCAAAGACTTCTTTGGTACAGCAGTTTAAAGACTTCATTACGTATTGTCTATCAACGCCTGACCAAGATATAGGATGGTTGCCTTCAGCCGTAAGAGCAGGGCGAAAGATCATAAACAACAGGAAGATCGACGTGATTTATGCCACCGGCAGTCCCTGGACGAGTTTCCTGGTCGGGGCCATTTTAAGGAAATTAACCAAAAGGCCGCTTATCATGGATTTTCGTGATCCCTGGGTAGCGAATCCCTATTTTATGGTAAGAAGTAAATCCATTCGATTTTTCGAATCTTATATGGAACGAAAGGTGATTACCTTTACGGATCATATTATTACAAACACCTCAGAGTTGAAGCAAGATTTTTTAGATCGTTACCCATTTTTAACCTCGAAGAAGCTTACCACTATTCCTAATGGTTTTGAGGAATATGCTGAGTCTTCTGAGTCCAATAATAGTAACACACTTACGTTCACGCACGCCGGGTCACTTTATTTTTCAAGGAATCCCCGTTTTTTACTTCAAGCTATAGTTAATGTCATAGAGCAAAATGAGATCCCGAAGAAAGAGATAAAGTTTATATTTTTAGGAGGCATTGATATTTCCGTAGAAAATCCAGCACTTGAACGCCTCTTACAACACTCAGTGTTGCAAGAGGTTGTTAAAATACTCCCACGCTTGCCATATCGTGAGGCGGTTCAATATCAAAGCCGGAGCGATATTTTACTCCTAATCCAACCGGATTTCCCTTTACAGGTGCCCCGTAAGTTGTATGAATACATCGCGTTCCGTAAACCCATCTTGGGTATTACAAATTTAAACGGCGCTACGGCAAAACTTATTCGGAACAATGAACTTGGAATCGTGGTTGAAAATCAGATCGCCGCAATTGAATTGGCTCTTAAGATGTTTTACGAACAATGGAAAAAAGATTCTTTGCGGCTTCTACCTACAGGCAAGTGTGATGAATTCATGAATAGAAATTTGACGCTGAAGTTACAGCAGGTTCTTCGAGAATGCTTTGAACGACGAGGACTGAAGTAGTTTCTCTATTTGGAGTGTACATAATGAATATCTTATTTCTCGCTCATCGCGTTCCATACCCGCCAAACAAAGGAGATAAAATTCGTTCGTTTCATGAGATCAAATTTCTGTCGCAACGCCACGAGATTGATTTGGTGTGTCTGGCGGATAACAATGAGGAAGCCAAATCTCATCGCGAATTAGCCCCTTATTGCCGATCAGCGCATGTGGCGGTACTGCCCAAATATCGCGCGAACCTTCAGGCCATTTTAGGGTTGTTTTCGCATAGACCCTTGACGCTGTCCTTTTTCTTCTCTCGAAAATTGAGGGCTAAGGTGACGCACCTGCTTCAACAGCACCAGTATGATCTGATTTTTACATATAGCTCGTCAATGACCCAGTATGTTGAACATATTCAGCACATTCCAAAGGTCGTTGATTTTGTTGATGTGGATTCTGATAAATGGACGCAGTATGCTCTTCATGCGAAATTTCCCTATAACTATGTGTACCGGTCGGAAAGTATCCGCCTGAGAAATTTTGAGAGAGCTATTGCTCAAACATATCAGCACTGTTTCTTAGTTTCTCCCAAAGAAGTGGCAGACTTTCGGAATCTGGTGTTCCCTCAGGCAATGCTCTCCTCAATCCAGAATGGAATAGATCCTGACACGTTTCAGCCTTCTTTGGAACCGTACGATCCGGATATGCTGGTGTTTACTGGAACTATGGATTATTGGGCGAATGTGCAAACCATGCTGTATTTTGCGCGGGAGATCTTGCCGCTTATTCAGAGAAGTATCCCCAATGTCAAATTATACATTGTGGGCAGCAATCCATCAAAAGAGGTGAGACGACTGGCGGAACAGCATGCCAATATTAGTATCACCGGGTATGTAGACCAGGTCCAGCCCTATGTTGTGAAGTCAGCCGTATTTGTAGCACCAATGCAGATTGGTCGCGGGATCAACAATAAGATTCTCGAAGCCATGGCAATGGGGGTGCCGGTCATCACTTCATCGTTGGGGTTTGAAGGGAAAATTATCGCCACTCCAGGTGAAGATCTTTTTGTTGAAGATCGGCCGGATTGTTTTGCCAAGCAGGTCATAAATTTGTTAACAGATTCAACGTTAAGAAAGAGAGTCTCTATAAATGCGCGCAAGGTGATCCTGGAAAATTACGACTGGGATAAGAATCTCGAAAAACTCGAGCAGATTTTGTTAGAAGTAAAATTAACAAAAGGACGTGCTGAAACATAACAATCCAGAACAGAATTGGGAATGGTAGTAGATATACAGTGAACATTTTGAGAGGAGCTATTCATGTGTTTTGGCAAACACGCCACTGGCACATGAAAATTCTATTTTCAGGGGAGCATAGATGAAAATACTGAATGTGGCAGGCGCACGACCGAATTTCATGAAAATTGCGCCGTTAATAAAGGAGATGCAGAAGCATCCTGAAATTCAGCCTGTGCTAATCCATACGGGACAACATTACGATGACAAAATGTCGAAATTCTTTTTTAGCGATCTACAGATTCCTCAACCCGATATTGACCTCGAAGTGGGGTCAGCATCACACGCTGTCCAGACCGCAAAAATCATGATGGCGTTCGAAGAAGTCCTGCTGAAAGAACAGCCCGACCTTGTCGTTGTTGTCGGTGATGTGAATTCAACCATCGGTTGTGCTCTTCCGGCCGTCAAGCTTAATATTCCGGTGGCACATGTCGAAGCCGGACTGCGAAGTTTCGACCGAAGTATGCCGGAAGAGATTAATCGAGTACTCACGGATGCGATCTCAGAATATCTCTTTGTGACCGAACCCAGCGGTAAAGAAAATTTGTTGCGCGAAGGCGTCCCGCAGGACAAAATCTATTTCGTTGGCAATGTGATGATTGATACGCTTCTGGCCAATAAAGCCAAGGCTGATCAATCCCTAGTATTACAAACCCTCAACCTTCGTCCGCAAGAATATGCCCTGCTCACCTTACATCGCCCTTCCAATGTTGATGTCCGTGAGATATTCCTCAGCATTCTGGAAGCGTTAGAGGAGATCCAAACGCATCTCCCCATTATCTTTCCGGTGCATCCCCGTACGCGCAAGCGGATTGCGGAATTTGGTTTAACTGCCCGCGTAGATTCTATGCGTAATTTCCGGTTGACCGAACCATTTGGTTATTTAGATTTTCTGAAACTGATGGCCGAAGCGAAACTCATGCTCACTGATTCTGGCGGGATCCAGGAAGAGACCACGATTCTCCAGATACCCTGTATTACATTGCGCGAAAATACTGAACGTCCAATTACCGTGCAACAAGGAACTAACGTTATCGTTGGTACAAACACAGAACGGATTATCCAGGAAAGCCACAATATCCTTAATGGCAAATCTCTTTCTGCGAAAATGCCCGACTTGTGGGATGGTAAAGCGGCTGAACGAATTGTGAAGATCCTTATAGAGAAATCCTTATAGGTGCGCGAAAGTCTTATTTAATTTTCATCAGGGGAAGCTAAAAATGAACTCATTATTTCGATTAGGTATTATCGGAACTGGTCAAATCACCATGCAATCTCATTTACCAGCCGCGCTTGCGTCAACAAAAATAATAGTGACGGCTTTGGTGGATCCACAGGTAGAACGAGCACAGAAGCTTGCTGATTCTTATGGAATCAAACCAACGGTTACAGGACATCTTGAGGAAGTCTGGGGCCAGGTAGATGGCGTTGTCATTGCTACTCCCAATCATACACACCGCGATATAGCCATTGCATGTGTGAAAGCAGGCGTTCATTGCCTGATTGAGAAACCGCTCGCCTCAACTGTTGCGGAAGGTGAAGATATTGTGCATGTTGCCAAGGAGCACAACATTCTTGTGACCGTTGGTTATACGACTCGCTTTAAAGATGAAGTTGTCCTGTTTCATGATTTATTCAAGTCCGGTTACTTCGGGATCGCGAGATGTTTTGTTTACCAATTTGGCACGGTGGGTGGATGGGCCCCTCTTTCAGCCTATAATCTCGACCGGAAGCGCAGCGGTGGGGGAGTTCTAGTCGTTACAGGGTCACACTTCATAGATCGGATGCTTTACTGGTTTGGCTATCCAGATCAATATGCGTTTGAAGATGACTCTTTGGGAGGGCCTGAAGCGAATTGTGTCGCAAGAGTAACATATTCATCGGGCGGATATAATTTTGAAGGTACGATCCGCCTTTCCAAGACGGTTGCGATGCAACCTGGTTTTGTGATGGAGACCGATCAGGGAAGACTGGTCTTCTCTGAAAAAGTACCTCTTTTTCTGGGGTTTCGTCCTTTTTCGCAACCCTCGCTTCAGACTATTTTGCGATCAAGACAAGGTCCCGTTTTCTCTCAACAGAAAAGCCCGTTCCAACTTCAGCTTGAAAATTTCGTCGAAGCCTGTCAGGGAAGAGAACAACCCATGGTAAGTGCTGAGCAAGGTTTGGAATCGGTGCGTTTGATCAACGCTTTATATTCCTGTCGTACAGCTATGAAGGAGGTCTATAGTTAATATGCGGGTTGCCATCTTTGGAGCTTCAGGGTTTGTCGGTTCAACCTTCGTCGAGCAACTCCTCTTTAAAAAAAGTTATGAAGAGGTACGTGTCTTTATTCATAGTTCTGGAAACGCATGGCGTCTTGCTAGGCGTGAACTAAACCTTCGGCTCGTAGATGTTCTTTCTCGGACTGAAGTGAGGAAGGCGCTTGAGGGGTGTACCCATGTGGTCAATTGTACTCGCGGTCCGGACGAAGTTATGCTCATGGGGTTGCGTAATCTTCTTCAAGAAAGTCGCCTCCAGGGTATTCAACGTTTTATTCACCTGAGCAGTGTGGCGGTGTATGGGGACCCCCCTTCGCCAGAGAGCAAATACGAGGAAGCCAAGCCGAACCCTGCTCCTCAATCTTATGGATGGGTGAAGGCACAACAAGATCTGATGGTGAGTCAAGCGCATCAACGCGGGTTGAAGAGCATCATTCTCTGCCCGCCAAATATATCAGGTCCCTATTCGCCGTTTGTGCTTGGGGTTCTCAATGATATGCGGCAGGGCACCTTGGCCTTGTTGGATGAAGGGAAGATGGTGATTAACCTGGTTGATGTTGAAAATCTCTGTCATGCCATCGAACTGGCGCTTACCTGCGAAGAAGCCGACGGGCGGAGAATTTTTGTGACCGATGCCGAACCGATCACCTGGAAAGATTTCACGGAGGCTCTCATGCCGATAGCTGACCGCAAAGATCCTTTACCCAGTTTCCCAAGAGAAGAATTCCTGAAATTATTCAGACCCGAACAGAGAAAAGATCACATTTCTTTCCTGAGAACGATAAAACATCTGGTATCATCGGATGTCCGTGCCGCTCTTCGTAAAGATCCGTTCCTGGAAAAAGTAGATCATTCCATCCGGTCATTGATTGGGAAATTACCTGTCAGGGTTGAAGATCGCCTGCGATATGCTATCGAAGGCCCGATATCGGTCAGGAAGGTCGCTGATAGCAATCCTTACTCGTCACGGTATAATGTGCAGCAATTACGCGGAGTATATCATACGTGTGAACGAGCCAAAAAGAGCCTTGGGTATGAACCTCGATATACTTTTACAGAGAGTATGACACGTTTTTGTGCATGGTACCAGGCAATGTACGGAGTTGGAACCGAAAGCTGGAAATTAACCCGTGAACTTGAGACAATTTAGTAGAACCGACATGCGCTTATGAAATCAATATTTAGTGATGCGTTTCCTCCTTTTTTTTCACGGGTTGTCTATTGGGA
>JAFFZZ010000149.1 GCA_016933915.1 Candidatus Babeliaceae bacterium
GTCAAGATCGGCATGCCGGTCGAGATGGTCACCCGCCGCATCCGCCAGGACGGCGACGAACGCGGCATGTTGATTTATGGGTATAAGTTCCGGCCGGTTTTAGGGGTGTAAGGCCGCACTGTTATTTGAGAAGATGAAGCGCTCTCCCATTGGGAGGGCGCTTTTTTGGTTTGAATTGATTAGATCATGTTTGTTCCCATTCAGTGTGATGACGTTTATTATGAAGAAGGATTTACCGTCGTACTCAATGGAGCCAGGTTATCTCTATGTTATAGGAATAATGTTACAGACGAATCCCACCTCAAACCAGTTTAGGCGTTTTTTGGCTTTGTGGGTCTGTTAATCACGAGTAATGAATGGCTTTCAGAGAAGACTCGTGTAGCATAATTGTGTTGAAGTAATATTGCTTTGAAAAATGAAAATAATCAAGCGGTATTGTAGTATATTAGTTAGTTATAAGGAATAATTTCAGCGTATCATGAGATCGTAAAATAATTGGGTCGCATAATCGCGCATCAGTGAGTAAAGGAGTCCGTCAATGACAACATCAATGCCAGATGATGAGCATGCAAAAGCACAAGTCTCGAAAGAGCTGGAAGATGCTAAAAACTTAGCGAAATCTTTCAACTTTGAAGAAGTTAAAAGTGGCGAGTGGTTCATCAAATTACTACAGCAAGTCTTAAGGGCTTATGATCGTAATGCAAGGGCTGCCTATTTCCAAAAAAAGTACCCCGGCCTGTCCCCGGATGAAATCGCAGATATTCTTGCTTCGGTAGCAGTGAAGTATGCCACTATCGCAGGAGCAATAACAGGAGTTGCCGCAACAGCGAACGAAATTGCTGCCATAAGTTCGGCAGGTCTGACAGCCGCGTTATTTGTTGGAAGCATTGGTGCAGAAATGCTATACCTATCCAATATTCAAATGCGGCTTGTGTTGGATGTGTCGGTCCTGTATGACTTACGGTTAGACACGGAAGACCCCGAAGATATACTCTTGATTTTCGGGTATGCACTAGGCGTCGCGCCTGCCGAATTGCTTGGCAAAGGTTTACAAGTTGCGGCGCGTGGTGGCACAAAAACAGCAATCAAGAGAGTGGTGAGCAAAGGAACCTTACAGTCCCTGCAAAGATTCGCCCAACGGCTTGGCTTCAAAATTCTGCAAAGGACAATCATCAAATATGCGGTTCCCGTTGCTTCTGCCGCAGTGGGTAGTGGCTACAACTATATTACTACGAAGTCCGTTGGGGAAATTGCCAAAATCCATTTCAAGAACAGGGGTAAAGTGACTGACGAATTACGGGCAGTCATTTCAAAGCAAAACATCTACGATTTAGCTATACCTGCCGCCGCAATGTTTATGGCTCAGGTTGACGGCGACGTGTCGTCCGAAGAAAAGGAGCTCTATCGGGCTATGCTTTCGCGTATGTCCTTTGAAGAGCATACGCCCGCTGACTTTAACAGCCTTATCAGTGATGAGCAGAGCATTCTCGATGCCGTTTCACAAATTGAAGATGTTGAATTAAGAAAAGTTTTAATTGAGTTGTTAACGCTGATGGCTATCTATGATGGCCTCTTGACCACCGAAGAACGCGAATTTCTGACAAGCACCGCTGAAAGATTGGAGGTATCGCTGGACATAGGGCAAGTGGAAAAACGGATGGAAGAGTATCAGGTTATTGTTGAAAAGAATATGGTTGAAAAAACGGCGGGGGCGGTGGGTAGTATGGCAGTGACTGCAATTGGCACAGCAGGACAAGCCGCCCAAAAATTCAAGGGCGCACTTGGAAAAGTAGTGAAACGGCAAAACAGGGGTAAACCTTCCAACTTCCCAATCACTGCACAGGATGATCCTGTAGAGAGACTCAAGAAACTCAAGCAATTGTTTGAATCAGGGCTGATTACTCAGGACGAGTTCGACACGAAAAGAGCAGAAATCTTGTCTGCTATATAGGCGTAAAAACAGGCATTGTCCACGCCCGCCAGCCGCTAAAACCAGCCGTTAGACCTTTGCCATGAAAAATAAAGTCTTTAAACCTACCTGCTATTGGTGTAAAATAGGCCGATGCTTGCTGGCCCGCAGCCGTAGATACCATCTTAAAAGTCAAGCCTGACCAGTGCATCTTTTTAAGAATACACCGGTTCCCCTTTAAAGATACAAGGGTGGCGGTCGAAGACTGCACCCTTTAGTTTAAGTGGCATAATTGCACTGAGAAGCTTTGAAAGTAACCATAAAATAGTAGTCATGTAGCAATCCTGAAACCAGCATATCATAACAGGGAGTTCAATTGTCTGGCATAAATTTCCAAAGAACTTATCTCTTGGGTGAAGCATATAAGATTATTAAAGAACGTGCAAATCAAGTATTGGACGGATATCCAGATCTACTGACGTTCAATGATCCGGATAGGAGTATTACTTTTTCAACGGAAAGATTGATTCCTGCTGTCTCCACAAACAGGCCGCGGGTCATGCTTCTGTTCTCAAATCCACATCCACA
>JAFFZZ010000150.1 GCA_016933915.1 Candidatus Babeliaceae bacterium
CCAATCAGGTATTGATAGATTGCTCCTTGCACGCGCTGATTCGCGTGCCGCCAACAAGGTCGTTGGAGCAAAATCCTAAAAAGCAGGTTTTCGCTCAACTACACGTTAGGTTTGAAATGGAATAAATATTTTCAAATATAGTATGCGAGAAATCCTGATCACAATTATCGCAAGTCTCCCTTTCGTTTTCGCAATAGTTTCTTTTTTGGGGATTGTCATTTTCACTTTCAGGGTAATTTTCCATACCAAGCCGGGTGTTCGTCGATGGTCAAGACAACTTCAATACAACCCGTTCAATGTTGTCTTTCGTTCCGAGTTACTAAACCGATGATGGACTCAAAGATAGACGACGCCTTGTGTTTTCTCTTATTTGCTTTGTTGGGATTATAGTATTGTCCTTTGTAATAGCGGGGATAGTCCATTTACTAAAATGAATTCTCAACCTAACAAGCGAGTCGAGGCGAGCGTGAATAGCTCTGCCTCGTCTTAGGGTGTGTGCCCGCCGCCTCACCCTTTTCGTTAGCCGTATGGAGACACATTCGCTGAATGCTTACTGATATTTTTGTCTATCGATATCTAGACAGACCTATCTGGTCAGAGTACACAGAGATAGAAAAACGCCTTTTGAATCAGGCATTCGGTATTGTTAAGGACGCATTGCCTTATTACAACTCGGAAGGTAAAGAAATCGAAGCGAACAAAACAAAGTGGAAAACAATCCATGACCGTATCGCAAGAGAACTGGGTGTTAATGAGCTATCTCAGAGGTATTACTATTACACGCAGAAAAATTATCTCGGAAACGAGATCCCTGTTTCTGGTTATTTCTCATGGGACCATGTATGCGGCCAATTCGTAAACGAAACGTTTACTGGCCAGACTGATCCTGATCGATTTATAAAAGAACGGCTTAGTTTTGTAGAATTGGCGTTAAGACTACGGGGAGATGAGATCGCCGAAGCGAATGCTGAACTTCCGAAAAGAATTGCCGAGGCTGCAATACGAGACAAAATGCCGACCCGTGGCTTAGGAATTCCAGGAAGTGCCGTAGACGGCGTAAAGGCATGGAATGCGACTCTAAATTCAATTTACGTAAGTCAAGTTGAAGAACTTAATGAGCGTTTTCGTCGGGCAAAAGCTCCTCTCACCTACCATAACGGATTCATTCAACTCGCACTCGATGAAACAATTGAGAAGAACATCGCTAAGCCTTTCTGGAATCTTGTCGCTGATCCGCTTTGGAAAAACGTTGATATTGACATGAAAGAAGCTCTAGATCGTAGAGATTCTAATGATAAGGACCCGGCCATTTTTGCAGCAAAGGCACTTGAAAGCGCCATAAAGATTATATCTGACACGAAGGGCTGGACTCGTGGCAATGAAAAAGGGGCGGCCCAATATATAGATAATCTAATAAGTAAGACCAATGGGAGTTACCTTGCTGCGTGGGAGGGGGAGATGCTTAAAGATTATTTTCGAAAGGTTAGGAATACAGTTGGTCATGGTCCTGGTAAGGAACCGATGCCTGAACTGACACTTGTACAAACTGATTGGGCAATTGAAACGGCAATGTCTTGGGTGCGTACGCTTGTGAGGCGCATGTGATTGAACGGCTAACAATTCACTGGTGCGGACGCAAAGGGCCGCACCGCACAGTTCAAACGTTATGCTAATGAAGATAATCTAACCAATAATCTGTTGATCAGATTCGGAGAAGTGAGGAATGTGCACTGAAAGACCTATTTCTAGAGAACACCAGTATACCGGATTAATTAATGTGAGGAATGCGGAGTTAGCTGCTTACTGGACTCGCTATAATATTCAAGCGGTTTTGAACTTGGGCTTGCTTGTCGCTGCTGTTTCTGCTAAACCTGACTCCTTCATTGGCCAATATATATTTTACGCTTCCATTGTTGGCTTTTGCCTTGCTCTCATTTGGCTATTTATGACCATTTGGAGCAAACGGTTAATCGCAAAGCGGTGGGATAAATACATTAGGCGGTACGAAAGATGCTATTCGGAAGAATTATTCCCTCTGTTTACTTTGGTTGAAGCTAAAGAAAATAAAAAAGGGTTTTGTAATAAATTGAAGAAACATTGGAATAATCTGAACATACTAGCAAGGGCCGTGCCATTAATTCTTATAGTTCTATGGCTCATTCTTGGAATCAATGCATTTATGTTTCCACCCTCTCCACTTAAGTCACAAGAGGTGATAACCCCCGAGTCGGAGATGAAGAGACTATCTATCACGAACGATAAACTCAGTTCTGAGATTGAACGGCTGAAAAACGAAGTAAGCGATATAAGAAAACAGATTCGCAATAAAGACACCGATAAAAAAAGGACCGGCCCTAATACACGTAAATAGATCTTACCGGATACATCGCATAACAAAAGCATCAACCTGACGCAGATTAGCCGCGTCAGGTTTTGGGCATTGGTGATTGCCCGCGCAGGTTATGCAGATCGTTCGGCGGGGACAAAACAAAGAAGCTGTCCCCGCCGAACGATCTGCGCTGAGCTTTGCTCATCACGCCTGGTATCGGCGCCAAGACAGAAGAAAAAGGAAATATATAAACATAAATAAAACCAAATGATTTTTTGCGCCGAACCAGGCGCTCGAGCGGCCGTTCACTCGTCTGCATGCCTAAGAGGCCGCATCCTCGTGCCCGCCGCTCAGCGC
>JAFFZZ010000151.1 GCA_016933915.1 Candidatus Babeliaceae bacterium
ATGCGATATTATGTCATCATATTCCGTACTGTTCATGCTCTCTTTATACTCCTGTGTAACTTCAGGAGTTGTATGATACCGAACGCCCCGCTTCAGGAGCGAGAGGGGCGGGGCAACCCAACTGTCAGGTTTGCCCGGAACGCTCCCCCCGCCCCTCTCGTCGCCTGCAAGCGGATGTTAGCTGTCTTACTCCTCTTCAGACTCTTTCGCTATGGTATCCATATTAGGTAATGACCCTGAAAATTTAGGTAACTTCTTTGTCTCCGATTCTAATCGTCGTTGAACTTTTTTTACATCTTCCGCCGGAGGAAGTGATTCAGGTTTAATTCCCCGCTCATTAAGTACTTTACGGACAGCTAAATTATTTTTAACATGTTCAGTTGTAATATCATTCTCACCCTGCAAATCTTTTTCTTGAATATTAAAATTTGTAATTTCGAGTGCAAAATCTTTCGCTTTAATGGTAATTGTAGGAAGAAAGTCAGCCAATGGTCTCCCAGTAGGAACCTGAAGCTTATTTTTCATATCTTTCGTTGTATAACCACCAAACAAGGCTTTATCACCTTTACTTCGAATTCTTCCGAAACCGTCATTATCAACCCCTCTATCATAGATTAAACTCGATAAATACTTTTCTAATATCGTCAGACGTTCTCTTGCTTGTACTCGCTCAAACTCATTAATACGCTCTTGTAATACCTCTAATTTACGAGTTTGCACAGCAAAATAGTTCATCGCAAATGCGATTGGTTCTTTACGTGGGTCTCCATTCTGTGCAATTAGATAACAAGCATATCGTGTTAAGATGACGTCATCTATCTCGCGTTGCCCTTGAGATCCGATGGTCACCATTTTGTTGACGTCAACAAAATGGTCTTTCACTTCATTTCCTGAGTTTTTGCAGGCTATTCTTGCCTTATCAATAACGAAAGAAAAATTTCGCCATTCAGAATATCCAAGCAATTCCTGTAAATCTCTGGCAAACATAAATTCTACATCTTCATAAGTTTGCCAGGCGACATCAAACGTATTTTTTATTTGCTGAATTTTATCTTCTTGCATAGTATTTCCTTATAGAAATTATTGACAGCTAACGCCGCGCTTCAGGAGCGCCGCACAGGACGCGCCTAATAGCGGCGATGGTTAGTGTTTCTGTTCTAAATTTAGGGACGGCTGTGCGGCGTCCCCTGCAAGCGCATTGTTAGAACCACTCAATTATCAAAACAAAAAGACTCTTGTTTTTCTTTTTCAAAAAAAGTTTTTGAATTCTCACCAGCAATCCACCACCTGAGAACAGATTCAGGGGATTTATGATCTCGATACGCTCCGTGTTCCATCGCCTTTTTTATGGTGTTAAGATATGCTTTTTTGAAATTAGGAAAAAGCCTAAACTCTCTCCACACGCCACGTCCCGCCATCGGGCATCCAATACATCCTATCCGCTTAAAATTATAAGGGGGGTCGTATAGCTCGCAATGTTTAATATTTTGCGAATGTAAGAATCCCCAGACATCGCCCCACTTCCAATCAAGAAGAGGACGGATCAAATGCTGATGGTTACGCTGACACGCCTCAACCATCTGATAATGAGATCGTTTTGCACTTTCCTCTGCGCGAACGCCAACTAACACAGATCTGCCTTTCCTTCCGCCCTCTTTCAGTTCTCGACAACAATATCGAACAAAACGTGTCGGCAGAATTTTCTTTTCTTCGATAAGCTGAAACATCGTTTTCGCCGGTCGTGACCACTCGACATCGGGATAATTCTTGCGAATAAAGCTCAGAAGTTGCGGAGGATCGACGGTCGTAACATGAAAATGCCAATCAACTTTCACGCCTGACATTTGTGCTACATGATATAACACTTGACTATCCTTGCCGCCTGAAAATGCTCCATAATAGCCATCTTTGGGTTCAAAAGCTTTCAGTCTGCCAATTGTTTTTTCAAGCAGTTCCATATTGTTGGTAATGGTTCTAACGTTCCGCTTCACGCGCCGGAAAGAGCGGCGTTAAAGCCCTTTAAGTTCAGTACAATTTTGCACGCCGCTCTTTCCGGTCGCCGTGCAAGCGGTTGTTAGAAATTTTTATGCTACGGTCAAATTGACTTCAATCCCTTTGCGGTGCATTTCTTCAATAACAAGTCTAACATACGCTCTACGCACATGATATTTGATTTCATCTGCTGTTGATGCTAATTGCATAATTTGGCGATCTTTCCCATGTTCAATGATAGATACGGGATGGCCTGACGTTTCAAATGAGTCTTTGTAATTATCGGCGTATGTATCAAGATGACAACAACCTTTATCACAAGTTTCAGGAGCATTTAATCTGCGAGCTTCAGCAACAATTTTTTCAGGGTGATCCGCTATTTCTCGCGCTGTTCGTTTGAGTTCTTCCCACATCGAATCATATCCTGTTCGATGCGCTCCATTATATCCAATTTCGATATGATAGCCTGTCATGGTTATGTACTCCCTCAAAAATTTCTAACGCCGCGCATAACGCGCCAGGACGAGCGGGCGCTACCCAACGTGAATTCCGGCAACCAATTTTCCCGCCCGCTCGTCCTGGTCGCCGTTCATGCGCATCGTTAGTGGTTTTCCATAGCTTCTTTATTCTATTGTGTTTTTTCTATCAAACTGAAATGTTCACCAATATTTATTGTTACATCTACAAAATGGTGTATTTACTTCAAATTGGAATTTTTAGCCTCTTATAATCCTCGCTTCTTCCGTAAGCGTTTCGTCATCTTACCTCGTTTTTTCCTTTTAGTCGTCATACTATTTACAGCATTGAGATTATTCCGAGCTTTACTAATATCTGGATGAGTGGCAGGTAGAGATCTCTCTAATATATTCAGAACCTGTTCCAATAATACTTCTGCTCTCTGGTAATTGCCTTGTTTAGCATAAAGTTCTGCAAGATTATTGAGTGTAGTAGCGATCCCTGGATGTCCCTTCCCCAATGAATGTTCTGCTATTTCAATAGCCCTATTATAGAGTACTTCTGCATCAGTAAATCTCCCACGATCTCTATATAAGAGAGCGATATTGCTTAATGTTGGAATTAATTCATAATGATCTTTTCCCAATCTTTTTTCAGAGATTGCTAACGATCTACGAAAGAGGGCTTCTGATTGTTCATAGTTTCCTGTGTCTCTGAATAACACGGCAAGGTTGTTCAAAGGAGCTGCAACTCCAATATGATCTGAACCAAGGCTCTTTTCCGATAAAGTCAAAGCACGTTGATAAAAATATTCTGCTTTGTCATATTCTTTTTTCTCGTGATGTACAAACGCTAAATTGTTCAATAACGCAGACAAGCTCTTGTCATCAGGAGAAAGGATTTCTTCTTTTATGGCCAGTGCATCATAATAGAAATTTTCTGCGATATGAGCGCCTCCAAGAGAGAAGGTAAAATCTGCCTGAATTTCAAGCATATCGGCTAAGAGTAATCGTAGATCTTGTCTGCCCGGGTTTTGGCGAACTTGGGATCTAATCATCCAGATAGCGTCTCGAAACATCATTTCCCCTTCATCATACCACCCTTTTAATTGATAAAACCGATGGAGCGGTTCTGACACCGCTGCAATTGTTTGTAGGTCATTATGCTTAATGGCATCATCCCAAAAGTTTCGAATAGCCTCAATTTCTATTTCTATCTCTTTCAGTGGTTCTTGAGGATTATTTCCTCGTAATTTCCCTACTCTATCTGTTAAAAAGGCTATATAATCCATATCACTTATCCTCCCTTTTGTTATCAGGAGACTAATCCCCCCGATAAACCACTAACGCCCTGCTTCACCGGCGTGAAAGGGGCGCGGCTACTACACCCGACAGCACGCCACCCAATTTTCCCCGCGCCCCTTTTGCGTCCGGTGCAAGCAGATCGTTAGCCACACAACTCCCCTCTTGAAATGATCTTATCACCCTCATTCTTACACGCATTCTTTCAGGAGATCGTCAAGAGCATCTTCTAATGCCTGTAATGCCTCATCGATCTGGGTGTGCTCAGGTCGGCTTTCCCAAATTAGCCCTCCTTCATCAAGACATCTGAGGAGAGAATAGCTATACTCATCGTGTCCAAGTTCAATCCATCCTTGTCGTTCGATCCACTGTGTAATATTCGGATATGCTTGGATGAATGTAGTTCTCATATCCTTCATATCTCTATCAAAAGTAGGAATACTGCCAATATATTTTATCTCTTGTACGAACGATTCTTCTGAATACAGCGATTATTCGTCTGGAATAAGAATGGGGAAATAACTCCCAAGTTCATCGATCAATTGATTCAGAGGATTGTCTGTTTCACAATTTTCTCCACGATAAAATTGAAGCGATTGTCGAATCGTGTGATGTCTCAGTTCAAGTATGCCAATACGACTTATTTTCCGAGTTTCTTTCCGATACGTATGCTGTTGAAGCCAGTGCATACATGTGTCAAATGACGTCTCTAAAGTAATTGATGCTGTATGATGAGGAGTTGTCTCACATGCTCCTTGGATGACCACATCCCATACATTGCCGTGAATCTTTCCAAGCTGAAATCGCCCTTCATGGCCGTGGCTGATAATCGCGATTTTGATAGAACTCTCGCGTTCTTGCCCTAATGACCATTGAATATGGGACTTTTTGAACCAGGGAAATATGAAATTCATGTGTTACGTTCACTATCAGTGGCTAACGACAAGCGTAAGCCGACAAAAAGAGCGGGCGCAACCGAAACGTGACGGAACACCGACCAAATTTTGCCGCCCGCTCTTTTTGGTCGGCTTCACGCATTTGTTGGCTGTTCTCATCCGTATCTTTCATCATTACTATGCTGCCATACGTTCGTTGATGGCTTGTTGAGACGTGACGTGGGACGGTCTGCGAATCTTTTTCGGTGGAAAAGCTACAATCGAATGGTGGCTCTCTTGCTGAATTCTCCGTAAATCATCACAAATAGCGGCCAAATTACCATCAAATCGTTGCGCATGTTCAGCACGAAATGTCCGAATTTCTTCGACAATCGCGTCATTCAATTCATTCATATCTCTCCCTCCATAGCGTATGAATACATGGATACATCGTTTTATCACAGTCTGGTATCTCTGATTATAATTCGTCCGGAGAACATATTTCTGGACATTGATACCCTTCTTCTTCAATAATACGACGGATATGGGCGCGCATAAAGAGATTATTGATATGCGTAAAATTCCATGTCAACAGGACATCCATCGCATTCATTGTCGCCACAGCGATATGTAACGCATCTTCAGGATAGGCTGTTGGAATCCCATGACGTGCCAGTAACTGAGCCGCCAGAGCCTGAGCAGATGTCGTCATGTCCAGGACAGGGAAATCACGAATCGCCTCTAAGCGCTTTTGCGCGGCATCTGGATCGCCTTGTCGAGCTTCTTGAAGCACAAGTGCTGAAATATAGGGTTCATAATCCTGGACAATATGTGACCACTTCTCGCGTGTCGTTTCCTGACGTCCAGCCACCACAATATCCCGGCTTGGACGAGCGGTGAAATAACTGATGACCGTGGTTTCAAGATATATTTTTGACTTGATCGCCATACTTTAAATATGCGTGTTGTTATCGTCTCGTGTATGCGATAGCAACGTCGTCTCTCCTCGGATAGCCCGATGTCATACCTACCAACCAATATGATGGCGATTCGTATTTTCGTCAAGTTTTAGATTGATCTGTGACATGCATATTTTTACACCCATACTTTATGACAGCCAACGGCAGGCGTAACCGGCGCGAAAAAGGCCGCGCCACTACGCCAGACGTTCACCACGATTTTTCACGCGGCCTTTTTTGCGTCCGGTTCACGCACGTGTTAGCAGGCAGCTTTTGCTTGTTCCCATCTCACCTCAGCTTCAATACGTCGTCGATCACGGGAGAGAGAATCACGATTCAGATGTAATTGTAGATATTCACCCATTGCCTGCTCATAATCCTCTAACGGTTTTCTCGTTTGACCTAACGGAATAATACTATCATACTGGGGATGCGCAGATCCTTGACATCGCCATTGCGGAGTATTTCCTGTGATGCACTTATATTTGCTGATGACGCCACCAGCATATCCAAATAATTCCCGTAATAGTGATTTAATCTGATCACGAGCGGTATTATCAAGCTTTTTACGGACGCCAGGATCATGATAGAATTCGTCCGGTAATGAGGTTAAATAGACCCAATATGTGATACTTTGTAAACGTTGTTGAGCAACGTCAACCGCTTCCTGTCGAGCCTGTTTCATATCACGCATAAAGGCAGCATCGGATGTTTGAGGAAATGTCCCTGTTTTATCCTCTCGTACTTTCGTTTCCCATGCCTCTGCGCAGAGACGTTCTATTTCATTGAAAAGATGGTCGAGGACAGCAGCACACAGTTTTTCTCTGTGAAGATGCAATTGGTCTCGTATTTGATCAATACGTTGCTCGACTTCGATCATTTGCTGTGTATAGTGTTCTATTTCAGATGGATGTGTCATAGTATACGCTCCATATAAAATTGAGATATGAATATGGATCGGCGACTGCCGTGATCCAACCTTTTCGCCAGTATGAGTTAGAACATTACGCATCGGTTGTGTCAACATTTTTCGCCTTTTATTCTCAATTACTTTTTATATGGAACTATACGCCTGCTAACGCTACGCATAACCGGCGAAAAGGGGCGCGGCTACTGAGCCTGATGTGTAGCATGATTGTTCCCCGCGCCCCTTTGAAGTCCG
>JAFFZZ010000152.1 GCA_016933915.1 Candidatus Babeliaceae bacterium
CGCAGAATCAACATCTAGAAATAAACGACCTTGCAAAGAAGTTGCCCTTGACACCTTTCTTATGCTCGAAATAAAAATACAGTTAAATATTCTTTTAGTTTTTTCGCCACTAATATTATTAATTAAACTCTTAAGTCGTTGTAGATTTTTAAACGTCTGTGGTAGATACCAATGCTCAATTCTGGACTCATCAAACGGAATCTTCAGCTCATAATTTTTGGATGCATTTTTTTTGTATCCCTCATTTAAATCATTTAATGTTTTTCTAAGTTGATTTTCTTTCATGTGTTGACACTTGACATTAACCAATAGCTCGCTCAAAACACTTACATCTGAACATACAACCTTGCGATCCATCAATAAACACTCAAGAGCTGTGGTGCCACTGCCACACATAGGATCAAAAACCATGTCTCCCATCTTTGTATATCTTGAAATTAATTCTCGAGCCACAGGAGGAGGAAATTTTCCGAAAAACCTAAATATAGAATGAGTGAGGTAAGCTAACTTGATTGAAGAATGTGGGATATCCCAAACCTCTGTTATACTGCTAAAATCTTCCAATTTAGAATCTTTTAGAAGTTCCTTCTGATAATTTAGAGCAACGGGATCCGTTGATACAACAATTTCAGGGTATGTGGTCATAATTGCTGTGCCTTTTGCTTTGTATTTCAGCAATGTTTTGAATAGTATTTTACCGCTTTCCTATTCTTTTTTCAAGAACATTCAACCAATCAAATAGCTTTTTCATAACGAGAACGCATCGCACAAAAATAAAGTTTTAGAATATCGGCAACAAACCTCATCTTTCCGCCGATATGCCAATCGGTATTCCGCTCCGGCTCGAGCGGTGACTTGTAATCATAGATTGTGAACACCAATCCATTGATCCTCCCAACCCACTCCGCCTTGATCTTGCCATCAGGCGATTTGCCAAGCTGGGGCCCGCCAAAGACACGGATGATATCCTCATAGCGCGTGCCTTCCGGCAGATAGCCCTGACAGCCGGTGCCGTCATGCGACACACCGCCCATCTCAACCTTCAAATCAAGTTCAGCTTTGACTTTCATTCTGCACCTTCTTCTTTCCCCAGCCGGACTTCCATCTGGTAACGGCCCCGGCCACGATCGCATCAACAACTTTCTGATCACCGATATTCTTTAAGACGTCTGTCAACTCCTGCTTGTTTAGCACGCGGAAATTTTTAACTCCGCGCTCCTTGGCCACCAGCATAAGCTCATTGCGTGAGGCACCAGCGTGTAGAACAATCCCCTCTTTAGGCGACGGGGAACTATCGGCTGAAGCCTTCTTGCCTTCTACAACCTTTTGCTTTTTGCTTTTCTGCTTTTGTTTGGTAGACATTCTGATCCTCCTTTTTCTCCAGCCCGCCATAAGCGATATTGACTGCCCTGCGCAGTAATTCGCAGATACTTGCTTTAGTCTTCTGCTTTTCCCGAAATAACAGGGCCATCTCTTTATCGCCCAATCGCGAAGCTGGCCATTGGTATTTACTCGTCACAGCACTGATTCTTGTAGCTTGCCGGATACGATATCCAGCATCTGAAAGTGCGTAATACCGCTATCCTTCCATTGCTGTTCGATCGTAACCGACCATTTGCCCAGCGGCATGACCCTCTGAATCTCCCTCAGGCGCAACTTGGCGGCTGGCAGGTGATCACGCATCCGGCCGGTTACCGGAATGTTCTCGACGTAGGTTTCCTCGCCGTCGTTACGGACGCTGATATACCGAGTCTTTTTTACCGTCATGTTTTCACGAACCATAAGAATCCCCTCCTTTCGAGGGGTCAGTAGACCGTAAAAGAGAAAAGAATGCAACTTATTCTTTTGTCTTTACTGCTCCCCAGGCCACGCCTTATTCTGCGGTATCTTTAAAGGTCCGCCTTGATTTGCCCGACTATTTTCTTGGTCTC
>JAFFZZ010000153.1 GCA_016933915.1 Candidatus Babeliaceae bacterium
GCAAACCTAATTACTTTAGGAAAATCAAGAAATCCTCTCTTTTTGATATATTACATCATCGAGGATTTCTACAATCCCCACTATGAGAAATATTTATATAGTAGTGTTCGTATTCGATTGCTTAATTTTGTAAAGGATTTAGGTGGAGGTGCAACCAATATGATGGCTGGACAACAACCGATAATCATACTAAAAGAAGGAACAAAAAGAGAAAGCGGAAAAGGCGCGCAGGCAAACAACATTGCCGCTGCACGCGCTATATCAGAAGCAGTAAAATCGACCCTTGGTCCTAAAGGCATGGATAAGATGCTTGTGGATTCAATGGGCGATGTCGTGATCACAAATGATGGTGCAACGATCTTAAAAGAAATTGATGTCGAACACCCTGCAGCAAAAATGCTAGTAGAGGTCGCAAAAGCCCAAGATGAAGCTTGTGGTGATGGAACAACAACCGCTGTTGTGTTGACAGGGGAGCTGTTGAAGGAAGCAGGTGTGCTTCTTGAACAAAACATCCACCCAACTGTTATCACTCATGGGTATCAACTCGCCTCAAAGAAAGCTGTCGAAGTTCTCAACAAGCTAGCAGTACCAATCAAGACCAATGATACCGCAACGTTAAAAGAGATTGCCAAAACGTCAATGGCTAGCAAAGGATCTAGCTCAGAAAAGGATACCCTTGCTGATGTTGTGGTCGAGGCGGTCACAATGGTTGCAGAGAAACGCGATGCAAAGAATTTGGTCGATCTTGACAACATCCAGATCCAAAAGAAACAAGGTGGCGGGATCAGCGATACCGAAATCATCGAAGGAATCATCCTTGACAAAGAACGGGTCCATGAGGGGATGCCCGCAGTGGTCAAAAACGCCAAAATTGCCATTGTCAATGCGGCATTAGAGGTGCGAAAAACGGAAGTTGATGCACGGATTCAAATTCAAGACCCAACTCAACTACAAGCATTCCTTGATGAGGAAGAATCCATGATTCGGAAGATGGTCGAGAAAGTGAAGAGCAGTGGCGCCAATGTCCTTGTCTGTCAGAAAGGCGTTGACGACATAGCCCAACATTTCCTTGCAAAAGCAGGCATATACACTGTTCGTCGTGCAAAGAAGAGCGATGTAGAAAAATTAGCAAAGGCAACTGGTGCCAAAATCGTGTCCAACCTTGATGACCTTACGAAGAACGATCTAGGATATTCAGGATTCGTCGAGGAACGAAAAATCGGCGATGACAAGATGACGTTTGTCACAAACTGTAAGAATCCGAAAGCGGTATCGATCTTGATCCGTGGAAGCACCGAACATGTGACTGATGAACTCGAGCGGGCATTGCATGACGCGTTGTCTGTGGTGAAAGTCGCAATCGAAGATGGTAAAATGACCCCCGGTGGCGGCGCAGCTGCTATTGAGATTGCCATGGCACTTAGAGACTACGCCCCAACAATTGGCGGTCGAGAACAAATGGCCATCGAGTCATTTGCTGATGCGGTGGAAATTATTCCAAAAACCCTATCAGAAAATGCGGGGTTGGATCCCATTGATATGATCCTTGAGGCCCGCAACGCTCATAGCAAAGGCCAAAAATCTTCAGGTATCAACGTGTTCACTGGAAAAGTTGACGACATGATTAAAGGGAAAGTTGTTGAACCCCTACGGGTCAGTCTGCAAGAGATCCAAGCGGCATCGGAAGCAGCAACAATGATTCTTCGTATCGATGACGTCATTGCATCGAAAGGTGGCGGTGCAGGAGCACCCGGTGGTGGGTATCCTGGCGGTATGCCTGGCGGTATGCCTGGCGGTATGCCAGATATGGACTAAACAACAATACACCACTCTTTTCTTTTTTTCTTTTTTTTCTTATGAGCGCGAAACAACATACTACAAAAAAACCTCCTACTGGTAAACAAAAAGAAAAAGAAGCTATAGACCAAACGCTAACTCTCAAAAAAGAACAGGAACAGTTGCAATTGGAATTACAACAAAAGAAAGAGCAACTCCTTCGATGTCGTGCTGATTTTGAAAATTTTCAGAAACGATCAGGGAAAGAGTGTCAGTTTCGCCTTGACATGGTCAAAGAAAAGTATATTTCACTCTTAATAGACCTCAGGGAACTCTTGCACAAAGCAACTAACGATGAGTCCCCCAAAGAGGGGCTTCGTCTCATTGTATCACAGATAGACCAGTTTTTTGCACAAGAACAGATCAAGAGCATCGATTGCGTTGGACATCCATTTGACCATCGCAAACATCATGCCATTTCAACGATTGAACGAGATGATTGTGAGGAGGATCATATTGTGGAAGAATTAAAGAAAGGATACATGGTTGAGGAGAAAATATTCCGACCATCACATGTTATAGTGGCAAAAAAGAAAGAATCAAAAGAGAATAGTAAGTGATTAGGAAGGATGAAAATATGGGAAAAATTGTAGGTATTGATCTAGGAACAACCAATTCTGAAGTTGCCTATATTGAAGCAGGAAAACCAGTAGTCATTAAAAGTGCGGAAGGTCAACCGTTTTTTCCTTCAGTGGTTGCATTCACTAAGGATGGAGAAATGCTGGTTGGTGAATCAGCAAAACGCCAGGCTGTGACGAACCCTGAAGGAACCATTCAACGAATAAAACGAAAGATGGGGAGAGGGGAGAAAATCACCATCAGAGGAAAGCAGTATTCCCCTGAGCAGATCTCAGCCTTTATCTTACAAAAGATCAAAAAGGATGCTGAGGAGTTTCTCGGTGAAAAGGTTAGTGAAGCAATTATCACAGTGCCAGCTTATTTCAATGATGATCAGCGCCAGGCAACCAAAGATGCGGGAAAAATTGCTGGTTTTACCGTGAAGCGTATCATTAATGAACCAACAGCCGCTGCTCTTGCCTACAGTTTAGATAAGAAGGAAGACCAAAAGATTGTCGTCTATGATTTTGGCGGCGGTACGCTTGATGTCACCATCATGGATGTTGGCGGTGGCGTGTTTGAAGTTCTTGCGACCAGCGGTGATACGCTACTGGGCGGGTCGGATATGGATCTGGCGTTGGTCGATTACATAGCTGAGGAATTCAAGAAAAAAAATAAGGTGGATCTGCGAAAAGAACCTGCTACCTTGCAACGTGTGTTGGAATCTGCTGAAAAGGCGAAGATGGAACTGTCTTCAACGATGCAGACGGAACTCAATCTCCCCTACATTACCGTTGTCAATGGTGAACCAAAACATCTTGAGATGAAGATTACGAGGGCTAAATTCGAAGAGATCATTACACCGATTGTTGACCGGTCAGATCACCCATGCCGACAGGCACTAAAGGATGCGAAACTCAAACCGGAAGACATTGATCACGTTGTTCTTGTTGGAGGAACGACACGCATCCCGTTAGTCATGAAAAAGGTTGAAACCATCTTTAAGAAAAAACCAAAACGCGAGGTAGACCCAATGGAATGTGTCGCAATCGGTGCAGCGATCCAAGCAGGGGTCCTCTCTGGTGATATTGACAAGGATATCGTGCTTCTTGATGTGACTCCGCTTTCCTTAAGTATAGAAACGCTCGGTGGAGTCTCAACTGTTCTCATTGAGAGAAACACAACGATCCCTACCAAAAAAAGTAAAATATTTTCCACAGCAGCTGACAGTCAAACAAGTGTGGAAATAAACGTACTACAAGGTGAACGGCCCATGGCTGCCGACAATAAGACTCTAGGTCGCTTCCATCTTGACGGCATCCCACCGGCGCCAAGAGGGATCCCTCAAATAGAAGTTACCTTCGATATCGATGTTGATGGGATCTTAAATGTCGGCGCAAAGGATCTTGGGACTGGCAAAGAACAATCCATTCGAATCACTGGATCAACGAAACTTTCCGATAGTGAAATAGACAAGATGAAAGAAGAGGCTGAGTTCCATAAAGAGGAAGATGAGAAACGCAAAGAAAAAGTCGAGATCCGTAACAACGCGGATGCATTGGTTCACACTGCGTCCAAAACTAAGGAGGATCTCAAAGACAAATTATCAAGTGACGACGTGAAGAGCATCGATGATGGTATTGCAGAGCTCCAGAAGAGTTTAACCGGTGACGACATTGGCCTCATCAAAGAAAAAACAGAATCCTTGCAGCAAACATTACAAACCATCGCCACTAAGATCTATCAAACTGCTGCCCAGCAAGCATCCCAACAGCAGCAAGCAGCGGGATCTCAAGATACTGCTACTGACGAATCATGGTCAGGCCATCCCTCAGGTGATGCCAAGACTTATGATGCAGATTTTGAGGTAAAGGACAAGAAGAAATCACAAGAAGGGAAGAAATAAACTCCCTCTTTTTTTATTTTTTTTAAAATTTCAAAACATTTTTATTCACGTTTTTACTACTGAATATGCAGTTAGGTATTCATAGGTAGAAAAGGTATTTTAAGTCCCATTTTCTACTTGACTGTGGAGTGAAGGAGCATGACAAATTTATCACAAAAATTTGTAGATGAGTTGAGCACTACCTTTGTTTACGGAGTGTTTGGGTTTGTAATTTGTTTTTGGTTCTGGATAATCTTTTCTCTCTAGTATTACTCTATTTTTTCCCTTACACTAGCCTTTTTTTCTTTTAGAAATTTTATAGCATCCCTACTTTATTCAGAGACCTTGACTAAATATCTACCAATGTTCATCCTACATGAGCGATTCACAGAATACCATTGGTAGATACATGATGAAGAAAAGTATGTGATGTAAATTACATTTAATTTCATGATATCATGATGTATTCAATGTGCTCGAAAAGATTGTTGCATTATCGATTTAGATGGAAAAAATTATGAACAATAATTCGATGTCCTAATCCAATTGTGTTGCGGATGTGATCTAGAGGTTATGATTAGGGCCTTCCAAGCCCTTTGCCCGGGTTCAAATCCCGGCGTCCGCATACAACACCATGAATTGATTCAATTACGCTTCAAATGCAGGGGTAGCCAAGCCTGGCCAACGGCGCAGGACTTAAGATCTGA
>JAFFZZ010000154.1 GCA_016933915.1 Candidatus Babeliaceae bacterium
AAGGGGCGGACAGAACCACTGCATTATTCACATCCCCTACCGCCCCGCAACCCACCAACTCAGAAAACCCCAAGCCGCGCTTACTACAACAAACAAACCGCGCCGCCCGCACTTGTCCGGTGCATGCGGTGTTAGCCTGTATTTTGCCCAAAATGAACCGAACTTTAATAGCTGTGACTCACAATATACAGGATAGAGTTGACTTCTTGCTCAAATAGAAGCCTATATTGATTTGGTGAGGCAAGCGTATCGTCCCAAATAAGATTATGCCCAGTTGTATTGCGAATTTTTGTGGTAGTGGTAAATGCTCTTAAAAGTGAGTTGTCGGTAATACCTGCGATAATTTCTGCAAATGAGTGCGCGGATGTAGAGATTCCCGATGGATAAATTCCTTGAAATGCCGAAGTGTTAAAAACATCTCCAAGCGTTTGTGTTGAGGTTCCGTTATTTTTTGTTGGGAACAAATTCTTAAGTAGCGATTCAAAAATTAATGCACCAGAGAATAAATGAAGTATAAAAGGAGCAATTGATCCGCCCTCAATGCTTCGCATACGAAGTTCTTGTTGGCGCTCAGAATGTTCAAGAAGGAAAACATAAAAAACAGAAACTATCGTTCGCTTAGTGGGATCAGTTAGTAAAGGTTGTACAAACCGAGAGATAAAAAGATCTGTAGTTAACGTTGACAGTCCCGATATGGCATTGAACCGTGATAATTCTGTGTCTAACGTACTTCTAATTATGCTGATTGTTCTTTGGGCTACTTGCTTATCAGGGTTTCGCAGTGTCAGGAAATTGCTAGCAGGTAGGTTAATCCAATTAGTGCGAGAGTTTAGCACATCTTCTGATATGGCCGCATCAATATAATAGAGAGCTTTTTCGAAGTTGTGAATATCAAAAGCAAGCCAGGCCATGATGTAAAAAGGTGTGCCCTTATGAACGTTTTGGTATTTAGCATAATCATGTGTTAGTAATGCATTAAGAAGACGTTCATAAATAAACAAACGCTTGTATGGTTGATCTAGTCCACTCAGTACATTACCAGCTCCATACTTCTCGAAAAAATCGTTTGCTTGTTTTGGATCTTCTAAGGGAAGGTTGGAAAATTCTGATAAGGCTTGAGAAATAAATTCTTCTAATGACATATTTATGTGCACTCAAATCTCCCACAGGCTAACTTTTGGATACACAGCAATCACCACCAATATTTACTGGCACAAATAAGCCGCGCTACCATTCATCAACAAGCCAGGGGAGAGGATATTACAGAACAGAGGCAAACCAACAAGCGAAATGGAAATTGCCCCGCTCA
>JAFFZZ010000155.1 GCA_016933915.1 Candidatus Babeliaceae bacterium
AACAAAGTTCTGACTCATGAAACAGGTATACATACCAACCTGTTGCTTAAAGACCCAAATACCTACCAGGTGATCAGCGCAGCCAGCATAGGTAAACGAGAAGAAAACTTTAGCTACGGGAAACACAGTGGAAGCCATGCTTTGTATGACTTCCTGCAAAAGAGAAACATTCCTGTAACCGACAGGGAATGCAAAGAGATAACACGCATATTGAAACAGCAATCCGCTCGCCTCAAACGCAATTTATCAAACGAAGAGCTAATGGATATTGTGGAAGGATGGAAGTGAGAAGAAGTGCCTAAAGTTAAAAAAATACTAGGTTCCTGAGCCTGTAAGCTGTGTCATTGGCACATCAACACATTGGCACATTGGCCCTACTCCTCCACCATCTTGAAATCCAATTGTTTTTTTAGCAAGTTGGCACGGGCAACTTCTACTTTCAATATATCGCCCAGTTGGAATTTCTTTTTCTTACGTCGACCTACGATGCAATAGTTGTCGTCATCGAATTCGTAGAAATCATCAACCAAATCGCGCATAGGCACCAAGCCTTCGCATTTGGTTTCAGTCAATTCAACAAAGAACCCGAACTCTGTTACGCCAGAAATCACACCTTCGAATACCTGACCAACCTTGTCGGACATAAATTCTACCTGCTTGTACTTGATAGAAGCCCGTTCAGCGTCTACAGCGCGTTTCTCCATATCGCTCGATTGTTTGCATTGACTTTCCAATACATCGGGATTAGGAGTCTGCCCGCCATTCAGATAATACGTAAGTAAGCGATGTGCCATCATATCGGGATACCTACGAATAGGCGAAGTAAAGTGCGAGTAGTGCTTAAACGAAAGCCCATAGTGACCAATATTTGCAGTAGAATACTCCGCCTTAGCCATAGAGCGTAAAGCCAGTGTTTCAATCAGGTTCTGTTGCGTCTTTCCTTTTACGGTTTCTAAAAGACTATTCAGCGATTCGGAAATCTTTTTTGCTGACACCGTGGATATTTTATACCCGAACTTGGTAATGAATGCGGCAAATGAATTGAGTTTTTCAACATTGGGTTGGGCATGTATACGATAAACCATTGTTTTTCCCTTGCCTATACGTGGAGGAGAGTCTACGGTAATAACGCCAGAGCAGTATTCAGCCACCTTTTTATTGGCAAGCAGCATAAACTCTTCGATAAGCTGGTTTGATTCGCCCATAACCTTGTAAAATACACGTAGCGGCTTGCCCTTCTCATCAATTTCGAATTTCACCTCATCGCGTTCAAAGGAAATGGAGCCTTTTTTGTAACGCTCAGTGCGTAAAGTCTGAGCTAGCTTGTGCAGTGTAAGAATTTCATCCTTAAAATCCCCCTCGCCGGTATCAATTACCTTTTGCGCTTCTTCATAAGCAAATCGTCTGTCGGACAAGATAATCGTACGCCCAAACCATTGTGACTGAATTTCAGCCTTGTCGTTCATTTCAAACACAGCCGAATAGCACAATTTTTCTTCGTTTGGACGCAATGAACATACAAAATTGGAAATCCTTTCGGGCAACATAGGCACCACGCGATCCACCAAATACACGGACGTAGCCCTGGTAGACGCTTCTTCTTCGAGAATAGTTCCAGGTCTTACGTAATAGGTAACATCAGCAATATGCACGCCCACTTCCCAGTTGCCATTATCGAGCTTGCGGAGCGATAAGGCATCGTCAAAATCCTTGGCATCAGCCGGGTCGATGGTAAAAGTTGTTACCCCCCTGAAATCGCGACGGTTTTTGTATTCTTCGTCTGGAATTTTATCTGTAATAGCATTGGCTGCAGCATCAACTTCGGCAGAAAACTTATTAGGAAGCTCAAACTCTGCAAGGATAGCGTGTATTTCGGTTTCATGCTCTCCAGGAAAACCCAGCACATCAATAACCTCGCCTATCGGATTTTTATTGCCCGACGACCATTCGGTAATACGCACCACAGCTTTTTGCCCGTTTTTCGCCTTATTCAGACTACGTGTAGGTATAAATATATCGAAAGGTATTTGCTTTCCGTCGGGTATCAGGAATGCAAAATTCTTGGACATTTCAATTACGCCAACAATCGTTTCTTTGGCGCGTTTTACAATTTCTACCACTTCACCTTCCGGCCTGTTTTTCTTGTTCTTGGCAAACAAATATACCTTAACCGTATCGCCATGTATGGCATGGTTCAGGTTGCGCATCGAAACAAAAATATCCTCAGGGTATTCGTCGGTAACAATGAACCCATAGCCGTTACGGGCAAGGTCTACCTTACCAGTAACATAAGCCTGGCGCACCGACAGCACATATTTCCCTTTTTGAACTTCATCAATCAGCTCGTCCTTCTTAAGCATATCAATAGCTTTATGCACCAACTCACGGCCTTCGCTATCGGTAATTTCAAGGCGATTGGATATTTGCTTGTAATTCAAAAGAACCGAAGGCTCGGCATTAAATATTGCGAGTATGTTATTTTTCAACGATTTCAAATCTACCATCAACTGTTTTTGGATGGGTTTTTTCTTCTTTTTCGACATAAGTTTATAAAAATTACCATTAAACGTTAACAAAGGTAACACAATGCAAGGATAAAATGCACTTTTTCAAGGTAAAATAAACATTGAAGATGATCAACATCAATCTAACAGGTAAGATATATCACCAGGCCTAGATAACCCAAACGACCAGTTTTTACGTATCTTTCATATAAACCACGCATATACTTTTCACTGGGAACTGAAAAGTTATGATTGAGAAACACGACAATGAATATTTTCAAAAACCAGATAGCAATTGTATTGCAGGCTCATCGTGCCTCAAACTCTCCAATTTTAAACCCATATAACAATTCAACTATCTACTATACTTATAAAACAGAGCCATTAGCTTCATTTTAGACTGAAGCTAATCTAAAAATATAAGACATGAATACTCCGTCCATAAATCAAAAAATACTTTATAAGCCGGCAATCGCTAAGCTATTCCTAATTGTTGGCTTATTCCTTCTTGCAGGACAGTTGGATATCTTCGGACAAGTAGAAACCGGGACAGTTACAATTTGCGGAGGTTCGTCTACGATAGGAAGCAACGACGGCCCCAATACCGGCACTTGGAGCGTATTTCAAGGCACAGGAACCTTTGCCGATAACAACAAAACAACGGTTGTTACAGGGAGTTCCTTTGGGACAAACATTTATCGCTATACTATAACCGGCGTAGTTACTAAAGAATGGACAGTTATAAACTACCGATCCTATGCAGGAACAGACATCATCAGCTGTTCCAATGTGGCCAGCATCCAGCTCAATAGCAGCAACCCGGCTTCAGCTCCAGGAAGCAGCGGAACATGGACATGTGTTTCGGCAAACTGTGGAAGCATATCAATAACAAATCCTAATCAATACAACAC
>JAFFZZ010000156.1 GCA_016933915.1 Candidatus Babeliaceae bacterium
GCAAACCACTTATGCACAGCAATAATCGGCCGATAGTTCTGCTGAATCTGCTTTTCTCGAAGCGCCAAATCAGCAATAAACGATATTTCGAATCTCTTTTCTATCATGTGCCTATTTTGTCATTCCTTTTTCTATAGGGTCTGTGCTGCATAACGGGCTGCTCAGGGGCGACGCGTCTTTTTGCGCCGTCCACTGCAGCAGCAATGTTAGGAGTCAGTTAGCCAAGACGATATTTCCCAGCACGGTCCCATTCAATTTCACCTGTTTTCTTGCGATACTGCAGTACATTCCGGACGTTTCTCATCCATTTAGGGATTTGTGAACTTGGTGACTGTGGTTGATAATCCTCCTTGTCGAGAGATACCCCAGCGCTTACCAAATCGTAGATGCCCTGCAATTCAATCCATTGATTTCGTGGCATGTTTTTTTTGATACATCTCCAAATCTCGGGATGGCTGGTCATCAGAAGCCTCCAAGTTGAGCTCGCTCGCTACCTCAAAGGAACCAGAAATAGGACGTTGCTGTTCACGTCCTTGACTCGAACTTCACCGGTGCCATATTCCACTACTTTCTGATCTTTGAGAATTACGTAGTAATCAGCCCTGTCCCATGCCCAGCCAGTAACCAAACGATGAGAGTATTTCATTGCCTCATACTCACCTCTGGCCTGGTAACCATCAGGGTTGCCGAGTATGTTGGTTACTTCACTCTTGGACATCCCGGGACGGAGTCTGGACATAAGCTCACCCGTCGCACATCCACTAAGTAAGCACAGGAGCAGAATTGCCGTGAATAGTCTTCGCATTGCTTTCTCCTAACAGTGTTTACATAGTTTCTGTATAAAAACCATACATAGCTGAATCAGCTATGTAATACATTTTTTATTTTCGGAGAAAATCTTCATAAGTCACTGTAATTCATAATATATTATAAATTGCGTCATTTATATGGGGTGTTATGCAGAAACTATGTAACACGCCGGTTACATCATGAAGTCGCACTCCCTTTGGTTCCTGGTCAATAGTCAATGTCCGCCTATCCTCTTTTTTTGTTGAGTGAGTCTATTTTTAAAAGGTTTTGTCTTTTGGAGCGCGGGTGTGATGCGTGCCTTATAGCCGTTTTCCGTTTTTATGTTCCCCTCTTCCGGTTTAGGCTATTGTGTGTGTATGC
>JAFFZZ010000157.1 GCA_016933915.1 Candidatus Babeliaceae bacterium
CCGAATTTTAAAGGAACTCTGGTTTCAACCGGCAAAAAATATACATGAACATCTTTAAGTGTTATGTCTGTGCTTCTAGCCATACCTTCCTCCTATGGAACTACAAGAATCGTATATAAGAAAGAATAGATTTCTGCTCCATCTGACATCACATTTTTTCAACCTGTGCAAATCAAAATATACGCTATTACGCAACCTGCTTCAGGTCTATCTCATGGTACTCAAACCAGTGCTGATATTCATTATTCCTTTTCAACGCTTCTAACGCTGCCAGAGCCATCGAACCGCCTGCAGACCAACTCATTCCGTGATGCTTTTGCCGGTCTGAGACAAGAAGATCATTCATTTTTTCTCCAATATTACTGGAGTTCCGTAACCCAAGATGCTTGCGTACCGCATAGCAGGGAATAGACGGGCGATTCCTCTCAAGATACTCTATCAAAACCCGAATCTCGTCCGGATTTTTCAGATGAGCATCGGGGAGGCGGTGAAGAAACGCCTTCGCGCTCTCTACTCGCCCATACCATAACAGTGACGAGAGTTCAGCCAGGGCCTCATTCCGTAACGCGGCTCCTTTCATGGCGAGACTGAGTTGTCGGGCGCATTTGTCTTCCAGATGATACCAATCCAGAATCATGCCGATCTGACTCAACCAGGCAAACGCTTTAAAAATGGCCGCTTGCAGGGTCTTTTGTCCATCCACGAAAAACTGAAGGCGACACCCCAACAACACATTGGTGAGGAGATAACCCAGCAGAATGCGCAACACGGCAGGGACGCTCGGTCCTGCGATGCAGTAGGAATGCTCCTGGTGTTGAAGATGGGCGATGGTGTCATGCACATACTTCCGTCCGCTGTTTGTCTCCTCATGCGCGACGTTATCAGAGTCTTGATTCAGGTGAGCCCGGTGCTGTTTTTGGTGTTTCACCACCACATCATCAATGGACACATTGACCGTGTCAGTCGGGTGTTCATAGGGCACAGGATTCCGTTCCACTTCAGCACGTTCGTCCGCGGTCAGGTGACAGGCAGCGATGGCTTCTGCGACGAATTCTGCTGACATGACCAGGGGCTCTTTCGTCCGGCGGGAGGTCGGATCAAGAGGCTGCCCGGTGTCATCACATCCTGCGTGCTTCAGAATCTCGGAGGTGGTGCGTTCGAGATACGCAAGCACCTTCCGGCCTTCTCGCTCTGCGCCAACTCGCAACGTCGTCGAGCCAGTCGCGCCAGGTTGATGCCGAATGCGGTTCACCCAGAGGGCGGTTTTGTTGTATGATGTTTCCGTGACCCCGCGAATGAATGCCAGTTCCTTAAAGCCTCTCGTTTCATACCGTTCCCAACAGCCTAATGGTGGAAAGAGCTCCCGGGCAGAATCATACGGTGTCATCTCCCCCTGAATCACTCGATAGGTGGGGAATTCGATCCGGCCCACCTCTCCATCGACCCGATACGGCCATACATTCTTCATCAGTCGTCCCTCGGATTGATGCTCAGAGGCTTTTTTTTAGACAGCTCACTCAAATGGGTCGAAAGCGTCTCTCTCAAGGTGGGGTAGGTGGTCTGTAACAGCGCCTGTTCACAGGTGTCAATACTGATGGCATCGGTCTCTGAAAGCACCATAGACAGGCTCCCGTCCTGTTCTTTGACTGGGGTGTCTGTTGGAGCATCATCACACGGGAGCATCTCAATGTGTACACGAATTTTATAACGGCTCATTTTTCCCCTCCGGTTTTATCGAGTGTGATTGATTTTCAAGGATTTCAAAGTCATCTACTCTCTTTCCTTGATGATGTCCATTCTTTTTTTACCCTCTAAATTCATTTGCACAGGTCGCATTTTTTCTTCTATGTGATTCCTTGTTTTTTGCCATCGTATTTTCAATCCTCTAATAACATCATGAGATCTGAATATTCGAGAGTCTGTTCGCCGGGGGTATATTCGAATTGCACAATCTGGGTGGGATAATCCGATACATCATGGGTATCCCAAAACTCCGAAGCTTCCTCAATCGTCATGTTTTCAGGAATGGGATCAATGTGTTTTGCCATAACTTTTTAAATCCTTTTCTTATGGGAAATCCTTGTAGTTATAACGCTTTCAACACTTCTTTTGCCTCCTGCTCTTTATGACGTAATTCCAGGCGTTGGAATTCCGCTAAAGCCTGATTGAGATACTCCTGCGCCTGGCGTTGGAAGATCACGCCGCCGAGACCGAGGTGGGCTTTGCCGAGATACAGCAGGGTTTCGCCCAGGGCATAATGCCCGCAGATTTCAAAGGCGGCTTTGGCTTTGTCGAGATAGGTAATGGCCTCCTGATAATCTGCCATATCCACCAGAATTTTGCCCATCGTAAGACGGACTTCGGCGACAGAGATTAATTCTTCGGGGTCTTCGGCATTGGTGAGAAACCAACTTAACGCTTGTTGACAGGCTATTTTAGAGGATTCAAAATTTTCTAACAAACGCTGTGTCTCGGCAATAATATACAGAGCTTCCGATTTTTCAATCGGGATCGTTTTTTGCTCAAGAAGACTATACGCATGTTCCAAATACTTTTGGGATTGTTCTTCTTTTCCTAATAACGCGTAATTAAGGGCTAAGCCTGTATATATCAAAATATTAGGAAAACGTTTATATTTTTCTCTTTGCTCAAGTTTATGTAGAAGTTCTTTTTCAGCTTGTGGATAATTTTCCTGAAATAGATATAATTGCCATAAGTTATATCGCTCCCATCTTGATTCATTTATAGCTTTTTGAATATATTCTTCAGCATTTTTCCATTGCCCTTGCCTCAAAAAAATGTTTCCTATACGAGATAGCATTAGATATTTTCTAATGCCTGTTTTTTCTCTGATTAACAAAGCTTCTTCCATTGTAATTTGAGCTTTTCTTTGTAATGTTGTATAAAACCCAAAACTTGCTCCTACTACATATAATATCCATGACTCTAGACCTACATCTCCTGTCCTTTTGGCAAATTCAAGAGCTTGATTTAAATACTTTATTCCTGTTTTATGTCTTGCATACCCTTGACGACATATATATGCCATTTCTATGAGAACTTCAAAGGATTTATCCGATTTACCAAAATTTTCCCATAACTCTAATGCTCGCAATACACCTTTTTCTGCATATCTAAAATCTTTACGCTTCATATGAGCTGATAAACGAATTGTACACTTGATCTGTAAATCAATATCTTGCATTTGTTCAGCGATTAATATGGCTTTTCTGAGAACATCTATACATTTTTCTTCTGGATTTTTTTCTCCTGGAGCAGACAGAATATTCGGATACACATCTGCACCAGCTAAATGGTAAAGTATTTCAGCTACATTTCTCTTATTATTTTGTTTTTCATAAACATATAAAGCTTTTTCTAAGTATTCTTTTACTTTTTTAGAGTATTTTAACCCTTTTCTGTCATATAATTTTCCTAATTCAGAATAGATTTCAGCATAAAACTTATCTGATAAATTATATAGTAAAGAAAGACTGCTTTCAAGATAGTTGATTCCCTCTTGAATATGGTCTTTCTTTTCTTGCGGATCTCCGCCGTTTTTCTCAGATCTCGCCAATTCTAATAACAATTGTACTTTCGTTTCAGCATATTCCTGTTGTGGTAATACTTTTATCCGAGATTCCAGAGCTTGAAGTCCCATTTTCACAAAATGTAGGGCTTCGGCTGCACCGTAACGGGCATTGGCGTCCTGAGCGGCTTTGAGGCAGTAAGAAACGACTTTGTCCAGGATATGGCCACGATAAAAATGGATGGCTAATTGCGCGGCGATCTCATCAGCGTTTGGTTCGTAGAGTTTTTCTAAACATTCGCCGATTTCGGCGTGGATGAATTCTTTGTC
>JAFFZZ010000158.1 GCA_016933915.1 Candidatus Babeliaceae bacterium
AGAAGAAGAAAAACAGGCCTCAAAGGCCTAGGCAGGGGGGTGAAAAGTCAATTCCCGCAGGGGGTGATTTTTCAAATCCCGTTGACATTATCCAATCATGTCTTTTAAGCCCAGGCTCTTGAGCGTCATTGTTTCCCTCTTTCTTGCTTTCATTTCGTTCGTTACCAATTCCGTGGCGATCACTATGGAGGAACGAATAACCGCAGCATTAGCCAGCGATCGAACCGAAACCGTCGAATTAAAGCTGAGCAAAATTCCCCAAGGCTATCCTGGCAGGGAAAAAGTGGCAGCTCATTTGACTGAATTGAAAAAGCGAGATGCAGTTGTTCTCAAAAAGCAAGCGGCGACTCAAGCAGCCAATTTTGTAATTGCTAGGCGAGAATACGTTAAGGCACTTCGTGAGAAGTTCTTGGATGAAGGAATGGACATAAAAGTTAGCGCCTCCGGGTCAACTGCAACGCAATTAAACCTCAAATACACTCTATTTAATGATGTGTGGGTTCATAAATTCAAAAAAGGCGCATTGTGTGACGAAATCTCACGGATGGGCTTCAAGAAAGTCGACTTTAATAATGGCTATGATTACCATGTCATGCTCACGTTTCAATAAACTGCCTAACAATGTGCTGTAGCGAACGGGCCACACGGTGGCTCGGCGCCGAGCTTATTCGTTGGGCAACGAAGGAGATAATATGCATTCAGGCAGATCAGTCCCGCAGATTGAGCGGTTTATCCGACAAGAGATCAACGCCGGTCGATCGGCTGAAATATGTGAAGAAGAAATCGCTGATACTGCAGGAGACGAGAACGTTAAGGCCACGGTTGAACAGCTGTGTTCAACAAACAGCTGGAGAGTAAGAGAAGATTTCAAACGAGACGTTTATATTTTTTACTCTCGGTCTTAGCCCAAAAAGTCATTTCAGAAGAATTCCGGGAATTCCAGATACAGCATGTGGATTCTCCGATCTAAATAACGAGCTTGTGGTAAAATATTCTGTGTACTAACCCCTGGAAACAACACTCATCATAGGCTCTATGAAAAATGACGGCCACGGTGTAGAAATATGATTGAAAAAAGGACGGTTCTTGTTTTGGGTGCTGGCGCTTCCCTGCCGTACGGCCTGCCTTTGGGAAATGAACTCAAAAACCTTATATTTGCTTTGTTAAATAATGTATCAGAACGTCACAAGCTTGCTGATCTCTTGAAAATGAATGAGCCCGATATTAGGCGATTTGCAAAAGAGCTCAGTGAATCGGGGCTTGATTCAATTGACGCATGGCTTGAGCGAAGATCGGAATTCACCGAACTTGGAAAGACATGTGTTGCACATATAATTATTAACAGTGAGAAACCTGGTTATTTGATGAACTCGGAGATGCATAGAAAAGACCCTTTCAAAGCGGATTGGTGCAGGATTGTTTGGCAAAAGATGGTTGATGGGACACGGAGCGTTGCAGAATTAAGAAATAATCGGATAATATTTGTGACATTCAATTACGACCGGGCACTCGAAGCATATATGATGATGGCAGCAAAAAATACATTTGGACAGGACGAGAAGGCATGTGCGGAAGCAATAAGAGGTATTACTATCATTCATGCCTACGGTCAAGCTGGTTTTTTAGAGTGGCAGAGCAATCCAAACAAAATGCAGATTATTCCATATGGCTCCACAACGGACTGGAAGGGAGCGCAAACATGTGCGAATGCAATCAAAATTGTCGGTGAAGATAGGAGTAACGGTGACGAGTTGATCCAGGCAAGTGAGGCGATCAGAAGAGCGAAAAAAGTGTATTTTCTTGGATTTGGTTATCATAAAGAAAATATGAAAAGGTTGCGACCTGAAAACTTTGACAATAAGCCGATTGTTAAAGGCACATATTTGCACGAATACATGGCACCAGAAAGCATAACGAGTGAGGAATTGAATGGCTTGGGATATTCGATTGAATTGCATAATACAAATATGAAAACATTTGTCCAAGAAATTGCTGGGATATGACACACTGAAAATATCCAGAAAAACGATGCAACTCATTCGATGCACAAAAAAGTTGCTTTATGAAATGGGTTTTGCCCCCAATGATGTGGAGGATTGGCCGGACACGGTTTCAAGATTGGGGGACTGGTACGCAAACCTTATCTATATCGAGCGCAAAAAGTGCGCGTTATATGTAAACGGGAGGACGCTTCTCAACTTTCTTGTGCCGGGGGTAAAACGGGCAGACTTCTGCGAAGCGGAGGAGTTTTTCCAAAGGAACTTTCAAAAACTCCTGGCATACGAAGGTATCCCACAAGAAACAATCAAAACATTGCTGGAGGATTGTGGACAGATTCGTTTTGCGCCGACAAAAAGCAAAAGCGTTTTGGGCTCCATGAACGACATTGCGCTAAATTACAGATACGAAGTGATGCGTCATGGTGGGCCGGAGCACTCCCCAATGGATCAGGTTATGCACGAGTTGAACCGGATGCCAATGATGAAACTGAAATTCACCTTACCGATTGATGAACTCAAAGCAGTATTGCAGTTAAAACATGCATGAAAATGCTCTGAAAAATAACCGCATCTGGTCATAAAGTCATTATATATCAATGATTTTGGAATGCAGCGGGAAAATGACGTATATTAAAACGGAAAATTTACCGCAAAAATTGCCGAGTTTTCCGAAACAAGTGATTGACTTCCAGACGGAAGCCCTATAAACTTATTCAGTATAAAAGTAGTTTCAAAAAGGAACTCCATGCGCCTAGGATTCCTACCAAAAAATACGGCAACAAACGGGCGTCCACGACGACTATTACGCAACCTTGTCCTTTTGACCTCCTGCGCAACCCTCCTAATAGCGGCCTGGGCGTCTTTAAAGCAACCCACAAATACCGATTACGCCCGACGTCCCCGCGACGTCCCCCCGATAAACCAGGCCAGGAGCAATTGGGCTTCCGAGGTGCTAGGATAGACCAAACGGAGGTGCCAAAATGGCAAGA
>JAFFZZ010000159.1 GCA_016933915.1 Candidatus Babeliaceae bacterium
ATTTTTATACCGTTACCCGAACACCTGCGTGACGGTGCATCACCGGAACTCAATGCGCGCTCAGTTATATGGGACCTTGAGACTATCGCTCAGAGGCGCGGCACACAACAACAAATTATTGCTGCACTTGGCCGCATAAATAGAGAATACCGGGATTACAGTGAAAATGACCTCACTCGCATTCGTGCATTATTAGAGGGACTAAAAAGCTTTGGTAAGAATAACGAAGGCTATGAATGGGTCCGTTCGTATGCAGCTCAGTTATGGGATGAAATTGATTTCTTATTACTCACGCGGGCAAACAAGAAAAATCGTCATTATCGTTGGAATGTGCTGCTAATCTATAAAAGCAACTAATATAAAACAAAAACAGATGTACCCTTTTTTTACTTCTCATCAATCTGTTTCTGGCAGTTGATCACCACAAAACCGCCCTGGCCGAACCCTTCAATGGGTTCCTGAACACTGGTTATCTCTTCCGGCAAAGAAAACAATGTCTGCCAATACGAAAGCACGTTGAAATGTAGCTCGTTCACCATTGCGACCACCTCATCAACACTAAAGAGATGGGCAACTTTATAGAAGACGCTTTCTTTCTCTTGGTACTCCTTACCCAAAAAACTTTCCCGGTCTACGATCCCTATGATAAGTTTCCCATTTTTCTTTGCAACACGGCGAGCCTCCGTGAGTACTTTTATCGGGTCAGAAAAGAAACATAAGGAAATGAATATCGCAACATAATTAAATGTTTCATCGTCAAACGGAAGATCCTCTCCCGTGGCTATGTCAACTATCACCCCCCGCTGCCGCGCGAGCGCTGCCATATGCTCTGATGGTTCCACTCCCTGTGCAATGCCCAACACGGAAGCGAACCGTCCTGTGCCGACACCTATTTCCAATCCCCTTCCCTTAGCAGGCAAAACTTTCTTGACCGCTTCGATCTCAGAAAGATACGCATGTTTGTGATTATCATACCACGCATCATACCGTTTGTAGTGTTTATCAAAGATACTGATCATAGATCAAGGTTCCCCCACCACCCATCATAAAACCGTTTTAAATGATCGTAATATTCGTCACCCATCATATTTTTTTTAATGCTTTTCCGATCGAACTGAGGGCCATACGCCACACAATATGCGTGTAACACTTTATACGCATGGCTTATTTCTTTGAAACGTTCCTCACACCGTTTCTTGCGTTTTCCGGCACACATATCCGGATGATATTCCTTGGCCATCTGGTAATACACTTTTTTTATCTCACGAGGCGTTGCGCCCTTGGTAAGGCCAAGTACTGTTAATGCATGCTCTATTGTCGTATGGTCCGTTTTTTTATCCATGTCATGTTAAAGGCATCACCCTTTTACCCTATCATTTTCTTAACGAGCGCTAAGAGTTCTTCTCTCTGCACCGGTTTGGCCAGAAACTCGTATGAGCCCAGCCGATGTTTGGCAAACTCGGCTTCGTTCCTGTCAAACATAGTCGTGATAAAGATAAGCGGTATAGCAGAGGTCTTTTTATCATCATGCAAGTATTTCGCCACGGCACCGCCGGATATATCTTCCATCAAAAAATCCGTTATGATCAGATCAGGCTGCGCTGCCTCCGCCTTTTTGATCCCCTCGCGGCCGCCCGATGCAAGCAACACCTCATAGCCTTCCTCACCTAATATATCCTTAAGACAAGCCCCGACCGTAGGATCATCATCGATCACCAATATTTTCTTCGCCATCTCATTCTCCTCGTTTCTGTACATTAATCAATACGTGGTGTCAGACACGGTGTCAGGCACCAATGATTATTATATCTTTTAAGTAGATGGAGTAAAGTGCTTTGTGCATAGATCACAGATAAGCCCTACCTGCTGATCGAGCAAGGTGTCAGGATTTATTTTTATTTAAATAAGACATGAGGGATATTTATCTGTTGGAGCAAGCGGTATCGATCCCCGCGGTTTTCTGACAAAAAAAGCGTGAAAGTGATTAGGGTTGGATACCCCTATGCCCCGACAGCAGATTTAAATTCTTCGAATTTAAATCGTCGTCCCTGCGGGGGAAATTTGCGGAAGTTCAATATACCTATGACTCGCCTGTCCCTGAGTCTCATTTTGCAAAGCAAAACGTCGGGGAGCATCAGGTTTAAATCTTTCAGATTTAAACCGCCGACCCTGCGGGCAAACTTTTGAATTAAAACAAGAACTCATCCCCCAACATTTTGCTTCGCAAAATGAAACATGGGGTATATTTTATATCCAATAAAGGTGGATATAAAATAAAAGAGGCTCTTAGCAAAAGTGGGGATAAAAAAGCTAAGAGCCCCTAATAGGGTGAGTAGAGACCTTACTGTCTCATGTAAGATGCACTATATCACAGTACAATTTCAGTGTCAATCTGGATTTCTTGTATTTTGAGTTGAGCGAAGAAAAGTAAGCATTCTTGGAACATTTTTTCCGCGTCTGTATCGCAAGCTGACTGCCCGAGTTGCAAAAAATCCCGCACACACAGAAAAACCCGCCCGGTTTTTCTGCCATTTATAAGGCTTTTAAATTAAATACGTTACAATTTTAATATAATGAGGCAAGCGATATGTCATCAAAGAACCGTACCGCCAGCGACGTTTGCCGGCCGGACAATTCGAC
>JAFFZZ010000001.1 GCA_016933915.1 Candidatus Babeliaceae bacterium
ATCAGGTTGAACGGTTCATGACGTATGCCGTTCAGTATCTTGGGCAATCCTACCTCCAATGCCATGTCGTGGCCAAAATCTATGGCGAGGAAGAACACCTGCATCTGAACCTTCGAAATAGCTTGACCAATCTTTGCAACGATATCATGCTGTATTCAGAGATAGGTATTCCTATAGAAAGTACGGATGAAAGGATGGGGGAGGAACCTTGTGGATGAAATGCGTGGATCAATGTTATGGGAGGATACATCTCTTGGAATATATTGAAAAGTGTACTTTTATAAATGAGAGAATGGCTAACAAAGCGTTGGTACTGACCGCACCCGCGCTCAGTAATTTTGGCATAATTGCCCGCTCTAAACGTTTTGGTGGTAATGTGGGCGCTTTCCTGCCGCATTGGGCGCGGGAGCGGCGGCACAACGCAGGCGTTAGCAATGCTCCTTGTCGCACCAAGCTTCTTTCGTGGTGTCAAGTTTCTCCAAAAGCATTCCGGCATGCTCGGGCTATTTCAAAAGTGGTTGACAAAAACGCCCTATTATTGTAGGATGGACGGAAATGAAGAAGCGATGTCAGTCAGCGCACACGGTGTGCGGTTGTACTCTCGGCAATGTCGCGTGTACAATGGCGGTTCTCAAGCATAATCCAGAGAATCCCAACTATTTGGGAAGGAGTCACGATGGAAAAAGGCATATCTCACAGCCGGCACGACGAAAGCATCGAGTCAAAAGCCCGTTGGTTTCAGTCATTATCTCTGTCAGAACGGATGGAGATGTTGAGTTGTTTTACCGAGATGATTCTGGAAAATAACCCAACCATTCTCACAAAACCGCATGCTCAACCAACTTGGGGACGTGTTCGCATCCTTTCACAAGCATGATGTCAAATACCTTGTGATCGGGGGCATCGCTGCGGTGTTGCATGGGGTGCCTCGCGCCACATTCGATTTGGATATCCTCATTGAAGCGACTGAAGAGAATGCGCAACACTTGTTGGAGGCGATGCTTGAAGCTCGGCTTGGAACGGCGGCGTTAATTGATGCCCAAGGCGTTTTGGCTCAGGAGATTACCATCTTCCAAGATCGCATTCGCATTGACGTGCAAATCACGACGCCGGGCATTGAGTTTACGAGAGCGTGGCAACGGAAAGAGATTATGGAATACCACCATCAACCATTTTATGTGTTGTCCCGCCACGATCTCATCGCCTCAAAACGCGCTGCGGGACGGACAATTGATTTGGAAGACGTGCGGTTGTTGGAATTATCAGAGAGTTGACACGGGTATCCCTTGAAGGGCATGTAAGGAATGCGAGGCAGCATGAACATGATAGTGTGGCGCACTGGCATTGCTAACAAACGCATGGTACAGACCTTTGGGACGCGCCGCAAATTTACATCATTGCCCGCTAATAAGGGTTTGGGGGCGTATCAAACGCTGTACTTCCGGTCAGGGCGTCCCAAAGGCTGCACATGCGAAACGTTAGGCAGGCAAAAAAGGTTTACTACTAACATACAAATGTAAGGAGAAAACATGGATACAATTACAGCAATTGAAGGTCGTAGAAGTATTCGTAAGTTCACTAATGCTAAAATCGATGACAATACTCTCAGCAAGATAATAAAATCTGGCATTTTAGCACCTTCTTCAAAAAATAGTCAGCCTTGGAGATTTAAAATTATTGAAGGGGAAAAGAAGGATAGGTTGCTTGTAACCTTTAATGAACAGCTAAAAAGAAAAGAAAAGTTTTTAAAAATACTTGGTTCGCCTTGGATTGGCACTGTTAAAAACTCAATACAGATAATGGAAAGAACACCGGTTTTAGTTTTTATTTTCGAACATAGATCAAGTAATCAGTCAATCTTAAAACTCTCATCATTTTGGCAAAGATCTACGTATCAATCTATTGGAGCGGCAATTGAAAATATGATATTAACCGCGACATCATTAGGAATTGGTTCATTATGGATATGCGATGTGTTATTTTTACAAAAGGAATGTAAAAAGTATTTTCAGACATCTGATGATTTAATGGCTGTGATAGCATTTGGTTATGCAGATGAGGAACCTAATAGTCGTCCTAGAAAATCATATTCAGAAATTGTTGAATATTGTAGATAAATCAATTTATACAATAATTGTTTTTGAAGAAAATTGCTGCCTAACAAACGCTTCAACCTGAGTCAGCGCCCTAAAGCCTGTATCTACGGACGCTAGCCTGGAAACACAGGCGCTTCCCAGGTTAAGCGAAATGTTACCCGCCGCATGAATCGCAATATGAGTAGCATGGCGCAAAAAAATGGTGCTCGCTGTTCATTCGAAATATGAGTAGCATGGCGCAAAAAGAATGCTGGACACAATTTGTTCTAAATGTGAGTAGCATGGCGAAAATAGAATGATGAACACAATCTGTTCAAAACGTGATTAGCACGACGCAAAAAAAATGGCGCTCACTGTTCATTCTAAATATGATTTACATGGCGTAAAAATAATGGCGGTCACTGTTCGTTTGAGATTTGAGTAGCGTAGCGCCAAAAAAAAAATAAGTAACATTACGGAAAAAATTGAGTAGCATGGCGTACAAAAAAGACATGAGTAGCATGGCGAAAAACTGTATGATTGTATCTGTTCTGTATGATTGGCATGCTGTTCAACAAATAAAACGGGTAACATGCGCTTGCAGGGGACCTTCGAACCGCGCGCTTTCGCGCTCGGATCTCGGCCCCTGAAGCGGGGCGTTAGAATTCTCTCAAAATTGGGGGCAATAAAACTTCACAGAATATGATACGCAATCCGTTATCCATTTTTAAAGCGAGACTACGTTACTTGCAGAGTAGAGTACCATCAAAAATATGGCTGTATATCAGCAGTTTTGGTCTTATTCTCGGTTGCTGTCTCATACCAGGGGGAATATGGTATGAAATTTTCAAGCCCATCATTTTCAATGAAGCAGGCTACTACAGAATTCCTGGGATCTCCGAGTTCTTGCTATTTGTCAGCACCCTTCTTCTGTTTGGATGGTTCTATGGCTCTGTGATTCTTGTAGTCAGTATTATTGGGCTAATCTATTCTCTTCGACCCATGCTGTCAAAATGGAGCTTTTCTTTTCACTATCATGATGGGATACTTGCCATCGTGTCTGGCTGCTTCAGTGCCTGTTGCGGGCCTCTTGCCTATTATCTTGTGATGTATTGTGCCGGATGGGGATTGTTCCCGGATGGTGTTGGATTGCTGTTTTTCCTGTTTGGCTCCGGGGTTTCTCTCATTATATTTCTGTTCCTTCGACAGATAATCCGAACTACCAGCAAACAACAGGTACTTTATACCATAGTCATTTCAATAATCATCCTCATTAGTTACCAGTTTCTTGTTCTGAAATTTTTACCTCCGGGAGGGATTATCTGGACAAATGGCTTTGTGGCATCAATCTCAAGGCGAGTTAATCTTGATGAGTTACAAACGTGGGCGGTAGAGAAGTTGTCCGAATATCGCAATGGTACGCTCAAAACAGTTGGTGAGTCAGAATATTGGGCATTAGCAGAAAAAGAACTTGATCCCCAAATACTCCCAGGATATCTTCAACATATTAGGGTAACTCCCCCATCTGTTGGCATCGTCACTCCAGATCATTCAACTGTTGGAGATTATTGCATTGCGATTTCATGGTATTTATTTGGAATTCTTGTTGGAGAACCAGATTTCCAAAGCCAATGGGATCCCTGGTATATCCGGGAAATCAAGCCCGGAATCGTCGTGTATTATATAGAGAAATAAAGGAAATATATCGTAAAGATAGGAATTCTAACGATGCGCATGAACGGCGACCAGAAAGGGCGGGCGAAAAAATTGGTTGCCAAGTGTCAAGCGCAGTAGCGCCCGCCCTTTCTG
>JAFFZZ010000002.1 GCA_016933915.1 Candidatus Babeliaceae bacterium
ATACAGGTTACATTAAGTAAATTCAGGGGCTACTTTAAAGAAGATTCCCCAAAGCATTTTAGAATACATATTATGACATATCTTCTTCTAATTGTTGAAGGAGTTTTTGTAGTTCATTCAATGCGGCATAAAAGCCATCCGCGTTTTCTTTCAATTCATCCAAAGCGCCTGTGATCTTTCGTAAATCTTGGCAGGCAAATCGTACTTTTCGGATATGGTCATCAGGGTGCCATTCTTCATCTAAGCCTTGAAGTGCTTGCTCATAATGGTACTGTAAAAGAACATCACTCACTTTTGCGTAGATCATGGTCGTGTCAATATTTTCATGCCCTAAATAACGTTGTAAAGATGTTATCGGCATTCCTGCGTTTAGCATTTGGGTAGCAAAGGTATGTCTCAACCGATGAGGGCTAACTTCAATACCGCATTCATTCCCATATCTGGTTAGGGTGTCTTGAATCATCCGTGTTGTAATTGGTCTCCCTTGATGCTCGAAAAGATATACAGAAAGTGAGCTAGCAAAAATCTTTAGGTAATTTTGAATTGCCTTTGCTGTAGTATCACTCATATAAACAACGCGGTCCTTACGTTCTTTACTGTCTTCGATTAAAAGTTTGTTTTTCTCATAATCTACGTCGCTCAACTGCAGATTAGAAACTTCACTCACACGCAGGCCGCAGTGCCACATGAGGTAAAACCAAGCCAGTCCCCGAAACGCCTTTTTATCTCTCTCCCAACGTTTATCTCCTATTCTTGCATCTAGAATGTGTTTCTCTAACAGGAAAACATCATTGCCGGGAAGCGGGCGAGGCAAGTTTTGGGGCGTAGTCAATTGCTTTATGTTGAAAATAGATTGGGGAATTGAGTAACCGCTGTCCTCGAGAAAAAAGCAAAATTGTTTTAAGAAGCTGATCTCAAAATTGATCGTTCTTGGTGCAATCCCATCCCGGAGGCGTTTGTCAATATAATCATCGATCCAGCGCACAGATAGCTCACCCCAATTTGTCCATGAATAGGTTTGTATCAGGAATAACCCTATCTTTACCAAGCGCCCACAGAGCAAACTGGTTGAACGCCGAACAGTTTTTGCGGGCCAATTTCTTTGTCGCAGGCGCAAAAAGTCTTCTAAAGGTTCTCTAAACCAATCTGGCAAAGCTTGTATTGCCTTGGGTAGCGCTAAAAGAGCCGGAATCTCTTCAGGATCTGTGCGAAGATACAGTCTTTTGGTTTGGATATTAGTTTCCATGAGAGATCTCCTCGTACTGGATTTGCGGTTCCAGGAACTGGATGTTTCGGTGGTAATCACTTTCTACTTGTTGGTCCGACAGCTCTATGTAACGCTGGGTCGTTCGGATACTCTTGTGCCCAAGTAGTTTTTGTGCCGATGTGACCGGCATCCCGCTGGTGATCAGTCGTGAGGCAAAGGTATGCCGAAACTGATGGCTAGTCGCCCAAATATTTGCTTTGCGACAATAAGATGCCAGCTGCAGTTGAATACCGGTAATGGAAATGGGGGAACCTTTTCGGTTGAGAAATATTTTCTTTTCGGTGGTTTTAGGTCGGATCGCCAAATATGCATTCAGAAGATATTGCGCCGTCTGGGAGATAAACACGATCCGTTCTTTCTGTCCTTTTCCACACACCCGCAAGCGCGGTATTATGGATGCTGTTACCAAGACATCAGATAATTTGAGTGTGGTAATTTCCCCCACTCTTAATCCACCGTGAAGCATGAGTGTAAAGATCGCTCGATCACGAGGGTTATTTTCCATTAAGCTGAATAACTTGTTCAGATCTTCATCTGCTATAACGCGAGGCAACCTTTCTCCACAATCCACATAATGCCTGCGAGGTTTTACAGGGTTTTGTATATCCAGATCATGGGCGTACGCGTAATAATCGAAGAACATCCGCAACGCGATTACACGTCTGCGGATCGTGCTGCCTGCTCTCCCCAAACTTTGCTGCCACTCGATAAACCAATCTATGACATGAACTGAAATATCTGCTGGGCCATACCCATGTGCCCAATGAAAAAAAATTCGCACGTCGCTGGCGTAGTGCAAGGCCGTACTCCGCCCTGGTTTACGTCTACGCCAATACTTTTCGAAACCATCTATATCTTTTTCTGGAAACATAAATCACCTCGGCAATTTGAGTTCGTCTCTTTCTATTATTCCAAAAAGAAACGCTCTTTGCTTTGGTGATTTCTTCTTTTTTTGACCCCGATTTACTTAATGTAAT
>JAFFZZ010000003.1 GCA_016933915.1 Candidatus Babeliaceae bacterium
ATCTTGGCATTTTTTACGTACTTGTTAGTTGTTGACATGACTAGACTTTTAGCACAATTTATAGTGCTGTTCTAGTCAAGAGCCTAATTTTATTTTAATCCATCATTGTGCTATAAATTCTCGAATATTGTCACAGTAGAAACAGGATGTTTATAAGTTAACAACGTCCTTCTGTTCTAAATGAAGCATGCACAGATCTTTCCAAAGCAAGTAAGGAGCAAGGTATGAAAATATTTCTGAAAAGATGTAAAGGATTCATTACAAGTGAAAGATCGCGATTTGCAGTTATAGTGTTAAGCCTTTGTCTTTCCGGGTTATGCTTTTACGGTGGTGTGGGCGTTGCGGAAGCACGTACAGGGCCGGGTGCTTCTCAAGAATTTGAACTGCCGGTTGATATTATCAGGGATCTGATTGTTTCCAATTTTCCCGCTGAATATATTACCGTGACGAGGGCAACAGAAAACCAGATTGATCTTGATTATCCAATGATACCCGGAACATGTCATATAGAACTTGACCGGGTGAATGAGAATCGTACTAAGTTCACAATCCAGTGCCAATCTGGCCATCTTTTCATCGGCAGATCAAATCTTAGGAGTATGGAGCAAGACAAGGTAGAGCAACTGACAAAACTTGTATCGGATGCCCGGTTGGACATGAGGATACGGCAACAGGAAACAGACCGTGCTCAAGCGCTTGAAACCCAGAGAGCGCAGCAGATGAAGGAGATGTTAAGGGAGGTGATTTCAGCTTCCAAAGGGCAAAAAGAGGAGGTGCATGCTGTTACAATTGTGTCTGACATTGACAAGCCTGATTACCGTATTTCAGAAAGAATAAATGATTTTGCCGTAGTCGTAGGTATTGACAAATATTTGGAAATTCCCGACGCGCAATTTGCAGAACGAGACGCAGAAGCGGTGAAAAATCATCTTATAGCAATGGGGTTCCCGAGCCGCAATGTTGTCCATCTTTACGGTGAAAGGGCGGGATATAAAGCGATCGAAAAATTTGTGGAGACCTGGTTGCCCAAAAATACGGACGAGAACAGCCGCGTTTTTTTCTACTTTTCCGGACATGGATCGCCCGACCCGCAAACCGGAAAGGCATATCTTCTACCTTACGATGGTGATCCCAACTTCCTGGAAAACACCGGCTACCCTATCAGCAGGCTCTATTTGAAACTGAACTCCCTTTCGGCACAAGAGGTGATCGTTATTTTAGACGCGTGTTTTTCTGGGTCAGGAGGGAGGTCCGTGTTGGCAAAGGGTACACGCCCCCTGGTTTTGACTTCCGATAAAGTGACGATACCAGAGAGATTGACTGTTTTTGCCGCAGCTGAAAGTGACCAGATCACCAGCACACTAGAAGGGCAGGGGCACGGAGCATTTACATATTATTTTCTTAAAGGTATCGGTGGTGACGCCAAGGGCACCGCAGGAGCTGTCACAGCTAAAGGACTCTATGCTTATCTTAAGCCAAAAGTTCAGGACGCTGCCAGAAGACAAAATAGAAATCAGGACCCTGTACTTCACATAAAAGGCGATCGCGAGTTGATTAAATTCTGATAGTATTTTGTTTAACCGTTGCTTTCCGTATTCCTTAATTCCGATGAGTTCCTATTGACAAGCAGTTGTAGGTGC
>JAFFZZ010000004.1 GCA_016933915.1 Candidatus Babeliaceae bacterium
CGTAAAGGCTCCGGCAAAACTTCCTGTAAACGGGATTACCATTCATCCATCGGTTAAGACTGAGCTTCCCGATTTAACCATACTTTACGGGTCGCGCACCGGCAATGGGGCTGCTGTTGCCAAAAAGCTGAAGGAAAAAGCCGAAAGCAAAGGATACAAGATTCATCTGCACGATATGAACGAGTATCCGCTAAACAAGTTAAAAGACGAGAAATACCTGCTGGTTATCGTAAGCACACATGGCGAAGGCGTTCCACCTGTTGCTGCCGAGGAGTTTTACGAGTTTATTCACGGAAAACGAGCCCCACAACTGGATAATACAAAATACTCTGTTCTGGCACTGGGCGATAAAAGCTATCTCCACTTCTGCAAAACAGGAATCGATGTAGACAACCGTCTGGATGAGCTGGGTGCACGTCGTATCCACCCTCGTTTCGATTGCGATGTAGACTTTTCGCCGGTTGCAAACCAGTGGATTGATGGACTATTAAGTAACCTATCAAGTCCCAATGAAAAAACCCCGCTGGTAAAGCTGAACGGAAACGTTTCGCCGCGTATCCCCGAAGTAAAATCAATAGTATACGATCGTCAGAACACCTATAAAGCGCGGCTCATCGAAAAAATAAAGCTCAATGGCAAAGGGTCGTCCAAGGAAACATTTCATTACGAACTTTCTATTGCAGGCTCAGGTATTACCTACGAACCAGGAGATGCTATTGGCGTATACAGCTCCAATTCTGAACGATTGATTTACGAGTTGGTGGATGCACTGAAATTAAACCCCGGCGAAGAAATAGAATACAATAAAAACAAGGATACACTGGGCAACGTATTGTCCAAACACTTCGAAATCTCAACACTGAACCCGGATGTACTTAAAAACTACAATCAGATTGCCCAAAGTACCAAGCTAAAAGAAATTTTAGAAGATACTGCTAAACTGAAAACCTACATCTATGGCCGCGACTGGATCGACTTGGTTAACGAATTTCCTGTAAAAATAAGTTCTTCGGAACTATTAACCGTGATGCGTAAGCTGCAACCAAGGCTGTATTCTATATCGTCGAGCCTAAAAGCCAACCCGGGCGAAGTTCACCTCACCATTGCATCGGTTAGATATGTAAACAACCGCTATAAAGAAGGTACGTGTTCAACCTTCCTAAGCGATCGCCTGGGCGAAAAAGATGGCATATTGCTGTTTGCTGAGAAAAATCCAGATTTCAGGCTGCCAACTGACCCCAATACGCCAATAATCATGGTTGGTCCCGGCACAGGTATCGCGCCATTCAGGGCATTCCTGCAAGAGAGGGAAACACAGCTGGCCAAAGGCAAAAACTGGCTTTTCTTTGGAGACCGGCACTTCACCACCGACTTCCTTTATCAGACTGAGCTTCAATCGTGGCATAAAAAGAAGTTGCTCACTAACTTACATGTAGCTTTTTCGCGCGATCAGGAACAGAAGGCTTATGTGCAGCACAAAATGCTTGAGCACTCGAGGGAGCTTTACAGTTGGATTGAAGAAGGGGCTCACTTCTATGTATGTGGGGACAAAGACAATATGTGGAACGACGTAAACCGCACACTTACAAATATCATAGCCAAAGAAGGCCGTATGAGCCTTGTAAAAGCCGAAGAGTACGTGAAAAAATTGAAAAAAGCGAAGCGGTACCAGACAGATGTGTATTGAAATAGATGCAAGATACAAGACAGGCGGGCATACCCACTATCAAACTACATGTCATTCCGGCGAAGGCCGGAATCCGTAAACTACGAAGCCGATAGGGATTCTGGCCTTCGCCGGAATGACAGTCCTTTGCAAGTATTCTCGCTGTCTTCTTCGGCTGGCGCGCGTTTATAACGCGTGCCAAACCTACACAAATAAAGCATTTGTAGCATAAGCCTTCACCAACGCCTTAATAGATAAACAAAACAAGAATCACCATGCCATCAGAAGTAGAAATCATCAAAGAAAACAGTAATTACCTTCGGGGAACAATTAAAGAGAGCCTGGCGAACGAAATTACCGGTGCGCTTGCTCACGACGATGTTAACTTAATCAAGCTGCACGGCTCCTACCAACAGTTCGACCGTGACCTGGAAAGCGAGCGAAAAAAGCAAAAGCTGGAACCACTTTACTCTTTCATGACAAGAATACGTCTCGCTGGAGGAATTGCTACTCCCCAGCAATGGCTCACAGTCGATGACTTATCGGTGAAATATGCAAACGGAACCATAAAACTCACGACGCGTCAGGCGTTTCAATTACATGGGCTATTGAAACGCAATCTCAAAAGCACGATTCAAGTAATTAACAACGCACTGATGAACACCATTGCTGCTTGTGGCGATGTAAACCGCAACGTAATGTGTAACCCCAATCCTTTTCTATCGAGCGTACATGCCGAAGTACAGGAATATGCGCAAAAAATAAGCGACCATCTTACGCCAAGGACTACGGCTTATCACGAAATATGGCTCGACAAACAGCTTTTGCATGGTGGAGAGCAAGATGAAGAACCCATATATGGCAAAACCTACCTGCCACGTAAGTTTAAGATCGCTATTGCCATTCCTCCCTACAACGATTCGGACATCTTTTCGAACGATTTAGGCCTCATTGCCATCGAAAACCAAGGGTTACTCGAAGGTTTTAATGTTGCAGTTGGCGGCGGCTTAGGAATGACCTTTGGCAACAATAAAACATACCCGCGACTGGCAGATATTATAGGGTATATTCCAAAAGAGAAAGTGGTAGACGTAGCAGAAAAGATCATTATTGTGCAGCGGAATCTCGGAAACCGCGAAGACAGGAAGAATGCACGACTCAAATACACCATAGACCGCATAGGCATTGAACAATTCAAAGAGGAAGTTTACAAACTACTCGGCTATAAGTTGGAAGAAGCAAGGCCATATCAGTTCATTTCGAGCGGAGATACCTACGGCTGGAAGCGGGGCAGCAATGGCAACTGGCACCTTACGCTGTTTATTGAAGGCGGGCGCGTGCGCGATACCGATAAAGTAAAGCTAAAATCGGCACTCCGACAAATAGCAACAATACATACCGGCGATTTCAGGCTTACCGGTAACCAAAACCTGATTATTGCAAACATTGCTGTTGCGCACAAAAAGCAAATAGAGAAAATATTCGCGGATCACAATGTACTGCCTGAACGCGATTATTCAGGGTTACGCCTTAATTCAATTGCCTGCGTAGCACTCAATACTTGTAGTTTGGCTTTTGCCGAGGCCGAACGCTATCTCCCATCATTAATTGATAAACTGGATACTATTCTTATTGAGAATGGGATTGAAAAAGAACCTATACTTATCCGAATGACGGGATGTCCCAATGGTTGCGGTCGCCCATACTTGGGAGAGATAGCATTTGTAGGCAAAGCACCAGGCAGATACAATATTTACCTAGGAGCAGGCTTCACCGGCGAAAGGCTCAATAAGCTATACAAGGAAAACCTGAACGAACAGGAAATACTTGATGCATTAAGACCGGTTATTGAGGATTTTGCCAAGTCGCGCCTTGAAAACGAAAAGTTTGGCGACTTTGTCATCCGCAAAAACTATGTAAAAGAAACAACAGAAGGTTTAAATTTTCACAGTTAACAACATGGAGCATAGATATAGAAGTTTGGTTAAAGCAATATCCTGGCGCATAACAGGTAGCGCAGACACATTTGTTGTATCGTACCTGATCACCGGGAAACCGGGAATTGCATTGTCCATTAGCGGCGTAGAGGTAGTAACCAAAATGGTGCTGTACTATTTCCACGAAAGAACCTGGAATAAACTAAAGTTCGGAAAAAAGAACATAGGCCCAGAGTACGAAATATAAAACTAAAATTCTGAATCATGGCATATTTACCTATTTCAATCAATGTAACCGGAAAAAAAATCCTGATTATCGGCGGTGGACGAATAGCTCACCACAAAATAGGCTTTTTGGAACAGTTTGCAGATAATATCGCTGTTGTAGCTATTGATGTTATTGATGAAATAAAACGTAAGAATGTTCAATATACTGAAAAACCTTATGAAAAAAGCGATCTGAAAGACGCTTTCCTGATATATGCCTGTACAAACATTAAAGAACTCAACAAACAGGTGAAAGCAGATGCCGAGGAACTGGGGAAGCTTTGTAACGTAGTGGATAACCCGCCTTTGTGCGACTTCGTTTCTCCAGCCATATACAAAAATGGCATTTACACAGTAGCATGTGGCTCAAACGCGCAGGATGTATACAAATCGATAGAAATACGCAACAAAATTAAAGAATATCTCGAACATGATCCATCTACATTTCACCCATCGGAACACTTCACTCATCGAACGTGAGAAAGGGCTCCATTCGTTTTCTTCGCTTTCTAAAAGGCCTGGCGTGTTACTTCAAACATGCAATCGCCTGGAATTCTATGAAGGAGAAGGAGAAATACCCGTAGATACAATTCGACACTTGTTTCGCGTTGTTTCAGGTTTGGAATCGCACCTAATTGGAGAAATAGCGATTCAGGGTCAGGTAAAAAATGCGTATATCGAGGCTTCTGGCAAATTCCCACTTTCAAAGAGCTTACACCAACTATTTCAAACAGCACTATTTGTTGGAAAACGTGTGCGCACCTCTTCCGGAATTTCTAAAGGAGCTGTATCACACAGCCAGGCAGCTACTGAAATAATTGCACAATCAGGCCTTCCGCTTAAAAACTCCATCATCTCATTAATCGGAATTCATAAGCTAAACCAGGATATTATCCGGTTTCTCACCTCCAAAGGTGCTGAAACCATATTTCTGGCCAATAAAACGTACGACAAAGCAAAAGAGATTGGCGATGCTATGAATTGCAAAGTAATGCGGCTCGATCAATTGAAAGAAATGCTTCAATTTACTGACATTCTAATTTCGGCAACCGCAGCGCCCCATTTAATAGTGAAATACGACGATTTCCCTCAAGATAAACAAATGCTCATCATCGATTTGGCATTTCCACGCGATGTAGACGAGCGGATTGGGAACCTTCCGGGGGTCAACCTCTTCAATCTCGAGTCAGTTGAAGCATTTGTACAGCAGAATATAGATACACGCCACAGCAGAATTGAACAAGCAGAACAGATTATCGAAGAAGAAATACAAAAATTCACCTTAAAACAACAGCAGGATGCGACCCGTCTCTTTACCATCGGATAAAAATACCCCTGAATATAGGATTGCAAGCAGAACCAGTAATCTCGCCCTGCGGCAGGTTGAGGAAATTGCAAGCCTTCTGCCAGAACTGCGTTATAAAGTAGTTCCTGTAGCCTCTTTTGGCGACAAAAACAAACACATCTCTCTAATAGGAAATGAAATAAGCGACATATTCACCCGAGAGCTTGACCAGGCGGTGTTGCAGGACGATGCCGATTTCGCCATACATTCTGCCAAGGATTTGCCCTATCCCCTACCCGAAGGCCTCGAAATAATTGCCTTAACCGAGGCTTTTGATAAAACCGATGCATTGGTAAGCCAATCGGGCAAAAAACTGAATGAATTATCTGCAAATCCCAAGCTTGGAACCAGCTCAATTCTTCGTAAAGCAGAGTTGATGAAAATACGCTCCGATATTGAAATTGTCAGCATCAGGGGAACTATAGAAGAGCGTATCGCTCAGGTTGACAATGGAACTATTGATGCAGCCATTATAGCAACTTGTGCTTTAAAACGGTTGGGGTTAGAAAACCGCATAGCTGAGATACTTCCATTTGAAACCCATCCCTTACAAGGCAATCTGGCTATTGTTGCAAGGCAAGGCAACCAGGAACTCAGGAACTTGTTTACCTCAATCGACATTCGTAGAAAACATGGCAGTGTTTGGCTTGTAGGTTTTGGGCCTGGCGACCCTGATCTGCTAACCATTAAAGGCTTAAAGCTATTACAGCATGCCGATATTATATACTATGACGATTTAACCAACCACCGCTTTATTGACGATTTTGAAGCCGAAAAAGTGTATGTTGGCAAACGCAAGAATTTACATAGCTTTGAACAGGCTGACATTAATAAATTGCTTTACCAATCAGCTATTCAGGGAAAAAAAGTAGTAAGGCTCAAAGGAGGTGACCCCATGATCTTTGCCCACGGAGGCGAGGAAATCGATTACCTGGCTGCCAACCTGGTAGACGTGCGTGTTGTACCAGGTATAACTACAGCATTAGCGGCATCAGCCAGTTCGCAAATTGCGCTAACACACAGGGACCACGCTTCTTCCGTAACCTTTCTCACTGGCCACAGACCCGAGGAAATCCATATTCCTCAGAAAGGAACAGTTGTGGTTTATATGGGAGCATCCAATATTCAAGTTATAGCCCAAAAGGCAATTACAGAAGGACGAAAGCCTGAAACACCCGTATTACTTGCTTACAACGTATCGAAACCCGATGAAGAGATAGAATATTCCACACTCCAGGAGATAAGTAATTCGACCCGAAAGTATAAAACCCCGTTAATTATTACGATTGGAGAAGTTGCCAATCGTCGTCCAAATCGAAAGGCTTCAAAAGTAAAGCCTTCCTATCTGGTTACAGGAACAAAACAGCATGTAAACGATCCATTTCGCGAGGTACTGCATATCCCATTAATTGAAATTAGGGCTGTTTCAGACAATGAAGTGCCAAACCTCCAGCCTTATCTCACCAATTCGGACTGGATTATATTTACAAGCAGATATACTGTACGTTATTTCTTCGAAATACTAAATAAGCAAGGCAAAGATGCCCGCGCATTAAGCAATCTTAGCGTGGCATCTATCGGAAAAGTAACGTCAGCAGAACTTTCAAAACATGGAATCATTCCTGATATACAGCCAGCAAAGGAATCGTCGATAGGATTAATTGAATGCTTCAAAGAACGAGGGATTAACAACCAACGCATTTTCATTCCACGCTCAAACCTGGGGTTGCCCGTATTGCCGAAAGGTCTTGGCAAACTTGGGAATACCGTAACTACGGCTATTATTTATACAAATACAGAACCCGGAGAGCTTTCCATACCTCATCCCGACAAGTTTGACATTATTGTTTTCTCGTCTCCTTCGGGGGTTGACAACTTCTTTAAAAAGGTGAATTTCCCCATCACCAACAAAAAATTTATTACCCGGGGGAGCGAAACCCGCAAACGCCTGCTCGAAAAGGCAGTAGATGCAAACAACATTTTAAACAGTGAAGAATATGAAACGCTTTCGTGAATTAAGAACAAGTGCCGCAATACGCGACAAATACGCAGAGGTAAGTATCAAAACTTCAGAATTTATTTATCCTTACTTTGTTGTAGATGGTACTAACGTCAAACAGCCTATTACATCATTACATGGCATTGCAAGGTTTAGCATAGACGAGATGCTTATTGATATGGAAGAAACCGTATCCTTAGGAATAGAGGCTGTTCTGATTTTTGGCGTAATCGAGGAAAAAGAAAAAGACGAAAACGGCACTGCAGCCTATTTGCCAGGAAGTATTGTAGCAAAAGCCGTTAAAGCCATTAAAGAAAAATACCCTGCCATTAATGTAATAACAGATGTGTGTTTATGCGGATACACCACACATGGGCATTGCGGCATTATCCACAATAGTGAGATTATGAACGACAGCACACTTCCATTACTTGCACAAATGGCTTTGAGGCATGCAGAAGCAGGAGCCGATTTTGTTGCTCCTTCTGCCATGATGGATGGTCAGGTGGAAGCCATTCGAAGATTGCTAGACGAGAAAGGGTATGCAAAAACAAAAATATTATCCTATTCTGCCAAGTATTCCTCAGGATTTTACGGCCCATTTCGTGACGCAGCGCAGTCTGCGCCTTCCTTTGGCGACAGAAAAACTTACCAAATGGATTACCGGTCAATAGACCAGGCCATTGGAGAAGTGGCAGCGGATATAGAAGAAGGCGCTGCATGGGTTATGGTTAAACCGGCCCACACGTATTTGGATATTATACAGCGCATAAAATCGACCTTCTCCGAAGTACCTCTTGTGGCTTACCATGTTTCAGGGGAATACATGATGATTAAAGCGGCTGCGCATGCAGGCTTAATGAACGAAGAAACTGCAATGCTCGAAGCACTAATTGCCATTAAAAGAGCTGGGGCTGATTACATCATTTCGTATTATGCGAAGGATTTTGCGAAGTTATATAATCACAATCGCCATTTATACGGAAAAATTCAAAGTAGTACCATTTAATCCCGCCTCGAAATAAGCTTTCCAGGCGAACAAAAAACATAATCATGAAAACCATTGACAACCATATCAACCTCGGCCTACAGCCTGCTTATATGAACAAAAGTGCCGACATCAGAACATCCAGAAACGAATTTGCCAAAGCCAAGCAGTTAATACCCGGAGGTGTTAATAGTCCTGTACGATCCTTCAAAAACATAAATGGCGAACCCATCTTCATTCAGAAAGGTGTTGGTGCTTATCTTCACGATGTAGACCACAACAAATACATTGATTACTGTCTTTCGTGGGGTGTCCATATTTTAGGCCACACAAACAAGAAGGTAATAAGCAAAGTAGAAACTGCTATATGGAATGGTACGAGCTTTGGAATGCCTACGCCCGGAGAAACCGTGTTGGCAAAGGCTATTTCGAAAGCAATACCATCCATTGAAATGGTGCGCCTTGTAAACTCAGGAACTGAAGCCGTGATGAGCGCCATTAGACTGGCTCGCGGATATACAGGACGGAGCAAAATATTGAAATTTGATGGCGGCTATCATGGCCATGCCGATCATTTATTAGTATCATCTGGTTCGGGAACTGCCACTCTGCCAAACTCCTCATCAAACGGAGTTCCTGCTGCATTTACGAACGAAACATTAAGTATTCC
>JAFFZZ010000005.1 GCA_016933915.1 Candidatus Babeliaceae bacterium
AAATCGAACAGAGTCCAGTTTATTTCATCGGTAAACTGCATCCCGATTAAAGGGATGATCAATAGAATTGCAGTAATTACAAATACAATGATGATTCTCTTATTCTTCATAATCTGATCGTTTTAGATGTCTTAGTTGTCCACAAGTGTTTAATAAACCCTTCAAATATAAACAGAAAACTTACATACCCGAACCTTCAGGAATACGTATTTCAAATAAATCATTTCCATGCTTATAATCAGGATTTGTTAATTCTTTCCTATGTTTTAAAAGGCTGCTTTTGTTTCAGGCGCTTTTTCTATCTTTGCAGCAATGAATAAGATGCCTCAAAAAATAGCCTTCCATACCTTTGGGTGCAAGCTAAACTTTGCCGAAACATCGACCATAGCCCGCTCTTTTACAGAACGTGGTTACGAAAAAGTGGAGAGCAAAGAGTTGGCCGATTTGTTTGTAATCAATACCTGCACGGTTACAGACAATGCGGAGAAAAAATGCAAAACGCTGATCAAACAGGCACGCAAGCACAATCCCGATATCAAGATTGCTTTGGTGGGCTGCTACGCCCAGTTGCGTCCGGATGATACGAGTTTGCTCGAAGGAGTAGACTTTGTTCTGGGCAACGAAGAGAAGTTTAAACTGGTTGAGCATGTAGAACAGGCTTACGACAACTGCTATACCGTTGCCGGCGATATCAATACAAGCAAGGTATTCAGTCCCTCCTACTCTTTGGGCGACCGCACGCGCAGCTTTTTAAAGATACAGGATGGCTGCGATTATTTCTGCACCTTTTGCGCCATTCCCTTTGCCCGCGGAAGAAGTCGCAGCGACAGCATCGAAAACCTGCTGGAACAGGCCCGCTCCATTGCTGCACAGGGCACAAAGGAATTGATCCTGACGGGAGTGAATATTGGTACTTTTGGCGAAAAATCGGGCTCCAGCCTTTTTGAATTGCTGAAAGAACTCGAGAAAGTGGAAGGCATAGAGCGCATCCGCATCAGCAGCATCGAACCCAATTTATTAACAGATGAAATCATCCATCTGGTGCATGCTTCCAAAGTGATTATGCCTCACTTCCATATTCCTTTGCAGTCGGGTTCGGACAAGATTCTTAGTCAGATGAAACGCAAATACCCGCGCGAAGTGTTTGCCAATCGCGTATTAAAGATAAAGGAACTTATGCCCCATGCCTGCGTGGCTGCGGATGTGATTATTGGTTTTCCCGGAGAACTGGATGAGGATTTCAGGCATACTTACGATTTTATCGACGGGCTTCCTGTTTCTTATCTCCATGTGTTTACCTATTCAGATCGGCCTGAGGCCAAATCGAGCCGCTTTACCCACAAGGTTCAGGGCAAGGTAAAGAAAGAAAGAAGCGATCGGCTTCATCTGCTCGGGGAGAAAAAAGCGCGTCTCTTTCACAAGGAAAACTTCGACTCGCAACGAAGCGTGCTCTGGGAAGCAACCAAAAGCAAAGGCTTCCTTCATGGGTTCACCGACAATTATATCCAGATTAAAACACCTTACAATCCTGAGAGGATAAATAAAATAGAACCCATTGTTCTGAATAATTTGGATGAAAATGGCGAATTTTTAATCCCATTTGCTCTGTAAAGCAATTTTGTTTCAAGGGTCAGAGAAACCGACAGATGTTTTACATATTGTGTTGCGAAATTTCATAATTATACGTAGGTTTGACAGGTAAAACCGCATCGATCAAAGTTTGACGCTTTTCGATATTAATAAAAACTATGTACGATTATCAATCGCTTACGGATCAGGTTATTGAACTAAGCAAAAAGACAGGCGAATTTCTCCTGCACGAAATTACCGCACTCAGGCAAAGTGATGTTGAAGAAAAAGGAGTGCACAATCTGGTAACTTATGTTGATAAGGCCGCCGAAAAACAGATTGTGGAAGCCCTGAGCAGGATGATTCCCGAATCGGGCTTTATTGCCGAAGAAGGAACAAGCAACAAGGTGGGAAAAGAATACAATTGGATAGTTGATCCACTTGATGGCACGACCAATTTTATTCATGGTGTTCCGCTTTATTGTGTTAGCATTGCCCTGCGAAAAGGCGATGAACTGGTGATTGGTGTTATCTATGAACCCAACCTGAAAGAATGTTTTTATACCTGGAAAGGTGCTCCTGCTTATTTAAACGGGAAAGAGATTCACGTTTCGTCCATTCCCGATGTCGATCATGCTTTGTTCGCTACCGGATTTCCTTATTACGATTACAGCAAGCTCGATGCTTTTCTTGAGTTTTTTGTCTACCTGATGAGAAACAGCCGGGGTGTTCGTCGTCTGGGATCTGCAGCCGCAGATATGGCTTATGTGGCCTGCGGACGCTACGAAGGTTTCTATGAATATGGTTTACAGCCCTGGGATGTGGCTGCGGGTATCCTGCTTGTGCAGAATGCCGGAGGCAAAGTATTTGATTTTTCGGGCGGGCAGAATGCCCTCTTTGGAAAGGAAATGGTAGCTGTGAGTGGAGGCATTGCCGAAGAGTTTCTGGCTTTGATCCGGAATCATTTTTGAGTTGAAATACAAAAACGGAATGATTCGCATTGAACATTATTCATTATCTTTGAAAACACGATGAAGAAACAATCTCATAAAGAAAAACGACAAAAGGAATCCCCATTACGAAGTCTCTTAAAGGCCATTAGCTGGCGTATTATTGCATCGGCTACCACCTTTGTGATTACCTTTGTGATATTCAGAAGCCTCTCGAACAAAACACTGGACGAAACCCTGCAAACTGCGGGGGCCATTACCGGAGTCGACTTTTTTGCCAAACTACTCTTTTACTATTTGCACGAACGCTTATGGACCAATATTGATTGGGGAAAAAGCTGGCGAAGAAAAGCATGGAAGCGCAAATACCGCAATGCCCATAAAAAACTCAATACAGAAAATACTTAATCCTGAATTTATGGTACGTAAATACAAATTCCTGTTTCTTCTTTTTATTGGATTGATCGGGCTTTCGGCTCAAAGTCAGGATACACTTAATGGTACGGAACCGCTTGCTGATAAAATCATTTATCAGTTTGATATTCACGAAGAAATTGCCCCTCCCGTATGGCTTAAAACACAAAAAGCTTTTGAAGAGGCCAAAGCCATGAAGGCCGATCTGATTCTGATTGATATGAATACCTATGGGGGTGCCGTAGATGCGGCCGATTCCATACGAACCAAAATATTGAATTGCAGCATTCCTGTTTACGTATTTATAAACAACAACGCAGCTTCGGCCGGTGCGCTTATTGCCATTGCCTGCGACAGCATTTACATGACTCCGGGAGCAAATATTGGCGCTGCTACGGTTGTTAATCAAACAGGTGCTGCCATGCCCGACAAATACCAATCGTATATGCGCAGTATGATGCGCTCTACGGCAGAAGCAACCGGGAGAAATCCACAAATTGCACAGGCTATGGTCGATCCCCGGATCGTGATTCCCGGCCTCATCGATTCGACTATGGTACTCACCTTTACGCCTTCGGAAGCCATCAAATACGGTTTTTGTCAGGCCGAAGTTAAAAGCATTCCTGAATTATTGAATCGTCTTCACATCGAAGATTATCAGATAGAAGTGCAACAGCTTAAAGCTACCGACCGGATTATTCGTTTTCTGATTAACCCGATGGTAAGCAGTATTTTAATTATGCTGATAATCGGGGGGCTTTACTTTGAGCTTCAATCGCCGGGCATTGGGTTTCCGCTTGCCATAGCTGTGCTGGCTGCCATCCTTTATTTTGCACCTCATTACCTCGACGGTCTGGCCGAACATTGGGAAATTGCCCTGTTTATTGTTGGAATCATTCTGCTGGGGCTCGAACTATTTGTTATTCCCGGGTTTGGCGTAGCCGGGATTCTGGGTATTTTGTTTATCATCGCATCGCTGGCATTGGCCATGGTTCGCAATGTTGGGTTCCATTTTGAAGTTCCTGATATTACCAAACTGATTTATGCCTTGCTGTATGTGAGTCTGGCTTCTTTTGCAGGTCTTGGGATTGCCTTTTATTTAACGAAAAAACTCTTTGGGACTACTCAGTTCGGTGAATTCAGTTTAATGACTGTTCAGAAGCCGGAAGAAGGATTTACGACAAAAGATTCTGCTTATGCAAATCTAATCGGAGCTAAAGGCGTTGCCCACACCATGTTGCGGCCATCAGGGAAAGTGAAGATAGAAGATCGCTTTTACGATGCGGTTGCCCGTGTTGGCTATATGGAAAAAGGAGAAAAAATTGAAGTGGTTGATTATGCAAATGCTCAACTGATTGTGATGAAAAGCAAAGAAGATTAATCTATGATTGTGAAAGGTTATCGGATACTTCTTTTCTTTCTACTAAGTTTTGGGATTGTCTTTACTTCCTTTGCAGCTGATAATACGGAAAACGATTCCATTCAACCCTTGCAGGGAATTACTGTTCTGGTAACGGCTCCCAGCAATTATGCGTTACGCCTGGCGGGGCTCATCGAGGAACAGGGTGGAAAAGTCGTTTTGTTGCCTGCTGTAGAAACCTATATCAATCCCGACACAAAAGCCATCGATAGCATTTACCTCCATGCCGACAGCATCGACTGGGTGGTTTTGCCCAGCAGAAAAGCCATGGATGCTTTTTTTGCAGATAGCAATCAGATGCAAATTCCGGCTGACAAATTCAAGTTTTGTGCCATAGGAAACGATATCAATTACCTCAGGGATAAATATCATTGCATTGCTGCTCTTGTTCCAACAGAAGATGGTCCCGACGGGATTGTTGAGGCTCTGAGCAAAGAACCTTCCATTCAGGGACAGCATATTGTGGTTGTAGCGCCCCGGGTAATTGGAGTAGAAGAACCTGATGTAATTCCCAATCTCATCCGCAATCTAAAGGGTTTGCATCTGAAGGTTAGCAAAGCCGAAGCATACATTACCCGGATGGCCGATCCCGAAAAATACAAGCGCGAGTTAAACATGCTCAAGAATGGGCAGATTGACCTGATTGCGTTTACAAGCACTGCAGAGATTGAAGCCCTGATTAAGCTCAGTTCCATTCAATTAATTGATAAGCAGCTGGTGGCTTGTTTCGGACCTTATACGGGGAACAATGCACTAAAGCTTGGTCTGCATCCGGAGTATATTGGGGAGAACTACAAATCTTTTGAGGATTTTGTTTTGGGGATTGTGGGGTTTGTTACAAATCGGGAGTTGAAATAATGGTGAGGGGAATTCAATTTCTCTGGATCTCATCTCTGGCTTAGCACTAAAAATAAGATTGGGCTAAAGCCCGGTTTCCTTCTTGATTCGATTTCCCCGGACTGAAGTCCGGGGAAATTAAATCCCCCTCTGCTTTAACACTGGATTAAGTGCGAGGTCATTGAATTTCCCTGTGCTTCAGTACAGGGTCAGGCATAAAGGGTAAAACGGGCTTTAGCCCAAATTTAAA
>JAFFZZ010000006.1 GCA_016933915.1 Candidatus Babeliaceae bacterium
TAATACTTTTGCGGTAAGAATCATCATTTCTATAGTGCTCTACCATCATCTCATCAAGTAACTCTGGAAGACGCACATACTTTACAGTGTGGTGTTGTCGGCAAGCTGATATGCCGAAAGCCTGTGCGATATAGCTTTTACCGGCCCCAGTTGGGCCTTTGATAATAATGTTATTTGTTTGTCGAATGTAATTGCAGCTGGATAGTTCCAAGATGCGCATCTTCTCTAATCTCCGGTCCTCGTGGTATTCGATGTCTTCAATACAAGCCTGTGAATCTTGAAAGTTTGCACTCTTGATTAATCTTTTTAACGTGTTCGATTTGCGTCTGTCGTACTCATGATCAATCAACAGTTGGAATCTTTCTTCAAAACTCATTTTTTTGAACTCCGGTGCACTCTCTTGATGCTGATATCCTTCAACCATCCCTGCTAATTTCATTGAGATCATTTTGCTTATTGTTTGTTCGTTCATTGTGTTTTTCCTCCCCAATAATCTTTTCCGCGCGTAAATCCGAAATCGTCCTGAGACTTGGATGGTTTTTCTAGTGCTTGTTCGGCATCTTTTTTCTTGTTTGCTTTCAGTTGATTTTGAACTAATTTGACCGTTGGTCGTTGGGTGACATTTAATATTTCCTTGCACGCTCTTTCGATTTCGTACTTGGTATAACGGCGGGAACTATTTTTTAAGGAAAAAATAGAGGATAGTGCCTTGCGCTCAACTTGATAGGTGTCTAAAAGATATTGAATAAGGCACAGTGTGTTCTCTCCAATCGTTTCCGCCCATTGGATGGCGTTTTCCGGTGTCTGCTCGACATATAGTTTGTGGTTATCCGGCATGTGATCATTACTGGTGGATAACTGACCGAATTTCCCATATAATCGGGAGTGCGTAGCTACTCGCATTTGTTTGAAGAAAACCTCGATGAGATGCTCGGAAACACGTACATCGACGTTTTTCGCGATGTATTCATATGGAACGGAATAAAACATATTTCCAATACTGATATGATAATCCAGGCGTACTTTAGCGGTTCTCCACTCGGCCATTTTGTATGGTTTTGCTGGTAGAGGGGAAAGTGCGAATTTCTCCTCTTCTTCAAACGCTGTAAAGCGAGTGCCTTTTTTTTTCGAGAAATCTCTGTGATTAAATTCTTCGAGCTTCTCGCCGACTTTTTGATTCAAATCGATTAGCGTAAAACAATGCTCGTTCCTTAGAGCCGCAATAATCCATGTCGATATAGTGCTGACTGAGCCTTCAACAGATGCTTTATCTTGTGGAGCCCTGACCCTTGCAGGCATGCATAAAGTCCCATAATGGTCGCACATTTCCCGGTAGGTTGGATTCAGCACGAGCTCTTTCAGCGTATGACGGGTAACAGAGGTTTTAAGGTTATCCGGAACAACAATCTGCGTATTTCCTCCAAAGTATTCAAAAGCGCGGTTATGTGCACCGATCCAGGCATTCATGTCCATGGATAAGGTAGCCTCGGCATAGGATAATTGGCTACACGGAAGCGTTGCGACAAAAACATAAGCCTTTATTTTTTCCCCTGTATCCCGATCAATGATAAATGCTGTTGATCCTGCCCAGTCCACTTCCATGATTTCTCCCGGTTTTCTCCGGACCCTAAGGGTTGCTTTGTACTTATCCGCATAAGCTTTGTAATGACGTAAAAAGGACCGATAGGTATAGGGAATCTTACCATTCGCACGACAATTAACTTCATACTCGTAGTGAAGTAGCGACAAAGTCACATTGGGTTTAGCCAGTTCCCTGTGCACGAGTTCAAAATCAATCATGCCGTATCCTGAATTCTCAATGGCTTTGTAAGGATACAAAAATTCTTCTATCCAATGATCATCCATCTCCTCTGTCAGTGGACATTCAAGTCCTTTTTCTTTAGCCAACTGAAGAATTTCAGTGACTTTTGGCCGACCGTGACCAGTACTTGCGGAGACCGTCCGCAAGCTCAAGCCCTCATGGGCCATTTCCAATATTTTCCGATACTGAATCATAAAAAATACCTCCAATATAATGTTTTTGCACGCTGTAGTGCTCCTTCATTATATTGGAGGTATTGTTGATTTAATCATCTATTTTGTCGAGTGGTAACTTCAATGTCATTGATTGGTAAGTTTGGTGTCACTGACTGGTAATAACTATGTCACTAGTGGTAATTTTGGTTGGCGGATATCA
>JAFFZZ010000007.1 GCA_016933915.1 Candidatus Babeliaceae bacterium
ATGAGAAAAAAACATCCGGATGCGGCGGTGTGTTGTTATATCAATTCTTCAGCTGAGGTAAAAGCTGAGAGCGATGTGTGTTGCACATCCAGTAACGCGATCGAAGTTGTTAAAGCGTTAAAACAAGATCAGGTGATTTTCCTTCCTGACAGGAATTTGGGCCGTTATGTCCAGAAGAACGTGCCAGAAAAAGAAATAATAATATGGCCGGGTTTCTGTATTACTCACATGCGACTGACGGAAGAAGAAGTGTTGACCGCTAAACATGACCATCCTGATAGTGAATTTGTCGCTCATCCGGAATGTGAGCCAGATGTACTCAAACATGCCGATTGTGTAGCCAGTACCGGCGGAATGTTTACGTACGTAAAAAGTTCGCCCAAGAAAAAATTTATTATTGGTACCGAAAATGGCATGTTGTACAGATTGCGTCTCGAGAATCCCGATAAGGAGTTTTTTCTGCCATCAAAACATCTGATCTGTGCCAACATGAAGCTTACCACATTGGGTTGGCTTTTACATTCATTGCAAAATATGGAATATGAGGTCAGAGTTCCGGACCATTTGATCGCACGGGCACGAATTCCACTCGAGCGAATGTTTGAATTAACAAAATAGGAGAACATCATGGCTGCCAAGAAACTTAAACTTGGTCTTGTTGGTTGCGGAGTGATCGGTACCGGGCTTATCAAGAACGTTCGCAAACATTTATCTTCGCAGGTGACCGTAGCCTACTTGAGCGATATCGACAAACCAAAAGCACAAAAGCTGAAGAATAAATGCCGCTGTTCTGCCCGCATCGTATCTCTTCCTGAGCTTATTAAGTACAGTGATATCATTGTTGAAGCTGCCTCAGCCCATGTCTCATCCGAAGTGGCCGAACGAGCATTGCGGGCACACAAAAAAGTTGTGATCATGAGCATCGGAGGCTTACTTAAATGTAAAGACCTCAAAGGCCTCATTAAGAAAACGAAGGGTGAATTGATCTTACCGTCAGGTGCGCTTGCAGGTCTTGATGCAATAGCATCAGCCCGGCTCTCACGGATCAAAAGGGTGACGTTAACGACATCCAAACCACTTAAAGGGTTGATCGGGGCACCTTATTTTGCAAAAAAAGGTTTAGATTTAAGCGTGATCAAAAAGCCGACCATTGTGTTTACCGGTTCGGCACGCGAAGCCATCAGATATTTTCCCAAAAACATCAACGTTGCCGTGTTGCTTTCCTTCGCGACCCTTGGTCCGAACAAAGTACGCGTTAAGATCATAACCTCACCGACATTCAAACGCAACACCCATCAGGTTGTGGTCGAAGGAGACTTTGGCGTTATATCGACGACGACTGAAAACCTACCGTCTCCCGACAATCCTAAGACAAGCTACCTCGCCGTGCTTTCTGCTTTTGCTACACTACAAAAAATTCTCTCCCCCCTTAAGATCGGTACGTGATGCGCACGTATGCTTTCTTATCACCGCATCCCTAGAGAGAAAATATTTCACATCTTATTATAATTCCAACCATTAACGCATAATGTAGATGAAATCGTGGTGTAATTTAAACATAATATAATAGTTATTGTGTAAGTAACATACCATACAACATCTACAAATCGTCTTCATATCATTTTCAGCATTAATGACAAGGAGCATGCATGAGAAAAAGCGGCGGACAACCTTTCGTATATCGTGAGACATACGTGTTTTTTGTTAACAGCATTGCATTTGACGGTAATACCGTAAAAAATACACCACTCGGCGGCTCTGAAAGTGCCGTTATTTATATGGCCAAAGAGCTGCACCAACTCGGTAAAAAGGTGTTCGTCTTTACGCGTACCGATGAGCCCGGGAATTACGATGGTGTTGAGTATTGCCGGCTCCAGCAGTTTACGTATTTTGTTCAAAGAAATATCATTGATGTGTTCATTTCCGTGAGGAACATAGATATCTTTGATGTTCCCATCCACGCGCGCCTAAAATTGCTGTGGATGCACGATGCCCACGACCAACCTCATGTTCAAGCCCTACTTGGTAATAAATATCTCAATAAGATTGATCGGATCATCACTGTTAGCAAGTGGCAGACAGAGCAGTTTAAAAAACAATTTGGCATTCCGGAAGAGAAGTTCTTCGTTACCCGTAACGGCGTGAACAAAAGGTATTTTAAAAAATATGGCAAGAAAAGGCCGAAACGGTTGGTATATACCTCAACGCCGTTCCGCGGCCTTGAACTTTTGTTGGAGTGTTTTCC
>JAFFZZ010000008.1 GCA_016933915.1 Candidatus Babeliaceae bacterium
AATTTTTCTTGTGGGTTTCGTTTCATTTTATTGACCTAACGCTGCGCATCACCTGCCGCCACGTAGCGTAGCGGAGTAGCGGTCAGAGTGAATGCGTTTGTTCGCATTTTATTTTCAGATTTCTGTAAAGTAATCGGAATCTAATCTTTTCAGTTCGTATGTGGCGTCAGTTGCGACACCCACGCCAAAGTCAATCATATGTTGGGCAAGTTGCTGACCGTCGATAAGGATGATTTTACTTTCAATGGCGGAAACATATTCATGGGCGCTTTGGGAAAAATCAGAAGTTGTAATAAAAATACCTTTGCGGGCACGTTTGCCTTGCAAGGCACCTGCAAATTTTTGGATTTCTGGGCGAGAAATGGTGTTTTCCCACTTCTTGGCTTGAATATAGATAATGTCTAATCCAAGGCGATCTTCTTTAATTATGCCATCAATTCCTTCATCTCCGCTTCGGCCAATTGCTTGTCCTGCGTCTTTGCGAGAACCGCCGTATCCCATTTTTACAAGCACCTCGACAACTACTTTTTCGAAAAAATTAGGGGATGCTGATTTTAGCTGCGATATAAGCTCGGTTGCGAGGTTTTCTCGCAAGGTCATGTATGCCTCTTCAAGACGTTCTGCCGGCGTCTTGCTTTCCTGCACATCAGATATTGATGGGTTCTCTTCTTCCTTTTCTCTGAGATCCTGATTACGGTTCCTTGCCGCAATGTATTCTGGAAACTGTCGTAAGAAACGAAGGTTGATTTCAGAAGGGGCCTGACTTAAAACATCTTTCCCCCGTTCAGTAATATGAAAAACTCCACGTCTGATATTTTGAACAAGATCAGCCATTTTCATATGGGCGCGCGCCCATGCAACACGATTCTCAAACACGCATTGCTGCCCACTCGGGAGAAGTTGCTTTTGCTCTTCTTCGGACAGGCCGAATTCTTTAGCCAATGCATCAATAGCCCCACGATTTGTATATTCCTGACCATCAGAACAAAACTTGAGTAGTGGAAGCATGATGGTCTGAAAATCTGGTATGGACATATTATCTCTCCTTTTTTATGAGGGAGGCTCAGGATCGTCAAGCCTTTTCGTCGTTTACTGTAACAGCAATTTCGCTAACAATTATTTTATCTGCTATGAGCCTCTTTACTTCATTGATTGAATATGGCGGTTTTTTCAGATGAATAATTGCATGGCAGTTTGGGCATACTGGGGCTAGATCACGGATGGGGTTTACCTTATAACTGTCGCCAATTTCAGATAATTGATGCAGGTGATGGACATGAATATAGCCTTGGGCAGTCTCGCCATAAATTTTAGCTAGCACTACACCACATACTACACACGCGCAACCATGGTGGAGAATACATTGTTCCCGTGCGACGCTACTCCTCTCATACGCATTAACTCGGATTTCTTTTGCAGCTCCTTCATGAAAAGTTTCAATATTGTCAAGTTCTTCCGGGATAACCTGTTCAGTTTCTACCCAGCCTATCATCTCCAGCGCATCGGAAACCTGTGATCGCATAATCCAATGCCACTCACGACCGGGTTTTTCGAACTCGGCTAAGACGTACAAGTTGGTCTCGGGTAAGGGACGCCATCCAAGCGACTCGCCAATGCGCTTTGCCAAAACGCCATAATGCAGGTTTGCGCCACCCCAATTCCGATACCCCATTGCCCTAGCCATCTGGGTTGCCGTCATTATGTGCTCAGGCGCATGGTAATGAATTTGTAGCATGCGTCGCTGATAGGGATGCAATTTAACTCGACGGAAAATCTGCAAGTAATCGTTTGATGTGTATTCAGCCATACTACTTTAAAGTTTCCTGACGTGGTGGGCCATTGTATTCATTTTTGCGAACAAGTTAATATACGAGGGTCGTATTTTCTGAAAAAACAAGTTTATAGGATTAAACAAATATTAAAAATTTTTTATTCTGTCAACTTTCATATGTTGGCTGTTCGTAAAATATACATAATATTATATTAGATGAACTCCATATAACATTCAAATATTGGCAGGACATGATGGGTCAGCGTGTCATTCTACCCGAATTGCAGGCATACCTTCAGAGCCGTGGCATAGTTGCTGAAAAAAATAACTCCTTTTATGCCTGGTGGGCAAGCCGGTTTCTGGACTTCAACAACGGCCATGAAGACCTGCAGCTTGAAGCCAGCAGAGCTGGTGTCAACCCGTCATTTTTATTTCTTCCATTATCAAAAACGGGTCGTTTCGGAATACTTAACAACAAAAACAGACCCCCATCTCTGTTCTCCATCTGTGGCGTGCATTGATTTATTTGCGGCGGGGTGTCAACCGTTCTACGCCTGCACTACAGGAAGGATGCTTTGCAGGATCAATCACAACACAAACAAAAGGCGGTTATGCTCCG
>JAFFZZ010000009.1 GCA_016933915.1 Candidatus Babeliaceae bacterium
CAACGGGGACGCAAGGGACCTATCCTTCTTGGATGACGAATCCGTCCACCTTGTCGTTACCTCGCCCCCCTATTGGAATCTTAAGCGCTATAATGAAAATCCGAGCCAGCTCGGGCACATAGAGGATTACGAAGCCTTTCTGGTTGAAATTGAGAAAGTATGGCGTGACGTCTTCCGAGTCCTTGTCCCGGGCGGAAGACTCGCCTGTGTTGTCGGCGATGTCTATGTCTCACGCCGGAGATTCGGCCGCCACCTTGTTTTCCCATTGCATTCAAACAGATACTATTGATGGATGTCATTGCGAACGAATATGAAGCAATCTCACTATGATAGATTGCCACGTCGCGGAGTGTATCCTGAGCACAGCCGAAGGACTCCTTGCAATGACATGATTGCACTTTGGCATGAGATCTAAAACATAGCATACGGTCTGCCTCAAAAGAAAATTTGGGATCAGGCCTCACCATCCAGCCAACCAACATTTCAAAGACAGGATATACTCTATTGAATTGATGTGCTCTGAAAGCCTTCGACTTATCAATGGCGGCGTATTAATTCGCTTTTTCGGCAGTATGATATCGCCACACGGCACTCATCTCTTTGTTAAGCTCCATGTATTATTAAAAAATATCTTTTGACTTCATGTACCACAATGTATATACTTAGTATAAACATCACGTCCAAAAGGAGAAGGGCAGAATGTTAACCAAAGTTCAAAAATGGGGGAACAGTCAAGGTTTGAGATTTCCAAAAACCGTCCTTGAGGAAGCTCAAATCAATGTGGGTGATGAAGTAAATGTTACTGTGCAAGATGGAAAAATCATCATAGAACCAGTGAAAAAGCATCGAAATGCCTATGATCTTAGAGAACTGGTCTCAAAAATACCAACGGATTATCGAGCTGAAGAGGTTGATTGGGGAGCTCCTACTGGAAAGGAAGAATGGTAGGTTCTGATTATATTCCCAAGAAGGGGGATTTTATTATAGTAACGTTTGATCCCCAAGCTGGTCACGAGCAAAAGGGCAGACGACCTGCATTGGTAATAAGCAACACCCTTTTTAATAAGCACACAGGCCTTGCCATTGTATGCCCCATCACGAATACCTACCGGAATTTCCCGTTCCACGTAAAGATACCTGATCGGTCATCACTAACCGGGTATATTATGGTTGAACAAGTCAAATCTATTGATTTCATACGCCGAAAAGTCAAATATGTTGAGAAAGCGCCTTTGAAAATAGTACATGAGGTTCTCGGCATTTTAGATGCCTGCATATATTAGAAGATAAGTGTCAGCTTAAAGGACTTCCCTTTTACCAGCAGCAAACTACTATGCCTTCAGGCCGGACGGCATTATGTTTGGCCTTAGCATCAGCAGAAACCCTTGACCGCCCTGCCGGGAAAATTCTATTAGGAACTTTTTTGACAAATACCATATGTTGTTGTACTATTGAACCATAAAAACCATACATTTTAGCTGTATCGAATGGAGAAATGAA
>JAFFZZ010000010.1 GCA_016933915.1 Candidatus Babeliaceae bacterium
TGAATATGGTCTGCCATGAGCCCTTTAGGCAAAGCCAAAGGACTCTGACCCCGTCCAGAGGACGGGGGTTTCTACTTCAAACTAAATCGTTTTTATCTGAGATCTAGAGCCTATTTTTTCGACAAAACAGTTTCTTGGTTGTGATTCAATCCGCGTCAATCAGCGTCCATCTGTGGCTAATTGAAGATTTTCCGGATCACCCCACTACTCACAAACAACAACACCATCGCCAGAATAAAAACCCCCATACCGGCAAATTCGTGAAAGAAGCCCTCAGCCGCCGCAGCACCGTAATACTGAGCCAGAAAACCCGTTCCAATAACACGGATCATGTTCGTGATGATCGCAATTGGGATCGTCAGTGCAACCAGCAGAATCATCGCACTTTTCCTCTTTTGCGATAACACTGCGAGAGCCACTCCAAGAGCCAGCAACGACATCAAAGACCGCAACCCACTGCAGGCATCAGCGACCTCAAGGGTCGTGTGCGGGAACATGATGATGTTCCCTTCCCTCAGGACGATGACATTCATTAGCTTCAAAGCAATAACAGAGAATTTAGCGACAAAGAGTTTTAGAGGAAACGCAATTGCATCATAAATGATGTAGGGCAAAGGGATCATGAAAAACAGAAAGCCAACCGGCAACAACAACTCTTTTAACCACTGCCAGCCCAATAGGAAAATGATGGTTCCAGCAAGCAAAAATACCATCGATGATCGCTTAGTGAAAAATTCTTGAGCGGCCACACCTGCTATCAAAACAATAATCGCGAATAAAATCAGAAACAAGCCAGTATTCGAGGGATTAACAGAGATTTGCTTCAATTTATCTCTTTTCTGCCAAACAAAATAAGCAGAAATCAGAGGAACGAGAAGTCCGTGAGAGTAATTGGGGTCGTTAATCCAGTCCTGATAAAGATGAACGAGGATCTGCTGGTAAGCAACAATGACAAGGAGAATCAAAAGTCCGAAAGAGATAGCCCAGCTAAAACCCTTTTTGTTGAATAACTCAGACATACAACCTCTTTAGAAATAAAATGAAGGATTATATTCGTTGATTACGATCAAGGGCACTCCAAAGATTAGCATATTTTATTATTTTTTTCTATTAAAGGGTGTATGGACAAAATCATGCGTGATAATTCCATCATTGACAATGCCTTCCCACAGCATTGGTCGTTCTGTTCCGACCCAGACCGGATGATGTCCATTGCCACTCTTATCAGAAATATCGTCAGGGGTTGGATTCAGATTCAGGTACCATGGATTTCTGACCGAACCGGGAGAGTTTATTTCATGAGCCACATCATCAAGAGACAAAGCAGAATCATAAAACTGAAATCCCCTTAACAGGCCGTTCCACACCTCGTTGCCCGGATTCCACAAAGCATCTCCAACAACAAGCACAGGGTTGGGAGGATCGTTCACCTTTTCATGTTCATAACGAATCACTCTGGAGCGGTCGGGCCAATCCCAATAATAATCATATAAAGCTTTTTCATTCACGACACGGCAAAGGGCAACCTGAAAATACCAACGATTATAAACGACATGCTCATGACTGACATGGTCTCCCCCTCCGGCAGCGATCTCCCAGAATTGTTGAGAAGAGGACGTCCAATCAGGATAGGGATGAAAACCATAATAAGTTCTGGACGGATCAATGGGACCATTGTTCCCCCAGAAAAAGGCAGTATAGTACCCTTGCTGTTGCCTTGGATAAGCTCGCCAAATGTAAGTTGCCGGGAACGCATTGAAAGGTTCTCGAAATTCAAACCGAAGGGTTCTTTTGACGCCTGAATTACCAAGAAAATCAAGGCCATAAATTCTTTCTGACCGAACTACGTCGAGGTCAACAACAGCTGCTTTATCGCCATGTGTAGCTCGAACAGACACACGTCCAGGCAGAAGAGCTTGTACAAGCCCATTGTCATCAACCGAAACAGGCAGCGCGTCAGTGGTTTTCGATTGTACTGAATATGCTGCTTGTTTAGCATCCGACATTGGTACCAGGAGCAAGGAATCTCCAACGGTGATCCTCGCAGCGACAGGAGCGATATCGAAATCATCAGAAGTGTTGCTATCTGAGATTGTGATGGAGACTCTTCCCTTGCAACCCTCACTCTCTGCAACAACATCCGCAGTACCGATTCCAAGAGCGAGCACTTTGCCTTCTTGATCGATCTCTATTAAATCAGGCTGTAACGATGTCCAGACAACCGGTCTTCCTGCTCGTCCCTTCTTATCAGCAATGGTCGTCATGTCCTTGATTTCAGAGTTGTCCATATATCGTGCCCCATTTTTCTTTACCGGCAAGATATTCCCCGAGACATCTCCTAATGAGACATTCAGCTGGAAAGATTGTCCTTTGAACAGACGAACCTCTTGTGGAACGATTCGGATTGAAGAGACTTTTGACCGAGAGATTTTTTTAGGTTCTGAGACAACTTTCTTCTCACACCCAGCAAGCCAAAAAATACTTGCAACCATGAGCAAGAAAGTAAAAAATCTGGTCATTATTACTTTTTGTTTGAGCATGGATATACCAAACATATCCCCACAGGAAATCGCCCTCTCTCCCTTCATCTTGTAAAAAAGGAAAAATCAGCGCCAACATCCCCGGGTATCAATAATAATTTTGTCTTTCAGGAGCTCAGGATCAATCGTCTTGAATTCGTCATGATCCACCAGAAGCACAATAATGTCCGCTTTCTGAAGCACATCCTCGAGTGAAGACAAAGGAACTGGACTCTGCGCGTCAACGACATTCACATCACAGGCCATGATTGTGCCGATGTTTTGTTCTTGTAAGATTTTGACGATCTCGAGAGCCGGTGATTCCCTTAAATCATCGATATTGGCCTTAAACGTTAAACCAAGGCAACCGATAATCGGATCTTTAAACCGTTCAGCCCTGGCTGTGATTTTATCAATCACCCATTGAGGCTTATGATCGTTCACTTCACGTGCCGTGCGAATCATACGTGCAATTTCCGGGGTCTTAGACACAATAAACCAGGGATCAACCGCGATACAATGCCCGCCAACCCCCGGACCAGGCTGGAGGATATTGACGCGTGGGTGACGATTCGCCAGACGGATTAATTCCCAGGCATTGATCTGTAGAGAATCACAGATCATTGAAAGCTCATTGGCGAAAGCGATATTGACATCACGAAAGCTATTCTCTGTCAGCTTACACATTTCGGCTGTTCTTGCATTGGTGACAATACACTCGCCTTTGACAAACGTCTTATAGAGCGCGACCGCCATTTCTGAGCATTTGGTCGACATTCCACCAATCACACGGTCATTCTGAACCAACTCACTGAGCACATGCCCTGGCAGAACACGTTCAGGGCAATGAGCAACACGTATATCAGAATTCACACCATCCTGTTGAGGAAAGCTTAAATCGGGACGCTCTTCGGCCAGCCAGGCAGATAATTGCTCGGTCGCTCCAACAGGTGATGTTGACTCAAGCACAACAAGATTCCCTTTTTCAAGAACAGGGGCAATCGCTTTACAGGCCGACTGGATATATGCGAGATCGGGAACATGATCATCTTTAAAGGGAGTAGGAACGGCAATCACAAAAGCATCTGCAGGCTCCGGCTCCAGTGTTGCCTTTAAATAGCCCTCAGTCACGGTCGCTCTGACAACCATATCGAGATCAGGTTCTACGATATGAATTTCACCACGATTAATCGTATCAATCGCGTCCTGATTGACGTCGACACCGATTACCGTCTTCTTGCGAGAGGCAAAAACAGCTGCCGTAGGCAGACCTATGTATCCAAGGCCGATGACTGAAATCGTGTTGAAATCAGATTTTGAATGTTGAATTTTAGATGTTGAATTCATTATTAACCTTACTTGTTATGTTTGTTTTTAAAGCCAAATTTAAAATTCCGAATTCATAATCAAACATTACCTTTATTTTTTTGAGCTGATTTGATTATGCTGGTCAACAATCGTATCAAGCCGTCAACCTCCTTAAACATTTCCGAAATCCTCTGTTCGTCTTTATCTACAAAATGACTATCGACTAGCAACCTTAACCAATATTGTGTCTCGCGGGACTCTTGCGCTGAAATCGACAGTTTTGCGATAAAATCTTTCTTGCTTATAGCGGCTTGAGCTTCCGCAATATTTGCACCAATAGATGTGCCGGAGCGCAGGAGTTGCTTAGAAAGTACATACTCTTTTTTTACATCTGTCAGGTCCTTATATAGCTCGACGATGCTTAAAGCGAAGGTATAGCTTTTATTCAATACAATGTTATTTGGCGATTCGTTCGGCATTATGGTGTTTTTTACGTTGGCTTTTGAATGACCCATTCAACATTCAGCATTTAACATCAAAAACTGCGTTATTCTCTCACAAGCCTTTCCATCACCATAAGGGTTATGTGCTCTGCTCATTTGATGGTAAGCGTCCGGATTATCAAGCAGTAGTGAAACCTCGTCAACGATACGGCCCACATCTGTTCCAACCAACTTTACGGTTCCGGCATCAACCGCTTCCGGACGTTCTGTGGTCTCACGCATGACCAGTACAGGCTTACCGAGAGAAGGGGCTTCTTCCTGGATGCCCCCTGAATCGGTCAGGATCAGATACGATGACATCATAAGATAAACAAACGGAAGGTAATCCTGAGGTTCAATCAAGTGAATATTATCGACCCCATCCAGTAAGCGATTAACAGGCTCCTGAACATTAGGGTTAAGATGCACAGGATAAACAATCTGAGCCTCCGGATATTTAAGCGCCAGGCGTCTGAGCGCCTCACAGATTCGTTCAAAGCCACCTCCGAAGCTTTCACGCCTGTGACCCGTTACCAGAATCATCCTGCGGTGACCGTCCAGAAAGGGATACAAATTTGCCAGATCCCTTCTCATTTTTACAGACGTCTGAATTTTATTTTTAACCAAGAGCAAGGCATCTATAACCGTATTTCCTGTCACTGTAATAGCCCGGTCATCAACACCTTCCGACAGAAGATTCTCTCGAGACAACTGAGTCGGTGCAAAATGATAGCGTGTCAATACCCCTGTGAGCTTCCGATTCGCTTCTTCCGGCCAGGGAGAATAGAGGTTGCCCGTACGAAGACCGGCCTCAACATGGCCGACAGGAATCTGATGGTAGTAAGCGGCCAGTGAAGCCGCAAATGTCGTTGCCGTGTCCCCATGAACCAGGACAACATCAGGTTTGAAATCATTCAATACGGGACCCAGACCCGTCAGTATCGCTGATGTCACTTCAGACAGTGACTGACCGGGCTGCATGATATTTAAATCATACTCGGGTTGAATCTCAAACAGGTCAAGAACTTGATCAAGCATCTCCCGATGTTGTGCTGTAACACAGACCTTTGCTTCAATCGCGGAAGATGATTCCAGTTGTTTGACCAGAGGGGCCATTTTTATAGCTTCCGGACGAGTCCCGAAAACAATCAGTACTTTCATAAAATTATCTTCGCAACAGAAGTACGGCAATATTTTTGTAAACGATCAAACGATACTACTCTTTACTCACATGCGGATGCAGCCATGCTTCGCGCCAGTAAGTAAACTCTTGTTGAGGGTTCAAGCGTTGAAATTCACCCGTCGCCATTATGTCTTTTATAATCCAACAAGGCGTCTTTATATCGACCATCTTTCCTGTTCCCTCGTGAATGATATGATCAACTTTCTTATACAAAGTCCCTGAATTGCCACAGTATCGTATCATGTCTTGGTCGTACCAAAGACCCTTTGTTTTACTATTCTTCAATGTCTCAGAAATCTCACTACGCGACTTTACCATTACGCTTTGGCCAGGAACCAAGCATAACTCTGAATTATCACTCATTGGTTTAGTCTGGGAAGAAGGCGGCATATACGGAAAACAAATCCCGCCACGTAGTTTTTGAACTGTGTTGAATAATCTTGTAAGTAATACAATTACATACACTCCGAGACTGACATTTCCAGACACCAGTGGACGCAAATCCTGTCTTATATCAAAAGGAGACATCGGTTCTGTCGCTTCCCATAGCCTGGTCATTTGGCAAACATAACTCTCTTTTTCGCCATCATAGGTCGTAGCCGGAATGAGTGGTTTCTTTATTGGTCTATTCGCAGTTTGGCAAGAAGATGTTTTTTTCAGCCACGCATCTTTCCACAAGATATGACACTCCGCTTGACAATTATCATGCTGAGCACCATTACAACGAACCGACGTCAGAGTAACGGCGTCCTGTAAACGACGCATACCTGTTTTATTACGCATGTCGTATATTTTATCGACACGACGATGTACCTGAAATCTCATTCCGCAATATTCTTGCATTTCAGGCATAAAAGGAAGCCCATCGAGGGAGAAATCATCATCAAACGTTTTTTTTATTTCATCAAGCGTTCTGATTTCCACGGTATCGCCAGGGCGGAGAGTATCTCCAAACAAAAATCGCATGCCAGAAGTCGACAATATGGTTTTTGGCGGACCGCCTTTAAGTGAAGCACCGATTGTATCTATCAGACCCAATTCAATCCTATTGTCACGCAACAAACAAATAAAACCGCCAGACATAACGAGAGAAAATGCTAAAATTAAGACAATCATCAATGTCTTAATAGTAGTAAAAAATAATCCTGAAAAATTATTGAAATCTAAAATTAAGTAGACAAAAAAACATAAAATCGTAACAATAAACAACATCTTGATAGTCTTCCAATAACTCTTTCTATGCATTACATCTCCTAAAAAAAATATCTAATGATTTAATTTATTACGAATTATTTTTATAAAATTTTTTTCTGGACCATCAGGTTTATGGAAAAGAAACCAAAATAATAAGAGGAAAGATGTGTATAAGGCTATTCCTAAAACAACTGAGCACGCCAAAACTAAGTAATCTGACATCAATCCAGTCATTAAGAAATAGCTTCCGAATATATAAACAATAGTACCCATCATGATTGAAGACAGAAAAGGTCTTATATGAACAAGTATAATTTCATAAAGAGAAATACTTAATTTGAAATACATCAAGTAATGGTACAGAAAAAAAACAGCAATTGCAGATATTAACAGAGCCTGTGCCGAACCATGTAAACCATAAAAATGGGTCAATAGAATTAGACAAGGTATAAATATCAGAACCCTAACTAATGAAATAATACTCAACACTCTTGGCTTACCAACAGCCAAAAACACATAGCCCGTATTAGAATTGATCGCAAAAAGCAATCCAACGATGGCTAAATACTTTATCAGATAGGCGGCATCCAGCCATTGTTCACCCAAAAAAACCGGAACAAGCGAATCAGAGACAACAGCCAGTCCAATTCCAGCAGGATAAGCAAAGATAGCAATGGATGACATAACACCGAGATAAAGAGAATTCAGCTCATTGACATCTTTTGCAACCTTTGAGTAGCCAGGATAAGCAGCTCTGTTTATATTTGAAGCAAGTTCGGCTGTCGGAAGAGTCGAAACTTCATGAGAGACAGTCAAAAAACCAACAGCCTGTGGCGTTAAAATTTTACCGACAACAAGCTCAGGAGTCTTAGTATATAAAAACATAAACAGATTATTAATAAATAACCATTTTGAAAAATTATAAAGCTCTCTCCAAGAGGAAAGGGATAAAGAAGGCCGATAAGAGTGCAGTATATACCCATTCGCCACTTCCAATATTTTCCATATCAAAGAACCAAACACCAAAGCCCAATAACTTCTAAGAGAAAATGCCAATGCTATAGTGATGAAAAAACTCAAAATCTTAGGAAAAAAAAGCAACTTGAACTCTTTATCAAACGTCAAATTTTTCCTAAAATCAACAACACCGATATTCTGCATCCCATTTATCAAAAACATCAGAGATATAACCATCAAAACGGTTTTCAAATCTTTATTTTCATAAAAAATGGAAACGGGAAATGACAATAAAAAAAGTAATAAACAAGCCAAAAAGCCAAAACAAAAATTCAAAGTCCATGCAGTATCATAGTCATTTCTTGAAATGGTCTCTTTTTGTATCAAAACGGTATCAAATCCAAATCTAGAAATGAGGTCAATGAGAGCAAATAGTGACATTGCGATGGCAACAATACCAAAATCTTCGGGAGCTAAGAGGCGCACCAAAACTAGTGTACTGATTAAACCAATCGTCTTATTCAACAACCTGAGTAAAACTAACCACAGGGCTCCTTTTGCAACAGACTTTCCTAAACTCATAGCAGCTATAATTCTTTAAGTTTTAAATTTATTTTATGGCAATAAAATGCTTCAGCATAATTAGAAAAAGAATTGACTTCCATCCCCCTTAATCTCATCAGAGCGTAGAAAAGATCTTCTGTAAACCAGTTTTTATTTTTCTGAGATAGATAATGCTGATGTAACATTTGAATTTTTTTTAAACTATTTTTTTTTGAAACTGAAAGGTAAAAATTTGGATTACCAATATCACCATCATATTTTGGAATCTCATACTCCAATATAAAATGATTTCTAAAAGTATTTAAAGTCAACTCAGATAACAAGCGATGGTCCTGATGCTTGTCTTGACAGAAATGAGTGAAGATCAGGTTCGGCTCAATGTCTTCTTTGAGAGATTCAAAATAATCTTTGACCTGACCCCCCTCGTACGGGAGAAATCCATCACGAAATTTGTTAATGCGAACGTCACTCCGCTCAGCATCAGTCAGGAACTGCGCTGCGCATAAACTCGCTTCCTTAGCTCTGATTTCATTCGAGCACATGACCACCCAGGTGACATCGACGGGACGACTTTGACACAATTCCAGAATTGTACCCCCGCAGCCGATTTCGATATCATCGCAGTGCGCTCCCAGGCAGAGCACTTTCAGGGGCTGTTCCGTTTTGAGAAGGTTCAGACCAAGCATGTTAACCTCCACTCCCATTGAAACGCTGATCTTTCAACCAGACTTCCCAGGGGGCGTTCCCTTTGGTGTATGCTTCGTCCAGTTTCTGTTTGTCCTTGTAGGTATCCATGCTGGCCCAGAAACCGCAATGTTCCCAGGAGGTCAGCTTCTTCTCGGCGATAAGCCGCTGAAAGGGTTCGTCGACCAGTTCCTCCCCCCACTTCAGATAGTCGAAAATATCATTCCGTAGAATAAAGTACCCGGTATTGATGTACAGACCGGAAGTCCCAATGTGGCTGATGCTCTTGACCAGACCGGTTTCTTCGCGAGTGACGACGTGAAAACTCTGGGACGGCTGATATGCTGCAAAGCTGGCCGTTTTTTTGGTCTGCGGGGCAAACCAATCGATCATCCGATTAAGGTCCAGGTCGGACAGACCGTCACTGTAGTTGGCCAAGAACATCTCCTCCCCCGCAAGGTGTTCTTTGACCTGCATCAGGCGCATGCCGATATTGGCATTGATTCCGGTATCGACAAAGGTAATGCGCCAATCTTCAATATCGGTGTTGAGCATCTCGATTTCTTTGCCGCCTTTGGTATAGACGAAATCGTTGGAGATGGTTTCATCGTAGTCGACAAAATATTTCTTGATGGTGTCGGCCATATGCCCTAGGCAAAGGATAAAATCCTTATGCCCGAAATAGGCATAGTAGCGCATGATGTTCCACAAGATGGGGCGATACCCAAGGGGAACCATCGGTTTTGGCACTTTTTCGGAATATTCCCGCAGGCGCATCCCCTGCCCGCCGCAAAAAAGGACGACTTTCATAACGGTCTCCTGTCAGAGCGAAAACACCTGCGGGGTCACCCCCATATCAGCCATAGTTCGAACAATTTCATTGCGATAGATACCATTCATGATAATAACGACGTCTGGATTAAACTCTTTTAAAAATTCAGGCTGGACGTAACGACTACCGATTCCCGGGATATAATTGCCTTCCATATTCGGATTAATATCAACGACATAGTCAATCATCGCCAAATCGGCAAATTGAGTCAGAAAGCCAACCGACTTGGACCCCCCTCCCCAGACAACAACCTTATTCTTGTTTTTCTTAAACCCTTCGAGGCGTTTACGCCACACATTCAACTGAGTTGTAATTCCGTCTCTGAATTGATTGACCCGTTCTCTTATCACGTCGATGCTTTCTTCAAGTGGAAATGCCATATGACGAGCTCCTGTTGCAGGAACCGCTTCAACCAGAAGATATTGGTCACTGTAATCCAATTGCATGTCGAGAATATCGAATCCGGCGTTGCGGAAAAGATAAGCCATTGATGTAGCATTAAAGTAGCTGCAGTGCTCGTAATAAATGTCCCAGAACGCAAGAACGTCAAGAATCCGGTTTATTTGTGGAACTTCAAAGAAAATAATTGGACGTTGATCGGAACTGATCGACTGACTGATGACACGCATAAAATTTCTGGTATCATGCACGTGTTCCAACGTATGTCTGCAGCAAATAAAATCGGGGTTGAGCTTTCTGTGATCTTCAGAAAAAAGCTCTTTGTAGAAGGTCACGTTTTTATTCTTTTGTCGACCGTCGATGTACGCCGGATCAACTCCGATCCCTTGTCCACCGGTTAATTCTGTCAGCAGATTAATGAAATCGCCTTTTCCACATCCGATTTCCAGCAAACGCTTTCCTTTAAGGTCATATTTTTCAATCAATGCTTTCGATATGCGCGTCAGGTACTCCATAAACGTCGCTGAAAACCCCTGTTGGTCTTCGTAACCCATCGTGAAATAATCGACGCTGACATCAAACAGAGAATTAAATATAAAACCACAGTTTGAACAGAATGCGAGCTCAATATCTTTACGAGGAACAGCCAAAGCCTCAGCCTTACTTTTGACCGTGACGACGCTGTATACCGGGGCATTTGTGACAGAATAAAAGCTCCCAATGTCCAAACTTCCGCAATTGCGGCATTGCACCATACTATAATCCAAACATATCGACACTTTTATCTTTATTAAGATTGTTACGGCTCAATCACTACGACCTCAGGAATTGGGACGACGAACTTACCACCCCATTCAGCGATATATGACATTTGTCCCATAATTTCATCCTTGAAATTCCACGGAAGGATCAAGACATAATCTGGTTGTGTCTCTTTTATTTTATCCGGCTCGTAAATCGGTATGTGTGTTCCAGGCAAGAACATGCCTTGTTTATATGGATTTCGATCAACTGTGTAATCCAGAAAATCAGTCCTGATGCCACAATAGTTAAGCAAAGTATTGCCTTTTCCAGGAGCACCGTAACCGACGATCGTTTTTTCTTTACGTTTAGCTGAAATTAAAAAATCCAACAGCTTGCGCTTTGTTTCCTTAACGTTATTTTCAAATATCACATAGGTACTTAATTTATCGATTCCAGCACTTAACTCGCTCTCCCTCAATTCAGCAAGAGCGGCACTTTCGCTTTTATTGATATTTTCAGAGTGGCAGGCATAAATGCGCAATGATCCTCCGTGGGTTGGCAGTGTCTCAACGTCGAAAACAGTCAGTCCATGGGCTGAAAACACCGTTTCTACTGACAGTAAAGAAAAATAGGAAAAATGCTCATGATAGATCGTGTCGAACTGATTTTCCTTCATCAGGCTAATAAGGTGGGGGAACTCCATGGTAATGATACCTTGCGGTTTCAAAAGAATTTTCATTCCCTTAACGAAATCATTCAGATCCGGAACCTGGGCAAGGACGTTATTTCCAAGGATAAGGTCTGCCTGTTTCTGTTCAAGAGCAAGATCCTTAGCCAAACCTTCACCAAAAAACTCCGTCAGAGTCGGAACACCTTTTTCCTCTGCGACCTTAGCAACATTCTTTGCCGGTTCAATACCCAGACATGGTATTTGTTTTTCAACAAAATTTTGCAAAAGGTAACCGTCGTTACTAGCAAGTTCGACAACGTAACTGCTCTTGGACAACGCCAGTCTCTGAACAATCATGTCGACATATTGTTTTGCGTGTTTCAGCCAACTGTCAGAAAAAGATGAAAAATAAGCATATTCAGTAAAGATGTCCTGCGGGTCGACATACTCCTCAAGTTGGACAAGAAAACATTTGTCGCATACGAATACATGGAGAGGATAAAACGGTTCCATGGAATTTAATTGTTCTGTGTTTAAATAACTCTCGCACAATGGAGACATTCCAAGATCCACAAAGTTGTTGGTCAAAAAAGCCCCACAGAACCTGCATTTTGTTGATGAGGTCATAATGTTCCTCCTCCCTCTGTTTACAGATCATTCCATTTTAAATCGTTATTTAAAAATCCATTATCAATTAATCTGTTGATGACGTTCAAACGCATCAATTGAGAATCCCTGTATTGTCCATCATTAAATTGCATTGCGGTAAGGTGACTTTTCATCTCAGCTATTGTGGATTTTAATGTTTCTTGGGGTTGATGATTTGGTGCGAGCTTTTTGAAAAGGTCAAAGCTGGCTCTATAGGAACGCTTATCCGGAGGCGCATTCTGGTTAACCGAGATATCCACACCGGGGATCACCTCAGCTGTCGCCTCTGCTAGGCCCATCATTGTTGTGTTCCATTCATCACTTCCGCAATTGACGGCAACAAAGGCCCCTCCATTCCTGAAATCACGCGAAACCGCCCAATCAAGTGCCCGGGCCATGTCCTTAGTATTAATCAGCGGGCGCCATGGAGTCCCATCGCTCAAGATTGAAATATGCCGATTTACCAGAGCACCGGCTACAAAATCATTGAGGACAAGGTCCAGGCGCAAACGTGGAGACCATCCACACGCTGTGGCAAAACGAGGGCACGTCACAACAAAGTTCTCCGAAGCTATCTTTTCAAGATCTTTTTCTGCAGCAACCTTAGAACGTGCGTAAGCCGTCAGAGGATTCAAAGGGTCTGACTCACTTCGCGGCGCATCACTCGCCTGACCATACATCGAACAGCTTGAAGCATACACGAAAGATTTGACTCCGTTTTCTTTAGACATCTCAGCCAGTCGCACCGCAGCCTTATAGTTGATGTCCATAGTCACATTCTCAAACTTGTTACCTATAGGATCGTTAGAGATCGCTGCAAGATTGATCACAGCATCGACACTAACTAGCAGTTTTTCTGGAAAATTACGTATATCACCAAAAAATTGGCTGTTCAGCTTAGTTTCTGGTAGAAAGTCTGTGTTTGTCAGACAATGAGCAAAGTACCCGATATCAAACCCGATCAGTTCCGCATCAGGATAGGAGGTTCTTAGTTGGTTCACCACACCTGGTCCAACGTATCCAAGGTTACCAACGATCAGAATTTTCATAATTGCATCCCCGTCGTTTAAATCGACTTAACTATTCTTATCTGATTGAATACAGTGTAGAGATTCGTTCCAGATAAGACGTCTGTTCCAAAATATTCTACGCAATATGTAGGTTTCCATCAGCAATTTCTCCAGGATTCCGTTTGGTGAACGTAGAATGGCGCGAAGGTAAGCTAGATCTTTTTTCAAGGTGGGCATAACATATTTATTGTTACCGCCAGTCCAAAACATTTGTTGCGCATTAGTGTTATTTCGATCCCAGGAGCTTGCGTCTTCGTGTATCCGCCGATAAAATAAGATCTCAGGAATCTCAATAAACTTTCCGTACAAGGTCAGTTCACCCATAAGGTTCGTATCTGCGGCGGGAAAGCTGCCATTTCCCATCAACAGCGTATTCTGTAACGCACTACGGCGCATCAAACCATAAATCACATTGGTCATCCCAACGACGTGGAAAAATGTCAAAAAACGCTTGACCACAGAATCCATCTGCAAGTCAAGATTATCTTCATAATGCTCAATAAAACGGTCATTACCATCGATAATATCTGTTTTCCCATAAGCAAGAACAGCGTCTGGATGTGCTTCAAGAGTCGAAAGACATTTTTCATGCAGGAATTCAGAACAAAGATCGTCAGCATTGAACCAACGAAAGTACTCCCCTCTCGCTAGACGGAATAGTTGATTATAGTTGCCAGCAGCGCCAATGTTCTTTTCGTTACGAACATAGCGAATACGCGAATCACTCTCTGCGAAATCTCTACAGATAGACTCAGTCCTATCCGTAGATGCATTATCGGAAACAATCAACTCAAAGTCTTCATAAGTCTGTTTAAGTGTTGCCTGTATAGCCGACTCAAGATATTCCTCGCCATTATAAACAGGCATCCCTACGCTTATTTTTACGAGTGGACTGGACATATATTTCCTTCGATAAATAACAACTATTTCATCATAACAATGACGTTGTTGCCCACTACTGTCTCACAAATAGTTCAATAAAAAAGATGGCTTAGAACTTACCTGTGTTATAATGATTTCGCCAAAAACACATTAAA
>JAFFZZ010000011.1 GCA_016933915.1 Candidatus Babeliaceae bacterium
ACAAGAAAGGGAGTCTCCTTGTCCTTTGAAAATTCTCTGATTTTTTGCCAGGCATCAAGCCGGATGTATTCTTCAATGTTCAATGTCTTATGTGTTCCTCCTGTGGAAATCGATGTCACCTTTCGAACTGTCTTGACGGTTCAATAAAGCGCTTCTACATCATAGCAAAAAACTAGTCATACATCAATCATTTTTTCGACTTACATAGTCCTCTTCTATACGACTCTTCCATTGTTTGGATATGGTCTTGCTTTCACGAAAATTGGTCACCGCCTCAGCTAATACTTCGTAGTTCAATGCTGTCCCTTTTGCATCCGAATGATAATTTACCGCGTAGTCTTCATGAATCCCAAAACTTACCGCCGTTTTGACCGCGTCAATATTGGCACCGAGAAATAAGAACTCCCATTGATATTTACTCTTTTGATGTTCAATCATTTGCTTGATTCGTCCATAGGTATACTCTTTACTTGCATTTTCCATTCCATCGGTCGTAATCACAAACATCACCTTCGAAGCTTGCTCTTCCTTTGCCGTTTGCCTCTGAACATTGACAATTTTGTTGATAGCAAATCCGATAGCATCTAATAAAGCCGTACTGCCTCGTACATAGTAATCACGATCCGTAATCGGAGCGACTCCCTTGATGGAAATTCGGTCATGCAAAAGTTCCATACAATCATCAAAGAGCAGCGTAGTCACATTTGCCTCACCGTCCGCTTTCTTTTGTTTTTCTAAAAGTGCGTTAAAACCACCTATGGTGTCCGACTCCAATCCCGCCATTGATCCGCTACGGTCTAAAACAAAAACTAATTCAGTTAAATTTTTCTTCATGGTGTGATCCTCCTTCACTTACTTTTGATAAGTATAGAATAACACCTTAGAGAAAGAAAAAGGTCGCCCATAAGGCGACAATTAGGAAACCGAACCCAGCAACATCTGATCGAAGGCAAAGAGGGCTTCATTAATTTCATAAATATCAAAAACTTCATTATCGATAAAGTATTGAACAATCAAATCGAATTTACTACTTCGCGATAAAGCATAACCGGCTTTTTGTAGCAAATCCTTCGTTTCATCTAAATTCAAGCGAAGGGCAATCGCCAGTGCCAAGACCGTTCCCTTACTTGGTTTATAGTTCTTATCACTTCGTATTTTCGAGAACAATTTGCGATCCAAATTAGCCCTTTTATAGGTTTCTACTTCCGTTAATCCCTTTTCATCAATACGTCGAAATAAGCTTTCCACAAAGCTTTCTTCTAGCTCCTCGAGAAGATCTTCCAATTTACGCTTGGACTTTCGTGGTTTCAAACCCTCCTCATAAACTAGGCTGCTTTCACTTTCAAGCAACTTACTACCATATAAATCGCCTTGTATCGATTGCTCTGTTCTTATCCGACTAACAAAGTGCTCTTCGACATAATAATCATCAATAAAGCTTTGTATGGACGCAAAACGCTTTTCCGATATAG
>JAFFZZ010000012.1 GCA_016933915.1 Candidatus Babeliaceae bacterium
GGGGCCGCCGAACAAAGTGCTGCAATAGACCCCAAACCGCTGTCTGTAATTTCAGCATAATACTCTCGCATAACGGTTCGTTGCTCAATCACGTTTCCAGCCCGTCATTAGGGCGGTTCGGGGCTGTTGAGCACAGGCGTTCGGCTTCTACTAACATCAGAATTTGAGAATATACCATTACACAAGAATAGGAACTTTAATAGAATGGTTGTCTTGATATATGGAGATATTGGGGTTTTTGAGAAAGGGGGAGAAAGAAAGATGCGCTTTCAATAATAACCTTTTAAAAAAGGAGGAGACCCTATGAACTTTCGGAAATGGTTATTCAAAGATACTAGCAATAAAGAGATAGAGTATGATGAAGAGGATTCAAGGACATACACGCAATTTCCTCGAATAGTAGAGGTAAAAGAATTATTTCCAATCGATATAGATCGCTGTTTATCACTTTGTCAGGAACAGATCAAAGAAACACCTGACTTAGCGATGGCCTATACGTGGGCGAGCAATTGTCTAAAAAAACTTGGAAGAGACAAAGATGCAGAACAAATACTGTATTCTGGTCTACCGCATGTACGTAAAAAAAGTTTGCTTTATGAGAAGTTAGGGATGTTATACTTTGATCGGCTACAGCCAATACAAATGACTGAGGTGTTTGTAAAAGCTATCAGTGTTCAAGCGAACGATCCAACCAACCATACTCCTTACCTGTACACACGAGAGATCTGTATTGGTTGTAGTGAAGAAAACCTTGCAAAAGCTATTGATAAGATACGAGAATCGATCGCATCTTATGATCTCCGACCTGAAGTAAAAGACAAAATTCATCGATTAGTAAACCCGGAAAGGCAGCGCATTAGACAAATTCTTGCAACACTTAAGGTTGAAAGTGCTGAGACTTTGGAAAAAGAAAAATTCTTTCATAAAAACGATATTCAAACAGGGAGGGACAGTATAGCAACTGAGGAAGTTTTGCAGAAGAACAAAGAAATAAGTGCTGCTAACCGAATATATGATGATTATCAAGGAAGCAGTGGTATTGAAGATTTCTATGCACAAATGTCGCGAGACCTGGTCGCAGAACATGGCCCTCTCACAAAGATTGAGTGCATTAGTCTTTTTCCGAACTTTGAAATTCAGTTCTTCTATCATGATGGCGCTTCAGTCTACTCAGGACAGCGCACAGGTAAACATGATATACATTTCCTCTCATTAGGCTATGTCGGAGAGGGGTCGAGATATGCGAAGTGTTTCCTTGCGGCAGCCGGGTTTGATCTCACATGGAAAGAGATTGAAGCGATTAAACCAGGTGACATCATCACTCGAAAAGGGGAAGAAGCCTATCGTCCTTCAACACCTGCTGAAGATATTCAAAGAGACTCTATTATAAAAAGTGAAGAAAGGATCGAGGCATCCAGAAAAGTTGGACATCTGGAAGAAGGGAAATTGGTTAACGGTATTGTTAAAAGTATCACCGATTATGGCGTCTTTATCGATTTGGGCGGCATTGATGGGTCGTTGCACATTACAGATATTTCTTGGGGACGCGTGAGCCATCCATCCGAATTATTCCAGGTCGGCGATGACATCGAAGTGGTGGTACTGAGCTACAATCAGGAAAAAGAGAAGGTTTCGTTAGGTCTCAAACAAAAAAGCGCTGACCCATGGGCGAATATCGAGAAAAAATTCCCAGTAGGGTCGCATGTGAGTGGGAAAGTGGTCAACATCACCGATTATGGCGCGTTTGTCGAGTTGGAACCTGGCGTTGAAGGACTGGTGCATATTGCGGAAATGTCTTTGACAAAACGCGTCAAACATCCTTCAAATGTCGTCGCGATAGATGAGACTGTGGAAACGATTGTCCTGGATCTCGATAAAGACAAGCGACGCATCTCTTTGAGTCTGAAGCAAATCGAGTCGAATCCCTGGACTGTCGTGGCTGCGAAGTATCCTCCGGGCAGTATTGTAACTGGTATTGTACGGAACTTAACTGATTTTGGTGCATGGATCGAGATGGAGGAAGGCGTTAACGGATTGGTGCATATCTCCGATATGTCCTGGACCGCCAGAATTAAACATCCTTCTGAAGTGCTGAAACAAGGCGAACAAGTTCAGGCTGTCTTGTTAAGCATCGATGTCGACAATGAACGATTGTCATTAGGGATAAAACAATTACAGCCAAACCCGTGGGAAGGAATTACAAAGAGGATTTCTATAGGCGATACTGTTGAAGGAACGATTGCTCGCCTCACTGATTTTGGGGCATTTGTTGAACTGGATAAAGGGGTTGAAGGTCTGCTACATGTATCAGAAATTTCCCAACAATCTATTAAGAAGCCTGAAGACGTTCTGAGAATAGGCGATAAAATTACAGCGAAAGTGATTAAACTTGACGAAGAAAATCGGCGAATAGGACTAAGTATAAAGGCCAGCCCTCTAAAGGTGTTACGCTGTGGTATAGGTTAATAAAATAAGCGTTTGTGCTACTTTGTGGTGCATCTGCCTCGCATCA
>JAFFZZ010000013.1 GCA_016933915.1 Candidatus Babeliaceae bacterium
AAAACACACCGGTTTTCTGTGAATTATTTTTTCGCTAGTCAAAAGATATTAATCCTTATACGTCCCCAGAGGAACTTTTTCTTCCTGCCTCTTTTCATCTCCAGCCTTCTCAAGCTCACCTGGCTCGGCTACTCTGCGATATCCGAGCGCCTTAATTACTTCTAAAACTTCCGTCCATGTAGGGAAAGGCCTCGAATTTTTTCTCTTATATTCGTCAATAGCCATGATGAATTCGAATTGCTCTTCTGACATCTGGCCTTCTTCAGCAGATTTGCGAGTGTCACTCAAACGTATACCGGGTCCGCGACGACGGTCAAGACCGGCTCGTCGATCTATAACACTTTGCCTGCGATCTTTTTTGATACGGACTTTTTCTTGTTCATTGCTCATGAGAAAGACCCAATGTTTCTTTTATCATCACCCTGTCGTATTATGCCCTGTAATATTTCAAGGCATAAAACACGCATCATCACTCGACGACTTGGATATCAATAATCTTCGTCGTAGTAGTCACCACCGAAATCATCATCGTCCGCCATGTCGTAAAACTCATCGTACGAATCCTGTGATTCCACTATTACGTGAGCTTCATCAAGAAACTCATCAGGTACCATGACAGCTATCTCACTGGCGCCAATCGATTCATCATAGTGCTCCTCAATCGAAACAGGGATATCACTCGACTTGAGCAATGACTCATATTCCTTGGCTTCCTCAAAATCCTCAGCAAATGTTACAACAACATATCCTTGCAGCTTCGAGTTCGATTTACTACCTTTTTTTGAACGCTTTGTCATGTTTTCTCTCCAATATACGAGCTTTGACAAACGCCCCCGCTTTACTTAAAACCTTACATTAGGGCCAAACAGAGACAAACATACCCGAATGTTTAACGATGTATTCATATTCGTCAAAACGCATCTGTCAGATTATAAAAAAGCGTTGGTTAGACCTGAAAATTTGACATATAACCCGCCATCTTCAACATTAATTATCGTTATACAGCCTATAACTGCAAAAATTTGCACTTTACGCCGATTTTTTTGTTGAAAATGCTGTTACTAAACTGTAATTAGAGCCCTGTTGATAACATTTATGTGCCGGACTAATGATATTTGTACCGGTTAGGAAATTTAAACTTACTCATGGAGGACACATAGCATGGCAAAGCAAAAAAGGGAGCCGTTGGTTGTTGCCAGTAAAGTCAAGAACTACATCAAGAGCAAAAAGATGATGACCTCATCTGATGCACTTGAAGCGCTGAGCGATAAGATCTACGATATGCTCGACGTTGCAATCACCAGAACCAAGGCAAACAAGCGCAGCACGGTCAAGCCGCAGGATCTGTAAGAACCCTTTACTTTCGGATTCGCCGAAAGGCGGCGTGTCGGGTATTTGTTATCAGACAAAAAAACCGTTCCCTGGGCTTGTGCCTGTGGAGCGGTTTTTTCTCTTATTATTTCAA
>JAFFZZ010000014.1 GCA_016933915.1 Candidatus Babeliaceae bacterium
CTTAATAGTCGCTATTATGGGCTAAGAAACGGAATCTGTCAAGGGGAAAAAAGTGATTTGTGATGAGTGATTGGTGAATGGCAAATCGCTCCATCCGGCGTTGGTGGCCCCTGGTCGCGTGCCAGCGTTTGCGCGCTTGACCTCCTGTTTACCTCTCGCTCTAGCTGGCGTCCACGACAGGGTGATATGCATGCCAGCTGCCCATAAGCATGAAAGGTGATCCTTAATCTCCCGACAAACCCGTTTGGATCAGGTCGGCTGCTTGCTGAAATCTGCCAGTTTCTCACCTGACCATGTGACTGGAACAGAAAAGACAATGAGCGCCCATCCATACCAGGCTGGAGCAAGATCTTGCATGATAATTGCGAAGAGTCCAAGGGTACTTATCACAACCCCAAGGATACCAAGGGTTATCGCGTGTGTTATGGGGCGATCTGGTGCAAGCCGCGCAGTAACAAAACCATCCAAAATGGCAAACAAGAGGTGATAGGACAAAGCAAGAATAGCATGTCTGGCTCCAAATTTATGCTCGGTTTGGATGGGCAGTACACCCCGAGCTGCTGCAAAACAGTATCTATGAGGAATCCAAGCAAACCAATAAGAAAGAAAACAGCAAAAACCGCTCCAATTCTTTTAAGGATGATCATTCTTCAACTCATTTTTTCGTTTCGCTTTGATAGCACGCCAATTTACATCTCCCATAGCGGCTGCAAAGTTGCCGGGTTCGCATGGAACATCTTTCAGCAGCCCAACGGTTGGCGTTAACGGCGGCTGGCAGGACGAGATTCGCCCACGAAACGTAGCAAACCTGCGGTCACGAAAAAGGCCTATTTGGCGGTGTGAATCCAGCCGTCCGGGTGCACGCATTGTTAGCTTGCTACTGCTTTAGAACATTCAATATTTTTACATCCAATCGACTATCGCTTACAAGATCGCTTGGAAACAGTGATATTAATGTTACCCCGTATTTCTTGCACAATTTTTGTTTCAACTTTGTCTTTTTATCATAATCAGGGTTACCTGCTAAACCAAAGTATTCGATAAAGACACCGTTTACATCGAAATCAGCCCGGTATTTACCTTCTGGATAATATGGCTCTTTGTTGTGTGTAATTCCATTTGCATACAAAAAATCATCTATGGTCTTTTCGCCTATAGAAAGACAAACATGGCCGTCTTTTGCAATACATTGAATTCCACGACTTGTTCTTCGTACATCATCTTCTAAGATACCTGCATCGATTAGCGCCTGAAGCCATGTACCGAATAATTTCTTTACATGACGTGTACTGGGCTTTTTCTGAAAAATTTGAAGAAGCTCTAACCTTTCTTTGGAATTAAGCCCTTTGAAATCGTTTATTCCCTCGCCATATCCTTGATGGGGAATACGTTGTAATGCTGTGACCAATTCTCTTAAATATGCCAATACTTCTTCTTTTGATGCAGTTTGACTCCCTGTATTTTGTAAAATGGTATCTCTAAGGCAGGGAGAACAAAAATCAATTTGATCTATTCCCAATCTTTTTATAAGTGGATGTGGTAGTGAATTCTCTATGAACTTATTATGACATAAAGGACATACTTTCCATTTTGGCTTTCGAATAAGATTTGTTAAGCCAAGTTCTTGAGCCCGAGAAACGGCAAAATACATAATTTTGTTGTTTAAATTGGTAGTTGACATGAAAGATGCTATTGTCTCTTCTGATGTATGAGAAATAACAATATCGGAAATCTCCCAATACCAATTCCATTGCCATTTACCAATTGTGAGTTTTATCAAATTATCCTGATCTTTCCCCCACCACTTAGAAATATTTTGATTTTTGTAGGGTTTAAAGACATCACTTCTATATGCCGGTCGATCTCGATAATCGTAAATGCTCATAATCTTATTGTCTTTTTGCAAGCCAACTGGTGCATATCACGCAATTTTGCGGTATATTTCGCTGTGTACAAGCCAGATAAATATTATACAACGAGGCTGGCATGCTTCCACCGAAAAAAGACGTCTTGACGTCCGTGAGTTGCCGCATCAACTCAAAACCAAGTCCTGAGTGCACTACTTTTTCTGTAGCGTGAAGCGCTTGACTTAACGCTTGATTTGACATTTCAGTCAGTTAAGGCTAGAAAGCCGAAACATCTATCGATGGTACTTGCGTGGCACAGTTGACTGCTGCGAGATAACGGCAGCAAGACGCTGCCTGGACCCAGGTAAAACCGCCAACAGATTTCCGAAATCCCAAGCGATCAAAGATCGCAGATTTCGGAAA
>JAFFZZ010000015.1 GCA_016933915.1 Candidatus Babeliaceae bacterium
CCGACCATTGATCATCAGATGTGATTTCAGCCATTTTCTTGGCTATTTCAGCTTCGACGGCGGTCTTATCAATTCCATCATCATCCTGAACAAGAAATAATCGCACAAACCCTTCTATCGCATCGTTTCTTGGCTCCTGCTCGTGGTCATCCGCTGCGGCCCTTATCGTATTAATAAGCCTTACTACACGTTTGGGACATCTGTGATTGATAGTTATAGCAGGCTTTTCCCAATCATCGGGTACTGCTTCGGCTAAACCGCTTTTCCCATCTGAATAAATTCGCTGCATGGTATCCCCGAAGAGGGCAAAGCAAAACTCTCCCGAATGTTCCTTTTGAACTGCAAAGAAAGCATCGACTAAATCTTTTTGGGTGTCTTGGCTTTCATCAATCAGTAAGACGGGGTACTTGCGAATTAGAATTCTCTGCATTAGTGATTTGTCTGTCAGAAAATCAGCCGCAATGCCTATGACTTCAGTATGGTTTAGCGAATTTTTGCCAATGTTTTCACCATTTGGATTGTAGGCAAAGTATTTGATCGTACCGAGACGATCTAGCCTTTTTTGCTTTTGCTCAATTTGCACAGTACGGTCAGCAGCGGCTTTCGTGCCCGCTCTGCCTTTTTGTTGCTGTTCTTGAAGAGCATTGATCTCCATTTCCAAATTATGACTGAGCCACTCGCGAATATCGTTGTGATATGGGCGAATCAATTCCCACGCAAAACTATGGATGGTGGATACAACAAAAATTGAATCATACTCAATTCTGTGTTTGATCTCATCACATGCAGCGTTAGTATATGTGATTACAGCAACTTTTCGGGCGGACAAACGGAATTCCTGTCCATATTTTTGGCGGAATATCTGCATCGCTTCAACGAGAGCGCGTGTCTTTCCAGAACCGGCACCGGCAAACAAGAAAAGTAAGCGTTCGGGCAGTTTTGAATACTTGAAGTAAAAGCACGTCTGTGTCCGATAATATAGCTATGGACAAGGACGCGTATATCAA
>JAFFZZ010000016.1 GCA_016933915.1 Candidatus Babeliaceae bacterium
ATGAGCCGAATGCCAACTTTTTTATTTACATACGTTCCATACTTAAGCTAGAAAAGCCATAAATGGATATAAAATAATATAGTTTTAATTTTATTTATGAGTTCACTCTAAAAAGCTAACGGACGAGAAAATTCATCAAAAATATCGTTGATCGGCAAAGAGATAACTTGACAAGGAAACAGGGATGAATTATACTAAGATTATGAATTATAATGTGGTTACAGAAATCAAAGGGATTACATGTTCATAGAAATCAAGACTCATTTGCAACAAGAACTCTTCGGCATTGAAAACCATCTTTCCGAATCAAAGCGTAAGAAGCTGCGCAGTTGTGCCGACGCATACTTTTATGAGCTCATCTATTGCAGCATCAATGAGAGAGACTTTGCCCCTCTTTTCTCCGCCGACTCCTGCAGCCGGCCTAATGCACCGGTAAATACTCTGGTTTCCTCCATAATACTCTACATCCGCGCTTACAGCCGCACACAGCTTCTGGTTGAAGTACTCATTCGGCTCGATCATATTCTCTCCGAACGCGACAAGGAAAGCCTCAAAGAGGCATTAGCCCCTTATATCAAACAGACATCAAGTGCATTTGTTTATAGCTTGAAAAGAGCCGACATTCCGCATGAACTGCAAAAGATAGCCAATATCTATCACCATCTCTACCATCAGCTCAAGCCATCGTACGGTGACACTGAAGTCTTCAAGATATTTGAACGTGTATACAATGAGCATTTCTGCATTGTTTCCGAGAAGATTGTCGTTCGGGATTCCAGGGAACTAACCTCTTCTTCATTACAATCACCTGATGATATAGATGCTGCATTTCGTAACAAACGAGGCAACGATTACCGTGGACAGGTGGTTAATATAGCTGAGACGGCAAACCCGGAAAACGATCTCAATCTTATTACCGACGTTGCCGTAAAAGCCAACAACACCGATGGCAGCACCATTCTCAATAACCGTATCGGCAGGATTAAAACCAAGTGTAATGATCTTGAGGAGCTTCATACCGATGGTGCATACGGCAGTAGTGACAACGACAAGAAAATGAATAAACACAATGTCAATCATATTCAAACTGCGGTTCGAGGCCGTGTTGCAGAAGTCAGTATACCCATTGAGCGGATTGATGCTGAGCGGCATAACGTTTCCTGTCCGCTGCAGACAGTGCAGCCACAGAAAACAAAAACCCGTTTCAAGGCCTGTTTTGACCTGGATGTCTGTTCGACATGTGAACATGCCGCAAGCTGTCCGGCAATCGAACAGAACAATTGTCGCGTATTTTACTTCACCGAAGAAATGGTGGAGATGCAGAAACGGGTGCACGCCATTGAGTTATTGCCCCTTGAACGAAGAAAGATCAGGCCCAATGTCGAAGCGAGTGTCAAAGAATACACAAAAGCATTTAATCACAAGGGGAAGTTACGAATAAGGGGCAGATTCAAAACAATGTTATTTGCGTTTGCCATGTCCATCGGGATCAACTTCGGGCGGATATTCCGTCACCTCATTAAAAATCCACGGCTATTTCCTGATTTTAGCGGGCTGAAACTTTGTATTATTGGTTTTCTGTCGCATATAACAGCGATGGAGAAAGAATGTATCAGGTGCTTGAGGTTTTTACGCCTGAAATGTCAAAGAACCGGATACGTGTTATTATATGTCAACATTTTGACCCGTTTTGAAAACAGGGCTTTTTAGAGTGAACTCA
>JAFFZZ010000017.1 GCA_016933915.1 Candidatus Babeliaceae bacterium
ACTGGCATATTACTGGGGGTTTCCATGATTGTAGGGAGTTAGTGCGCTTCTGTATATAACGAAGTGACCCTTTAAACGAATACTTTAAATACTAGTTCTGTTTATATTGTTGACGAGGTGATTTTATGCCTAGAAAGCCAAAAAAATTGAATGTCTCCTGTCCGAATACACAGTGCCGATCGCATAACAAAGTCAAGATGGGAAATATCATTCTGTATGGCCATAAGATGAACGGGACCCGCAACTACAGATGTACTGAATGCGGCCGGCAATTCGTACGAACCGTAGGCACAGCTTTTTACTGGAGAAAACTTCCCAAGAAAGAAGTCGTTCGCATTTGCAAATTGCTTGTTGAGAGGTTGAGCTTCAGAGCGATAGCTAGAGTCACACATCATAAGTTGGATACCATTGCTCATCTTGCAGAAGACATCGCCCAGCATTGCGAGGCAGTCACTGACTGGCTTCTCCATGATGTTGGTTTAAACCCGATTGAGGTTGATGAGATGTGGAGCTATGTAAAAAAAAACAAAAAAAAGTTGAGCCCACAGACTTTAAAAACTATGAACAAGGTGACGCGTACTCTTACGTCGCCATCAAAAGGAAAAGCGGTTTGCACCTAGCTCACATCGTCGGTAAATGGAATGAATTTACGTGTCAGGAATTCTATAAGCTGATACACAAAAGGGTACAACAGCCTACGTATAAACGTAAGCTTGAGATATATTCTGATGGTAACGACCAGAACATCCAAGCTATCCTCAGATTCTGGAACAAAGACTCTGTTAGGTACGGCCAATTGATTAAAGACAAGGAGAAGCAAAGAGTGATCGGCCGGTATAAAAGATGGATCTTTGGGTATGATAGCTACGACAAGATAAGCATAGCACACATTGATGGCTATTGTGCGAGGCTAAGGGAAAGAGTAGCAAGATTCGCAAGGGAGGCCAAAAGCTATTCCAAGAAACGAAGGGTTATCAGCCGAATTTTGGATATCCAGCAGGCAAACAACAACCTGATTGAGATTAAGGAGAAAGGCAGAACCCCTGCAATGATTGAAGGCCTGGTCTCTGAAAAGTGGTCGTGGAGCAGACTTTTGCATAAACGATTACCATTCGTTTAATAGGTCAATCTGTTATTAATGAGCAGCAATTCCCCCCTTCCAGGATGGAAAATACTGGCGCACCTCATTTTATGCTCCTCGACCCTGAGGGACTGGTCGCAAAGCTGAACGAGGCACATGGATCAGAGAATGTGGGGCTGGCCTTTACTGCATGGAATCTTTCATACAAACGCTCTTATGCAGGCTTTGATTGCTA
>JAFFZZ010000018.1 GCA_016933915.1 Candidatus Babeliaceae bacterium
GATCTGCTTGGAATACCTGTTATTCCAACCGTTGGTAAGAAGGGGAAAGGCGTTAAGGATCTATTTAAAAAGATCGTACGTATACATAAAGGCTTAGAGGAGTTGAATAACCGCATCTCATTGCGTTATACTCCTGAAATTGAAACGGTGGTTGACGATCTGATACTTCATCTCGAAAAAATAGAATGTCAACGGTTGTTTCCGGGCTTATCGCTTCGGTTTGTTGCCCTCAAAATGCTGGAGAAAGACCGTTTTATTCTTGAAAAGGTAGAAAAATTAAGGAATAGCAGCGAAGTAATAGAGCGAGGTAAGGCAAAGGCTAAAGAAATAGAAAAACATTTCGATAAAGAGCCATCGCACCTGCTTACCGACGCACGCTATGGCTTTGTTGCCGGAGCACTGAAGGAAACCTTTGTACCCGGAACCAGGAAGTCGCAGAAAATAAGTCAGAAAACCGATAAAGTGGTTACACACCGCCTTATTGGCTTACCAATATTCTTCGGGTTGATATGGTTTATGTTTTACGCTACTTTCAAAATTGGGGAATATCCCGTAGGCTGGATTGAAAGCCTTTTGGCATTTATTTCGTCGGGCATTGGTTCGCTGCTGCCCGAAGGGCTTGTGCACGATTTAATGGTTGACGGTATTATCGGGGGCGTAGGAGGGGTGATTGTCTTTCTTCCCTCTATTATGATATTGTTCCTGTTTATTTCTCTTATGGAAGACACCGGATACATGGCTCGTACTGCATTTCTTATGGATAAGGCCATGCACAAAATGGGTCTTCATGGCAAGTCGTTTATCCCAATGCTGATGGGATTTGGTTGTAACGTGCCTGCTGTTATGGCAACCCGCACCATCGAAAGCAAACGCGACCGCATACTTACCATGATGGCCATCCCATTTATGTCGTGCAGTGCCCGTTTGCCTGTATACGTCTTGTTTATTAGCGCTTTCTTTCCTGTATTTAAGGGAAGTATTCTGTTTGCTATCTATCTGATTGGTATCATGGCAGCATTCTTTACTGCTGTGTTGTTGAATAAAACGGTATTTAAAAAGGCTGAGATTCCTTTTGTTATGGAGCTTCCTCCTTATCGATTGCCCACCATTAAGGCTGTTGCAAAGCATATATGGGTCAAAACTACTTTCTTTCTTAAGAAAATGGGAACCATTATTCTCATAGCATCTATTGTGGTGTGGGCTTTGGGATATTTTCCCCGCGATAAAAAAGCCGAATCGTTGTTCAATCAGCAGGTTGCCCAGGTTGAAACAGCGTACAGCCAATCCATTGCTCAAACAGTGGACAAAAACGAACAGACGGCACTTACCATAGTTAAAGACGAGAAAATTTCGGAGCTTGAGCTTACATATAATGCTGCACACATAGAGCAATCGTATATTAGCAGAATAGGCCAGTTTATTAGTCCGGTTTTTGAGCCGCTTGGCTTCGATTGGAGAATGTCGGTAAGCATTCTTACAGGCGTTTTGGCTAAGGAGATTGTGGTAAGTTCAATGGGCGTATTGTATCATGCAGATAGTGCCGCTGATGAAACAAGCGCTTCATTGATTACCAAGCTACAGCAACATCAGCAGGAATCTAAAACCCCACTGTTCGTATATTTCGGCTTTCTGGTGTTTATATTGATGTATTTCCCTTGCATCGGGACGCTTGCTGCTATCCGCAAAGAAACGGGCAATGTAAGCTGGATGCTTTTCGAAACC
>JAFFZZ010000019.1 GCA_016933915.1 Candidatus Babeliaceae bacterium
AATTCGGGATCTTTGCTCAGCGTAAGGGCTTTATCGTAGTATGCTTCTGCTTTGGTGCAATGGTAAATGGAATCGGCAAAATCGGCGAACGAAGGACTGAATTCCCAAACCACATCGGCAGGCTTAATATTGTTATAGTAGAATGCACGGTTGTTTCCGTAATACGTAATATTGTAATATGCGTTGGCCAGCTCAAAGTAATATCTGGCTGCATTCTTGGGTTCTTTTACAGCTTTATCCTCCAATTCAACCATTTTCCTAAGAAGCGAAAGCTTGGTGTAACTAATCTCTTGCGGAGCTTCAAAGTCACAATCGTGGCAATCGTTTATATGAATGAGGAACGGATCGGCAGGAAGTCCTGCATCGCCTGATCCTTCCGATGCTTCAAATTTGGCAATGGCTTCATTCAATTTTCCCTGGTAAACTAGGTTTATGGCTTCGTACTCGAATAAATCGTCGCGAGAGTAAGGATGAACCGTGAGGATATATTCCTCAAATTTTGTTTTATCTTTCTTATCCATTAATGCAACCAACGCTTTTACCTTGGATGGGTCGTTATAGAACGATGGATTAATTGAATGATCCAGGCATTGCGCCTTTACAATATCGCCAAACGCAAGGTACTTTGCCGACAAGCGCTTGTGTGCCCAGGATACCATTGAAGTGAATCGTAAGCTTACGTTGTGCTTTTCTTTGCTAAGCCAGGTTAGTTCTTTGGCCAGATCGTCCTCTGCCTTTTTACCTGGACTGCTCAATAGTTCCACCTTGGTAATTATTCGTATCACCCTTGCTTGCTCGGCTACAAGGGTGTCGTTTTTAACCTCTGCTTCTGCCTTTTTAAGATAATCATCTGCTTTTTTATACGATTGCTTTATGGTGTTCAGGTAGCCAGCTGCCAAGTTCCACAGGTATGGTTTGGCTGTGTTCTTTTTGTTTGCAGCCTCCTCAATAAATGTTAGCAGCGAAGCACTAATATTGACTTGTGCTAATTCATATAAGGCATCGCTATTATTCGATTCCCATAGTGAGGGAATGAAACTTTCTTCTTCAATATTGATGGCTCTGGTTAACAGCACATCAAGCAGATCGGATTTCGGGTTCAGTGCATATATTTCCTTCATAGCACGTAGCGGGTCAGCGTAAAGACCTAATAAATGCCATAATGCTTCTTTCTCTCTGTTGTTTTTCGCAAGTTCCAACGATCCCTGCCAGTCGTTTTCGTCTTGTGGGTGGAAGTTCTGGAAAGCGATAATGCGAAATTCAGGCGCATGGTCGTATGCAACAGCATACATGTAATTGGCCTGGCTGTATTGTTTCAATTTGTAATGGGCACCAGCTACATAGCCCATGGTTCGGTATTTTATGGAGCCTTCATTGCTCAGAAGGCCCTGGTTTTGGTCATAAAACGAAATACATTCTTCGTACTGTTCGGAGTTGTACAAAAGACGGACTAACTGGAACAGGTATCGTTGTTTTACGTTCTCATTTTTAGCATTGACTAAAGATCGTTTTCCTCCGTCAATAAGTTTCTGCATAGGAGGGGTATTTCTTCGCGGATCATCGCTGCGTTCATCGTCCCAGTAATCGGGTATGTATGTAGCATAAGGTTCGCAACGTTTTGCAAAGCCAAGGTAAAACAAAACCTCACGGGTTATTGCAGGATCGCGGAATTGAAGCAGTGTATTTTTCTTTAGGAATGGCTTTATTGGGTATTGGTTGTTCTTCTGGAAGAAGATCATGGTGTCGATTTCGCCAATTCTCGATTTGTAAACGACATAATACAAATCGTCTTCAGAAACTGCATTGTTGAAGAAACTGACCCATTCGCTGATGTTGGTTGCGTCAAACGCCGTGGGGGTGCCTTCGTAATAACCATACGTGCCATAAAACACGTTCTGCGAGCGGAAGAATGGGCTAAAATCGTCGGCATGGCTTACTTCGGGCGCAAAAAAGGAGTAGGAGTAATCGTCAAAGTAATCGCCACCGGCGCAGGCAAGGATAATTCCTACTACGAATA
>JAFFZZ010000020.1 GCA_016933915.1 Candidatus Babeliaceae bacterium
AACAAGGAGTTCTGCCATTTTTGTTATTCATCTGTTATTTGCTGGATGAAGTTAATATTACTTTCATTACTGTTAGTAGCCGAACGCTTCGTTTCAGCGGCCAAAAGCGCGCCATGACGACGGGCAACGAACTTTGACACTGCCACCAAAACGTTATGCGAGAGGTGTATGCCAAAACTACCGCGCGCGGTTTTGGTCGCGCTGCAAACGTTTGTTAGCGCTTTTTCTGTCGTAAAACTTCCATGATATTTGACCTTTCATGGCCTCTCTACTGTGTTATCCCCATCCCCACCATTTCGGACTCAGTAAAAAAATTCAGTTCACATACGTACAACTGTGTCAAGTTTTGATAGGTTTGAAGGCATCAGATTCAAAGAGTTCTGCAAATTCAACAAGCATCTCTGTTTGGAAATCTTCACTCTTCGCATAATTTTCGGGGAGACGCTGGCTTATTCGAATAGCCAGCAAAACGTATTTGCCAACCTCCTGAAAAGCCTCCTCAAAAACTTCTGATTCGTATCTGCTAATCTGAGGTTCTATTTCGGACAGAATTTCCTCTAATTCAAGATGGTTTAGTCTGTTAATAGGACTTTTAGAAATCTTTGAATGACTCTCACTTATTTTTCGCTGTCGCTCGCACAATTTCTCATTAGTAGCTTTCAACTGAGCCTTGAGATAATTAACAACTCTCCTCATGTTGGGATGTTTGATACGATCTGATAAATTGATAATATCTTCAAATCTTGAGATTGTGCGAGTTGTTAAAATATTGAGCCGCGATAGTCTTTTTAAGACCACTGTCTTTTGCTCTGCGATTTTGATCTCTTGTTCTTTATCACTTTGTCGCCTACTATAGCGAAATTGAATAATATTAGTCACTATGGACAAAATAGCCACACCTACAGATATACTTGCAATCCAATCGCTTATACCCATTAATCACTCTCCTCCCGATACAAGAGTTATGAACATTTCAAGACAATCGCGTCTTGAAATAAGACGCGACCTCTAATTTACCGTCAAGAAAAATCTGGAGAGAAAACATGTAGTAGGAATGCTCATCAGATACGAAGTTTACATAATATTTAGCAAACTACACTTTTCAACAAAACAACATAAGCCTTTCCTTAACGCTTAGCGCCTGTGTTGTTCGGCTCTCTCTCCCCCTGACCGGCAGAACGAAGCTAACACCGTCCCCCCGCTGTTGTTTCTGACATTCAAACCATTTTTTTCGCTTTTTCCTCAATTTAGGTGAGGTAGCTCAGCTCTGGGAATTGAAACTCCAGAGACGGGAAATCGCCGTGATGTGTTTCGCTGTTCAAAGACCACTTCAAGGACATGGCAACAGACAAGCAACGTTCGTGGGAAGGGATGGCGCTAACGCGATGCGTCACGTGACGAACCCGCGCTTTGACCGGAAGTAGGGCATTGACGCCACTACCCAAACCTTAATAGCGGGCAATTATGCTAAAACTGGCAAGCGCGGGTTTGGTCACGTGCACGCAATTGTTAGAACACTTCATGCCCGTACATCCCGTTCCCTGCCAATGCGCTTGACGGTTTTTGTGCCTATTGCCTACTGTTGCAGGTTTTGTTCATAAAATTGCACGGCCATTTGTAATCGTTCGGCATAGCGATAAATCTCGTTCACATCCTCAATCGCGATTTTCTCCTCCTTCTTGCCCGCATCAAACAACCCCAGATATTTTTTCTTGAGACTATTGAAATAGAGACGGCAAATCGGTTTGCGATTATTATCATCCAGCAAAATGCCACAATAACTCATCGTATCTCGCATCACAATTCGGCTCACATCAATATGCTGCCGTAAAATCGCTTTGATCATGTAAAACCCTTCCAATTCTTCCTGTGTGGTCACAATCTTACTTTCGGCTTCTTCTTGTGGCGGTTCTGATGGGGACGGTGTTGCCGGGACAGAGGCCGGTTCATCAGCCAACGCCGATTTGAGGCGTTCGTTAATCCGATCCGCAATAAACTGATTTAAGGCCCGTTTGGTGAGATCAGTAAATTGTTGCTTGACGGCTTGCGTCAATTTCCCCGAATAGACTTGGGCCGCAAAAAATCGCACAAACTCTTCGGACGGATTGGTGAATTGATCAGACAAAATGCGTTTCATCTCACGAGTATATTTCAATTCTGCGGCGGCGGTCAGCGTTTCTTCAAGATTAAAGGCCGATTTACAGAAGCGTTTTAAGTCATCGATCACCGCGTCCTTCAACTCCAGCAAATTCAATTCTAAAAATGGTTTTTTATCCATTTTATTCGATTCTTCCAGGTCGGTATAAAACCGATAGAGAATGCCATTGGTCAGAATGCCGAAACGCGCTTCGGTAGCATTAAAATAGCGATAGAGTTGTGTGATATTTTCCTGATCCAGATTGGTTTTACAGGATTTACACTCAAAGAGCATCACCGGTTTTCCATCGCGTAAAATCGCATAATCGACCTTCTCGCCTTTTTTGACGCCAATATCGGCATCCAATTCGGGCGTGACCTCTGTGGGGTCAAACACATTATAGCCTAATGCGCTGATAAACGGCATGATGAACGCATTTTTCGTCGCTTCTTCGGTCTGGATCATCTCCGCTTGCTTGGCGATTTTAGATGAGAGCGCTTTGATTTCATCAATAAAGTCCATACATCGTCTCCTTCTGCGTAAGTTGTTTATAGATTATCGTACCGTTATCATAACCCCACTGAAAGTATTTGTCACGTTTATTTTGTATAGAATGTATCTCGCTGTGTGTTCTAACGCTTGGGTTGTGCAGCCGTACCCGCGCCATGACCGGAAGTACCAAGCCGACACCACCACAACACCGTCACAGCGGGCACGTA
>JAFFZZ010000021.1 GCA_016933915.1 Candidatus Babeliaceae bacterium
AGAAGGCTCGGATGAATACGACTCTGCCGTAGAAAAGGCAGATTCCAACAACCTTCTAGGCTGTTGGAATCCGATGCCCCATAGGGGCTTACGACCCACAAATCGGTCCACCCTTGATTTCGGTCGCAGTCGCCGTTTCACAACTCCTCAAAAAACTCAATTCACAACCCTCGCCGCTTGATCCAAACCTCACCACTAAAGAACGCAATATTATCATTCGTGCCCGGTATGCTGCTGGTGTATCGCAGGCTGAACTTGCGCGCCAGTTTGGTATTTCGTATCAACGAATTCATCAAATTGTGTATGGGAAACACAAATAGTCTTATGTTTTTATCACACAAATGTTATATGTTATATATTGATACAATTATGTACATCGATAATAAAATCTACGGAGAAACCAAATAGAACTCGTATGATTTGCAGAGACGGTTCGGCAAGGGGCAAAGTGGTATCTCGAATACTCCAAGAATAAAATCTGCAAAGAAGTGTATAAGGATTTCGGTCACTTGTTTATCCTACAAGCGCCGTGATTTATGATGGAGGTGCCAACAAAAGAAATATTGTAGCGACAAAACATAGAACCAAAACAAGCAATAATAAGGTGGCAAGCAACCGAACTGGTTTTTTGAGATAAAAAATGAAAAGATAACGGTTTCTGCCGCATGTGCGACATCCTTTGCTGCTAATAATATATTCATCCCCGCAATAACACTTATCGTTTTTAGGTAGAAAAATTCCCATCATAATCTCCTGGTTTCAACTTTAATTTAACAGAAAGGTGATAAGCGTAGGCCTACTGGCATCTGTTGTTGTATCAAGGTGCAGCGTACAGTTTGGACAACTAGCAGAAAATGTAAACGGTTCGCCGGATCCGTGTTTTTCCTCGTCGCCACTCGGAAAAATGATTTTGACAGCACTGCACTGGTCTGCAGGGCTACAATTGACAGTGACTACTTGATTGGCGAGGGCGACAAATGGCAAATCGATACTACCATAGACGAACAAATCATCCCCATCTTCAAGCAAAAATTTGCCATAGTTGGCAAGTGTGCTCGGTTGGGCTTGCGTTTCTGTGAAGAGCCACAGGTCAAGTTCGGTGCAAGTGCCAGTTAGTGCATTACCATCCGTTCGAGCCCATCCTTCGCTCGAACGGCTTGGTTCACCATCGAACCAAAAACGAGTATACAACCATAGCCCTTGCCTATAACCATCCAGGTATGGCACATTGCTTCTAGCTATGGCAAATACGTTGCCCCGTTGCGGTTCCATTTGTGTCTGCCCAATTTGCTGGCTATTCTGGGAAGGTGATTCCATCAATACTGGCCCAGGAGTTGATGCAATTAGTTCACAACCTGAGGTAAAAAATGAAATGTCATGGGATGGGGAGGTGCTGGTTGGGATAATGGAGCTAGCCGTAGCTGTGGCGAATGAATGTTGAGTCGCCGTTGCATTATACGCGAATACAGTGCTGTTTAGTGCCACATGCGTAGCCTGAACAACCACCTGTGCTTTTTCTGTTTCTTCCGCCATTGCTGCTGTTTTTGTTGCATTTCTATTATATGTATTTATTGTTATATTTTGTTCGTCCTTTTCAGCTTGAACATAGGCAATAGTTGAATTTAGATCAATTAATTTGGTGGCATTTATATCAATGGAACTATTATTTGCGTTTGTTTTTGATGAAATTAAAAATGCAAGAAGAGAAATGATAAATACCACTGTACACCCAACACTCAACCCGATCAGAAAAAATTTTCGTGTAGCTTGCCGATGATCCAGATCAGATTGCTGCCGCGGGCGAGGCTCTTTTTCTTCAAATGCATCGTAATCAATGTTTAGAACGCCAGCAAGTTGTCTATATTGTTTTTCATCTACATATTCTCTAGCTTGCTTATAAGCTTGCTTGCGGACATTTTGGGATAGACTATTTAAATACGATATTAGCTGAGAATAATATTCCTTTATGTCATTCAATTCCTTTATGTCATTCATATGAGCATTTAGAATTTGCGCCCCAAACACTATTCGAGCTACGAGTTCTATCTTGGGCTCAAAGATTTCCAGGTTTTTTGCGCATTGCTGAAGAACCCAGTTTTGGATATCCTGTTCTTTGCTGCCACCTTTCCACTGATGTATTTCCTCCTGGATTAATTTTTTTAACGACTCTCGGGATAAACATGATGTGACATATTCGGCATAGACCCAGGCATATATAGCGGAAGTTTTGGATAACGATGAGTGGGACAAATCTCTATTATAGAGTATCAAATCACAATCAATAAATTCGATTGACGATTGACCATTAGAAACCGCTGCAAAAGTATTTAAAAAATCAAAAGGAACACACAAACTGATATTTTTCAATATTTTGATGAGATCACCATGTGTATGTGTACCCCCAAATGAATGAGCATTCAAATTGAGCGTACCCGGGTTATATGGGCGAGCCATTAAGCAAGCTAGCGTTTTACTGAACGTTTGTTGTAGGTTTACCTCCAAGCTGCTTATCTGATAATTACTGTGGGGTAATGTGTGGAGGGGTTGCTCATACTTGTATCCAATAGGCGAAGGGGGTTCCTTGGATATCCCTGGTAGTTCTTTACCATCTGCTCTGAGGGGAATAACCCGCGTTGCCAGATCTAGCACTGAACATAACCCTGCGTTTTTCACATCATCATTTGGGATTTCAATAACCCAAATGGAACGCACGGGCCGCCCGGATGTGTCAGATAATTGACTTTTGGCACAATGCACAAACCATCGTTTGTCGGGATCATCCGTCTCTAAGAGAGCGGTTAGTTGAGTGTCGGGAGAGCTTAAATAGCTGGTCAATTTGTGCAGAAGGTGTTTTTTGAAATTGGCAATAAGGTCCTCATTCCCTACGGAAAATCCAAATGCGCCTTTCGCAACGTCGCCATCATGCTGAAATTCATAAGTCAAATTCCCATTAAAAAAACGCACCTTAGGAGAGAAAATAGCTTGCCGATAACCAGTCATTTTTTGCTCTTAATCCTCTTTATTTCATTAGCAAGCCAATTAGCAACTTCATGCATGTTAACCATGTCCTCGCCTATGCGAATATCTCTTTTCCCAATCACTGATATACCTAAAAACTGATAACTGTTAGGATGATAATTTTCCGTAATGGCACTAAAAATATTAAAGGCTCGAGCCTTAATCTTTTCAGTAATTGCGCCCGAATCCTTTCCGCCAAGTTCTTCTCTCATCTCAGAATCAAAAAAATTATAACGAGAGTTAAATAATTGTTCAATGATTTTATAAAATTCATGAAAGTTTAACTTGTCAAAGTCAGTGTTGGGCCAGTTAATATCAATAAACATCGAATGGTGATTCCTGTAGATACTTTGCATTGTTGTTATTAAGGTTATTCTATCGTTTTCAGAAATAATATTATCAGGAATATCTTTAATGGCTATATCTTTTCTTTCATTCTCTGATAACTGTTCGTAGCTTTTATGGCCTATTTTCATTAAATCATCTATTCCTGAAAGTAATGTTTCGGGTTGTCCATCTATTTTGGTAATACAGAATAACGTTGGTGTTTCGATTTTTCCACTATCTTGCCTTGGCAAAATGTTGATAATCGAATCTAGAAGCTTTGAATACTCACGCAGTTTAATCGTGTTAGCTAAAATGCCTTCTGTTCCAGACATTAAAATTTGTGCTATATCCAACATTACAATAAGTATATCAGTTTTTTTAAGTTCACTAATAACACGCTTAATTTCCTTACTTTGATCTTCCTGATCTTTCAGTCTCTCTGGGCGACCTAAAAACTCGTTCACAAGTCCGCCGGGTGTATCAAACAGGGGAATATCTATTACATATCCTTCACCACGGTTGCGCTCAACAAATCTAACATTCAGTATTCCCTTACCAACTATTTGAGTTGGGGGAGGAAGATTATCCAAGTTCGCCTGGGGATCAACGGGTTCAGAGAAGTTTATTAAGAATTTTCCATCACTAAGCCGGTGGATGCGGCTTAATGCGCGGGCGAAGCTAGTTTTGCCCGATGCTGCTGGTCCTAACAACATGATGGAAATGTCTTTCTCTTCCTTATTTCGACGACCGAACATGAGTAGGTTGCTCCCCATTTTTCAATACTTTCAGCCAATAGTGGTAAATAATTTAATTTTATTAGAATAAATATAAAAAAGTCATTTTTGTGGATTCTACCCAAATATAACCTCGTTTATAATCAATGCCTTCGCCAAAATAGCTCACTGTCAGTCATGCAATTGAGCGAAGCTGGTTTTGATAGGTCGAAAACTAAATATTGTCGCCAGCAAACGGTAGATGAATTAGTTTTTCTCCTGAACAACACAGTAAGCATCACACCAATCTCAGATGTGAGTCGTCAGCAAAATTGCGAAGGTATTGATAATTCGATAATCATTATTGCCTTGAACTCTTGTGTCGAATATGATAGCATTACTGTCAATCTATTTCAACCTAACTTTAGGGAATTCATAGATGTTAGTGGCTCATATCATAGCTGTATCTCACATTTTTATAGGAAGATACCAATTATGAATCAGGCTATAAGAGCATTAACTTTTATCGTAATCATTGTTATTGTTTTTATTATAATAGCTATTCCTTTTCGTTACCTAACACGGCAAGAGGCTATTCAGGCAACTCAAACGGCCTCTCCGTCTGTACCAACGCTAACACAACAGGCTGCTAAAGATCACTTGGCAACAGAAACTCGACAGGCTGCCACAAGAATAGCTTATCTGAACCAAACTCAAGAAAGTGAAAATTGGACTGCCACAGCAGAACAAGAACGTATTCAACAAACCAGCTATAAAAAGACAGAAGACGCTTTGCAGTACCAAATCAGCGCGAATCAGACGGAAGCCATACGAGTAGAGGCGTTAACACTTACGGCCAGGGCTGCTACGCTGGCTGTCATATCCCCGACTCCAACTCCGACTCCAACATCGACTGCTTCACCATCTCCAACCGTTACGCCAACCCCAACTCCATTAGGGATTCAATGTTTGGCGACAACGCGTGGACGGGCGAGTTTATACCAATATCCGGCCATAAAACACGATATCCTGATTAACATGCCAAATGGTAGTTCTGTCAGCGTGCGTGGCGCGCTTAAAGATCAATCATGGTATCTAGTACAAACCTCTTCAGAATTTGATTCATTAGATGGCTGGTTAACCAGCCGTGAAATAAATTTACAGCAATGTAACAGTGCGGTGTTGCCAATTGCAGATAATTATTATAGGAACGAACCTGTTATCATTGCTGAAACATTTAATGACTTTTATTATGGATGGCAAATGGCTTCCAATGATAGTGATGTGGCAAGAATTAGTAATGGTCAACTTACACTTTCCTATGACAAAAATGAAATGCGCAAAGCAGATGCAGTAGCATTGCCTGCCAACTACCGTATAGAATACGTTTTCGATTTAACATTTGGTGGATTACGTGCTACTACCGGAATCGTCTTTAACGATTCCGGAGAGGTCGGTACTGGTTATTACAAACTCTCGTTTGGACGTTCACGGGTTGATGGCAGTGAACAGAATTGTAATGTCACCTTGGAGTCGTATGAAACATCTCCTAGACGTGATTGGATTGTTTCCCAACAGGATTTTCAATGTGACTTAGACAGTCAGTTTCAAGTTGCCATTGAAAAACAAAATCGTGAATTCAGCGTGTATTTTGATAATCGCCAGCTTTTTGTCGCAAGTATACCTGCCGATGCGACAGATCACCAAGGTGGTACTGTTGGTATTTTTATAGACGGAGCAAACGCTTCGTATCCATCTACAGCTAACTTCTATCAGCTTTTTGCCTGGAGATTGGGCCGGTAAGTTGTCACTGTTGTTTTTAAACAAATGGGGGGAATCATGATAAAAACAGAAAAATCAACAGGGAATCCATATATTTTGGGTAGGCCACTCGAGCCGGAAGAGTTTCAAGGACAGACTAAAACTCTCAACAAAGTTAAACGGGATATTGTCGACCGCCACAATGTTGTTTTATCCGGTCCTCGGCGAATAGGAAAAACATCGTTTCTTAAGTCATTAAGCGCTCTCCTCATGAATGAGGGGATGTACTGTACAATTATCAATATACGTGATTTAGCCAGTTATCCTGATGAATACATTCCTGCCTATATTGCCGAAGCCATTCGCGCAGCTTTTTTTCCTGGGATTGCGCTTCAACTTCCAAAAGACCTGCCACCTGAAAAGATTATGCCTCACCTTAAGGATGTATTCTGGCCTCAGATTGAAGAGGCTATGGATTCTGCCAGCCAACTTGTTTTGTTGTTGGACGATTTCGATGCGTTTTACACGCCACCCTGTCAAAATAAAGATTATATTGCAGAGTACTTTGAGACATTAAAAAACATTGATGAAACACGGATTCGGTGTGTGTTTGTGATCGACGGAAGCTATGATGATCTTAAGCAGATGCCACCGTTTGAGCGGGTTTTTATCGGGGCCGAATCGACCAAACTGAAAAATCTGACTAATAAAGAGGTCGAAACAATAATTAATTGGTCTAACCCCAGTGGTTTGTTATGGGATGAGGAGGCAATCGAATATATTTTTGAACAAACCAAGGGATATCCTTATTTAGTCCAAGCTATATGCAAACCAATCTGGGATAACCTTGCTCCCCCTTCACCCGATATCCAGGAGACGGTCACAATCGATAATGTTCAAACCATGATCGAGACATTCCCTGAACGCATGTCTTCAGTATTGGCATGGTTATGGGAAGGATTAAACCCCATAAGTAAATATATAATCTTAAAATGGACAGAAACAGGCAAATGGGCAGAAGTAGATCAAAACACAATGACGAAATATATAATAGAAAGCGGCCTATCAACATCTGATTACTATAAAGAACTAGACTCCTTAGTATCAAATAATGTGTTGCTACGCCATAAAGATCAAGGATATAAATACTCATTAACTAACCCGTTGCTTGCATTATGGGCAACCAAGGAATATACCATAGAGAATATTATCGGTTTGCCACATGCACAGGCATTTTATCAAGCTGCTTTACCATTATTTCAGCAGAATCTTCTTGATGATGCATTTGAGAACATTAAAAAGTCCTTAGCCGTTTCACCAACGCAAAATGCGCGTTTATTAGCCGGTTGCATTTTATTGCGGCAAGGCAAGCCTCGTGAAGCGGTGAAGTGCTTGGAACAAGCTTACCAGTATGAAGAAAAATCTGCCGGGGAACTCTACACTAGGGCGCTAATGACGCTAGCAGGTGCTACTGAGGATAAGAATGACCGCCTTAATTGGTTAGAAACCGTACTGAATATCAACGTTCATCCGCACCACTTTGAAGCATATAAACAGGCCTGCGTCATTTTTCGTGATCGCGGAGATCAAGCGTTAAAAAAACAGGAATTTAAAACGGCGGTTGAATTTTATCAACGTTTACCCGTATCGGATCAGGTTGAGATTTTTGGACAGTTAGCCACTGCAGACTACAGAGAGGGTGCAGGCAAGACGCATAATAAACAATGGTGCTATGAGTTTGTACTTAAGGCCGCCAGCAAAAAGACAAACTTTCGCGATATCACACCTAAAAACTTGGAATATATTCAGCTATCTGCGCGAGAAAAAATCGCTCAAATAGAAACTCATGAACTACAAGCTGATGACGAAGAGTGGCTGTTAACTGTTTTTGAGATTTACGAACACTTGGTAGAAGAGTCTCCCGACTCGGATGACTTAAGTGATCAATTGCATCGAATTCAAACACAACAGACTTGGCTTGCAAACTATCAAAGAGCAAAGTCTATTTTGGAATCTGGCATTGATAGTATTGACGATGATCTCGACAGCGCCAATCAATTGTTATGCGATATTGTTCGTGAATGTCCAGCATATAAAAACACGCTTGAGTTGTTGCTGCGTGCCAATAAAGGCCTGGATCTCGATTTGCTGGAACGAAAGCAACGTCTTCTTGAACAAAGACTGGCCGAGTTAACCCCCGGCGTACTATGGAATACCCAGATAAGGGATGTTGGCTTCCCGACCAAATTGACTGCTCCATTGACAAGTGCGGGCATTCAAACCATTGGGAGCTTATTGGATCGAGTGATTAACCAGAAACTACCGGAGTCCGTCTTACAACAAGATGTTATTAATTATTTGTTTCTCAGAGGGTACTTGTTGGTTCTGAATTGGGTTGATCCTCGTGACGAAACCGATCAACTCATTAACGATACTATCGAAAAACTAGAAAAACTACGTGACACAGAATCGGAAAATAATCGAATAAACGGCATCCTCAGAAAATTACGTAGGAAAATTATTGACGCGCAAGACAAAGGGATTGCCGATCAATCTGAATATCTTGAACAATTATTACGCATTGCGGATTCTAGATAACGGATAACTTGGAGCTTATTGGAAATAGAGGCACCAACACTCATAGCGGGTAGATGGGCACACTCTTTATCATACGTTACTCGATGGAATAACAGCCATGCCAGGAATATCAAATCTGTCACATCGTCGTCTGGTGGATCGAATAAAAACTAAACACCCTGTTGGTTTGTTAGTAAATGAGGACCAAGTATTTGATATAGCACACCTATTCAGCGATGATCAAAGGGCACATTATGGGATAGGAATAGAACACGGTTTTGTTTTTGCTTGTCTCGATCAAAATTCATTTGCGCAATCACCAATTTATGAATCAATATTTTGGGGATGCATTGTCCATAAATGGCAAAATGACCTTCGGAAAATAAATAACGAAAGTGCTAAATATTGTGTAAGCGAACTTGATGAGCTTCACCGATCTTATTTACAGGATGGAACTTCCATCGCGCCCCTTTCCTCCCATTTTTTTAGCAAATTAATTGAATGTGTCCGGCATCGCTATAGTCTGATCCTTCTGCTCGAACACTTTGATGAATTTCATTTGCGTATCATTCCAGATATTAAACGCCGTTTCCATGCCCTGGTGGATAAAGGCTTTGTGATTGTTACTATCGAAAAGCAACCCCCTGGACTGTGTTCAGGTATTGAGTACATCAAAGTCGATGAAGAAATAGAACCCCCTGACCCCGAACTTCTCCCTGATCCAGGATATCCTGATCCCGAACCTCCCCAGAGACCCGGAGATGAAAATCAGATGAACAAAAATCGTATCTCGTTTTTTTACAGTATCAAAGATAGAGAGTGGCTCAATAGAATCAGAGAAATGTTGAGTCCTTTGATTGACAACGGTACTATCCAACCGTGGGATGATGGCGACATTGGACCGGGTGAAGAATGGGGTGACGTTATTGCAAATCGAATAGAATTGACAGATATTGCTATCCTATTAGCAAGTCCTTCGGCACTCGACTCAAAATACATTAAAGAGCATGAACTTCCCAAAATTTTGGAGGCTCGCCAGGCGAGAAAGCTCCGTTTCACCTGGATATTGGTATCCGATTGTATGTATGGAGAAACGCCTCTTGGACAAATCCAATCATTGTGGGATAAAAATGATGGTCCACAGAAACCTTTGGATAGCATCCGTAACCGTAACTCAATATTGAAAAAGATGGCACAGAAAATAAAGCAGATGATTTAGTTGTCTCGCTTTTTCAAGACATCCCCTTTGGTGGTGGGTCTTCCTGGTTTTGGTATTTTGATTAGCGTATCTCTGAACGAAAAAGGGGACCGGGCGCCCCATCGCTGAGCCGCCCGGCCCTTCCTGTCTACACATCCACCCGCACCGGCGCAAGGTCCTCTCCGTCGCGATTGCGGGGCCAGTCCGTGCCTTCGATCCGC
>JAFFZZ010000022.1 GCA_016933915.1 Candidatus Babeliaceae bacterium
ATGCCATTGCCTTTTTGGCAATACCGAACATCATTAAATCTATTGAAATTTTCTGGAATCAATTCGATTTGGGCAACAGCCCGTCAATATTAGGCATTCGCTCGAACACATAATAAAACTCCCTTTACTGGATAAACAGGTAAATCATGCACTTGTTTCCTCCCCGGCAATCCATTGGATTAAAGGACTCGCCCTTCAAACGAAATACTTTTTTAACAAAACGGTATTTTATTGTCAAGATAAAGTTAATTTTGATTAACATTGGAATGCACTTGGGGCAAGTAGCAATATTTGGTACTCACAACAAGTCGCCATTCTACTCATACCCTCACCCCCCTCTTTTCATGCTGCCTTTCGCCATCCATTCTCTCGTTTGTCTCAATTGGCGATTTTTTTCGCTTCCTTCCCAAAAACGTCGCGATAATCCGGACATGGACGAGTACTCCATCCCCCTCACCTCCCCTGACTCCTTCTGGCCTTATTTAAAAGAATTAATGCTAATTGACTAATCAACTTTTTCGAATAGGGGTTTTTGTGCTAATTTCCATAATAAAGCACCTGCGATTACATGCAATTATTATGAATAATGAATTTTGTGATATTTAATTATTTTCGCGGGTCGAATTAGGTTTCTTGCAGTATGGTTTCACGGTGATCCGGAGACGTATTCTCACGTTTCAGATCCCTAGACTCTCTGATAATGGATATTTCGCCTTGTACCTAAGCCACGGGAACATTTGTCGCAAGCTGCTTGTTCATGGACTGCGGAAGCATACGGATAGAAATCCGGGGAAAATCGGGTCGATCATGAAGATGGATTATGCCGCGATATCAATCATGAGCCGGCGTTTTGCCGATGAGATAGAAACAAAAAAAGCTTCAAAAAAGACATGGAAGCGTTTTGTCGAGTGTCTTTCCGAAAGACAATTGCGAAAGGATTGAGATTGCCTTGAAAGAAGCAATTCATGTTTAATGTTGAGACGCGACCCCCAAGCCTGCATGTTCAATGTTGAGACGCGACCCCCAAGCCTGATGTTCAATGTTGAGACGCGACCCCCAAGCCTAATGTTCAATGTTGAGACGCGACCCCCAGGCCTGAATCGGCGAAGGACAACCAGAAGAAGAGCTCGGCCGAGTACCACTCCTTGCGGCTGGGGGAGGAGATAAACAGCATTTCGGTAAGATTG
>JAFFZZ010000023.1 GCA_016933915.1 Candidatus Babeliaceae bacterium
GTGGGGATTGAGACGAATCTTATAAAAAAATATTGTTATTTTACCGAAGGTGCTTCAACAAGGACAACAAAACTTTTAAGAGGACTTTTTGATGTTGGTGGAAACCGATTTAGGGCAACCGATAATCCTGGCATGATTGCGAGCTATCTGCATCCGAAATTGCTGGGGCAAATTATTGGGAAGGTATTAAAAGGTGAAAAAAGGAATTTGAAAGATGTTGTCTTTAAAGATCAGATTTTTAAAGATCTTGATAAAAAAATTCTCCGGAAGCTAAAAAATGATTTTAACAACACCTTTCTAAACCCATTGATGGATTCGCTAAAAGAATGTGGGTACATTGCTGACAATAAGGTTAAGCAAATTTATCCAGCATATTTTACCTTCAATATTTTATATAGCTTTGCGTATCTGAAATACACCTCGCGGCAAGATATAGCGAATTTTTTCGCGGGGCTTAAGAAAGAGCTTGGGGATAAAATCGAAATTCCAAAGATTAATGATACGTGGCTGAATGACAGATATATTGAGGGGGATGCCGATCCAAAGATATTTGCCCAAACCAAGAAGTCTGATGAGATTGATCGGGATTATGAAAAACTGCTTTTTACTGCGCTCTATCTCAATTACAAGCAGAAAGGACTTCCACCAATTGCCGCTTATACGAATATTTTGTTGCGGTGTGATGGGACAAGTGTGACGTTCCCTGACTGTTTTGAGAATACCATTCGCATGTTGACTAACTTTATTGCTTATGACGTTCAGACAGACAGTTTTGATTCCAAAAAACTGGGAGGTGCTGCCGATAGGAATCTGAAGTCTTTTTATCAAAAGAATAGCTCCGCGATGGAGAACGATATTGATAGGCAAGAAACCCGTTCTGCTTATGTAATCGATGTTTTGCAAGGAATTCAGTATTCGGTTTGGCGAAGTATCATTGCAAAGGATACAGGCGAGATATATGATTTAGAAGATAATAAGCGTTGTACGGCTTTTATCTTCATCGATACTCCTGATACAGTTCCTGATGATAATAAAACGAAAGATGTTTTTGAAATAACCATTAATAAAAAGGTGTATAATTTGCCAATTATCACTTTCGGTAATCAATGTTATGCGGTAATCGATAAGAATTTAAGAGATAAGGTTTGCACTTTAAACCTTAGATCAATGGTGAGAAATATTGTTGTAGTGATGTTGCATTTGCTCGGAATCTCATTTGATGAGCCGATGAATAAGCTTTTTTTTAAAGAGAATTTTGTAACTGATTACTTTACAGAATTGTGCGAAAGGTTAGGGTGGACGATTCAGGAAAGTAACAACTGTGGGCCACAAAGCAACTTTGATGAGCCTGAGGATTTCAATATCTATATTCAAACCGAGAGCGATAGTCAGTTTGATATTCAGGTAGAGTATGAATTTCATGGGCAGATTAACAGTCGTGTGCAGGGCAGGGTCCCAACAGAAGCGGAAGGTACATTTTCCAATCCCTGTGCTCAGTTTCTTAAACAAGAAAAAGACTCTCTTAAACGAATGTTGTTTACACAGCTCTTGGTGGCGATGGCTCAATCGGAAAAGATTCCTGTTGATGCTAAAGATTATGTTATGCAGTTTTATAAATTCCTATGCCTCAATCTTTTACAGGATAGCGACAAGCTTGCGGTGATTGGTGAGTTCTGCCAAAAAGGCTATCTCGATATTAAAGATTTAGGCATGCGATTACTCTTTAGAATACTCTTTAAAAATCTGGTAAATAGATTAGGGGTTGTAATTGGCGATTGGAACCAGCAGAATACGTTGATTGAGAAAATAAAAAATTGTCTAGATAATACGTTTGTTATTGAGGTTGTCGGCGAACATCTGGTTCAATCAAAAGCCTTTGATTTGATTGGAGATCTTTTGATTTCACCAGTATTTAAAGAAATTAAAGAGAAGAATTTGTGGTTTAGAAAGGCAATTGACGCCGCTTGTGCTGGGGTTCGGTTTCAACAGGGCTTGCTTTTGAAGGAGGCACATGAACTTTTTTATCGGCTTTATGAATGGGGACAAGGGCTTGATGAGGCGGTGCAGGTGTCGAAAGAGGTTCTTGAGTCTGGCATATTTGGGGAAGGTAAAGAAGATGAACAATGGGTTGAAAAGATTTTGAATGATGCCCAAGATAGAAAGAAGGAGCTTGAATCGAAGAAAGCTTAACTATAGTTTGTTCGCTGGGGCTGCCGCCGCTTGCGGCGCGGCAACTTTTGGCGGAATACTGATGCTGAGGTTCGGAGTTCCCACGATACCCGCTTTACGTTTGGCAACAACTTGGACAATTTGCTCGAGAGGTATAAGTTGACCTATCTCTTTCATGGTATTTGCTGCTTGCAAGACTTGTGGGTGCGTGTAGGTCATATTAAATGTAAATAATGGGCCGCCTGCTTTCATGAGTGGACGGAGTGAGGTAGCAATAGGTACATAGATGACGACTGGCGTTTTTACATCAGGGCCATCGTCAAATACTGTATAGGTACTATGTATTGCTTTATCAAAATCAAAGTGTGGGAATGGTTGTCTGCGCATACGAGCTTGTGTGATTGCTCGCTTGATGTCGGTTCCGACTTCAACATCACCGGAGACATCTAAGATTACTATGATATCTATTTTTCTTTCTGGATTGAGCGTTGGTTTGAGAGGCACCGATGTGTCGATACCAGCATCTACCAGGCTAAGATACTCTTCGTGGCCAAATGGGAGGTGGTGCATATTGTAGGTAGGGTTGTAAACAACTGCCGACATTAGGCGGTAGTCGGCAATGCCAGCATGGTGTGCAATTTTTTTGGTCCATTCAAGAACTTTGCTGAGCGCTGAATTCATAAAGATATGGCGGTAGAGTTCGATATAATTTATTGAGAATGCTGATCCGCATGCCCCCATGGTAAATCCTGCGGTGAGAGGGTGATGGGGTGTAATAAGATTTCCCTTTTCAAAAAGACTTCCGAAATGCCATGAGCTTGCTGAAAAATTGAGTGTCGGAAATGTTACGCTATACGGCGTAATTTCACCCCAGTGGTAGGTCTCTGAAGGACCTGGCGCGACAAGAGTGTAAATCGGGAATGGTCGGTCGGGAGTGAGATATTTTTCTTGTGAGGTGATAAGTGTGGCAATGTATCGAGATCTCTCTTTTATGTCGAGAAGTGAGTATCCCAGTAGGAGACCGTAGATATCAATAACTGAGGTGACGTTGCCGTAGATAAAGTTACGTAAAAGAATTCGTGCGGCATCGTTAGTAAAACGTGTTGCTTCGGCACCCCAGGTGGTGAAATCTTTGCGGAAGAATCCACTCGAAATACGCAGTAAAAAGTCTGGTACGAATTCACGAACAGGGCGTGGATCGAGATTCCAAGGAATAAGAAACCATGTTGATCCTGAGAGTCCGATGATATATGAGATGAGCTCTGTGTCCATTCCGGCGACAAATCCTGCAGAGGTAGATGCAGCGCGTAGGCCGCCACCACTTAAGACGAGAGCAACTCGCGGGACCTGTTCATTGGAGATATTGCGGTTTATTTTTTTTGATAAAATTTTTCCTATTTTTTCAATGCGGGCTTCGACATATGTGCGCTCTTCTAATCCTGGTTTATAGGGTCCTATAAATGTTTTTAAAGGAATAGTTGTTGTTGGGGCTTTGATGATGGGGTCAAAGAATTCGTATCCGGTGCGCGCTACCTTTTGAATTGCTTCTTTAATTTTCAAGGCTGCGATTAGTCGATAACCGAAGCTGGTGAGCATAGTTTTGGCCTGTTTGAGCTGTGGGGCAAGAACAAAGTCGAAGGCGCGATTTACAATTAATTCGGTTGGTGAGGTGAGCGGATTATAGGTTGGATTTGTACGTCCTTCCGCACCTGTTGTCTGAAAAGCGATAAAACATACAAAATAGAATGAACACAAAAAAATACGTACAATAATCTTCTTCATACTCTTTTCCCCCCTTATCAGTTTACGAAAAAGGATGAGGAACGGACAAGAGATAGAACGATAGATTAGTGCTGTATATTTTTATCTCGTGGTGACCAATTTTTTAAAATTTCTTTAAAAAGCGCCTGTCGAGCATCGAGCTTTGTATTGCGGCGCACTGCCTGTGCAGCACGTGCGACACTGAAGGCAACAATGTTATCATCGCAAATGCTTGAATCAACTTGCTCTGCTGTCTTGCTGATAAGAGTTGGTGTTCGTGCACTGTGGACCTCTTTTTTATTTGCTTGTTGTGCATCGACAATAAGGAGATCGAGCAGGGAGAAAAAATCTGCTACAATTTCTTGCATGTTTAGCGTTTGTTCGATGATAGTCTGTTCTTCTGACAGTGGCGCGCTCACTCCTTCTCGCAATGCTTTCTTCACCAATCTCTTAAGTGTTTCTGGTTCGTTTTGAACGAGCCAGCGTAAGAAGGCGAGGAGTTCTGGCGAGATTACGAGTTGCGTTTCATCAAGTGAAAAATGTTTAGTCATGATCGTCCCTATCAATATTTTGAGGTTTATCTAAAAGATGTAGAGGCGTCTTGCGGTGTCGCTTAAGCTGAACAAGCTTCTCTGATGCCTTAACCAGATGTTGCCTGCTGAGTTCCTTTTCATGTTCCAAGTCGTCGTTTATTCCTTTGAAAAGCGAATTGATCTCTTTCTGAAGACGATTAATTTTTTTTTGTTGCTTTAGTATAAGATCGACGCCGGCAAGATTGACACCCACTTTATGGGTCAGGTAAATAATTTCTTCGAGACGTTCAATGTCTTCTTCAGAAAACAAACGCGTGTTGCCTTCAGATCGTTTTGGGGAGATAAGACCTTCGCGTTCATAGAGACGGATGGTCTGTTGGTGCACCGAAAACATCTGGGCAACTGCAGAAATCGAGTAAAAACCTTTTCTCTTGCGCATTTTCTTGTTATTCCTCCCAGCCTCTCATCATCTTTGGTAGTTTACTATAAAATGAGCAGGGATGCGACGAAGATTGTTAAGAGTTTTATTATTTTCAAAGGGAAATGGTATGGCGGTTTTTAATCGAAAGTTACTGATAGGATTTTTTGTTTTGGCGCCAATGCTGCTGCAGGGTGGTGATGAGATCTTCAATCGAGTTTTTCGCCAGAGAGATGTGAGGGTTGGTGAACAGATTTTTTCAACACAGACCGATATAGTGAATGGGGTAAAGACGAAAAAGTGGCTTATAGACGGTATTCTTATGGAGAAAAATGCTTTCCATGAGGCATTGATTATAGCGGAAACGGACGAGGTAAAGCGAAAAATTGCCGAGGAAGAAGCCGCGGAGCAGGAAGAGCAGGAGTTAGCTATTGTTGTACGTGAGGCTGTTGCTACCAAGCTGCTCTCTGCCGAGGTAGCTCTCTGGGAGCATGAGCTCGCTAAAATAAAAGCCCACGGACTCGATCAGTTTTTTACCTTCTCCTCCGGAACTATCGCATCTCACGAGGATTATGAACGTCTGATAACTGTTTCCTTGCCTGCAGCAAAAGCGCTTTTAACGGCCGCGAGAGGTTCGGAGGCGATAAATGAAGCGCTCCAGGCGTACCGGGATCTTGAAATACATACAGCAGGATTGAAGAAACTTGTGCGTTTGGCTATTAAAGATGCTGTTAATCGGTCAACCGATACTAAAAAGCTTAAAGGGCTCTTGCAGCTTGGTGGTGCAGCGTAAAGAGAGAAAGTGCTGCGTGTGCAGCACTCCCATTAAAATGAGTTGAAATCTTTGCAAAGCCATTCTCCGTTGCAAATAGGGCAGGAGAAGCGACTTTTTCGTTTCTCTTCCTGTATTTGAATCCACTGTTTTAAACAGTTGCGATGGAAGACGTGCACAATATCATTGCTTTTATCTTCACGTTTTTCACTTTTTTGCAGGTAAGGGCAAGCGAGTGTCAAGAATATTTCTTTGCTGGTAAAAATCTTTTTAACGGGAGATTCTGCTGGGGCAAATATACATTCTTCTCCAGTATTTTCAGAGCAACAGATACAACAATTTAGATTGATTGAAGATTTTTTTGGGTTGAATGTACTTTTTCCACCGGAGTTTTCATAGCAGATACGACAGTTTTGTTCGGGATCAGTTTTTTTACTGGTCCATTTCTTGTCATTAATGAGTTTGTCTTTAATAAGCCAAATAAGTTGTGCATTGTTGGTTGCCAATATTCTCTCAATGTCAAATTTAAGATTTTTATGTAAGAGAAGCGCCTTGAAAAGTTCCGCATTATTGTGCTTGAGGACCCAATCAATAGGATAAGCGCCAAATTTATTTCCTATATTAACGTCGGCACCGTTTTCAATAAGAAATTTGGCAAGTTCAGGGTTGTTGTTATAGCATGTGTTGTAGAGTGAGGTGTCGCCAGATGAGCCTTGGGTGTTTATATTGGCACCATTATTGATAAGAAGCAATGCTCGTTCAGTATTGCCTTTTTGGCATACTGCGAGAAGGAGAGCTGATTTGGCTTTCTCGGAGCTTCTTTTTACTATCTCAGAAAATTTTGTATTTGCGCTTTGCATACAGGTTGCTGGTTGTGCACAGTTTGATCCGATTAAAACGCCAACCAAAAGTACCATTTTTTTAATTTGCATTTAAAGTCCTTTTTAGTTTTTCTTTTACGTCTTTTTTCCCGGCTTACTGAGATTTCTAGAATACTTATTGTAGAAATCGGCCAAGAAAATCTTTAACAACGATAAGTATAGCAGTCTGGAAATAAAAGCCAACTGTGACATACTCTCTGTCTTGCAATTATGCTTGTTTGTGATGGAATTGGTTTGTTGTTGTGTTGAAGGGGTGCTGTTGGCGGTTAAATCGGTGTTAAATAAGCTTGATTGTTCCTGTGGGTTGGCGGTGCGGTGTTGTGGGCAAAAGATGTATTTTTCTGCTATAATGTTTCCAACATACATAATGATTTGTTTACCGGAGAGCCTCATGGTAGCAGGAAAAAGTTTTTTGAACTTCATCTGTGTTACCTTTTTTGTGGTTCCTTGCGTATATGCAGGGAGCGGCGGAGAACTACAGCAGTTTTTTACCAATGTCTTTTGGGTATCAAGTAAGGTTGCTGTTTTTAGTCTTGGTGTGGCAAGTCCATTTTCCTTTTTATATGAAACAAGGAGAGCTAAAATTTTTGGTGTTTCTGGGTTCATACTTTCAATGTTTCTTACGCCCTATGTAGTAAAAGATGAGGCTCCTAGCGTCAAGGGTGAATGTGTAGGTTCAATGTTTGAAAGGCGTTGGCGGCAGAGCATGCGCTTGGCAAAAAATACTCTCGCTGGCGGGGCAATTGCTACATGGATTAGTACTATTGGTGGTCAACGTGAATTCCCAATCAATAAAGCCTTTCCGGCAGGTCTGATAATTGGTTATTTGTATGCACAAAGTCAGATTCTCAGTGAAACTTTTGGAGGTTTATGAAAGTTCTTTATAGGAAAGTGCTTTTCCTTACGCTGAGCATTTGTATGGGGATGTCGCTAAATGCGCATAATGTTAGTGTTCTCGTGCGAGCGCAGGCTGTAGAGACAGCTTTTTTTGTAGGGTTGCCATTTATTGTTGGGTTGCTCAGTACTGAATTTAAGAAACAGGGAGAACTTACAGATAAAACAGACCTTGAAAACCTCCCCAAAGGGTGTCTGGAACAATTGTGCGGTTATTTTAATTTTTCCGCTGATGATCAGACCGGCTACAGTTTTTGGAGGAAGACGCTTGTGCGCTGGCTGTGCGGATATATCACTATTTTGACGACTACCGTTTGTCATGAACTTGGGCATGCTTTGACTAACTTTGTTCTTTGTGCCAATTTACCACGCATTTTTATTGGGGCTCCCTTTCCCACTTTTTTTGCTGGTCGCCAGCTTTGGAGGGCTCACGGTGCCATTGAAATAGCCGGTGCTGCATTTGCTTGGCAGGGGATTCTTCCGTATACCGGTTTTTCTCAATTTCCTGGGACATATGCTGATTGGAAACTCTTTCCGAGTGTCTTGGCAGGGCCTCTTTCAGGGGCTGCATTTGGACCATGGCTGGGGCCATTGCTCTTTATGAAATTATACCGCAAGTGGCATGGATTAAACGCCGATCAATTTTGCCCGATTCAGGCATCTAGAAGCAAAATTGCAACTGCCCTTGCTCTCCATGATTTAATACCGAGAGCAGGTGTGCAGAGTATCAGTGATGGTGCCCACTTGTGTAATATATGGAATTTTCTTCTGAGACGGCAACTTCCTTATCATGCTCGTTGTTTACCGTTGCCGTTGCCAGCAAGGGCTATTTCCGTGCGACCTGCCGCTGCTTCTTGAAATTTAAACGTTAAATTTCACCAAAATAATGTCTCCATCTTGTACCAGGTAGTTTTGACCTTCTGTGCGGATTTTTCCAAGTTCTTTGAGTGTTGATATTTTGCGATGTTCAAAGAGGTCTGCATAATTGTACACTTCCGCGCAGATAAAACCTCTTTCTAGGTCGGAGTGGATCTCACCGGCAGCAGTACGGATATTAGTTCCTTTTTTAATAGGCCACGCATGTATTTCTTGTGGGCCGCAAGTAAAAAAGATGATGAGGCCCAGGTTTTTGAATGTCTGCTCAATGATTGTGTCAAGGCCACGCTTTTCAAGCCCCATCATTTCGCCGAGTTCTTTGGACTCTTCGTCTGGTAATTGCGAGAGTTCGTATTCTAGTTTTGCACTGATCGGAATAACTCGATTTCTGCCAAATTGTTTGACGAGCGCCTGAACATGCGGGTTTTTTTCATATGCATGATCCGCAACCTCTTGTTCCGAAATATTGGCGATAATAAGGAAGTTTTTTGCCGAGAGAAGTGGAATCGTTTCAATCGCAGCATTACTTACGATATTGGCAACTTGAGCTACAGCGCCATTATTGATTGTTTGTTCAATTTCCTCGAGAAGCCTGAGCTCTTGTTCCAATAGTTTTGCTTCAGCGGGATTTTGCTTGCTCGATTTTAAAAGCTGCGCAATTTTGAGTTTTCTCTTTTCAATAGATTCAAGATCCTTGAGCCCTAGTTCGGTAACAATGGTTTCAAAATCTGCTATAGGATCTATTTTTTCTGAGGTGTGAATAATACCCGTATCTTCAAAACAACGGAGGACGTGAAGAATGAGATGTACTTCTCGAATATGGCTTAAAAATTGGTTGCCCAGTCCTTCGCCTTCCGCTGCGCCTTTGACGAGTCCGGCGATGTCAACAAACTCTGCTATAGCGGGGATGATCTTTTGCGAATTGAAGATTTCCTGAAGTTGTTGGCAACGGTTGTCGGGAACCACGGCAACGGCTCTGTGGGGGTCAATGGTACAGAACGGATAATTTTCGGCGGGGATGGACGATTTAGTAAGTGCGTTAAAAAGTGTCGATTTTCCGACGTTTGGAAGCCCGACAAGGCCTGCTGCAATACTCATATAATTTCTTTTTTATAAAAAATGAATAAACCGCGGTGGTTGCTTTAACAACCACCGCTCTTGTAGACATGATTTAGATTACTTCTGTTCGGCTTCGGTGTCGATAGGGCCCTCTTGCTTATCCGATTTGTCGGAATCATTAGTTCCCTCTTTATCCTTATACATAGCTTCAGCCAACTTGTGTGCAGCTTGCATGAGTTCGTCAAAAGTCTTCTGTAACTTGCTTGCGTCGTTCTCATACTCTTTAAGCTCTTTTTTTGCTTTTTCGAGCGCTTCTTCAAGCTTTACGGCCTCATCTTCGCCGATCTTGGCGCGGTGTTCCTTTAAATTTTGTTCGATATCAAGTATGGCACTATCGAGTTTGTTACGAACCTCAATTGCTTCGCGTTTTTTATGGTCCTCAGCCTCATGTTCTTTCGCTTCATGTACCATTTTTTCGATCTCTTCCTTAGAGAGTCCCGATCCAGACGTGATGGTAATGCGTTGCTCTTTGCCAGTTCCTTTATCTTTTGCCGAGACGTGGACGATACCGTTTGCATCGATATCAAACGTTACCTCAATTTGCGGTACTCCGCGAGGTGCTGCAGGAATTCCTTCGAGACGGAATTGTCCTAATAGTTTGTTGTCGGCAGCCATCTCACGTTCACCTTGGACTACTTTAATATCTACGGCAGTCTGGTTAGCTTCAGCTGTACTGAATACCTGTGATTTTCGGGTTGGGATTGTGGTGTTTCGTTCAATGAGACGAGTAGTAACACCACCTAGTGTTTCAATGCCGAGTGAAAGCGGGGTAACGTCGAGTAAGAGAACATCTGTGGTCTCACCGGCTAGAACTGAACCTTGGATTGCTGCACCGACAGCGACAACCTCATCAGGGTTTACCGATTTATTTGGTTCGCGTCCGAAGAACTCCTGCACCAGTTGCTGTACCTTTGGAATACGCGTTGATCCTCCGACAAGGATAACTTCATCAATATCTTTCGGTGTTAACCGAGCGTCTGACATAGCTTTTTTGCACGGTTCGATGAGACGACTGAAAATATCTTTGCAGAGTGATTCCAATTTTGCGCGAGAAATTTTGGTAACCAAGTGCTTTGGCCCTGTCGCGTCTGCCGTTATGTATGGTAAGTTAACTTCGGTTTCTAATGTTCCCGAAAGTTCGATTTTTGCCTTTTCCGCAGCTTCTTTTAATCGTTGCAGGGCTATTCGATCTTTACCGAGATCGATACCAGTTTCTTTTTTGAACTCATCGATAAGGTGATCGATAATAATATGATCAATGTCGTCGCCGCCAAGGTGTGTGTCTCCGTTAGTCGATTTAACTTCAATGACTCCGTCGTGAATCTCAAGAATTGATATATCAAAAGTACCACCGCCGAAGTCAAATACTGCAATTACCCCATTCTTTTTTTTGTCGACGCCGTAGGCAAGAGCTGCTGCAGTTGGTTCGTTGATAATACGCTTAACATCGAGCCCAGCAATTTTTCCCGCGTCTTTAGTTGCTTGTCTTTCCGCGTCGTTAAAGTAGGCGGGTACGGTAATAACGGCTTCAGTTACCTTCTGCCCCAGATAATCTTCTGCCGCTTGTTTAAGCGAAGAGAGAATCGCCGCCGAAATTTCTTGCGGCGTGTATTCTTTCCCTTGTGCTTCAATGGCGATGCCGCCATCGGCTCTCTTTACAACGTGGTATGGTACACGTTTCAGTTCACTGGAAACATCATTGTACTTTTGACCGATAAACCGCTTAATAGAATAAATGGTGTTTTCCGGGTTTGTTACCGCCTGCCGTTTAGCAAGGACGCCGACAAGTCGCGACCCATCTTTGGTGAAGGCGACAATTGAGGGGGTGGTGTTTTGGCCTTCCTTGTTTGTTATAACAGTGGGTCTGCCGCCCTCGACAACCGCGACAACCGAATTAGTAGTACCGAGATCGATGCCAATTATTTTTCCCATAAATTTCCTCTTTTTGAGTAATATAGTTTGTAGCTTCTCTTTTCTTTATTTCTAGCGGTTACCTTTAATAATGTCAAACTTTTCCCGAAGAAAACTTGAGCGGCTCGCACTCAAGTTTTCTTCGCTCAAGTTTTCCCTCAGCCATCTTTTCCCTTAGGTTGAGCTGACTCTTGGAGTTTGCAAGGGTGAGTTGGTAGGGTGAAAGGGGTAGGCCGGAGTATCTGGTTGAAAGGGGGAATGCGATGTCGGTACTAAACGGGAAATTGCCTTATTCGATTGCTAGGGTATTGTTTTTTGCCTCGCTGCTTGGTGCTACCTGCTGCCTGGTCCCGAAAGCGTGCGATAGAGAGAAACGCCGACAATTTGCACGACACATTGAGCGACATGTCTTTTTCCTTGCACAACAACAGTGCGGTACAACAAACTGTTTGCAGTCTGTTTCGTCGATATTTTCGGAATATGGAAAGCAGAGTGTGCTTTGTTGCGCTGAAGAGATTGCGCGATCCGGTGATCTTTCGTTGCTTGTCAGTTATTGGGCAAAACATGGGGCACATATTCTTGCTGACGAGCAGGCTCTTCGCCAGTTTGGACTTTTGCTCTTCTCTCTTTATGCAGTTTTGGTCGATGACCAGCGAGAGGTGCTTTGCGCTCGTCCAGGTTTGGTTGAAAGCGAAGATCCATGGGGAGGGGGTGAATCTGTTGACAACGAAATAGGCGATCTTCATGATTCTCCCGGGAGTGTTGTTTCAGGCGTCGAGGAAACATTTTTTCATGCTTTTACGATCAAAGATGTCATTACCTTTTGCATAAAGTTGAACGCTATACAGGTAGAAAGAGTTTTCGATTTGCTGGACGATGTTTTTAACAGGTATATCAAGCTGACTTCTGCTTATAAGGGTTTATCTTGGCAAGAATGGGTTTATCAGTGTTGGTGGGTCCCGGTAGCTACAGTTTGTATCCTGGGACTTTCTTTTTTGCGTTGGAAATATGGAGAAAAGCCAGGGCATGGTTCTTCTTATCGGTACTATGCATGCAATTACCTGCATAATGAAAATCGAGCAGAGCTGCTTTGAATGATTGAGAGATTCGTGCTATAGTCAAATCTTGAGGGTGAAAGCTTTATCGGAAAAGAGATTTTCCGTGATAAGGAGCACTTTCATGTTTAGTTGCCACGAAGATGTTGTTTATCCTGGACATGGCGTAGCCCGCATTCAAAGGATTGTAGAAAAAAGCATCGGTGGGGTGACGACCGTTTTTTACGAGCTCGCTTTTTTAAACAAGGATATGGTTATCCTTGTACCAACTGAATGTGCGGAACAGGTTGGCCTGCGATGTCTAAGTTCACTTGATTATGTCCGAAAAGCGTTTGACATCATTAGCAAGCCCCGTATTGAGCGTCGCCGCTTTGGGCCGGCGACCGGTAACTGGAATAAACGGAACAAGGGGTATCAGCTTAAGCTACGAACTGGAAGTCTCTGCGAGCTTTCTGAAATATACCGGGATTTGCGTTTAGTTGAGGAGCACAAACCACTTTCGTTTGGTGAAAAACATCTGCTTATGCAGACGGAAGAACTTCTGGCGGAAGAGATTTCGCTGGTGAAGCAGGTAGATCATGAGGCAATTATTGAACAGCTGAGAGCGTTGTATTCGTGTGGGAAAAAGAGTGTTGAAAGAGAGGGGTGATAAGCCCTTTTTTATTGTTTTGAGTGGTCCGACTGCTTCTGGAAAGACCTCGTTTTCAGTTGAACTGGCCAAACGATTGCCAGTGGAGATTATTAACGGGGATATGGGGCAGTTGTATGAACCACTTTCAATTGGTACCGCAAAGCCAAAACCTGGTGAATATCCTTGCCCTACGCATCTTTTTGATTTTTTGAAGGAACCGGTTTCGTTTTCAAGCGCTTCTTTTCGTCGCGAAGTTGAGCGTTGCATGAGAGATATTGTTAAGCGTGGCAATGTTCCAGTAGTAGTAGGTGGTTCACTTTTTTATTTAAAAAGTCTTTTTTTTGTTTCTCCTGCCGTTGAAAGTGGCGAGCGAGCCAGTTATTCTGCATTTTCTATCGAAGAATTACGAGAACAGCTTGCATTAATAGACCCTGAGCGTGCGGTTGCAATTCATCCAGGTGATCGATATCGTTTGGAGAGGGCGCTTGCTTTATGGGAGCGACATCGAGTAAAGCCATCAGCATTACGTCCGGTTTTTTCCCCGCTTGGGACCTTTGTTTTTGTTTTTCTGACTCGCGAGCGTGCAGATCTTTATCGACGTATCGGTGAGCGATGCGAGAGTATGATACAGGAAGGATTGCTTGATGAGGTGCGTGATTTGCCGCTAGAATGGAGTGCGTTTTTGCGAAAAAAAGGGTTGATCGGTTATACCGAGATACTTGACTATCTAGAGGGGGAGATTTCCCTTAAACAGGCAGCTGATAAGATGGCGCAGCTTACTCGAAATTATGCTAAACGACAGCTAACTTTTTGGCGTATGCTGCAACGGAAGTTAACTGATTCAGGCGCCTCAGCATGGGGATCTTGGTGGGAGGCGAACTTGACTTTATCCCCTGTTGATCTATACCTAGAGCAGGTACTCTTGCAAACAAAGATCTTGAAAGATGGGGTTGAAGTAAGTGATGAAAAACCAAAGAGAGGGGAAGACGATAACGTTTTCTGAGCGGGATGTCTCCTTTTTTATTGCGGCGCTTATTATCGGGCTCTTTCTTGTATTTGCTGCCGGTTATTTTATTGGTAAGAGGCGTGTGTGCGAAGAGTTATCTTTGCGCGATGATGTGCATTTTTCCGAGCGGGTAAAGGCGGCGTTGTCTAACTTGCGTAGCCCTCTGAAGGCAGAGGAGACGGAAGATGCTGATGATCCAACGGACGCTTCAGCCAGAAACGTATCTAATTCATCATCTGAAAATGCACCTACGGTTTCTGATCCAGCTGCTGCGGAACAAGAAAAATCTGGTCGAATGACGCGAGAGCAGGTGAGAAAACGAGCTGTTGCCCAACTTTGTGGGTTTGGTACTTCACGGCGAGCTGAAGCATATTTGGATCGTCTAACCAAGCGCGGGGTGACGGCCCGGCTTGTTGAGCGCTCGAGTGTTGGAAGAAAAGGTGAAAAGAGGCGATGGTACCAGGTTGTTGCCGGTCCGTACGAACAAGGTGAGTTGCAAATTATAGTGTCAGAGCTGCAACGGACTGATAAACTTTCGGGTGTTACCATTGTCCCTTGTGAATGAATGGTAAGAGAAACGGTAAAAGCGTTATTAAAAAGGAAGGTCGGCAGATGAATTCGGCGGTGAGAAGAAAACTTGGAAAAAATATATATCGCTATGTTTTATGGTTTACGCTCTTTGGCCTTGTTGGAAGTTATTTCCTTTTTATTCCTAAGCGCTGGGCGTCCGTGCCAGAAAATGCCATCGCTTCCGTAAACGGGGAGGCTATAAACATAGGAGATTACAAAAGGCGCGTTCAAGATGTTCAACGAACGGTTCAGGACGTCCGCCGACAATATGGACCAATCGCGGATTTTGTGTTGATGCAAATCGGAATTGCAGGCGATCCCCTTGTGGTGGCTCGTGATCAGCTGGTTGTGGAGGCATTATTGACCCAGGGCGCGTCAGACCTGGGGATCTATACGGTTTCTCCTGATTATATCCTGGAAAAGTTAGGCGACCGTCTTTTCGTGATGCACTATCTCGGCGACATTATACCCCTTGTCTTTGTGCGCTCAGGGGGAATTGATCGGGCTGCTCTCTCAAAATATCTACGCAATATTGGGGTAAGTTCGACTGTTTTCCATGACCACCTTGAGAATGCTTTCAAACGGGCTATGGTTCATAAGGTGTTGGCCACCGCGGCTTATGTTCCTCAGGCGGAACTTAATAAAGAACGAATGGCAAACCAAGGGAAGCGCAATTTGGTGATTATCTCTTTAGATTTGGGTGCGTACCGCGAAAAAATGCGGAAAGCGGGCATTAAGGATGAAGAGGCCCGTGCTTTCTTTGCCGAAGAAAATAAAAAAACGAAGCGGTATTGGTCAGAAGAAAAACGCCAAGGTGTTGTATGGACCTTTCCTCTGAAAAACGTTGAGGTTTCCGCCTCCGATGAAGAGATACGGCGAGCCTTTGTTAACAAACGGAAAGAACTTGGTAAGATGACCTTTGAAGAGGCTAAACCGAAGCTAGAAGAAGAACTAAAACGTGAGTTTGCCCGTCGTCGCTTTGAGCTTAATACCAAAAGTATTGCTTCTAAATCGCCAGAGTCTGACAGTCTTCTCAAAGATATGATTTCGCAATATCGGGCAAAATCTAAGCCGGTTGCCAAAGATAACAAAGAGGCCTGGCGAGTGCTTTACTCGATTCCTACTGTTGGGCAAAGGACTTCATTTGTTTCAGGAGATGTTGGATATGTGGTTCAGTTAGATAAGCTTGAACCGCGAATCTGCTCAGAGTTCGAAAAAGTGCGCAATGTGGTTATGGATGATCTATGTACAGCACGCGCTCGCCGCGAAATTGAAAAGGATCTTGAGCAGATTCTCACACGGAGTCGGTCGGGTGGTAAAGGATTTATTGAAGAGGTGCGTGTGCTTCCCGGTGTCCGGGTAACAGAGTACAAAGATGTTGTCCATGGTGATGAGACCTGGAAGAAATTTGAACATCTTCCGGTTGCGCGAATGCGGCTTCTTATACATCCTGGGTTTGGTATTACCCATCTTAATGATAAAGGTGGCGAATTTATTTACCTCAAAGCGATAGAATTGCCAAAAGAGGGCCTGGAGGTTGAGAAGAACGAGCGTATCCATGAAGATCTCTCTAAATTGGCAAAAGCATTGATAGAATCCAGCTTTCTTGAATATTTGCAGAGAACTGCTAAAATAATATATCGTGAGACAAGCGGACAGAGACCGGTAGGCCGGGTTCCATTACCAATAAGTGAAGATGTATAGGTATGACAACGACTGAGAAAAAAGGAATCGGCGACCTGGCGTTAAAAAAGAAGGCGCTCGAGGCAACATTTGCTCATATAGATAAGCAGTACGGCAAAGGATCCGTTATGGTCCTTGGTCAGTCACCCTCCGTTTCGGTTGATGCAATTCCAACGGGATCGCTTCTTGTTGATTGGGCGATCGGTGTCAATGGCCTGCCCCGAGGCCGAGTTGTTGAAATCTATGGGCCTGAGGCATCGGGGAAAACGACCATTGCTTTGCAAGCGATAGCTCAGGCGCAAAAGCGTGGCGGAATATGTGCTTTTATTGATGCCGAACATGCTTTAGATCCGCAATATGCCCAACGTTTGGGTATTAAGGTTAATGATCTTATTATCTCTCAGCCTGATTATGGTGAGCAAGCGCTCGATATTGCCGAAATGCTCATTCGATCTGCCGCCATAGATATAGTTGTGGTTGATTCAGTTGCTGCTTTGGTTCCTAAAGCTGAGCTTGATGGGGATATGGGTGATGCACATGTTGGTTTGCAAGCTCGCCTTATGTCGCAGGCTCTCCGCAAGCTGACTCCGGTTGTTCATAAATCAAAAACGGTGCTTGTGTTCATTAATCAAGTACGTCAAAATATTAGTGCGATGGCTTTTGGGCCGAGAGAGACGACGACTGGCGGTAAAGCGCTTAAATTTTATGCTTCGCTTCGTCTTGATGTTCGTCGTATAGAGACACTTAAAGATAAAAATGGAGTAGAGCGAGGCAACCGGGTGCAGATTAAGGTGGCAAAAAACAAGGTTGCGCCGCCTTTCAAGACTGTGACGGTTGAGCTAATCTTTGGAGAAGGGGTTAGTGAAGCGAGTGATCTGCTTGATGCGGCGTTAAGTCGTGGTGTTGTTCTCCAGTCTGGTGCTTGGTTTTCGTTCGAGGGTGGTAAGATTGGACAAGGACGCGAGGCAGTTTGTGCTGCGTTAAAAGAAAATGGTGATCTGGCTGAGCGGCTTCGTAACAAGGTGTTAGAGGTTTACGCGGCGGGTCGGGTAAAAGGTGTGGAACGAAGTTCAGAAGGTACGGAATGACGTTGCAAGAGCGCGAAAAACAAAAGAAAAGCGATATACCGCTTGCGAATGAGAAGATACGTTTTGATGAAATGCAGCTTATCGATCAGGATGGGGTAAACCGCGGTGTTGTGGGGCGGCGTCAAGCGCTTGCAGCTGCACAGGAGGCGCGTTTGGATCTTGTTCTTATAGCAGAGCGCGGGAGTGAGGGCGTGCCTGTTGTAAAGATTATGGATTTGGGCAAGGAGCTCTATCGCCGCAAGCAGCAGGTAAAAGAGGCGAAAAAAAAGCAGCATGTTATTCAGGTAAAAGAGATTAAACTTCGTCCGAAGATAGCGGGAAATGATTTCTTGACGAAGATGAAGCAGGCGGCGCGATTCCTTGAAGAAGGAAAGCATGTTCGGGTAACCCTCATGTTTAGGGGGCGAGAGGCTGCCATGCGAGATGAGAGCGGAAGAGCTCTTTTCGATCGTGTTAACAGCACGTTAGAAGAGTTGCTTCCTGCGGGTAAATCGGTTGTGGCGGAGGGCGAGATTCAGACAAATAATCTCTGGTCCCGTGTCTATACACCTAAAAAAACATAAATAGCAGGATGATCTAATGAAACAAAAGACGCATTCAGGTATTGCAAAGCGTTTTAAGCGGTTGAAAAGCGGGCTTCTTAAGCGTGCCCATTCAGGGCGTCGCCACCTGCTTACCAAAAAAAGCGCTAAGCGCAAGCGTGATTTAAGAAAAACAGCGTATGTCGCAAAATGTGATGTTGGCCATGTTGAATGGTTGCTTCCTCGGTAATTGAATTATTTAAACGATTAAAGAGATAATAAGGAATTTTTATGACACGTGTTAAACGCGGTGTGATGACAAAAAAGCGTCACAAGAAACTTTTAAAAGAGACAAAAGGTTTTTGGGGGCAGCGGTCTAATGTTTTTCGGCGAGCTTCCGAAACCTTAATGCGTAGCATGGCATACGCCTATGTGGGGCGCAAAAAAAAGAAGCGGGATATGCGCGCTCTTTTTATTACGCGAGTTGGTGCTGCGGCCGAGCAGAACGGTGTTTCTTATAGCGTCTTTATAAATGGGTTGAAAAAGGCACATGTGCAACTTAATCGTAAGATGTTGAGTCAGATAGCGATTTTTGATCCTTCTGCTTTTGCGCAAATAGTGCACTTGGTACAACAGTAGCGGTTTTCTTGACAGGGCGTTGGTCTCCCGACTAGTCTCAACAGTGCCAGTTAAAAAACGTTGAGTCTGCATGGTGAAAAATGTGGCAGATATTGACCAGTGGTTACGTTGATATTTTGAGGGAGAGGTGCTGATGGAAGCTCTTCGTATTCTTGAAGAAAAGGTCAGGATGCTCATTAAGAGCAGGAAAGATGATCTTGAAACTATCGCACGCTTAAGAGATGAGAAAGCGCAGTTGGAGTTGGATAATAAGCAGCTTGCGACAAAAATAAACGTGCTTGAAGAGTCGCTCCTTTCGCACGATAAGGATAATGAAAAACTCGATGAAGAGCGTGAAATGACTAAACTTGTTGTTGATGAATTAATTCAACATATCGATGTTTTGGAAAAAGAGTTACAGGCATGATTCGGTCCACGGAACAAGTTACTTATTCAATTTTCGGGCAGTCTTACACTTTGGCAACCGATGAAGATCGGGGTGAAGTTGATAAGGCGGTTGCCGAAGTTGACAATTTGATGACTCAGATTGCTCGTTCCATGCCTGGCGTTGATCCATTTCGCATTGCTACTCTTGCTGCAATTAGGCTCGCCCATGAACGCGATAATCTTCGGCGAGAGGTAGAAGAGGGTGAGGTTCTTAGCGAGTTGATAGCTGAGAGTATTGATCGCGAGTGCACGCAACTTTCTTAAGCGGTGAAAAGTCAAGAATACCGATAGGGCCCGTTTGCAAAAAGAGCAAGAGGGGTTTTAAATGGTATTGTTATTGTTATTCAGTGCAGGTGCAGGTCTCTGTCTGGTAGGTTTGGTATCCCTTTTTTTAGGGTATCGTTTTCTTTTGACGAGTAAGCATACGTGTAAGCAAGCTGAGCTTGAGCGGGTAACGAGTCAAAAAGAGATTGCGGCTGAACGGCGCGAGGCGTTGGCTCATTTAAAAGATGAGCTTCAACGGAAACGTAACGAATTTAAAAATGAGCTTAAGCGCGAACAATTTGAGCTTGAGCGTTTGCAAACTAAGATAAGTGCTCAACGAGATACTCTGGTGGAAAAAGAGCGCGAAGTTGCCACTGCTAAACTTGATCTTCAGCAGCGAGAACGTGAACTTTTGCGTTCAGGAGAGCAAATGCAGCAGGCGCAGGAAAAGTTGCGTCATTTGCAGGCTGATCTCTCGGTGCGACTTGAACGTGTAGCGGATATGTCGCAAGAAGAAGCGCGGCAGCTTCTTTTTGAAGCGTTTGAAAAAGAGGTGCAACGGTCGCACGAGCACTGGCTTCAAAAGGTAGAAGATGAAGCTCGGGTATCAGCAAAAGAGCGAGCATCACGTATGCTTGTCGATGTTATGCAGCGGTATGCAGCCGAATATGTAGCAAGCAATACATCATGTGTTGTGCAGTTGCCTAACGATGATATGAAGGGCCGTATTATCGGGAAAGAGGGCCGCAATATTAAGGTGCTTGAGATGTCGACCGGGGTTGATGTCATCATTGATGATACGCCGTCCGTAATAACGCTCTCTGGTTTTAATCCGGTGCGACGCGAGGTGGCGCGACGTGCCCTTGAAAAATTGATTCTTGATGGTCGCATTAACCCGACGCGAATAGAAGAGACGGTTCTTGCTGTTGAGAAAGAAATTAATGATATTGTGCAAGAGCGTGGTAAAGATGCGGTCTTACGACTTAATCTTCATGGAGTTGCTCCGGAAATTATAAGTTCGATTGGGCAGCTCTATTTTAGAACCAGTTATTCACAAAATGTTTTGGCTCATTCTATTGAAGTTGCGCATATGGCACGTATGCTTGCTGAAGAGCTTGGGCTTCCTCGCCCAGATCTTGCAGCACGTGCCGGACTTTTTCATGATATGGGAAAGGTTGCGGCGACGGAGCATGAGGGTCCTCACGCTCAGGTTGGTGCTGATATTGCACGACGTTGCGGTGAAGATCCGATTGTAGTGAACGCAATTGCTGCTCACCATGAAGAGGTTCCCTTTAAAACGCTCTACGACCCGCTTATTGTTATTGCTGATACGATTTCTGCTTCACGTCCTGGTGCACGGCGCGAAACACTTGTTGCATATCTCAAGCGGTTGGAGAAATTGGAGGCAATTGCCGCAGAATTTGTTGGTGTTAAGCGCGCGTATGCGCTGCAGGCTGGTCGCGAGATTCGTATTATTGTTGAGGAAGACAAGCTTGGTGATGTGGAGTCATTGCAGTTAGCCCGTGATGTAGCCCGCAAAGTGGAAGATGAGGTAAATTTCCCGGGTCAGATCAAGGTACACGTCATTCGGGAAAAACGCGCCATTGAGTATGCGCGATAGGAGGTGGTAGTGGAGACTGTTCGTATTCTCTGTTTCGGCGACTTGCTCGGAGCTCCGGGGTGCGCGCTCTTTCAAAAGTATGCGCAACAATTGAAACGTGCATATAATGCTCAGGCCATCATTGTAAATGGTGAAAATGCGGCAACAAATGGGCGTGGTATTTCTCCGAAGCAGGTTGAGATGCTTCGTCATGCTGGTGCCGCTATGATTACGGGGGGAAATCATATTTTTCAGCAAAAAGATATTCTCCTCTTTTTTGATCAACAGGGTCCAAATCCGTATCTTTTACGTCCCGCGAACTTTCCGAGTATTTGTCCTGGTCGTGGTATAGGCATTGTTAGTCTTGATGACGGAACGAAGATAGGCGTTATTAATGTACAGGGGCGTGTTTTTATGCAACAACATCTTGATTGCCCGTTCCGAGCTGTTGAGACAGCTCTCTCTTTTTTAAGGACGCAGACGCCAATTATTATCATTGATTTCCATGCTGAAGCGTCGTCAGAAAAAGCGGGGATGGGGTTCTTCTGTGATGGCAAGGTGAGCGCAGTGGTAGGAACGCATACTCATGTGCAAACTGCTGATGAACGCATCTTTCCGCGACGTACTGCTTTCATAAGCGACTTGGGGATGACGGGGGCACGCGACTCTATGATTGGCATGAAGGTTGGCACCGTTTTGCCACATCTTCTCTCTCAAATGCCCGGAAGGTTTGAGGTTGAGAACAAGGGTCCTTTTGTAGTTTCAGGTGTCTGCCTAGAGGTTGAAAAAGAAACTGGCCGTGCATGTTCCATTGAACGGGTAAGTGTCCTTGATGAAGATTTTTCCTTTTGATATCATTTTTCTTTATTTTACGTGCGCAATCACTTTTACGCTCTCAAAGGCTACGCTGGCATTTGCAACACCGTTTTTTTATACCGGGTTTCGCATGATAATTGCGGGCCTGCTCCTTGTCGCGCTTGCTTGGTGGCGTGGAGCCTGTCGATCATTTTCCCGGAACGATTGGGGGCTCATGCTCCAGCTTATTATCTTCGGTGTTTTTATTGCCTATGGCTTTGACCTCTGGGCGTTGCAGTATATGACAAGCTGCGAGTCTGCTATTGTTTATAATTTAATGCCGCTTGCTTCTGCGGTTATTTCTTATTTTTGGTTTGGTGAACGGATGACATTCATCAAATGGTTGGCTATGGGCGTGGGAATCCTGGCACTGTGGCCACTTATTTTGCAGGAGCCGTCATGCACCGTTTCTCTTGCTGTTTCTCCGGCATTACGAATTGTAGCCTTCTTGGTTCTTATTGGCGTGCTTGTTTCGTCCGCATATGGTTGGGTTATCACTCGTGAATTAGTAAAAATACGTACGTACGATATCTTCTGGGTCAACGGAATATCCATGATTGTTGGCGGGATTATGGCTTTTGCGGTCTCATTTGGCCGTGAGGTAGGTACGGGACCTGTAGTCACCAATTGGTCACTCTTTTTGGTTCTTACAGCCGCGATCATTTTCGTCTCAAATGGTATCTTTGTAAACCTTTATTCTTTTCTTTTGCAACGTTACACGGCAACATTTCTCTCGTTTGCTGGGCTTATGACGCCGCTTCTTGTAGCACTCTTCGGTTCCTTCTTTCTCAGGGAAGGGGTATCGATGAACATGCTTTCCTCTGGCCTTTTTTTGTCCGTAAGTCTGCTACTCTTTTACCGTGAAGAGTTGCGGCAAGGTTATGTGCAAACCATGGATATTCATGAGATAAAATAATTCGAGCTTAGTGAGACAAGGGTGTTTCGTGATATAATACATTTTGATATTGTCTCTTTTCTCTCGAGATTGGTTTCCTCTTATGAATAAATTGCCTAACATAAAAACCCATTTTGCAGATTGGTACCAAAGTGTTGTCTACGATGCTGAACTTGCCGATCAAACACCCGTTCGTGGATGTATGGTTATCCGTCCTTATGGTTATGCAATTTGGGAACGCATGCAACATATTCTTGATCTTCAATTCAAGAAGCTCGGTATTCAGAATGCGGCATTTCCTCTTCTAATCCCGCTCTCTTTCTTACAAAAGGAAAAGGAACATGTCGAGGGCTTTGCGCCCGAGGTGGCAGTGGTTTCTCATGCTGGTGGTAAGGAACTTGAAGAGCCACTTGTAGTGCGTCCGACGTCTGAGACTATAATTCATACTATGTTTGCACGTTGGATTCATTCGTGGCGTGACCTGCCGCTAAAAATAAATCAGTGGTGTAGCGTGGTACGATGGGAAATGCGTCCACGACCATTCCTCCGAACAAGCGAATTTTGGTGGCAAGAAGGGCACACAGCACATGAGACCGAGGAAGAGGCACGACGTATGGCTGAACAGATGCACCAGCTCTATCGTGTTTTTATGGAAGAGTATCTCGCTATGCCTGTCATTGCTGCTGCTAAACCACCGCACGAACGATTTGCTGGGGCTGATGAGACTTTTACACTAGAGGGGTGTATGCAGGATGGGAAAGCACTTCAGATGGGGACATCGCATCTCATTTCGCAGGACTTCGCACGTGCCTTTGGCATTACCTTTCAAAATCGCCAGGAAGGAATTTCTTATCCTTTTTTGACGAGCTGGGGAGTCTCAACACGGATGATCGGTGGCATGATAATGACGCATGGCGACCAAAAAGGGCTCATTATCCCGCCGAAAATTGCGCCAGTACAAGTTGTTATCATTCCTATTTTTAAGGCGGAAAATCGTGAACGAGTACTTGAAGCAACACGAGAACTTGCCAAGCAATTGCATCAGGTGGCTCGCATTACGGTTGATGAGAGTGACACTGAGACGCCCGGCGCAAAATTCTACCGCTGGGAGCTGAAAGGTGTACCATTGCGTGTGGAAATTGGCATGCGCGATATAGACGCAGGGACGGTCACCGTTGTCGATCGACCAGAAGGAGTTAAGCGACTTATTCAATGGACCCAGGTGGAGCAAACCGTTGAGGATCTCTTGGTTGAAATCCAACAAAAACTGTTTGAAAAAGCAAAAGAACATCGTGCTGCGCAATGGGTGGTAACGGATGAAACACTTGCCCAGTTTGGACATCGTCTGGCCGAGAATAATGGTTTTTACGAAGTTGGGTGGAGCGGAGATGAAAAGGCAATTGTTGCATTAAAGGAATTTGGAGGGACCATTCGTTGTGTTCTACCGACACATCAGCGAAAACGATGTTTTTATAATGGGTCTGAAAGTCGTTACGATATTGTTGTTGCCAAGGCATACTAATTCGATAACGCGTTAAAAACTTTCGCTTCCTTCGAACCCTCCTGCTAGTATTTTGAAAACGATCAATTGAACCGGGGAAGAGAACCAAATAGAACTATAGAGATTGGGGGTAAAATGGGGATAGCCTTTCTTTAGGGAGAAAGATTTTTTAATGGAGGTAATTATGGAGAAGCATGTTTTTTTTTGGTTGAGCATTTTTTATATTTACATGTTAACGGGCCAACTTTTATTGGCAACGGGAAAAAGAAAAAAATTTTCTACTCATGTTGACCGAGACGTTATCTATACTAAGAATAATGTGATTAAAAAAGATGGATGTGGCTGGACTCCGCTCCACAGGGCGACAGTTAGCGGCAATGTTAATGAGGTTAAACAGCTTTTTGAGATAAAGCCTGATCTTAATGCCATGACTGCTAAATATAAAGTGACCCCTCTTCATCTGGCAGTATCTATTAGCAATAAAGATATCGTTCAAATGTTTCTTGATAAAAATGTTGATGTTAACATTGGGGATTCAGATGGCCGAACTCCGCTCCATTGGGCGGCTTGCAGGGGGTATAAAGATATTGTCCAAATGCTTCTTAAGTATGGCGCAAATGTTAATACCGTAGACACTGATGGCAGGACACCGCTCCATTGCGCGGAAAAAAATGGCAAGGTAGCAGACCTACTGGGAAAAGCAGAAAAATATTATTCTCAGATTAAAAAGTGTATGCTTTCTGGCAA
>JAFFZZ010000024.1 GCA_016933915.1 Candidatus Babeliaceae bacterium
CATATTATTGAGATGATTTCGTGTTTTACATTCTGTGTTTCATACACGATAGCATCATTATGTGAGCAGTAAAAAGAGCGCTAACGCTTCGCTTCACGAGCCGCAAGCGCGCCCTGACCGGCAGTACACAGCCAGCACAACCACCCAAACATTTACGGCGGGCACGTATGCCAAAACTGGCGAGCGCGGTTGCGGTCGTGTGCAAGCGTTTGTTAGCGATTTTTGTGTTGTATGCTCCATATTTACCTCGCCTTCCACCCTCTCTATCTATTCTTACTTTTTCAGTTTTTGTATGTTCTTCCCTCATAAACATTTTCTGAAAAAGACATTTTTAGGTGGTTTCCCTCACAAGTGTTGGTGGATCAAGAATGCCACAATAACGGGCAATTCGAGCATGGAGATTTTTTGTCCCATTGTGTCAATTTCCCTGATTTGCAGGCATGCTTAATTTTGCACAAGATCCCCAACTCTTGCGAAGGGGACTCCCCTTTTTTAGAGGAGAGCAGTTTCATCATTCGCCTCCATCCCTACCCCCGCATTTCAGGTCTCTTCAGTTTATCCATGGAACACAATGCTAATATCGAATAATTTTTTGCCGAATAATGTATTCAGTGTTTTTCTCCATCTCAGATATTCCAATATTTGCAGAGAAATACTTGGCATGTTCTTTCGTCACCAACACAACCAGAAAGGTCTTCCCTGTTTCATACAGAGGGTATTCGAACACTCGCAGTATTGAAATATAACTATCTTTCGATACTGGGCTGAGATCTTTCGTAATTTGTGCGTAGCCAAAATTCTTTACTTCATACAGGAAGACGTGATGACTTGGCGCATTCCATGCCCAGACAGTCATCATAAAGCTGTGATGAGCGGCGTCTATGTGTACCCACCATAACGGCATGTTCAGCATACCGACAACAATTATAAGACTTGTGCCGACAATGATAATAATAATAACAACTTTCAGAGATACTCGTTTCCATTGTTCGTCTAAGTTCATATTTATTCCTTCGAATTTCGGCCTTCAGTCACTCCATTTCGCCTACCTTCTTTATGTGTGGCTTGCCAGCAGAGCGCTAACGC
>JAFFZZ010000025.1 GCA_016933915.1 Candidatus Babeliaceae bacterium
GGCTTTCGCTCAGCAGAGGATAAACGTGCGCTCTACAAAACAACCTCTTACTTTACTATGAGTTAGCTAAACTTGGAAGATCGAGTTAAACGGCAATTAAGTTTTGAAGGAATGGAACAAGCTAAAATTTTTTATAATGAGTTAATCTGGGAGAGAAGAGGAATCCCCTTTTTTGAACAGAATAGTTTAAAGGGAAGCTATCGGATAAGATCTAATGAAAAAAAGGACCTGTCTGAAATTTCACTATCGACAATTTCTCCAATCCCTGAGTTAAGTTTTCTTTGTTTAGAGGGGTGTAACTCTCTAGATCTGAGAATTTTAACGGTATTTAGTAATTTACGGCATTTAGAATTAAGTAATAACAACCTTACAGACATAACATCAATACAAGAATTTGAAGGATTAGAAATACTAAAATTAGATCATAATCAAATTAACAATATAAGTGTAATAAGCAAGTTAAAAAATTTAAAAGTATTGATATTGAGTAATAATAAAATTGAGGATATAAACCCAATAAAGGAGATGGAAAAATTAGAAACACTAAATATAGATAATAATCAGATTATAGATATAACTCCAATAAAACAATTGACAAATTTAAAGATATTGACTGCAAGTGATAATCAAATTTCAGATACGACTGTATTGCATAACATGGAGCACTTAAATATGATAGATTTATCAAAGAATAAGTTTGCTCTAGAGCAAAGACAGGCACTAGAAAAATCATTACCACAATGTAAGATCTATTATGAAGAGAACTAACAAAGATATTATTACGCTAAAGGGGGCAAAAATATTACAAGAATACAGAAGGAAGCCGAACAATCGCTTGCACCAGACGCAAAACAGCGGGCGGGGAAATTGGTCGGTGTTCTTTCAAGCTGTTTTGCGCCCGCTGTTTTGCGCCGGTGAAGCGAGGCGTTAGCCCTTTGTGTGCAAGTACATAAATGCTTGTCACATAAAGGTGTATAACGCCAAATGTGAATGAACGACAATTATATTATGGCGATAATCTCAAAATTTTACGCGAGTATATTGCTGATGAATCGGTCGATCTGGTCTATTTAGATCCGCCCTTCAATTCAAACCGCAATTATAATGTCCTGTTTAAGGACGAATCCGGGCAGGAATCAGAGTCGCAATTGACGGCTTTTGAAGATACGTGGCATTGGGATATGGCCGCAGAATCAACGTATCACAGCCTGCTTACCGACACAACGCCGGAAATTTCGACCATGATGAGTGCCTTACGCGAGTTTATTGGCACCAATCAAATGATGGCGTATCTGGTCATGATGACCGCGCGGCTTATTGAGTTGCACCGCGTCTTAACGTCCACCGGAAGTTTGTATCTCCATTGCGATCCCACGGCAAGTCATTATCTAAAAATTGTGTTAGATGCGATTTTTGGCGTGGACAATTTTCGAAATGAGATTATTTGGAAACGGACAAGCGCCCATAGTTCGGCCAAGAAATATGGCGATGTTCACGATGTCATCTTGTTCTACGCGATGTCAAACACATCGTGCTGGAATAAAGTCTATCAGGCGTATGAGCCAGAGTATTTAGATATGTTTTTGGATTGTGTTGATGAACACGGGAGACGCTATAAACGCATGGATCTCACGGGAGCGGGGACGACCAACGGCCCATCGGGAGATCCCTGGAGAGGGCTTGATGTGAGAGCAAAAGGACGACATTGGGCCTATAGTCCTGACGTCTTAGAGCAATTTGACCGTCAGGGAAAAATTCATTGGCCGAAGAAAGCCGGAGGCATGCCGAGGCTCAAACAGTATCGGGAAGATTTGCCAGGCGTCTTACTGCAAGATGTGTGGAATGATATAAAACCGATGCATAATCTGAGTGCGGAACGCCTCGGCTATCCCACGCAAAAACCCGTTGCGCTCCTTGAACGTATCCTTGAAACCAGCAGCAATGACGGCGATCTGGTGCTTGATCCCTTCTGCGGTTGTGGGACAACCATTCACGCAGCGCAAAAACTCAACCGAAAATGGATCGGCATTGACATTACGCATCTAGCGATTGCCCTTCAGAAATATCGTCTCAAAAACGCGTTCGAACTGATCGAGAAAACTGATTATGATGTCATCGGTGAACCAGAAAGTTTCAGTTCCGCCAAACAATTGGCACTCGATGACCGGTATCAATTTCAGTGGTGGGCACTCTCACTCATTCAGGCACAGCCCATTGGTGGCGAGACTGGGAGCAAAAAGGGCAAAAAAGGCAAAGATCAAGGAATTGATGGCATGATCACGTTTCTTGATGATCCGAGAGCAAAGCCGAAACGCCTCATTGTTCAAGTGAAAAGCGGGAAAGTCAAAAGCGGCGATATTCGTGATCTTGTCGGCACGCTCGAACGTGAAAAGGCCGCAATCGGCGTCTTTATTACGTTAGAACGTCCATCCAAAGATATGAAGTCGGAAGCCGCCAGCGCAGGGTTTTATCACTCGCCCAATTGGCGCAAAGACTATCCACGCATTCAAATTTTGACCATTGAAGAATTGTTGGCAGGGAGAGAGGTACAAATGCCCCCGACTGCGCGGACATACAAAAAAGCCCAGCGAGAGCACCAGCACCCGGGGAAACAGCAGCAATTATTGTAATAGAGCGCGTTCGTTTTTCTTGACAATATTTTCGCAAGCGCATACGTGAAGTATGGTGGCAGGAGGAGAGAGCAGGGCTAACAAAGCATTGGTGCTGACCATGCCCGCGCGCAGTAGTTTTGGCATAATTGCCCGCCATAAAGGTTGAGTGGTGGCTTTGGCTTTGTACTGCCGCTCAAGGCGCGCTTTTGGCCGCTGAAACGAAGCGTTATGCCTTCCCATATCTCCATTGTAAAATATTACTTGCCTAAAAGCAGGGCTTATCGTAACCGTGACCTGCTGTGTAAAATTATGTTTGATAGTGTGCGATAACTTGTTAAGGAACGATTGCGGCAATATAATGATAGATTTTGAACGCGAATTACATGTTTTTAATTCACAGAAACTTGTTGCTGTGGTAAATGAAGCGATAGAGTTTTTTGCTCGAACTCCTGTTCATATTCTCCCTCCTCCAGAGAGGTTTCTTGGTGGTGGAGTGTATGCCCTGTATTACAAGGGCGGTTTTACGCCTTACGCTAAAATCGTTCAACGTAATCAGTTTACTTGCGAATTACCGATATATGTAGGAAAGGCAGTGCCTCCTGGATGGAGAACAGCAAGAATCAACATCTCGGAATCCTCGGATTTGTACCGAAGGTTAGGTGAGCATGCAAGGAGTATCGCACAAGTATCCAACCTTGAAGTTACAGATTTTAGGTGTCGTTTCATGATTCTTGGGGATCTTGCCGCTGATTTAGTCGTTCCTGTCGAAGCTCGTCTTATCAGGGAATACAAGCCTTTATGGAATATGATTGTCGACGGTTTCGGAAATCATGATCCTGGTAAAGGCCGGTACAATCAAGCCAATTCAGAATGGGATGTCATGCATCCTGGGAGAACATGGGCAGATCGATTGACAGGAGAAGCCGCATCCATAGAAAGTGTAACTGGTAAGGTCAAAGTATATTCCGACTCACTTTAAACCTTCTTTAATTTTACGATAGCCTCGTAAAGCTTGTCAGCCTTTTTAGCCTTTTCAACTCTCACATCAGATTGTATAATACTATTTCCAACACGCTCTTTCCTCGGAATTTCAATGTCTAAAAGCTCCAATCCTATTGACTCTGCAATTTGCCCAAAGTATTGGTCAGTCTGGATCATCATCCCTTGAAGAATGCTATTGCCAATGACGACCAGAGCAATTCCTCCTTTTTTCAAGGAAAACTGAATCCCCTTGGCAAATTTGTAACAGTCATTAAAATATGTCGCGGCATAGTTTGCCCATCCTTTTCCACCATAAATTCCTTTTTCAGGATTTAGGTTTTGGAGGATTCTTATTTTCTCTTCTATATCAGAATGCCGGAGTGAAAATTCTAACTCAATATTCGCCTTTTCTCGAACAGTTTGCCAATATTTCCCCACATTCTTTTGCTCTAATTTTTTGAAGTCGTTCGGCGAATGGGCAAGATCCAGCCAATACAAATGGGGGCGAGTATTTCTATTATAGTGATAATTATTCAAATACGGAGGGGAGGTGATAATCAATTCGACAGACTCAGACTGTACATAATTTTCATAATTAAAAAACGTATCATTAATTATTCTTGCTTGAGCATGTAAGTTTCCTGTCTTCTTATTGACAAGCCGTATATCGGATAACATTTCGGTCAATTTTTCAATAATGGACTGTCCAACAGGAAAATCATGAATATCTTCCCTCCCTGCGCTCGCTCTTGTCGATAAGCTTGGTTCATACGAATAATTAGAAAATTTTACCATATTCGATGCAAATGCCAGTCTAAATACGTCACGAATGATCTCATCCTGAATCAAAGCAATAAAGTCTTGAATAATAAGAACCTTGCGTAATACGGCATCGCTGTAAAATGTGTGGCGAGTCTTAAAACCTTCTGGAGGCATACTTTGTGGGGTATATGATGAATGAACTTTTTGTTCATAGAACTCTCCGGCATCAGTGATTGTCTTTGCAAGTTCAGAGACATCTATCTTGGCAAAAGACGTTTTCACGCGACATGCTAATGCCGCATAAGGATTAATTTCAAACCCGATAGCATGACAATCTTTACAGATAGAATCGACAAGAGTTGTACCAACCCCCGAAAAGGGATCTAAAACGATCCCTCCATGACTGTATTCTCGCAATGCCTCTTTCACAAAGCTACTTGAGAAACCAGCAATCCATGGGACCCATCGATGGATTGGCAGAGTCTTGTTGCTTACAACCGTGGTATCACTAAATTTGGATTTCTTAATTTGAGGGACATGAGGAATATTGTCTTCTATTATCGGTAAGTGTAATTGTCGAGATACTTTACTCTGAGAAATAGCATGTGTTTGCATGTGAATCATCCTTATTTCATGAAAGAATCATTAGTCATTGAGGGCTTGTCCAATTTGATAGGCCGGCTTCACTTCCCTTAATAAGAGAGACATCTCACTTCTCTCCGATTCATTTGAAAGCAAACTTTCAAAGTCATCAAAACTGATCATTACGGCTTTAGGAATTCCTCGTCGTTCTATGATAAAACGAGTTTGATTATATGTGACATCGTCCAAGACTTGTCCAAAATTATTTTGAGCCTGTGTTGAACTGATCTTTTTTGTCGCCATGTCAATATCCTTAAAATATATGAAATACGTATTTAGCTAATTTAGCTAAATTGTAAATAATGGCGATTTAATGTCAACTTTTTTCTTGACTTTTTTACGGTTTATTGCGTTAAATTACCGAAAATTGGCGTATACAAGCCAAAGGCATAACAATTGCGTGCACAAGACCACACCCGCGCTTGCCAGTTTTGGCATACTCCTCTCGCATAGTGGTCCGGTGCTTGGTCGGGGTTCGTTGCCCGTCGTCAGGGCGCGTGTGCGGCGTGTGACGCATCGCGTTAGAATTTATAGTAATAAAAAATACGAACTTACGTATGCAAAATATTCATGGAAGATGGAAAAATAGTGTGAGATTACCTATACAATTGCAGAATGAGATTATAGAATATTTTGAGTGTCTTCCAATTATGCGTGATAGCGATGGACAACAGGCACTCATTTATCAAGCAGGACTAGACTTGCGATTACAGACCCAAATTCCATTTGGTAAACCACAAGCAGAATTTGCCGCTATTCTCGTATCAAAACTTATTTCGTATGGAAATCTTGAAGACGGAAGAAATGCTCTTGTGGCTGTATTGGAAGTTACTAAAAATTATATAGGATCAGATAGTGTGTAAATCATGACTGTCGGTGAGCCCAATCATGCCGCTATTCGCTTTTTTGTGCGATCTTCCCAAAATTCATCCCACCAA
>JAFFZZ010000026.1 GCA_016933915.1 Candidatus Babeliaceae bacterium
CGAGTTAAAGCCAAGGTGCTTGCCGGAAAATTCGGATGTGAGCTTGGTAAGGTTGTTTTGATCCAAGAAAGCGGCGGCGTGCGGCCGATGCCAATGTTAATGGAACGCTCAATGGCAGCAACGGGTTTTGCCCAGGGCGAGGTCGAGATCACTGCGCAGGTATATGCTGAATTCGAAATAAAGTAAAACCGTAGTCTTCAATTATGAGGTGCTTATGAGAAAGAACATAGCTTTATCGATACTTATTTTCTTTTTAGTTGGATGTGCAACGACGCCGATCACTATGCGTCGTCAATTATTGCTCGTGCCGAACGATGAATTGATCGCGTTGAGCGCTACGAGTTATAATGAGATCCTGCAAAATTCGACACGTGCCTCATCAACAACTGATGAGCAAATGGTCACCCGAGTAGGACAACGCATTGCAGCGGCAGCAGAAGATTTCATGCGAGAGAACGGGATGCAAGAGGAACTGAAGAATTATAATTGGGAATTCAATCTTATTGAAGATCAACAGGTCAATGCTTTCTGTTTGCCGGGTGGAAAGATCGCAGTGTATACTGGTATACTGCCGGTCACACAAAGCGAAACCGGGTTGGCGGTCGTTGTGGGCCATGAAGTTGCACATGCCCTTGCCAATCATGGCGGTGAACGTTTAAGCCAGGAATTAATAGTCCAGCTTGGAGCGAGCGCGATCTCTGATGCCTACACAAAAAACCCAACAAAAACTAAAGCGGCGTTGTTTCAGGTGTATGGAATTGGTTCACAAGTAGGTGTTCTTCTTCCGTATAGCCGCTTGCAGGAATCTGAAGCGGATACCATCGGGTTGATCTTAATGGCTCGTGCCGGCTATGATCCGCACGAAGCACCACGGTTATGGGAACGCATGAGTGCTTTGGAAAAAGAGCGTGGGCTTGAATTTCTTTCTACTCATCCGGCTCCAAACACACGTATCGAAAAAATTAAACAGGACCTACCTAAGGCCTTGGAATACTATAAAGCCTAATACGTGTTATCAAACGTAAACCTGATAACAATTGAATCAAAAGGAGAGATTATGAAGCTATCGAGTTTGTTAGATGCCAATCTAATCAAATTATCGCTTTCGGCTAAAACAAAAGAAGACGCATTGCGTGAATTGGTAGATCTTGTCTGTCACCATAAAAAGCACCTTGATCGAAACCTGATCGGGCATGCTATCGCAGAACGCGAAAAACAACAATCAACATATATGGGGAAGTGTTTTGCTTTGCCCCATGCTCGTATCGAGGGGCTTAATGATATACTCATCATTTATGGTTATGCCCGGGATGGCATTACGTATACGAAAGCAGGTGATAAGGTCAAATATTTTGTTATGCTGCTTTCGTGCAAAACAAAAGTCAATACACTGTTGCAAACCATGGGCGCTTTTTCAAGCGTTTTCACTAATGACGAACTTGTCAGACGACTTGCGGCAGCCCGATCTGCGCAGGAATTCATCGATATTATCAACAAGGAGAATGTGCCGGTCAAAGAAACTGTGGTAGCTCGCGATCTGATGCATAAAGATATTATTACATTAGCTCCCACCGATACATTAAAAGAGATAGTCGATAGGTTCTTCTCGCATAATATTAGCGGGGCGCCGGTACTTGATGCGGACGGAACGATGCTGGGGGTCATAACGGAAAAAGAGATATTGCGGATCGGTGTCCCGAAATATATGAATATGATGGAGAACATCGCTTTTCTAAAGGAATACGAGCCGTTTGAAGAGCTCTTTGTAAAAGAAGATGAGCTGCTTGCGCGCGATATCATGTCCAAGGATTTTTTTACAGTACATGAGCAGGTGAGCGTTATACAGCTCGCATTTAATTTTGTTAATAAGAATTTAAGGCGGTTGTTCGTGCTTGACGATAACAAAAAATTAAAAGGCATGATAATGCGTAAAGACCTTATTCAAAAGGTCATTAGGGTATAGGGACTCGGCAGTGAATCCATTCATCATAGCAGTGGGTATTTTCGCCTTAGTCTATATTTCGATCATGACTGAGCGTGTGCATAAAATGATCGCAGCTCTTTTGGGTGCTACGGTAATGATCGCTGTGCGTGTAGTAGATCAGCATGAGGCCTTTCAAGCAATTGATCTTAACGTGATCTTTTTATTATTAGGCATGATGATTATTGTGCATATCATGGCTGAGTCCGGGGTCTTTCAGTGGCTTGCGATCAAGGTTGCTCAAGCAGCAGAGGGGAAGCCGCTTAAGATCATGATCATGCTTGGGCTTTCAGCAGCTTTCATTTCGGCTTTTCTGGATAATGTGACCACAATGATATTGATGGCACCGATGATGTTTTTGCTGGCAGATACTCTCGATGTTGATCCGATCCCTTTTTTGATCATAATGGTGATCGGTTCGAATATAGGTGGGACTGCGACACTGATCGGTGATCCGCCCAATATTTTGATCGGTAGCGCCGCTGATCTGAGTTTTACCGATTTTATGGTCAATATGGGGCCGGTCGTATTGGTGATATTGGTATTTTATGTTTTGACCATTGCAATAATGTTCCATTCATCATTTCATGTTTCAACAGAGGCCAGAGCGCACATCCGTGAATTAAAAGCAGAGCGTGCAATAAAAGACAAAAAGTTATTAATAAAATCGCTGGTTGTGCTTGGCGTGGTAATTGTTTTATTTCTTTTACACAGCTCGGTGCATCTTGAAGTCGCGACTATAGCGTTGCTCGGTGCGTCAGTGTTGATGCTGATAACCGGGAGCCATCCGGAAGAAATACTGAAACACGTCGAATGGGTTACATTGATGTTCTTTATCGGATTATTTATTTTGGTTGAAGGTCTTGTGAAAGTGGGTTTTGTCGAGATGTTGGCAAAAACTGTGATCAATGCTGCTCACGGTGATATGACTATATTGACAATGTCTATTTTATGGTTTTCAGCTATTGCCTCTGCGATCATTGATAACATCCCATATACGGCAACGATGATCCCACTCATAAAACAAGTCGGTGTTTTTATGACATCAAGTGGCGTCCAGGGAGATATGCATGTTTTATTACGCCCCTTATGGTGGTCGCTGGTCTTAGGCGCGTGTTTGGGAGGGAACGGGACATTGATCGGAGCCTCGGCCAATGTTGTAGTGGCCGGCATAGCTAAGAAGAACGGAAAGGTGATCACGTTTGTCGCATTCTTAAAATATGGGCTGCTCTTTATGGTCGAATCAATGATAATTTCAACTATATACGTTTATTTTGTTTATCTACGGTAAGCATTTTAGAAAGGAGGTTTGTGATGGCTATGACAGTTAAAAAAATAATCGATCTGCTTAACAAAGATCTTGAATTGGAATATTCGGCTGCGATCCAGTACATCAATCATTCTGCGGTCATGAGCGGGGCATCATACGGGGATATCATTAAGGAGTTGAAGATCCATGCAAACGAAGAGATCCAGCACGCAATGGCATTAGCGGACCAGATCGATTATCTTGGCGGGAAACCGTCCATTGATGTCGGCAAGATCTATACGGCGGATGATAATGTTGAGATGCTTGAGCAGGATCTGGCTGGCGAAGAGGATGCGATTAAGCGATATAAAATACGTGTCGAACAGGCGGAAGATATGAAAGAGTATGCACTTGCCCAGCAATTACGAACGATCCTTGCTATGGAACAAGAACATGCTATGGACATTAAGCAAGCATTAGGCAAGTAGTGTATGGACCGTCAAGAATTATTATCTAACGTTGCAAAGTTGATGAATACGCAAAAACTCGGCGTGCTTGCTACTGTGGGTACACCATATCCGTATACATCACTAATGACATTTGCTGCAACAGACGACCTCAGGCAGATCATCTTTGCCACGTTGCGTAAGACCACTAAATATTCCAATATGGTTGCCAATAAATATGTTTCTTTATTGGTTGATTGTGCACTCAATAAGATCGATGATCTTAAGAAGGCGGTTGCGGTAACCGTGCTCGGGAAAGTTGCTGAAGCAGGCAATGGTGCGAGAGAGGTATACCGCGCTTTGTTACTTAAGAAAAATCCTGAACTTGTCGCCTTTCTTAAGGAATCGGAATGTACGATCATGGTACTTGCTGTTGATAAATATGTTTACGTTGATAGTTTTCAACATGTTACCGAAATAAATATGGAATAGGATGAGCTTGAGGGTCGAATGCTTGCTTGTTTAAATGATATTCGAATAATGCCCCTTAATGAACCCGGTCGTGGCAAAGGACCAGTTGTCTACTGGATGAGCCGTGACCAGCGTGTTCAGGATAATTGGGCGCTTATCTATGCACAAAAAGCTGCGCTTGAACTTAAAGCGCAGCTTTTTGTTGTCTTTACACTTAGTCCAACTTTTTTAGATGCTACCATAAGGCAATATGATTTTATGCTGCGTGGTCTTATGGAAGTAGACGGGGCCTTGCAGGCAAAGAACATACCATTTATTCTTTTGGTCGGTGATCCCGTGAAAGAACTTCCTGATTTTTTGGGAAGAACGAGATCCGGATTGCTTATAACAGATTTTGATCCTTTACGAATTAAGCGTGAATGGAAGGACCGCCTTAGACAGCATATTAACATTCCGATATATGAAGTTGATGCGCACAACATCGTTCCGTGTTGGCACGCATCGTCAAAACAAGAATTTGGGGCTTATACGATCCGTCCGAAGATCAAAAAGGTACTCGCTCAATTTTTGACTGATATTCCCACTCTTAAAAAGCATCCATTTTATACTAAAAAGATGACCGCAAAAATTGATTGGCGAAAGATTCGTAGGGCGCTGAAAGTAATTGATGATGTATTGCCTGTTGACTGGCTCGATCCGGGGAGTAAAGCCGCAAAGCGTGTTCTGGATACGTTCATTAAGGATAAACTTGATCATTATGATGTTAAACGTAATGATCCGACATGTGATGGCACTTCGCATCTTTCGCCTTATTTGCATTTTGGGCAAATATCCGCGCAGTGCGTTGCCTTATGCGTGCTCAAAGCTTCTGGTAAGAAAATAAGCAAGGAAGCATTTTTAGAAGAACTTATCGTGCGACGTGAACTTTCCGATAACTTCTGTTATCACAATAGAGAATATGATTCATTTAAAGCTTTGCCACACTGGGCGCAGAAGACAATAAATGAACATCGTCATGATGTACGGGAATACAAGTATTCTCTCAAAAAGCTTGAGCAGGCGGAGACACATGACGAGCTGTGGAATGCTGCACAAAAAGAAATGGTCAATAAGGGGAAAATGCATGGTTATATGCGCATGTATTGGGGAAAAAAGATCCTTGAATGGATGCGTTCGCCGGAAGAAGCGATCGCTACGGCGATATATCTCAATGATAAATATGAGCTTGACGGTCGTGACCCCAATGGTTATGTCGGTGTTCTCTGGTCGATCGGCGGACTGCATGATCGAGCATGGGGCGAGAGAAAAGTATTTGGCAAAATACGTTATATGAGTTATAACGGTTGCAAATCGAAATTCGATACGGGGAAATATATAAGGACGAATTTATGATACTGCTACAGAAAAAGTGCAGAGGATGCAGTAACCGGAAACGATGTCAGGATGATCTTGCCTCTTGGTTCTTCTTTATAATTGGGTTGATAGCGATAGTTGCTATACGTATTGTCGTATTTCTTAATGCGGTCGACCCGATGTGGGGTAAGATCGCGTGGTATGTCGGTGTGATCGGTTTCTTGTTTTTCTTTTTATATAAATATAGAATTTCGAAAAACAGGTCAAAAGTAATTGAAAATCATGATCTTTTGCGAAAAATGAATGACCCACGATCGCTCACTTCAGATGACTATGATCAAATGAGGATCATTTTGTGCTCGCTTACTTCGTTCAAAGATAAGGCAAATTTTGCTTTTATTTTTATAGTATCAGCGCTTTCTTTATTGTGGGCACTATACGTTGATTTTATACGTTAGAGCTTTTGACATCGCGGGCATAGGTGGGTACTGCGTTGTGTGAGGATGAGTCGTTTGATCTTTGTGCCACAGCGTTTACACGGTTCGCCGGTACGCCGATAAACCATTAATTTTTCGCGATTCCTGCCGCTTTGTTTTCCCAAAGAATAAAAATTATTATCTCCATTACCAAGCGATGTTCCGCAATTCTTGATCCCTTTGCGGAGGACAAACATTATCGATTTACATAATGCTCTAACTTTAACTCTAGAAAGAGCATCACTTTGTGTTTTTGGGTGCAGTTTGGCATGCCACAGTGCTTCATCGGTATAAATATTACCGAGGCCAGCAATGAATGTTTGATCCAGCAAGAGTGGTTTCAAGGCGCGTTTGTGGGATCTTAATAACGGGCCGATTTTCTTCGGGGTAAATGTTATATCAAGTGGTTCACATCCGAGAGTATCAAGACGGGTAACGGGGCCTTTTTCAATATAGACACGTGCGAATTTACGCGTATCATGCAACCGGAGCTCATCTCCATTGTTTAAAGTGACGCATACATGTTCATGCTTATCTCTCGGAGACTTTGCATTTACAATAGATATCCTGCCGGACATTCTAAGATGGATTAATACTCGGGTTGCCTTATCAAAATCGATCACGATGTACTTTCCGCGACGCCAGACCTTTACGATCGATCTTCCAAGAAGCGCCTTGTTAATATTTTTTTGGGACACATTATTTACTGATCGCCGCCAGTATATACGGACTGCGGCAATACGCCGCCTACAAACGTGATGGATGTTCAAGTCGTTGACAACAGTTTGAACTTCAGGTAATTCAGGCATTGTTTCGTTATCTTAATAAGTTTTTATATTAGAATAATTTTATTGCGAATATTTAGCATAATTGCCATAACACTTAACATTATAGTAAGTTAAGGTGTCCGTGCAAGAAGTAACAGCGATTACATCAGAATAGTTAAAAAAGTGCGCAAGGCTTCATTTTTTCAATATTTACACACAATCGATGAGGTAGTATAATCTTTTACTTTCATTAGTGCTTTACTATAATATTGTACAACTATATAGTTATCCACAAAAAGGAGCTTTATGATCAACCTTGTTACTAAAGGTGGGGCGATTGTGTGGCTCATCCTTGCCTGCTCGATTTTTGCTCTTGCAAGTTTCATCGAAAAACTCGTCGTTATCCATCGTTCCAGGATCAATACCGATAAATTCTTAGCCGAGATCGAGATCTTGGTCAGGCAGAATAAGGTCAAGGAAGCGGAACGTTTGTGTGATCGATTCAATACACCGGTTACCAGGGTGGTGAGAGCAGGCATTGCCAACTTAAGTGCAACGCGTGAGCGTATTACTAATTGTATGGAAGAAGTCGCTCTTTTAGAACTACCGAAACTCGAAGAGCGGCTTGGCATTCTGGCAACGGTTGCCCATATAGCGCCGCTATTAGGACTACTTGGCACTGTGGTTGGGATGATCCGCGCTTTTCAGGTCATTCAAACCAAAACACAGGCCATGAGTTTTGTTTC
>JAFFZZ010000027.1 GCA_016933915.1 Candidatus Babeliaceae bacterium
ACCATTGTGACCAGATAACATTTAACTCTACAAGGTTAGACAATTGACTGCATGCTTTTAACACAGTAGCAAGAAAAGCGCGCCATTGCATTTTTGAGTTGATTACATCCGGGCAATACTGATTTCTCGAATCCGTAGCATTTTCAGAGAAATATATTGTGGCAATATATTTTCCCATGTATTGTAATGCTACTTTTTGACGCTCCCAAGCTCCAGTATTCCAGAGTAGAATTGCCTGAGTGGGTAACTCTGCATCTTTCAGATGACTTTCAATAAGCCCTGCTCGTAGTTTACTAATCAATGTTTTACCACGTGCAAGTACTGCAGACTTGCTATTATCTATTCCGTTAATTTCCAAATACTGTAAAAACTGATTAGGCAGCTCACTCAGTTGATCCGGTGAATACGTGAACAAGGCACAACTTGGATGCATGTCACCTTTTTTCATTGAGCGTCCGGCTATATTTCCCTGATTGCGAAGCTTCCCACACAAGTCAACAATTGGCTGCACACTCCTAAAATTCTCACCAAGCAGCATTTCTGTGAATCCATTTTTCGTTGCAAACTCTTTGACATTCCGAGGAAAAACCTTCTTAAAAGCGTAAATTCCTTGATTCAAATCACCAACGAAGTGCAAAGCCGATCCTTGATTCTTCAATGCTTCCAGAACTCTCAACTGTACCCAGGATAGGTCCTGACATTCATCGATAATAATTAGCGGGAAACGTTTGGACAAAATGGATGCGACTTCGTTCTGATCATCAGCAAGAATCAGGTAAGTCAGATATTCAATATCCTGATACGTACATAATCCAGCTTTCCAGAACTTCAGCTTTGTGTCCCGAAAACCTTCGAAAACTTTTTGTTTCGTCAACCAAGGATTATTACTTCTGAATTCTTTGAATTGAGTTGTGTCAAAGAGTGTGGTAAGCGTAATCCATTGTGTTCCCCCAAGCGGCCGAATGTGAAACATATTTGTTTCAGGATCTAAGTAATAATTGTTAGCATATATGGGCGTCAATCTTCCGGTTCCTGAATGGTATTTTGTCGGCGCTGCAAATGTATTCAACCAGTCAGCTTGATACCCGGTCTCAATGATCCGTAGACTTCAGTCACCATCTTTCCCTGGAAATTTAGTCCGCATGTGAGCAAATGGATTTGCAACATAGCCATGAAACCAACTATCGATCGTACCGACAAAATGAGGATAGGCAGTTCCGTTGACACCTGCAAACTGTGTGATCCGTTCTGCAATCTCGTTGGCTGCATTGTTTGTGAAAGTAAGGACAGCAATCCCCCTACTTGGGTATGGCCATGACTTTATTTCGTGAGCGGCCTTCAAACCCACTACTTCCGTCTTACCGCTTCCAGGACAAGCACGAAGAAAGATACTCTGCATGATGGATTGTTGTACATACTTTAGTTGCTCTAGTGTCTTTTCATGAAGTCGACACCTGCCGTGATCACGACACATACAATTTGTTGTTTGAGCGAAACAAACTTCAGCAGTCAGGCTCTGCGGCTTGTTGCATACATTGGCGGCGATAGTGTGAAAAAGTTCTTCATGACTTTCCATCACTTCCTCCCACATGCCCACAGAACGGCTTGCATAATGTATTCCGGCACGTCAAATTGTTCGGAAGAGCTACTAAGTTTCATCGCCAACTGTTGGGCGAATTCACCTTTACCAATCCTACCCAAAAGATCGAATGCCACTTCTTTCTTCACATCAGTCTTGATATTTGATTTTGACCAGTCAATCTTATCATGCCCTTCATATTCTTTGCGAATGTCTCCATCCGTATCAAGTATTTTGAGGAAAACTGGTATCATTGTATTCAAGTTCCCACTTTCCATGGCCAGATCATATTCGAATGTTTTTAGATTAGTATACAATCGGCAATTTGGTGACTTCTCGGCTTTGTCGATCAATTCTAATGCACTATTTTTTCCATCCGCTGGATTGTCCTTCGTCGGTTTCTCTGTTTTTTCTGGATCATTATCCGTAAGTCCAGCACACCTGAATGGCAAAGAGTCAAAGCTTGCATCTGTAAGATCACAGAAAAGCTGCATAAAATGCTTAAAATAAATTCCGTTTAAATTAATCACTGATACGCCACATTCGGCAAGTGTCACAGGAAGGGTGTTATCCTTTTTTGATGCATTGTCATCTAAAAGCACACGTTTTGCCAACTCAGGAAGCAACAAGGCTTCCGCAATACCCTCAACTAAAATCACACCCTTTGCAAATAAAAGTGTCGATTTAGTCACATCAAGCCATCTAGAAATGAAATCTTTGCTTCCATTACTTAAACCACAATCTGCGAGCGCAGTGGCTTTGATATTTCGAGATGAGTCGATCGCCAAATGTACTAAAGAATCCAACGATACAGACGAAGCCAAAACTGGAGAGTGAGTCGTGACGATGACCTGAATTCCGGTTTGCTTTGCTTTTTCTTCTAGAAACTTAAGAAACCGAATCTGAAGCTGCGGATGTAGGTGAGCTTCAGGTTCCTCAATCAGAAGAATACGCAGGTTGTCTTTCTGCCCTTCTTCGCTTGTCAATTCGGCAAGAACTGTCGCCATGTATATGATGTTATTGTATCCCAGGCTGTTTTGGCCAAGATCCCTAAAAAACTCCTGATCAATACCTGAATTCAATTCCGGATAAAAAAGAATCCGCAAACTTTCCACAATACGATTAAAACCTATTTCAGAGAATTGAATAAGGGCATCTTGTCCAAATACCGAACCCAGAGCTTCTTTCAAACGAGACGTTATAAGTTCCTGTGCATTTGCAATTGCATCTTCTTTTGTTAATTCTTTATTAAATGTGTTGACCTTGTTTTCAAGTTCATGAGGAACACCTGATTCCTTGGCCGTTTTTATTTCTTGGCGATTAAGGTTTTTTAGAAGTCTTGCAAGCCTGGAACCTTTACCTTCACGCAACTTTGCTTCTGCATCACGAAGCGGAGGCAGGTAAATGCAATTAATTGTATCAAGTAGCTCCCACTCAAAAATACTATTTCTGGATGCCCCTCCCCATAAAATTCGCTTATATTTGCCACGCCTATTCTCTTTATTGTCTACATGTAAAGTTAAGCTGGCGGTATTGGCGTCTTCGGTCCAAGGTAAAAAGGCAACCCGTTCTTCTTCATTTAGATCAGAGAATACTGCTCGGATTCTAAATGACTCATTGGATTTGGCATCAATTTTAAATGGCTTATAGAAATGTGCTTCATCAATTCCGCTTCGCCCAAATTCATCTTCAAGTAGAAGCAGACGGATAGCATCAATGATACCGCTTTTGCCAACCGCATTCTCTCCAATTAGAACGTTGAGGCCACTTTTAAAACGGATTTGGAAATCGCTAAATCCCTTAAAACCTTGAATTTTTATTTTTGATAGATACATCATTTTTAAGATATTCCCTATGTTTTATATTTATTGCAGGATGACATCTGGAAATCGAATAACCATAATGCTTTTTTATGACACCAAGAAAGGAACGCGAGAAATACAGTGGGGAATTACGCTGGTTTCTCCCTATGCGGGGTGTGGTTACAGAACATACTAACTTATGACATGTTTGTCAACAAAAATGTCGTAAAGATTGATTAAAAAAAGGTAACAAAACAGGGGAATACGGAGAAAGGAGAACGGAAAACAGAGAATTGAAGAGTAAATAGTTTGGTTTATCAACAGATTCGTTTATTTTTTCTATTCACTTTTCACTATTTACTATTTTGTATTCCATTGTCCGTGTTCCGTTCTTCGTACTTTCCCTAAAGCGATGATGAGCTGATGTTGACATAAGTAAATAAAACGAAACTGCGTTCACATCTAGTTAAATTAAGCTAACGACTGCGCAAT
>JAFFZZ010000028.1 GCA_016933915.1 Candidatus Babeliaceae bacterium
GCGCCACTGGGGCCGCTCACAAACGGTTGGTACTGACCGCCCCCGCGCTCTGTGGTTTTCGCATAACAGCCCGCTATTAAGGTTTTGTAGTGGCTCAAATGCCCTACTTCCGGTCAAGGCGCTGGCATGGCCGCACAACCCAGGCGTTATCCCTCTGAAACGAGACTCCCGAAAAATATAACTTGCACTATTGAGAAGATCGTAGTATTGAGACACCACTGTGGATACGATGAGCAAGTGTTTGTGAATGGATTATTTAGAGAGAGAGGGCTAAGAGATGTCATTCGTTATTGATGTATTCGTCAACTGCTACAGGGCGATCAGAAGTGGAAAGCTTATTCACAAGGAAAATCGCCGAGACAAAGAATACCATTTTCAAGATTGGTTTCGTGAACGCTTGGAAGAGTTAGGAGAAAATTTTGACGAACCATCACGGAATAGTTACCCAGATTTCAAGATGGTCTCCCATACGCTTGGCTTTGAGATTAAAGGACTTCAATATCCTGGTAGGGTTATAAACTTTGACTGTAATAGTCAGGTTCCGACAGGCTTTCATAATGGAAGAGACATCTTTTATGTGTTTGGTCGGTATCCCTCTGAACCTCAAAATCCTCAACACTATCCCGTCCTTGATTTTATCCTCTGTCATGGTGACTTCTTAAATGCCGATCACGACTATCTCCATAAGAATAAAAGTATAAAGGGCTTTGGAAGTTACGGCGACATTATGATTCGAGACAGAAAGATGTATGTTGCCCCAACGCCTTTTGTGCTCACTGATGGAACGGAAGCACAAATCACGCTGATCATTCCTGATGAGATGTCGTTATCCTCAGAGATTATCAAAGTTGGTGAATTGACGCGAACTGAAACATCAGAATTGATTATCGGGTATACATTCGATCTTACGACCAACACGCTTTCTGCTCAGACAACTCCGAATCCTTCAGCAGGAAAAGTCCATAAGTTTGTCGCATGTCGAGTCCACACCGAACCTGGCACTCCCGTTGCGATGCATACCAATAAGTGCCTTTCTTAAACATGATACATGGAGCCACTGGTATGAAAGCGATAGAAAGCCATTTCCCGTTTGAACACATTGATGCCATTGCTGAAATGGAAAGTTGGAGAAAGGAAATCAATCGCCCTCTTTCCTATATTCATAAATGGTGGGCAAAACGCTTAGGGAGTGTCTTTCGGGCAAATGTATTAGGAGTACTCCTGGATAATACACGGGATATTTGGGCTGAATTTTATCATGCGCATGATTTTGAAGATATGATCGTGCTCGATCCGTTTATGGGATCGGGAACGACGCTTGCAGAATGTGCAAAATTAGGTGCAAAATCTATAGGATGTGATGCGAACCCTGTAAGTACATTTATGGTGCGTCAAGCGCTTACAAGGGTTGACGAGAGGATATTATTAGAAACATTCCATGCCATTGAACGAGATGTCAAAGATACTATCCAACGCTATTATAGAACTATCGATTCGCATACAGGTGAAACGTGTGATGTCCTGTATTATTTTTGGGTGAAAATGGTTGAGACGCGTAATGGGGAGGCCATTCCCTTATTCAAAAACTATATCTTTAGTAAGGATGCCTATCCCCGGAAAAATCCAATAGCCCGAATATTGTGTCCAAATTGTTGGACCGTCAATACCGGCAGATACGATACCCAAACCATGCGGTGCTGCACATGTCAGACAACGTTTAATCCCCAACAGGGCTCCGCAACGAATCACAGGGTCATAGACAGTCATGGGAGAAGCTATAGAATAAAAGACCTCCTTGAACATGCGGTGACTCCTCCTCGCCATCGCCTCTATGCGCTCCTTGCGGTCAACTCCCAGGGGGAAAAAGTGTATCGTACACCGACCGAATTTGATACAACACTTTTTCAACAGGCTCAGACAGACTTTCGTCTGTCAACACGGCCGGTCCCTAAAATGGAAATTAGAGAAGGGTATAACACGCAACAAGCTATCGGGTATGGGTATCAGTATTGGCACCAATTTTTTAATGAACGCCAACTACTTTGTCTGAGCATCCTGTTGAATCGAATTATGGCGATAGAAGAACAGGCAATCAGAGAGCAGTTCCTGTGTCTGTTTTCAAGCACTTTAGAGTTTAACAATCTGTTTTGCAGCTTTAAAGGTGAGGGAACTGGAGCAGTCCGCCATATGTTTTCGCACCACATTCTTAAACCTGAAAAAACACCATTAGAAAATAGTATATGGGGAACTTCTAAAAGTAGTGGAACATTTTCTACACTCTTTCGTTCACGGCTTCTTCGAGCAAAACAGTACTTACGGACTCCCTTTGAAATCAAAATGAGCGAACGGAATGGTCAAAAAACCACACGAAAAGAGGTATGTAGTGGACCGCTTGATGTCCAGATCGTAGACTCCTATGCGGCACTTCGTGACCAGAAATACACCGCATTCATCTTGAATGGCAATAGCGCCCATCTCCCACTTCCTGATAATGCTGTTGATGCGATTGTCACAGATCCCCCATACTTTGATTTTGTCCATTATAGTGAACTGAGTGATTTCTTTTATGCTTGGTTACAACTCGCCCTCAAGGATCACTATCGCTATTTTGCACAAGAAAATTCGAGTCATCCAGGGGAAGTTCAGGATAAAAACCCCGACAAGTTTTCTCGTCAATTGGGAGAGGTTTTTACCGAATGTTTTCGTGTCCTTAAAGTAGGTAGTCTTATGGTGTTCAGTTTCCATCACTCAAAGCCCGAAGCATGGTTGGCCATATATCAAGCGATTACAAAGGCACGGTTTACCATTGTGGCGTCTCATCCTGTAAAAGCCGAAATGTCGGTCAGTAAAACAAAATCAGCGACAAAAAATCCTATTAACCTTGATGCCATTATCGTTTGTAAAAAAGAAGAACCCCAATCAGATAACAAAAATCGTAGGGCTTTCGTTTGGGAAGATGCCCAAAAACAGTACCGAGTGTATTGCAATAGGCTTCATAAGGCAGGAAGAACGCTGTCGCATAATGATCGGTATGTGATCCTTTCATCGCAGATACTCGTGTACGCATCACTCTCAACACTCAATACTATTGAGACGCAACAATTATTAGAGAATGCATATGGGTTAGATTTTTTTCAAAATGAAGATGAAACTCACCAGGATTCATTAGAACCTTCGAAGGAGTTTTGGAGAAAGCAACTCCTAACTGAACAAACCAGCTTCGCCTTTATTGACGAATAAATTGGGTGATGGGGATGAATGGAGGGATAACAAAAAAATGCACGTGACCCCACCCGCGCTCTGCAGTTTTCAGCATAATTGCCCGCCCTAATGGTTTGGGTGCTTTGGCGGGCTTGATCCTGCCGGTCAAGGCGCGTGAGGGTCACGTGATTTTAGGCGTTTGGCGTACTGTAGCTATTAATTCCCTTAAATTTTACTTGCAGTAATACCGGCTGGCGTATCGTCTTGAGGTTTCAGGAACTGATGGAAATCGTTATGAAGTCAATAGACGGTTAAATCAAAAAGTTGAGCAAACCAAAAAGGGTGAATCCGATTTACCTGCGATGGCGAGTATTGTTGGTTTTCAAGAACGCTGCATTCTGATAAAGGCTGTGGAGGACTAATCATGTTTGATGCAAACCATAACCCTACAACGAGAGTTATCCATTGAATAGTCTTGACAGAATATGGTACACGTGATGGTCTGTGGCCAAAACCGACAAGGAGGA
>JAFFZZ010000029.1 GCA_016933915.1 Candidatus Babeliaceae bacterium
AGTCGATGCAGTTGACATTTTTATTTGGCATTGATATCTTTGGCATTTCGCAATTTAAAACCTGAAAGTCGGCGAATACGGGCACTATTTCTTTGAAACTCCTAGCAGTTCCAAGAAGAGACGATCGCGTTCGATAGTTTCTGTTGACCATCTCACCTTGACAGTTTCTGTAATTACTGTAGTGGTTTCAATGCAGTCGAACCAATCCATAATCTGCGCAAACGAGTGGGTTTCAAGCCATTTCGCCAGTTGTTTTTCCAGTTTTAGCCGTTTTTCACTTTTCGACTCTTTGTTTTTTCCCAGTTGCTGCTGAACTTCCTTTATTTTTTTAGAAATATAGCAATAATAGCCAAGTCCGATAAATTGCGCAAACTGTCTTCCGCGCAAATTGTCCGGATACCAAACCCGTGGACGACGACTGTCAAATGAACCTTTCTGGTCAGCAAAGAGCTCCTCAATTTTCTCACGCAGGCGATAATATTCTAGTGATGTGAATAGTTCAACTGGTTGATTGGCTACTAATGCAAAGAAGCCAAAGTACTTCATTGCCGTCTGTATAGCGTCATCATTGAAAGATACTTTGAGCTGGCCGCCACGCCCTATTCGTTTACAGATCAAGTATTTAGCGATTTTATTTTCTGCAGCAGTGGTGAATTCAGTCTGTCCTTCCTCAACTTGTCGCTTCAGTTCCATAAGATCCTTCTTGAAAGCAAATTCGCGCTGTATTTTGCGTTCTGGAGATTGAAACACGTACACATGCAAACGTCTTGTGAATGTTTCAAACTCACCGGCAGTTTTGTCTCCCCTGTTGCGTCGACGCTGCCACTTGAACGTGTGCATGACGGTACTTCCTGCACCTGAAATAAAATTGTCAAAAGGACATACCGCTGACATTTGTTTGAGATCATCAGTTAACTTATCAATCTCCTTACGTATCCAGACGGAGCTAGCGTCCATAATTGTCAAAAATTTCATGTTCTTTTTGGCGTATTGTGCCAAGTTATGTTCGCTGCAATACCCTGAATCGGTAACGATCAGAGGAGTTTTGATGCCAAAGCATTTCATTTGCGCCAGAGCATTCTCCACCGAAATGACATCCGGTATATTGCCAGGTTGCTTGGCGAAGGCTATTGGCTCACGATCCTTGACCGAATAAAGGGTTACAAGCTTTATGGTATTAAGACCGTCGCTATCTTTATTAAAGCCTTGCCGTGCCTCTGTCTGATTTTCGGAATAAGTTGAAATGGTTGTTGAATCCAGGGCAATAACCGGATTTTTATCCAGCATTGCGGCTCGTCGCATGAAATATCGTTGAATGCCGTCCTCGTTGCAACCAACCGACTTGAACAAATCACAGTATACATCCTCGCTGATGCCATGCGGATACGGTAAATTGTGCATGTTCTGCCAGCTCTCAATCCGTGGCAGGGTGTTGCCATCGGTTGCCACCCAATAGCGGGCAATGGACAATAGTTTGGCGGCATCACCAGCATGAAATGCGGCATGGATATCACTGTCAATGCCTGATGCTTGCCCAGCCCATTCGAGAAGATCGGTCAATCCTGTATGTTGACGCACTGCCACGGCATCCGGCAGAATGCCAACTTGCCCCTTCGGGTGCTTGGGACGAGTTGGAACCATTTCTTGTGTATTTGCGTTGATTTTACCCTTGAGGCGTGTTGCAATCGTCCGCGTCCGCCTTGTCTTCGGATCATAAGCAGTTATCCGTTCATATACATAAATATCGCCGTTTGGTCGGGTTTCTCGCATTTCTCCGACGTGACTTTTTCCAGTTAATTTTCTAGCCATGGGGAACTCCTCTTGATATAGTGTTTGTATATATTATAATACTTGCACGTTTAATTGCAAATAAAAAAGCCTTGATTTCTAAACAAAATCAAGACTTTTTTGAAAATTTATACGTTTAATGTCGGTATTCGACGACTTTCAGGATACTAATATCGGCGTTTGCCGGGGAGAAAGGGCGTTTGGAGAATTCAAACTTCTTAAATCAATTGTATGATAAGGGATTTTGTTCGCTTTCATTGTCCTCATTGCTGCGGACATAATTAACCGCCCCCCAAAGCTTAGTCTGCTACCCATCATCAATTCAGATCGCTCAAGAACGACTCCAATAGCAGGAGTCCCATCATGGATGGGAATGAGTAGACTGTTATAGATAGAGTCATCGCTTAATGGTGCTTGGGAAAAATATTCTTTTTTAAATTTATCAGCTCTGTAGAAAACTCTATCGTCTATTATTGGTGAATTTTTATGCTTTGCCAGTCTCCAAGCTGAATAAATGACATCCATCGCTTCGGTAAT
>JAFFZZ010000030.1 GCA_016933915.1 Candidatus Babeliaceae bacterium
AACGGTTCGGGCAAAAGCACCCTGGCTTCCGTACTCACCGGACGCGAGTATGCAGAAGTGATTCATGGTAAGATTAATTATATGGGAGAGGATTTACTTGAGATTTCGCCCGAAGACCGCGCACGTAAGGGAATATTCCTTAGTTTTCAATACCCTATTGAGATTCCGGGTGTAAGCATGGTTAATTTCCTCAAGACTGCTGTGAACGAACATCGTAAATTCAAAGGGTTAGCGCCGTTATCGGCTGGCGATTTTCTCAAGGTAATGCGCGAGAAGAAAGTGCTGGTTGAGATTGACTCTAATCTCACCAATCGTGCGGTTAACGAAGGTTTCTCCGGTGGCGAAAAGAAGAAAAACGAGATTTTTCAAATGGCATTGCTCGAACCGAAGCTGGCTATTCTTGACGAAACCGACTCAGGCCTTGATATTGATGCCTTGCGTATAGTTGCCAATGGCGTAAACAAGCTGAAAAGTAAGGATAATGCAACTATTGTTATTACACACTACCAGCGTTTGCTTGATTACATAGTACCCGACTTTGTGCATGTATTGATGGGCGGACGGATTGTTAAGTCAGGAACCAAAGAACTGGCTTACGAGCTGGAAGAAAAAGGATACGACTGGATTAAGAAGGAGATTAATCCTGAGTTTAACGGTGTTGAAATCGGTCAATAATTGATGGCTATGGAAACAAACCAATCAACACAGCTTTTTTCATCGTTGTACGAAGCTAACCGCGATAAACTTATTGCTGGAAGTCCTGATTTTTATACCAAATTGCGCGATGAAGCTATTCAATATTTCAACAATAGCGGGTTTCCTGCAAAAAAGGACGAAAAATATAAGTATACTTTTTTAGAACCTTTATTTAATAATGGTTACAAAAAGAACCTTTCGCCAAATCCTATAAGTTTCGATATTAGCGAGATTTTCAAGTGCGATGTCCCTTCGTTGGACACGCATATCATTATCCTTTTAAACGGATATTACTATAACTGGCGGGTACCCATTACAACGCTTCCCAATGGTGTTATTTACGGCAGTTTGGCCGCTGCCATAAAGCAATATCCTGAATTGGTGGAGAAACACCTTGCCAAACAGGCTTCTGTAGCTGATAGTTATTTGGCTATCAACATGGCTTTTAGTAACGACGGGTTTTTCCTTTATGCACCTAAGGGTTCAAAGATGGATAGGCCTATACAGCTTATTAATGTACTCCTTTCTGAAGAAGAATTGATGGTTCAGCCTCGTAATTTGTTTATTCTTGAAGAAGGAAGCGATGTTAACATAGTCGTTTGTGATCATACGCTCAGCGAACCTAAGTTTCTTACAAATTCTGTTACCGAAGTTGAAGTGGGAGAGAACGCCCGGTTCGATTATTTCAAGGTGCAGAACGAACACAACGCTTCAACACAGGTTTCGCATACTTTTATTCATCAGCAGGCTAACAGTAATGTACGATCTATGGTTGTAACACTTCACGGAGGGCTTGTACGCAACAACCTGAATATAAAACTTGATGGCGAGGGCGCAGAATGCTATGCTTACGGTATGTTTATTTCCGATAAAACCCAACATATAGACAACTACGTGTTTATCGATCATGCCAAACCGCATTGTAACAGTAACCAATTGTACAAAGGAATATTGGACGATCAATCGTCAGGCGCTTTCACGGGTAGGATATTGGTTGATCGGGATTCACAGAAAACCTTGGCATATCAGAAAAACAGCAGCCTGTTGTTGACTAACGATGCCAAAATGGCTGGCAAACCTCAGTTAGAGATATATGCCGATGATGTAAAGTGTAGCCACGGCGCAACAGTGGGGCAGATTGATGAAGAAGCATTATTTTACCTTCGTTCCAGGGGTATTTCGGAGCGCGAAGCCAGGCTAATGCTTATGTACGCTTTTGCGCACGAAGTGCTGCACGAAATTAAGATCGATCCGCTGAAAATACGCATGAACGAGCTTATTGAAAAGCGTCTTCGCGGAGAACTCTCGCGTTGCAACAATTGTGCAATGAATTGCCGATAAATATACCGTTGTTCTTCGATATTTAGCTATACTATTTGTTCGAAGAGCCTATATAAAAGACATTGAATGGATATTAAGCAAAATATACAACAAATCCGAAACGATTTCCCGCTTTTGTCGCAAACTGTTTACGGTAAACCCCTGGTTTATATGGACAATGGTGCAACCACTCAGAAGCCAAAGGTTGTTATTGATGCCATTAACGATTTGCATGCGAGCAAAAATGCCTCTATACATAGGGGCGTTCACTTTTTAAGTGAGCAAATGACCGAAATGTATGAGAATGCACGCCGCAGGGTTCAGCAATTCATTAATGCGGAACATTCGCAGGAAATCATCTTTACGTCAGGCACTACTGGATCTATTAATACCATTGCCTTTTCTTTTGGAGAGCAGTTTGTAAAAGCGGGCGACGAAATTATTGTTTCGGGAATTGAGCACCACTCTAACATTGTTCCCTGGCAAATGCTTTGTGAGCGCAAGAATGCGAAGCTGCGCGTAATTCCTTTTTCCGATTCCGGAGAATTGCTGATGGATGAATACAAAAAACTGCTTTCGTCCAAAACAAAGCTTGTTGCTGTAAACCACGTTTCGAATGCATTGGGAACGATTAACCCTATTAAAGAGATTATTGATCTTGCCCATGAGGTAGATGCTTATGTTCTGATTGACGGAGCGCAGGGGATACAGCATGGCAATGTTGATGTGCAGCAATTGGATTGCGATTTTTACGTATTCTCTGGTCATAAAATATATGGTCCTACTGGCATAGGCGTAATGTATGGCAAGGAAAAGCTGTTGTATCAAATGCCTCCTTATCAGGGAGGTGGCGACATGGTTGAATGTGTATCCTTCGAAAAGACAATATACAATCAATTGCCCTTCAAATTTGAGGCTGGCACTTCTAATTATATTGGAGCCATTGGGATGACAACCGCCATTGACTATATAGAATCCCTTGGTATTGCCGATATTGCCAAATATGAGAACGAACTTCTGCAATACGCTACCAAAAGGCTTTCGGAAATAGACGGTCTTCGGATCTATGGTACTGCCGCTAATAAAATATCTATTCTTTCGTTTCTTGTTGGAAATATTCATCCTTACGATATGGGTATGATTCTTGATAAGATGGGTATTGCGGTTCGCACTGGAACGCATTGCGCAATGCCGCTTATGGACAAGTACGAGATTGAGGGAACCATTCGGGCTTCCCTTGTATTCTACAATACAATAGAAGAGGTGGACCGCTTGGCAGAAGGAATTTTGAAAGCTAAATCGATGCTGGAATAAAAATCGCGAGATTTTCATTAATTTTGTCGCTTTCAACCGAATAGATATGACACTTAACGAAGCCCAGGAGAACATTATTGAAGAGTTTGAGCAATTTGGCGATTGGATGGATAAGTATAACTATCTCATTGAGATAAGCAAGGAGCTTGAGCCAATAGCTGATCAGCAAAAAGTTCCGGAGAACCTTATTCGTGGATGCCAGTC
>JAFFZZ010000031.1 GCA_016933915.1 Candidatus Babeliaceae bacterium
TACGCCTCATTCCTCAAGATTCGCAAGCCTTGCCTTTGGGGCTTTTTACTGTGCCGTCTAAATGATGACTTTTTACGAGTTCATCAAACTTGAATCTCATATCAATTAGATGTATAACTGTTATACCTGTCTGTCAAGACAGAAGTTGCTAAAGCATTCAGGGAAAGCTTATGAGAAGACCATTTATCAAGAGGCAAAAATTGACCCCAAGCAACCATTAAAAAAGCACAAATACCAATTCGTTGAATAAGCTATTTACTTATTTATGGATGTCTCGAACTTCTTCCGCACTAGGGAAATCCGTGTCTAATCTTTTTCTTTTACAACAAACAAAGTCTTTCTTCTGCGTCCTTTGCGTGCTCTGCCTGCCCCGTAGGTCCAGAAGATCGTACTGGGGCGGTGAAATACAATAGTCAATAGTTTTAATAATGAATCGAAAATCGACAATCCCTCTGCCCTGCGTCCCCCTCCCTCTACTGCGTCTTTCTTAAACACAGATCCTTTCAAAGGTTACTTTTCTAACATGATCATTGAAGCACACCTGGAACTGATCAAAGATGCCCGTACGTCCAAGTATATTGAACCCTACACCAAGGCGTTCGGAAAACCCTATTGGGGCAATTACTTCGTAGCTACCGATTTGCAAAGGGAGGTCATGGAAATAGGTGGGAATATAACTCCCATCGCCAACTACGATCATTTGCCGACGCCCCTTGTCTCACTCGATGCCGATACGATGAGCGTCATCTACACTCAGGATGCTGAAAGTCGCTCCCGAATCAACAAATGTCCACAGCTTGTGACCCTCAATCAAAATCGGGATAATGGGCATCAAATACTGTTTGTGAAGAGTATAAGGAAATTCTATAAGAGACATGCCATGTCTTCTTCACGAGGGATGCGTAGTACAGATGGTATCTTGTGTGGTTCAATTTTCCGAGCCTCACCCTCGACTTCTTGTCCGGATTCCCCCACTGCTACTAGTGCCTGATTAACAACCGCAATGTATTTTCCGGCATATTTAGTCACAAGTTCACTAAAATGCTCCACTACCCAGGCATCATCTTTATCCATTGTTACTCCAATTTACAAGGAAGATATACTGCTGTCCAAACTGTAATA
>JAFFZZ010000032.1 GCA_016933915.1 Candidatus Babeliaceae bacterium
GCATGCCCTGTCCACAAGGAATGAAAGTCCTGAAACTGCTTCGAGACCTTTTGATGCGACACGAGATGGATTCGTTCTTGGAGAAGGTGCAGGAGCATTGATCCTTGAAGAATACGAGCACGCGAAGGCGAGAGGCGCTAAGATCTATGCCGAAGTTGTAGGAGGAGGATTATCATCTGATGCCTACCACATGACAGCACCACATCCAGAAGGGATTGGCGTGGTGGCAGTAATGGAGAACTGCCTGAAGAATGCCGGTCTCAAACCTGAAGATGTAGATGCTATCAACACTCACGGTACTTCAACTCCGCTTGGAGATGTTGCCGAGTTAAAAGCTATTAAAAAGGTATTTGGAGAACATGCCAAGGATATTAATATCAACTCGACCAAATCCATGACGGGTCACCTTTTAGGTGCTGCAGGAGCTGTGGAAGCGATCGCTTCTATCCTGGCCATGAAACATGGGATCGTGCCTCCAACCATCAACCACGAGACACCCGATGAGAATATTGATCCGGAATTAAACCTTACCCTTAACAAAGCTCAAAAAAGAGATGTGAGGGTAGCGATGAGCAACACCTTTGGATTCGGTGGGCATAACGCCTGCGTTCTCTTTAAAAAACTCGATGAATAAAGCTACACATGAGTGTCATTAGAAAAATATTAAATTCCCGTTCTTCAAGAGGCGGGAATTTTTTTATGGACCTGACAAGCATTATTGGGTTTCGGCCAAAGAACCTCAATTACTATAAAAAAGCTTTTACCCATCGTTCTTTGAACAAGAAGGATGAGGAGGGAAATGCCGTTAGCTTTGAAAGAATGGAATTCCTTGGTGATGCCATGCTGAGTGCGGTAATTGCATCCCATCTCTTCAAGGAGGTTCCGGGAGGAAACGAAGGTTACCTCACGAAAATGCGTTCAAAGATCGTGAGTAGAAAACACCTCAATGAATTGGGGAAAGATCTCAATCTTATCAAGCACATCCAGACCAATATTGCGAAAGATCAATTCGGGACCAACATACATGGTAATCTTTTCGAAGCTCTTATAGGTGCAATATACCTGGACAGAGGCTATCCTTATGTAAAGCGGTTCATTTATGAACGCGTTATTGACCCTTATGTTGATATTGAACAGTTGGAGGGTACTGTGATAAGTTATAAAGGCCTGCTCATCGAGTGGTGTCAAAAAGAGAAGAAGGAGTTTAGCTTCGAAGTCTATGAAGACACCGGCAAAGATGAGGTCAAGCATTTCGCTGTCAAATTACGTATTGAAGGAAGAGTGGTCGCCAAGGCCCGCGCCACTTCCAAGAAGAAAGCAGAAGAAAAAGCTTCCAAGAGATCTTTTTATGCTCTGCAAAACAAAATTGAGTCTTCTTAAATATATTGCAGAAACTATAACGTTTTCGTAAAGTATTCTGAAAAATATCCCATTAAAACTTATTTTTCTGCGGTACAATCTTTATCTTTAACGTTTGATGAAGATAAATATGCCGGCGCATAAACTGGTTCTGGATGAGGTGTTTGAGAAGCCTTTTAGGCTCATGGCCATTCATTCTTCGGTTGAAGAATATAAGCTGGCTTTCCTTTTAAACAAGCATTTAGATCTAAAGCTCGCCAGGTCACGTAAAGATGTTGATTTTCAGGTAGGGGCGATGCAAGTGCTGTTTGCACTTTATACGTTTGAAGATCTCCAACAATACCGCAATTATCACCTGGTAAGTAATGTTGCCAAAGGGGAACAGGTGGCGAATGCTACCTCGAATTCTCTCTTTGGAGAGGAACAGGTATCCTTCCAAAAGATCTATTTGCTTCCGGAGTTCAAAAAAGTAGATTTTCTTCTAAAGATCGAGGATGATTCTTTTCCTGTTTCAGAAGAACAGCTGCTCAAACAAATCAAAGAAATTCCGCAGATAACGACGGCTTATTCCATTGATTTTCATCAAATAAAATCTAAGGAAAATTTAATTTTTGACTAAATGCCAAATACGAAAAAGACAAAGATCGTGGCGACACTGGGTCCGGCCACCAGTAACAAGGATGTGTTGAGAGATATGTTGCGTGCAGGAGTGAACGTCTTCAGGATCAACTTTTCTCACGCTGATTACAATGATGTGAAAGAACGCATCAAAATGATAAGGGAACTCAATGAAGAGCATGGGTTTACTGCCGCCATTTTAGGTGACCTGCAAGGTCCTAAATTACGGGTTGGGAAAATGAAGGAAGAAGTGGTGGTTTCAAAAGGTGATAAGATCACTTTTGCCACCGGTGAAGAATTTGAAGGTACTGCCGAGCGGGTATATATGAACTATGAGCAGTTTCCGAAGGACGTTAAAGCCGGAGAACGAATCCTGCTTGACGATGGAAAACTGATTTTTGAAGTTGTTAGCACCAACAAAAAGGATGAAGTATTATCTAAAGTAATACAGGGAGGTCCTCTGAGATCGAAAAAAGGGGTAAACCTTCCAAACACAGATATCTCTCTTCCTGCACTTACCGAGAAAGATGTCAGGGATGCCATTTTTGCTGTAGAACAGCAGGTGGACTGGATCGCTCTTTCTTTTGTAAGGAACAGTGATGATTTGCTGCAACTTCAGAATCTAATCAAGGAACACACAGATCATAAGATCCCGATCATCGCGAAGATCGAGAAACCCGAAGGTGTTGAAAATATCGACAAGATCGTGGCCTATTGTGACGGTTTAATGGTTGCACGTGGAGATTTAGGAGTGGAAATTCCTGCCCAGGAAGTGCCGCTGATTCAGAAACAGTTGGTACTTAAGGCTAAAAAAGCCCGTATACCTGTAATTATTGCCACACAAATGATGGAAACCATGATCACCAGCCTTACGCCTACCAGGGCAGAGGTGAATGACGTGGCGAACTCGGTTATGGATGGTGCCGATGCCGTGATGCTTTCAGGAGAAACTTCAGTGGGTAACTATCCGGTGCAGGTGATCGAGAAGATGAGCCAGATCATTATGAGCGTGGAGAATTCCCCGTTGATCAAGGTGCCACATGAGCCACCGCACGTGAGGACAAAAAGGTATATCACCAAGTCAATTTGCTACCACGCTGCCCACATGGCCAACGAGATCAAGGCGCAGGCAATCTGTACGCTGACTAACTCCGGTTATACTGCGTTCCAGATCTCTGCCTGGAGACCTGAATCCAATATCCTTGTGTTCACCTCCAATAAAAGGATCGTGAACCAGCTGAGCCTGCTTTGGGGGGTACGTGCTTTCTACTACGACAAAATGGTGAGTACAGATGAGACCATTGAAGACGTTAACAGGATCGCCAACGAAAGCAACTTTGTTGAAAAAGGAGATTTCACCATTAACCTCGCTGCTATGCCAATCACCAGCAAAGGAATGGTCAACACTTTGAAGATCTCTGAAATTAAATAGACAATAGACGCTAAACGTGGAATGTCAAACTTAATAAGCCATGAACAAAATTTGTTCATGGCTTTTTTTGTCTCAGAAAATAAGCAACGATTCACGAATTTCTTTTGCAGGTCTTTGAAGGCGCCGATTTATGGCGAGCCTACGAACTTTTCCTTCCAAAAAA
>JAFFZZ010000033.1 GCA_016933915.1 Candidatus Babeliaceae bacterium
ACCGGGTAATCCGGAGCGCCATCGTGCAACCCCGCCCCTGCGCTATCTACATCGCGGTGAAGAAACGGACCAGCTTGCGTTGGTGCCACGCGACCAGATGGCCCGGATTGTGGCAGACATCAATGAGGCCGAAGAGATACTCACTGATTCGCTGTGGGGCGTTAATCATACCCTCCATGAGGAAAGCGGCATCTTTTGTATTTGGCGACATAATCCGGGATCGTTCCACTCATCTTATGGTAACCCCATTCCGGTCTACCGTATTCCCGGCGGTTACATGTTGCAATTCAATCCGGAATATACTTTCGCTCCCCAGGAGATGGCCGTAGAGTAGACGGGAATTGCATTTAGCAAACACCGTTCACGAAAATGCCGAGCGCACACAGAACACTTGCCTCGGCATTTTGTTATTGTATAGGGGGCGATCCATCCCGATGATTTGCAGCAAGGGGAGGATCATTAGCGCCATCGGGTAACCCACGCAGAGGAAAATCAGCCATTGCACGAGTCTTTTGAGACAATGCGCTTATGTCTAAAAAACAAATGCTCAGCGCGATTGAAATCTGTCATGCTAATGAAGTGAACTGTCAAAAAGTCAGAACTATCATTGGTAGGTGTCCGGCGACGAGTTTATTGTTCAAATGCTTGTCGGCAGCGTGCCAAATGTGAACGCGAAAAACAAGTTGTGTTTAAGCCCTGGTTAGTCACCAAGGCTGATTCATGATCGCTTAATGAAATATCGATGCATTTCGCAGAACTGACCGGAAATGTGGCTAACGCGGTACCATTCATGGCTAATAATAAGTCGGTTGTTGCACTACTCTTCTGAGACTAAGAAGTACAGCACTATATCATAATTCATGCCGCCCTTTTTAGAGAATTTCAGACATGATGAGAAATGAATATGAGAGAAAATACCCGTTCCTTGTAAAGGAATAAACTAAACGAGAGCATTTATTATATTTTAGTGTATCTAAATTTACTTTATTAATTCATAGCATTGCATTAATTTATCCCGGAATGCTTTTGCAGTTTGAAAGCGTAGTTGTGGTTCTTGTTCCAGAGCATGGCAGATTATTTCAAAGAGAACATCAGGAATGTTATGTTGTGCAGGGGGAGGCATCTTTCCATTTGGGTAAAGCGTAAGTAAAGTTCCATGTTCAAAAGGCAACGAAAGCGTTAATAATTCATACAGGACTACGCCAAGTGCAAACACATCAGATGCTTTGGAAACGTTATAGGGTGGAAGCAGTTGTTCGGGAGCACAGTATGCAGCATGACCCACAAAACCTTCGGATAATGTCTTATATTCAACTGCACGAGCAATGTCAAAATCAATTAGTACGGGTTCTCCCGTTGGTCTCAAAATCACATTATTTGGCTTTATGTCCCTATGGATAATACCAACCGAGTGGACATGAGCCAGTGCATCTGCTAGCTTTTCTCCAATCTTGATTATTTTCCGTACGGGTAGTCGCTTTTCTTCGCTCAAGTAGTATTGTAAGGGTTCTCCACCAACCCATTCCATCACGGCACCCACCGGATTCGAAGTTACGAAAAGCACTCTACCGATATTGGGGTGATTTATATCTTGTTGGAGATTCGCTAGAATTTGGGCTTCCTTAATTAGGCTCTCGGCCAATGTCGAGTTTTGCTCATTGTCTTCATCACCAAGCAATTGTTTGATTACAACGAAATGCCCTAATTTCTTGTCACGTGCTTTGTACACTCGACTATGCCCCGTAATATCAATATCTTCAACCCATTCATAGTCATCACGTACCGGTGTATGGAACGACCTCCGCTCAGTTCCAGAAAGGATTCCTTGCTCGATCAAATAATCATGAAAAAAGGGAGAAAAAAGCAAGTACAGCTGTTGTTTGAATGGCTCGGACAAGAAATAGCCCAAATCTTTCAATATTGTGATCTGATCCGATGGAGATTGATTTCCTTCGACTGCAATTGCCAGATCATCAAGCAGATTGTCAATCTCAAGATTAGTAACCAATCTTTTGAAATAACCATATAAACTCTTCTTTAAATCGTAAGCGATCAGGTCCTTATCTTTGGGTTCCAGTTCTTGGTGCTCATTCCAGATCTGATCGAATAACTGTGCACAAATATGTTGAGTGCAATACGAGTGGCCCCCTCCCCAAAGTAAGATCTGATCTTCAAGCCAGGATGGCCAAATGGAATCTCCTACTACTTTTTCGCCGGCCCGAATAAGCAGTTTTGCCTCTTGGGGTTTTAGCAAACCAATCTGGAAATCTAGCGCTGCCCCGAAAATGGTGGCAAACAAGGAAGTCTGCAGATCATGAATTTTCTCAAGAAGATATATTGGACGCCTTGAGACAACGAGATAATTTACTTCACCATTTGTGGGGCTATTCAGCATTCGAAGAGGTTGTAGATCTTCTCCTCGAAGTGAGAATTTGCGAATCAGGAGATCGAAATCATAAAAAACAATCAACCAAGGAGAAGTGCTTGCTCGACGCAATTGGCGAAAAAAGGCAAACAAAGCTGGCTGTATTTCCGAAATCTTGTGAGCGCGCGATTCAATTGTCAATCTACCTTGGGACTGAAGATGCTCGTTGTTTTCTGGCAACTGCGCCAAGATATGCGCAACTAGAGCGCGATAGAAATCGGCAGCGGTTTTTCCTTGCTGAAAATCTACTTTTACATCACATTCAATGTAGCCAAAAGATAGTTTTTCCCGATAAGTTGAAAGGACAAACCTTACCATCTCATTCGCCTTCATTCCACGCTCTGCGACTACTAGCGCGTTATTAGGCCGTTTTAAGTTGGTTATACGCTTCAGTTTTCTCAGAATGGTTTCATTGTAAAAGAAACCATCATCTTCCGATCCCACATCATAATATGGATTCTGGTACATTTGCTGCAGTTCCTTCATCAATCAGATTTCTTGAGTTCGCGCTTGAAGCGTGCTATAACAGCTTCATCTATCGGTCGGTTGGCAATTAACCACTGCCGAAACAGATCAACACGAATTCGGTACTGTCTAGAGCGAAATGGACGGTCAATTTTCTGTGTTTGGCTGGGATCGTCACTTTCGGCAATAATAGATCCTCGCTGTTCTAAACGAAGGAGAGTCTTATCGAAATCTTCTTCAGTGACAAAAGACTTTACATACTCAAAAATCGATCCGCGTGAAGCGTAAGTTTTGGTAGCCGTCTCGTGAGCCACTAACGGCATGATCAAACCTTCCAGTATAGCATTGCGCCCCTTGCCGGAAAGGTATGTATAGAGATTATCAAAATTGACAGGAGGGATTGTTTCATCGCCGGAAACCAATTCCTGCCGCATTTTATTGATATCTGCGGCAGTGATCTCCGCAAATTCCATTTCATTCATATAATGTACCAAGCTTGAGCAGAACATTTGGATGTAATAAGGACTACCGGCAGTCAATTCGTAAATTTCGTCTATTACTGATTCTGGTATATATCTACTTGGCCCAGTAGGTCCACCGATTCGAATTGGCTCGTCAATTAGCCTATAAGCTGATCTCCGATCAAGGTAGTCAACCTGACGCGGTCGTGAAACCGCAAGCTGATTGGCAAACCGCTCTACGGTCTCGTAGACTTCAGATAACCCCGATATAACACATGAAAAATATCCTCGCTCGATTAGTGATTTGAATAGTTTGAGAATACTACCAAGGATTATCTCTTCATCGATTTTATCCACCAAAGCCTGGAATTCATCAAGCAAGATCAGAAGACGAAACCTTCCTTTTTGTTGAAACTGCTCCAAAAAGGCGCGAAATTGGCCGCCTGGTCCAGGAGCCTCCAAAAACTGCTCATATGACCAGATATCCACATCTACATTATATTCCTGGGCTTGCTGGCAGATTTCTCGTGAAAGACTAAAAAAAAGCCTACCAAGTAGTTCCATTTCCGTGAGATGACGTTCTGAGAACGTCATGCGTTCATCTATCTTTGGAAGATCTGTAATGATCGAGTTGATATCGCACAAGATTGCGATGACCTTGTCTGGAACACGCTTCTTAAGATGATACAAGATTGATGATTTCCCCGATCTTTTCTGACCATAAATCACCACTGATCCCGTACGCCTATCGTTCGTGACCTCTTCAAGCAGATCCTGAATGAAGTCGTCGCGTCCTACAAACAGATCTTCGTCCTCAACAATGTTTCCAACCACATAAGGGTCTTGAATAGGCTCAAATTCAACGGCCTTCGCTGTTGGTGCGCCCACTCGTAACCGGGATACACGAAATTCCGTTTCCCATTCTTGCGGAATCTGATATCGCATTTGTAAATCTAACGTAAATGCATCATCCGTTGTAGGAAGAATCTGCACGTGGAAAGCATGTTGTTTTCCAGGATTTAGAGCGAGTAGGTGATGTTCTTTTCCTAGAGGCTGATACGCACCTAATTCGGACTCCCCTACTAATATTTCGATATTTTCAGCTCGAATGTCTCCTTGATTCTCGATCTGCAAATGACAATAAAACCGCTCATCAGAGCGCCACTCACTTTTGAGGAGTGAAACTTCGAGTCGGGGCATGGAGACTCGCCTAAGTTCCGCAAGACTGTCCTCAAAAAGAGTTTGTAAATTCTCACAGATAGGTCGGTAATATAATTCGCCGAGTTCGTTGGGAGCACGTGCAATAATATTTAAGGAGACCAGAATGTGTTTTTCCAATACTGCACTAACAATTTGCTCTCGATCATGATACGCAAGTTCCTTGTTAAAAAAGGTGGGTAAATTTCTGCTGATACCAATTATGTGGCCGAATAATTCCAAATCAGTGGGCTCAATCAAGCGTCCAGAGCCTAATCGTTCTTCGCAATCGCTTATTATCATTGGCAAATCTACGATTGTTTCGAAGGATCCGGTTGCCTGCAATATTAATTCCAAGGAATTTATGAAATCCCTACGATATTGCTGATACTCCTCAACCAAATCGGGGAGTTGTGAGATTCCTCTTGCATTGCCGGAATAGCCCACTTGTCTGCCGATTTGTTCAATTGCGCGACTCAAATTATCACCAAGATCAACAGCATTTTCCAAGCTACGGTTGATGGTAGCTAACAGATCGGGATTTTCTGCCCCAAGGCGTATCAAGGACAGTGCCAATCGGCTTTCTTTGCCGTCAACATCGGATGCGAGTCCAATTCTGAGTCCTAAACGGATTATCTCTTCTGTGGTCAACCCCTTCAGTTCTTTTCCAGCCAATCTCTCAAGTTCTTTAGGGTTGTACAAGGCTGAAGCAGGTTTGTAGAACGCATAACCACTAAAATAGTTCAAGGCGAAATCTTCAAGGTATGACAAACCCCGCGTCTTTATTGCACGCAAACCGAATGCAATTCGATAGAATTCACAGGCGGCTTCCCAGCTTGAGTTCTCCAAAAACGAATCTGCTTGGGCGCATAAGAGATTTACGAATTGTTCACTTATCTCATTGACCTCATTTTGTCGCGGAGCTTGTTTGCGCTTTTCGGCCCAATATCTTATCCAAAAAAGAAGATAACTTCGCAACAGAACAACGTTTTCCCTAGTACTCAGTCAATCTGAAATAGAAGGATAAAGGCGATGTAACTTCACACGGGCATCTTGAGACGAAAACAACCACTTGACGGTAGCTTGAGCGTCATTGCGTTCGTTTTCAAGTGCTTGCACGTTG
>JAFFZZ010000034.1 GCA_016933915.1 Candidatus Babeliaceae bacterium
TAAATAACTTGGTGCTCACCAACGATACTACCGCCGCGAACCGCATGAATTCCGATTTCTTTTTTCGGACGTTTCACTCTTTCGGTGCTACGGTCATAGGTATAGCTATATTCTTGGTTAAGAACCCGGTTAATGGAATCAGCAATATAGAGGGCAGTTCCGCTAGGGGCATCAATTTTTTGATTGTGATGCTTTTCAATAATCTCAATATCGAAGTTTGCATTGGTTAATACTTGGGTTGCTTTTTGAACAAGACTAATCAGTAAATTAATTCCTAAGGACATATTGGCAGAAAAGAGAATGGCATTATCCATTGCGGAAGTTTTGACCAATTCGATTTGTTCCGGAGATAAACCGGTCGTACATACAACGACAGGAATGTTTCTTAGCTTAGCAGTCGCAAGCAAGTCCGCTACTGCAGTAGCAGTAGAAAAATCAATAATTACGTCTGCTGCGATATCGCAGGTAGTAAGGGAAGAAAACACCGGATAGTTAAAGTTCTGAGTTGTGTTTCGATCAATCCCTGCTACAATTTCTGCGTTTGCATCGTTTTCTAGGAGTCTTGAGATCACTTGTCCCATTTTACCGTTGCAACCATGCATAATAATTCTTGTCATAAAGTCACCTCAATTCCATAGTCTGTCATAGCCTGACGTAGTCTAGCTAAGGTATCACTTTCCATATCTGTTAGTGGAAGACGCAAAGAGCCAACATCTAAACCCATTAGATTCATAGCCGCTTTGACCGGAATGGGATTGGTTTCTGTAAAAAGATTATTTATGACATTAAGCATACGTAGTTGAAGATCAAGACTTTCTTTGCAGCGACCTTCAAGATAGTGCATAACCAAATCATGGGTCTGTGTAGGCAGGATATTTGCAACAACAGAGACGACCCCTTTACCTCCTAAACTTAGGATAGGAACAATTTGATCGTCATTTCCGGAATAGAGGTCAATCTTACCCTGGGTCAATTGAGCGATTTCAGCAACTTGACTAATATTACCACTTGCTTCTTTGAGGGCGACAATATTATCGATTTGACTTAGAGAAGCAATCGTTTTTGGTGTAATGTTCATACCGGTACGAGAAGGAACATTATAGAGCATGATCGGAAGATCAACTGTAGCGGCAATGGCAGAAAAATGCTGAATAAGGCCGTTTTGGGTGCACTTATTGTAGTAAGGGGTAACTTGTAAAAGTCCGTCTGCACCAAGACGCTGCGCTTCCTTAGACAAATGGATGCCATGTTTTGTATCGTTACTTCCGGTTCCGGCAATGACAGGAACTCTTTTGTTCGTTACTTCAACAGCGCTGCGAATACAAGCAAGATGTTCTTCATCATCGAGTGTAGAAGCTTCACCTGTCGTGCCACAAATAATGATGGCATCCGTTTTCGAACGAATTTGCCAATCAATGAGTTCTTCGAGTTTTTTAAAATTAACACTTCCGTCTGCATGAAATGGGGTTACAATTGCTACGCCGGAACCTTGAAATAATGTCGTCATAATAATCCTCCTAATAAAATAAAACGCAGTCGAAAAATGTCGACTGCGTTAGTTCA
>JAFFZZ010000035.1 GCA_016933915.1 Candidatus Babeliaceae bacterium
CAAATTCCTGTTGTTTTTAGGTTGACAAAAGCGATGGTAAAGTTTTGTTTTAAGTTCCGGTTGCCGCTTTCGTGGATTGTCAGGCCAACTGTTTTCAAACAGTTTTGTGGCGGGACAACCATAAACGAGTGTGTTCCTATTGCGCATAAACTCCATAAGCATAATGTGAAGTCCATTCTCGATTTTAGCGCCGAAGATGCCCGTAGCGATGATATAATAGGCGATACCATGAATGAAATTCTTAGATCGATTGAAATTGCGGGTAAAGAGCAGGATATATCTTTTACAGTATTTAAACCTACCGCGCTTTGTCCGGAACATGTACTTGAAGCCATGAACGGTAGGGATATTAAGGATGAGAATATTTTGCAGGAAGCTGATCGGTTCCGTAAACGGGTAAATACGCTGTGTCAAAAGGCTTTTGATTACAATGTTCCCATTATGATTGATGCTGAGGATTACGCTTACCAGAACTATGTGGACGAGGTAACCAACGAAATGATGGCCAAATACAACAAAACAAAGGCTATTGTTTACAACACGCTCCAAATGTATCGGACTGATCGGTTAGAATTTCTAAAAATAAGTCTGGAACAAGCACAAAGGCATGATTATTTTCTTGGAATGAAGCTGGTACGCGGTGCTTATATGGAACGTGAGCGGGCAAGAGCTGCCCAATTGGGCTATCCATCGCCTATTTGGTCCGATAAGGAGGCTACAGATAAGTCCTTTAATAGCGCTGTAGCATTCTGCGTTGAACATATTGACAGGATTAGCTTATTCTGTGGTACCCACAACGAACAAAGTTGCTATTACCTAACGCAATTGATGAAGGAGAAAGCGTTACCTAATAACTATCCTGGAATTTACTTCTCTCAGCTATATGGGATGAGCGATAATATTAGCTTTAACCTTGCTTTACAAGGCTACAATGTAGCCAAATACATTCCTTATGGGCCAGTTCGCAAGGTATTACCCTACCTGATCCGCCGAGCCGAAGAAAATTCATCGGTTGCTGGCCAAACCGATCGTGAACTCAAGCTCATCCGAAGCGAGCTAAAGCGGCGCAAGGCTCGTCATTCTTCGCATCTTGAAAATATGACCGTGTCGTACGGTGCAAAATAGTGTTTTTATATTACTCAACGTCCAAAATACTTGTCATTCCGGCGAAGGCCGGAAGCCCCAAACTACAGAGCTAAAGACTATCTCATTCCACAAATTGAACGGCCCTGCACCATAATGGTAGAAGGCTTTGCTTTCATCTTCGAACTTCCCTTTTGATATTTGCAGCTTTTTTCCTACTTTGCTGAATATTACTAATATTCAAACAACTACAATTATGCCTATTGAATTGAAAAAGGATTTCAAATACGCGCTGGTAGTTCCCACCAGTATGGGAGTTCGCATTACCCCGGCCAATGGACAACCTGTTCACGCAAGCGATACATTTACTATGCAGGTAACAAGTGCTGAAACCAATGTGGCGAGCATTGCGTCCTATCTTGGGCTTCCGGTTAAGGTGCTAACCACCTTTGTAAAGGACAGCCCCATTGCGCAAATGATAAAGAGTAATCTGAAAGCCCGCAATATGGACTTTGAAGGAAAGGACATTCCACAGGGCGGCCCTTGGGGATACCGCCATCAGTTCAATATAGCCGATAGCGGTTACGGATCGCGCGGCCCCCGGGTACAGAACGATCGTGCAGGTGAAGTGGGTCGAACATTGAATGTAAAGGATTTTGATCTGGATCGCATTTTTGGTAAGGAAGGTGTGCAGATTCTCCATCTTTCCGGCTTAATTGCTGCGTTGTCTGTGGATACCAGTAACTTCTGCCTTGAACTGGCTCGTGCTGCAAAAAAGTATGGAACACGCATCTCATTTGACCTTAACTACAGGGCTACTTTCTGGAAAAGCCGTGAAAAGGAACTTCATGATGTTTTTTGCGAAATTGCAGGACTCTCTGATATTTTAGTTGGAAATGAGGAGGATTTTCAGCTTTGCTTGAGTATTGAAGGCCCTGAAGCTGGTGGAAAAGACCTCGGAGGTCAGATCAACAGTTTCAAAGAAATGATAGGACGTGTTAAGAAAGCTTTCCCCAATGCGTCGGTATTTGCAACCACATTGCGCCAGGTAATCAATACAAATAGCCACTTGTGGGGAGCTATAATGCTCGAAGGTAATAACTGGCATATTGTTGAACCCCGGGAAATACATGTTCTCGACCGTATTGGTGGCGGCGATGGCTTTGTGGGTGGCTTGCTTTACGCTGTATTGAAGAACATGGAACCTGAAAAATGGGTTCAGTTTGGCTGGGCAAGCGGAGCTCTGGCAACTACATTTCTTACGGATTACGCTCAACCTTCCGATGAGGAAATGATATGGAGTATTTGGCAGGGAAATGCAAGGGTGAAGAGGTAATAATTGTCGTGGCTAAGGACTAGAGCGTAGTAAGAGACTATGCTCAGCGAGTGCCTAGTATAAAAGACTACTCAGCGACTGTACTAAGAACCTGTCATTCCGGCGAAGGCCGGAATCCGTTAACTACGGAGGCTATAGGCCTTGCTTTCCTTCGTAGTATAGGGATTCCGGCCTTCGCCGGAATGACAAAGGGATTTCTTACAGCTGATACCTAATCGTCCAATACGTTTTACTGCTTACCGCCTGTCCGTTCTTTTTCCCGGGTGTCCACCTGGGAGAATCCTTTACTTTCTTAATTATAGCCTTGTCAGCCTCTGCATTGATTCCCCTTATTATTTTTGCATCCGATACATTTCCTTTTTCATCGATTGACACTTCAATGTAGGCTTTGCCAATGCGACTGCTATCAGCAATTACAGGTAAATTCGATTCTATATATTTGCTAAAATCAGTAAAATTGCTGTAAACGAATCGAGGCTCTTCATCGGGGGTATATGATGTATACGCTGGGGCTTCGGCACTTCTTCTGGCAGCAACCGATTTCTTTGCAGCGCTTAATTCGTATGCAGTTTCTTTTTGCTTTTCTTCTGAATATGCAATGTAACCTTGGTTTGAATCTGCCTTGTCGGCTTTATTAAGTGCAATCAATGTATCAGCAGTCTTTAATTCATCTTTGTATTCTGGTTGGGCCGCAACATATTCAATAGATGGGAGAGCATTCTCTTCCTGTTCAATTGAAATTTCATCCATCGTTTGTAAAGATTTGGCTGCTGGCTCAGTAGCTCTGCTTAAAGACGGTTTACTTTTGCTGGTAGCGGGTTCGCTGTATAATGCTATTTGTTCCCCATATTTGGCAGTGGTTTTGCTTTTCGGGATAACTGTATCCGTTTTCTTTTCTTCGTTTAGGGCAATCTGTTGGGTTTGGTTATCCTTTCTTTGAGGTAAAAACAAAGTAACAAGTAAGAGAATGGATGCAGCAGCTGCAATACCAGTAATCCATATCTTACGAACCTTATTTTTAATCGGGGAAGAAGCATACTTTTCCTGAAAATCCCTGTCTACCTTTTCCAGTAAAACAGAGGGAGTAGATTTGCTTTGCCGGAAGCCATCTATAGCATCGGCGCAGAACGGACATGATGCTATGTGAGCATCTGCGGCGAACTTTGCTGCCGGAGTTAGCTTTCCTTCAAGAAAAGCTACGAATGCTTCTCTCGATAGGCAACCCGAAGGCTCAAATATGTTCTTTTCATTCCACATCGTACATTTTTTCTAAATGTATCCTAAGGTTTCGCTTGCCATTTTGTATATGGCTCTTTACCAGCTTCACATCTATGCCTTCCATATCTGAAATTTCTTTGTACGACTTGTCTTTCAGATAGAATAGATCAATACATGTGCGCTGCTCACTATTCAGTTCGTTCAAGGCATCGTGTAATGCCTTTATTTTCTGCTCTAATTCGAATTCAGTATTAAGATGCAACTCGTCCCAAATTTCCACAAATCTTTCGGAGGAATTTTCGTAAATCGATTCTAAATGGTTGTTTTGCGAGGTATTCTTGCGGATTTCCATGAGGCACTGGTTCTTTGTAACAGAATATAACCAGCTTTTGAAGTTGTCAACTGTGTGAACCCTTAAATCCACAATCAGTTTCTCGAACACCTGCATGGTAGCATCGCGTGCTTTCTCATCGTCGCGCAGGTACTTAACGCAAACCCCTGCGATCAGGTGCGAATAGCGGCGATGTATCTCTGCAATAATTTCCATTTCTCCTTTCTCGCGGTACAATGCCAGTAATACTTCGTCCGGATCAGCTAAAAACCTGGATTTCTGTTTGGGCGAAGTATAAAATGAAATAATCAGCAGCATTGGCGCCAAAGGATTTGAATAAGTCAAAGATAACTTTCATTTAATCAGTAAGAAATAATTTTTTCAAAAAAGTTTTATGGAATTTTTGAAATGCGTGCATCCATATCTCGGAAGCCGCTTCAAACTTCATTTAACTTTTTAAAATTTTGGATATGAAAACAATTTATAAATTCTTCGGAATGAGCAGAATAATGCTAATGTTTGCCACTTTCTTTTTTACCTGTTGTAATATATATGGCCAGGTTGGCGAGAACGAAAACGATAAAACCCTTTCGCCGTATTTCTTTGTACAGAGCGAAGGTGCTGAAACCGACCAACTGCCATTGCGTTCCACGTCTGCGGAAGTAAATATTGCCGGTATTATTGCCGATGTAAAGGTTACCCAGGAGTACAAAAACGATGGGAAGAGCGCTATAGAAGCGATTTATGTATTCCCGGCATCCACACGGGCTGCTGTATACAAGATGACCATGACCATTGGCGAACGTACAATCAACGCAGTTATTAAAGAGCGCAACCAGGCTCGTCAGGAATACGAGGAAGCACGGCAGCAAGGTAAAAGTGCATCGCTGCTTGAACAACAACGGCCTAATGTTTTCCAGATGAATGTAGCCAATATCATGCCTGGCGATCTGATTAAGGTTGAGCTGTGCTATACGGAACTGCTGATCCCGGAAAA
>JAFFZZ010000036.1 GCA_016933915.1 Candidatus Babeliaceae bacterium
CGCCAGCTCGTCGAGGAGCCGCTTCCCCGTATCTGTCCGCAGATTCAGGGTAATGTTTTTCTTGTTGCGCTGATAGGACAGACCGTAGACCATCGACTGCCCGTCGGGGGCAAATGGACCCAGCTCGCGGTCGATCTTGCCGCCGGGCGGCTCGATCCGTATAACCTCTGCGCCATGGTCCGCCAGGCACATGGCGCAATACGGAGCCGCGATATAACTCCCCAGATCCAACACACGGATCCCGTCAAGCGCTCGTGTCATCTCATCGTACTCCTTTTTCGTATTCGGGTGGGAATAAAAGATTGTAAAAAGGTGTTCTTTGTAACATTTTTAATTGTTAATAATCAAATTTTTCTTGAACTATGTTGAATAGTTGTAAGTGAATGCTGTGAGATTAGCCACAGGAGGGAAAGATTAATGATTTGTAGGTTGTTCCTGCGATGTTCTTCCTTGTCAAGGAAACCAATTGGAATTGTGTGATAGTATATTTCTTTTCGTAATCGGTAACGCTGCAAATTACCGGCAGCAAAAAGCAGAGCGAGGGACGAGCGGCGCTTTTTGATGTCCGAGTAAATTTGCATTGTTAGGTTCATATCATCATCATTCCCAAGGTAGCGCCAACTGCCACGGCCAAAATGAAATATCCGATGATTGCTGCAACACCAATAAGCAGAGGTTTACCCCATCCACGACGTGGGTGGTCTTTGCCAAATTTGGCTTTCACATATTTTGCTTGTGATCTACCAGCGGAAAAATACCAAATAATTAAGTAAAGGAATGCAAGACCACGTGCCGCTCCATTCGCTGCTTTTTCATCAGCAATGAACATGCCCATAAATATATAAACAACAAGCATTACCAAACTGAAATAGAACCAAACCATTGCGGAACTAGCCCGATCTTGTTCCCCGAGTGTACGCCAATTTAGTGCATGTAAATATGAGCCAAATGCAGGGGTAAAAATAAGACTCCAATTTGATGCGGCGTTGGGATTCCAGATTGCATTTTGTTCGTTAATTGAAATATCCACTGTTGGGGATGAATCAGATCTTTTTTCCGATTTAGATGTGGGTGCACCGCATTTTGAACAAAATTGAGCATTTTCTTGAAGGCTTTGGCCGCAGTTTTGACAGAACATCATTCTTTCTCCTTTCTGAACCTAACGTCGCAAACGAGCCGTGCGGCATTTTGCCGTCGCTCTTAATGCCGTTGATAGGTGCTTCAATATTTATAGTCCGCAATTTTTCTTGCTAATTTTTATCGTAGCAATAAGAATACCATCCTTATCAAAATAGTTATAATAGTACGTGATGCCCATTTTTAACATTTTGACCATGTTTTCGTTGTTGCATTGATTTTTAACAAGCATTGTCGCCATTTCATTCTGAAATGCTTCTTTATCCAACTCGTTTTCTGCGCAATTAACCATTGTGTATTTATAGTGCATTTGTTTTCCATAGCATATTGTCGTGTCAAGGCGGGTTTCTTGATCAACCATAATCGGCAATTGGCTATTTATCTTTTTCGTGGTTTCCATCAGTATTTCTTCAATTGCTGCATCAGCTTTCCCTTGTTCATAATTCTTGACAGTCGATTTGCCGATAATTTTCCCAATAGACCCAGCGAAAGCTATTACTATTAGCAAGCCAATTATTCCCGCTACTTTACCAAGTGTCTTCATATGTTTGTTCTCCTGAACCTAACGAAAAACTCACCGGCCGCCGTAGGCGGTCAGGAGAAGTGGTTAGTTAGGCGAGCTTTCTAATATTATCAAGCACTCACGAATATAAGGCTACGAAATTATTTTTAAGAATTAAGTAATGTCCCCCGAATTCTCTATGTGTTTTTTATATTCTTTAACCCCTGTACTGGCTCCTAAAAGAACACAACAAACAAGCAAAGTTAAAACTGCCATTATGTAAGGAATTAAACATATTTTATCTGCAATGGTTTCAAATCCCATCCAGAGAAAGAGAAAACTAATTAATAAGCAAATTAATGATGTGAAACCTAAAACAACAAATGCAATTAAAGCGCTTCCAAATATCGCTCCCAAAAGGGTCATTAAGAAAGAGATTGTGTCATATCCTAAATAACTTTCGTGATGTATTTTATCAAAAACGTCCATGAGTTTAATAATAATCTTTTTCATTTTTTGTCCCGCCTAACGCAGTAATAACCCGCTACTGGCATAAAATATAAAGCGTTCAAGCATCTTTATTCCCCTCGTAGAGCTCTAACAACAAGGATAACCTACCGCTGCCACTGAACTTCGCTTGAAAAACGCTGCTTCCGGCGGTCAGGTTGATCCGCTTGTTAGAAATCCACCGGCGCAAGTGCCAAGTACGCATTGGTAAAGCGGAGTTTGTTTTCTAAAAAGTAATCCACAAAGAAAAATCTCGTGTAAAACCGATTAAGTACGTCATTCTCTTCTTTGTATAAAAGAGCGCTTGACGAACTGGTGTCAGCCCCGGGCATACCGTGCTTTTTGAATATCTGTGCTAACGTCTCAGCTCGCTCGGTCATCTGGGTATTTGTAGAGCAAGTCACTCGGTATAGACGAAAGACTTTTTGGAAAATGTCCTCCGCGGTAAATAAGAAGTATTTTGCTCTGCACTCTGGCGAATCTCGTAGCGAAGAGAGCGCAGCTACAACATCCCCGGCCTGAAGAAGCTTCAAGAAAAAAGCTGAGTAACTGCCTACAAGGTCGGGAGGACTTACTTCACCACTTGGCCCCATGAGTCCAAAGCAAGGAGCGCGGGCGAATACATCGAGAGTTTCAAACAGCATTGCGCCATGACAAGCAGCAAGCGTAACAAAAAGATTGCAGCGAGTTGCTTGGTTTAACCTCACCAGTACAGTCTTAAGTTCAACCCATAGCAGAGGAGTGCCGTCACCCAATGAGAGCCCAGTCTTATCCGACAATCCGTGGCATTCGAGATGAAGTACCGGGTAGTCCTTGTTTTTCTCAGTGGTTGCTTGAAGGCCCTCCAGTGCCTTCCAAAAATCCTGCGCCGTCCGCGCCTCAATAAACTCGACAGAAATACCATGCTTAAACGTGGCCGTGGGTTCGATCCCGTCGCAGAGCTGGCGTCCTGTCTGAGACTCGCCAAGCGGGAGCGACTGAATGATTACGATTCGAGAGAAGCGGGCCTCGGCCATAGTGATTTCCAACATTGCGGGTCACCGGGGGCCGGATTTATCGGCGAGCCGGTGCAGCGCATTTTTACTGCTTTTATTCAAGCACTACTCCTATCGGATGTATCCCCTTAACAATATCAAAAAGTTTAGCCATGTCACTCTTGCTTGGTTGTTGTCCTGCTTCAGTGTACGTGCTCACAATTTCAGCCAATACCCAAGATTTGAAAATTGAGTTATCGATTGTCCTAACCGTTTCGAGTGCTTGGGATAGTATCTGAGCAGCTTGTTCTTTCTGTCCTGCCTCGGCGTATTTCCCCGCAAGTTTGACCAATGCCTTGGTTTTGTCGTCTGCGTCTTCGATTGTCGAAGCCGTTTCGAG
>JAFFZZ010000037.1 GCA_016933915.1 Candidatus Babeliaceae bacterium
TAATTGCCCGCCATAAACGTTTTGTGGCAATTCAGGCTTTATTCTGCCGCACACGGCGCGGGAACGGCTGCACAACCCAGGCGTTAGTTTTCTCCTCGTAATACAATCTTATCGAGGAAAACAAAGAAAAAATTGTATACTGAAGGATAACCAGAATTGATACATAAAAATCGTAAATATTACTTGCCGTAAACATGGCCTTTATCCCAGAGTACCCCATATATTCTTGAAAATGACTGTAGCGTGGAGTTATTTGAACTATAAACTTTATAATTTATGAGTGAAACGGATGGATGTTGAGCAAGATATCCGACAGGCGATTCAGGCAGAAATTGCAGCGCAGAGAAGGAACCTTTCACGGACAACTGCACATGTCGAAAGTATTCAATTGCTCTGTCCTGTCGAAAATGAATACATCTATCGTTTAGAGTTAAGCAAACGCCTTCGGCTTCTTTCTGATCAGCCAATTACATTGATACATCAAGAAAAAGGGGCGTTCAAGAAGCTCCGAGGGAGGGTTCTTGATATTCATAATTACACACTGACCGCCTGCATGGGAGAACAGCTTTCGAGTGAAAATCTTCGTCTTGCTGAACTTTGCTTCGATCCAACATATATCTTATCCGCTCTTGAAAACGTTCTTTTTAAGGAGGAGTGGCTAAACTACGAGTTTCCCCGTCAAATTATCCAAAAAAAATTGCCGCCAGTATCAATGCAGCATCAATCTTTGATCGTGGATTCCCTTTTTAATAGCAAACAGAGAGAGGCCATTGAGAGAGGCTTCAACGATCCCATTCATATCATTTGGGGACCGCCAGGCACAGGAAAAACGAAAACGTTAGGACAAATCGTTGCTCAACACCTTCAAAAATATCGTTCCTGCCTTCTTCTTTCAATCTCGAATGTTGCTGTCGACCAATTATTAAGTGCCGTAATTGACCAAGTCGACCCAGACGATAGAGATGAACTCGTTCGGTATGGAGTTCCTCAAGATCGTAATCTTGATATTTATACCCCACAAAAACGTTGCCTTGCCCAAAATCCTCAATTTCTTGAAAGAATGGAGCAATTGAATGAAAAGCAAGCAGAGTTACGAACATTACTATAGTGATATCCGAATGACTTGATACGAATTATTTGACAAAATTTACTTCAAAATGTATCATAAAACGTAATGTTTTGAAA
>JAFFZZ010000038.1 GCA_016933915.1 Candidatus Babeliaceae bacterium
CTACACAATACAACTTTCGTAACCTCATCATTTTTGTACCTCCCATCCGGAGAATCGCCTTTGCATTCTCCTTCGGTATCTGGCCCTGTGGCGAGGCCGTCCCGGCCTTGCGTGTCGCGGGCGTCCCGCCCGCGCTCCGAAGGCGGGACGCCTTCGGGACACAAGGGCAAGATGCCCTCGCCACGGCGTATCAATAAAAAAACCGCCGTTCCCACGAGAGAAACGGCGGTTTCTTAATTTACGATTTATGATTTTCGATTTGCGATTGCAATCGGCAACCGGCAATTCATGCCATAAGTATCGAAAATCCAACAGCGTTCCAGCTCGCGAGAACACAACTAATGTATAACCAATTACAGGCAGGTTTTCTGACTTGCGTCTTACCTCGAAGCTCCTTCCCATCCGGCACCGTTTTCGGTTATGGACAGTGGATCGGGTTCCCATTTTGCGATATCTTTGCAAAATGGGGTACCATCAATGCTTCTCGGACTTCCGATTATAAATCGGAGCAGGCGCTCACAGCGGCGCGACCGTCGCGGATTTTAACCGCGTTCCCGTTTGAGTATCCCAGAGCAAAAAACACCCCGGAACCTGCAATCGAAATATCATCTTTTCAAATAACAAAAACATTATTACCAAACCTTATAACACAGGTCAAGTGAAAAATACAGAAATATTCAACAATTGGCAAGACAGCGGAAAAATAGCAGTTATCCATCTTAAATTATGTAAACGATTATCATTTTATTCCAAACTTACCAATTCAGCCATAATGTTTCACATTTACGTGATTTTTTACGACCTCCCGCGGCATGATTTGCGATGTCAAACTCAACTCGTCGCCAAGATCTAAATATATCTTCATACAATGTTGATGGATACCCACTAACTACTACTTTACTAACACATTTGTTTAACAATTCTCCCAGTTGAATATGTTGCTCATCAGTCATTTCTATTCCGTACGCATCTCTGCTATTAATCGCACGCGTCTCGTGCAAATAGGGAGGATCACAGTATATCAGAGCATCACGATGATCGAAACGTTGTATTGCCTTGATTGCAGGCTGCGACAAGATTTGAACTCGCTGTAACCGTCCAATTATTTCAGGCAATTGTTCTATCGCCGTCCACCACGCATTTACATCTCCTGCCATTCCACCCCTAGCCCTTGTAGTCGTGCAACTCCAAGTTTTACCCCTACCTCCAAACGACTGCCTCCAGCGGATAAAATCACACACAGCTTTATCGATGTCTGAAGTACTATCAGGATAATTTTCAGCATTTTCAAACTCATATTCACTGTAAAGAACAAACTGGACTCTCTCTACAAACTCTCGACCTTGCTTCTGTAAGACTCGGAATAAACGGGTAATCTTCATGTCAAGATCATTATAAGCTTCCACCTCAACAGGAGTCTTATTCAGTAACACAGATGCAGCACCCCCGAATGGTTCAAGATAAATCCGGTGGGGAGGAAAAAATGAGATAATGCGCTTCGCCAGGTAATGTTTTCCACCGTGCCATTTAACTGGTGGTCTTAGTACCATTCAATTGCATCTCCACTCAACCAAAACCAACGATCATAAAGATCGGTTCAAAGATCAAGCAACCTTTCTTGAAAAGTTAAGTACAGGTTTCCGTTCTTTTGCTAATACCAATTCTATGGTTTGCCTTAGACTACGACTTATGTCAGGCAATGGCGCGATCTCCACCTGTAAAGGATGTCGTCTTACATCCCACAACCAATCAGGTAGACCCGAAGAACTGATTGTGACATGCCGTTCCAACCTATGCCTCAAATTGTCTGTCTGGCTAGCAAATACGGGCGTATCACCACTCGAAAAAAGATAAAGGCCGCCAACCTCTGGAATCTTTTGTAGTTTAAGAGTCTTCACTTTGCCAAAGGATTCTAGTTCCGGAACTTCTCCAATTTCATCTGCTCTTTTTCCAAGACGCCCAGCCTTCCGAAGACTAAAAGCTGCCCATCGGTATTGCAAAGATGAGAAGTTTGGTGCTAATCGGGACGCATATGTATCAAACTCCTCTGCCAACTCTGGATCACAGATTATTTGGTCCAGCGAGACGTCCTTGCTTCGCTGCATATATCTCACTGCAAGCTCACTTGCGTACTCGAATTCATCAATAACTTTTCCAACGCTGTAACGTGTTGTTTTTATTAAGTTTGAAAGGTTCGACAGCTTGCTACTCTTTCGAGCATTGAGAAGCTCCCAATTCAACTCGAAATCAGTGCCCGCTAGGCCTAGCTCACGACACCGTCTAAGGAATCTGCGGTTGAGTGTTGGATCAGCAATAACTTTGTCAGCTGAGTAACCTTCGCGCACTTCCAGAAATGCTTCCATAATCTTTTCAATTTTCTCTCCTGCGAGGTTATCCAGTTGAACTGCTAATTTCGTAACCACGAGTTGGTTAAGGCTCGTACCTTCCGCTTCAGCTTCTCTTTCAAGCGCGGCATGTAGCGTACGCGGGAGCCTAACAATAAATTTGCCACTTTTTTTCGGGTGAGCCCCGCCAACTATGCCAGTGACCTTCATCTTATCTTCTACAAGGGCGTGTAGTTTCTCGTATGCACTAGTTTTTCGGAACTTCGTCCTCTCTTCACTGCGCAGAAATGTTCTAGCAACCAAACCCTCCAATGGATCAAAAAGCGAGTTGGATAGATCAGCCCATGTTTGACATGATCGTGCGAGTACATGTGCTTTTTCCAAAATTTCTTTGCATTTATCCATAGTTAAGACTCATTATCTTCACTCGGTTCGACAAATTCTACTTGGGAATTTGTAATTTCAAACCATATTGATTCTTGTTTTAGCATCCGTGCAAGTTTGCGCGCCAAATCCCTTACCTGATCAGTTTGATCCGACCTTATCGCAATCCATATCTCCAGTGTAGGATCATATGCCATACTTCCATCTGCCATCCGATAAGCGCCTTCTCCCACACCAGCAACATGATGACCATCAAATGCTTCATCGATTTCTCATTTTATGCCAACAATCACATTTTCTGGAACTGGCGTGCCATCGTTGTACCGGGTCGGAACCAGTATTACACATTTATTCTTTTTCATTTCTAACCAAATAGTACTATATATAGTATCGTCTGTCAACAACTATTCTTTAGAAAGAAACATTTTTTTGAACAAAATTTACTTTCACAGCTTCATTAGCAATTATCTATATATTCAATAGCAAAAGCGATTGAGAATAACTAAATGTTGATAACAAAATGGAAAAATTTTCAAAAAACTGAACATTTTTGACATAATCGCCCTTTTTAGGCCAATTTCAGCCATTTTTGACCGCAGTAAGTATGAAAATTCTGGTAAAATAGGAGCCTTCAGACACGGAACTACACGGATTCACACAGATTTCATTATCTTTATTTTATTTAAAAATCATTGCTCTGTGACCTCTGTACCTCTGTGAAGATATGAAGAAAGGGCATCCTTAAGTATAATTCGGATTGATTTTATTAACCGTAATACAAAAGGAGGCCCTTATGGC
>JAFFZZ010000039.1 GCA_016933915.1 Candidatus Babeliaceae bacterium
AGATCCGTCAACCTGGCTGAAGAAACTGATCGAGATCATCGCCCACTCTTACTACTTGGGCGAGGGCGTGATGTACTTGCTGCAAGAAGCCATGCACGCAGTGTACCAAGAGTATGGCGTGTATAACAGAACGCCTCAATCCCATCCAACATTCAAAAATGTGCTGGAATGGCTCGAAGCGCACCCAGTCAAGGGGCGAAAAGCGCTGTGGATGGACTCAGCCTTGCGCGGTCTGAAATCGATCTGTTTCGGCTATATGGGAAGCGTCGTAAACACAAGCGTCCAACCCAACCTATCCCATCTATTAGAGAAAAGAGTGATTCTGGAACTGGACAGCCTGACCAACGCCGACAAAACGCTCATCATCGAATCCATGCTGTTATGGATCCACCACTACCGCCTGTCTCAGCCAGACCGCGAAACTTTTAAGCACGCCATGATAATCGAGGAAGCGCACCACATTCTCCTGCGGCGAACCGGCGCCGGCCAGGGAGGCGAAGCCATCACAGACACCATTCTGCGAGAGATCCGCGAGCTGGGAGAGTCGATTGTCTTGGTAGACCAGCATCCTAGCCTGATCTCCATCCCGGCCATGGGAAACACGTACACGACCTTATGCATGAATGTCAAGCACCGTTCAGACGTGAATGCAGCGGCAAGCGCCATGCTCTTATCCGACGAGGAGAAAGAAATACTGGGAATCCTTCCTGTAGGCCAGGCTGTTGTGAAACTTCAAGGAAGGTTTCTTCAACCCTTCCAAATCAGCATCCCCCACATAAAGATTCCCAAAGGCAGCGTAGACGATGCAAGTTTAGCCCAGTTCATGCTCGAAAAAAACATTCTAAAGCCTTGCCAGCCTGCGAATCACGTGAATTCTCCTGATGCAAGCCCTGAAAGCTTGAGTGAGTGGGAAAAACAGTTATTACAAAGCGTTCTCGACAATCCTCTGGCAGGAACTGTCGAACGATACAAAAACTTGGGCGTAAGCAGGCGCAAAGGCAACACGATCCGCGAATCATGCATCCACAAAAAATTGATCAGCCTGGTGGAGATCCGGACTAGAAGCGGCAAACTAGTCCTTGTAGAACTAACGCGTCTGGGAAGGAAGATCTTGCGCGAGATGGGCTTTTCTATTTCTGAAAAGCCGCGCTGGGGCGGCCTGGAGCATGAATACTGGAAGAAAAAAACCGCGGAAAAACTCGAGAAAAACGGGTGGAGCGTGAAATTAGAGGAGCCGGTGAATGGGTATACCGATATCATCGCTGAAAAAGACGGCGGCAAGCTTGCGGTGGAGGTCGAGACCGGCAAATCAGACTGGCGCGCCAACCTGCAAAAAAATCTCCAGAAAGGCTTCCAGCAAATCCTTATTATTGCCACCAATCCAGAAGCCTATCGGAAGATAAGCGCTGAAACACATGAATTCACGAGACTCAGCGCTTTGCGGGTTGAGTTGGCGCAGAACCTGGCATGATTTTTAAGAATCCAATTTTTGAAAAGACTCTTGTATTCCTTAGTATGATAATGCTCCTTACCCATTTCCGGGCATCCTCACAGCGGCATTAATATTTCTGATCCCGATTCTAGCGAGCCATGATGGATCGGCTCCCTTTTTTCATCCTGCTTACGTAGTGAATTGTGGATGAAAGAACAGGATGATCCAATAAGTTCTGCCGCAGCTTTTTGTCAGATGAGTCAAAATCTCACCCCTTCATGCGAATAATTTCTCTCGATAAACAAAAAAACCGGGTTTTTTGATTTTATTTTGAAATTTTTACGGATTTTTTTGTTTTCTATATAGGAAGAGAAAAAAAAATTTGAAGCGCACAAAACCGGCTTTCATGTCTGCTTATCAGATATGAAAGAAAATGTGCGGAAAGGCGGGCAAAATGAGTATTACAAAGTTACTCATCGGTTTGATCCTGTCATCGATTATTATGGTGGTGCTTGGAAATCAGATTGTATATGCGAAATTCTATTACGACTCATCACATAATTTATTAGAATTGGTTTTTTGCTGTCCTCATTCGCTATTATGTTATTCCATAGATATACTAATCTTATCAAGTTTTTGGATATTGTTTCTTATTGTTTATTTAGTATGCACTTTTTCAAATGATTTTATAGAAACTGTTTTGCGTTTTGCTGCATTTACGATATCTATAATATTTTCCTTATGGATTATATCCATGGGTGCTACACTATCTGATTTTATATTATATGTATTTGATAACAGGAGTTTGTTAATATCGCTATATTGGATTCTTTTTTTTCCTGTTTTTATTGGGTATTTATTTTCAATGCTTTGTATGAGAGTATTTGAATTAAAAGAAGATATGAGCATACGATTTTTTGTGCTTCTTGCTCCAGTTGTTGTAACACAGTTTTATGATTTATATTTTTCAATATTGGTAGATATCATTGACCTAGTTCGTTTTGATTATACTTTGTATTATGAACGTACGTATTTATTTATTCCTATTCTATTATTCATACTCACTATTTTTGTTTGCGTCCTCCTTGGATACAAAAATTCGGGTTTCAATCATATGATGCAGGATGATTGATTTAGAATAACGATGTCGTCTTTTATAGTACTTAGCCTAAGGAACTTTGTATGAGACGTGTTGATAAACCGGTGAGAATCAGCTGAATGCAATCCTTACGTTATTATTATTGTTATGGATCTCTAATGGTGCTTATCTGGACAGTGTTATGTGTCTGTGGATTTCATTCGTCTATCAGGTAAAGTTTCCGATTTTTAGAGTACACAAATCCTCCTGTCTTCAAGAGATCTATGGCTAGTTCAAGTATTCGGTCTCTTCCTGCTTCGAGATCGTTTTTGGTATTGATTTGGCGGATGTCTGGAGGGATTCCGATGCCTTCCCAGCAGAAGCCGTTTGGATCTAGAAACAAGTTAAACGGCACGGTGACGGTCCAGCCGTTGGGTAGATTTATGCCTTTGCTGTCTGCATGACATCCTGACGTCGTGTCGCCGACTATGGTTACGTGTGGCAGCACTCTCATGGCAAGAGTAAAATTTTCTGCTGCGCTTACTGATGTGCGGTCTGTTAACAGAATGACGGGTTTGGTGAATGTCCTGGGTGATGCGGGCTCTACATGCCAGTATTTTGGAGGGCCGAAATCTTCATATCCTGGCCCGATTCGTATTTTTGTCACCATGTAAAGACGCTTATCGTCGGCAAATCTGTCTGCGATCACTTTCCCGACTTGGTCATTTCCTCCACTGTTATGCCGCACATCGACGATCATTGCATCGGCGTCTTTGAAGGTCTGTACGACTTCATCCATCACTTCAGCGCTTTTCTCGGGATTCACAAAGCAGTCAAAGTGGACGTAGCCAATGTTGTTCTCCAACCATCCGAATAGGAAGATATTATCGAATCGTGACTCCCAACCGTTCTTAAAGTAGGTTTGAGGAGCAGGTTTTTGCTGTATTAATTTCAGATAATCGTCAATTCCATGTTCTGTAGCAAGTTGATAGGAGTAGCCGGCGCTAAAATAACGCTCGCGCTCCTTCC
>JAFFZZ010000040.1 GCA_016933915.1 Candidatus Babeliaceae bacterium
CACGGGCGTCCTGTCTTCAAAGAACTCCGTCGCATCTTTCAAAGGGACTCGTTTTTACTACACCCTGCTGGTGCTAAATAATTACCTATTTTGAATTGTTTGGCAAACGAAAGACAAAATATTCAAAGCTTCTTGACAGTAGAATAACAACGATCAACTGGCAAGAATTGTTTTACAAAGAACCGTATTACTTTTTTATCCCAAAAGATTACAATAAAGAAAATAAATATCACCAGGGCTTTCAGGTTAACCACCTGATACCGAAGTACAGCACAGGTATAGAAACTAAATGTGATGACATCTCAGTTCAGTTCACAAAAGCTGAAATCGTGCGTGTTGTTGAAAATTTCTCGACTCTTGAGATTGAGACTCTTGAAAGCATCTATAAGAGAAAATCAAGTGCAGGATGGAATTATAAAAATGCCAAAAATGATATTTTAGACAATCAAAGTCAATTAGTGGTTTCATCTGTTGCATACAGGCCATTTGATGAAAGATTTACTGCTTATACGGGTTACTCAGGAGGTTTTCTTGGACGCCCAAGATCGGAAATCATGAAACACCTTTTAAAAACGAATTTGGCATTTTGCAGTGCACGGAATAATCGGAATGAATTCCATACCTACTTTGTCACAGAGACAATTACAGATAAAAGCATTGTTTCGTCGCTCGACAATATCTATATATTCCCCCTTTATCTATATCCCGATGACAGCTTACAGCAAACTTTCGATGCAGCACAGCAACGGAAACCTAACTTTAGTCTACAAATTATCAAACAGATTGTTGGGCATCTTGGCATTGAATTTGTTCCAGAAAAAGTAAACAATAGAGACACCTTTGCTCCTGTTGATTTGTTTGACTATATCTACGCCGTTCTACACTCCCCTTTATACCGGAAAACCTACAAAGAATTTCTCAAGATCGATTTTCCGCGTATCCCATACCCCAGGAACGCCGACACCTTCTGGCAGCTCGTCGCATTCGGGGGCGAACTCCGGCAGCTTCATCTGCTCGAAAGTCCAAACGTGGAGCAGTACATCACCACGTACCCGCAAGACGGCCATAACATCGTCACGCGCAAAATGACCCAAAAAGATTATGAACTCCATGCGGATGGGCACACCGGGCGGGTGTGGATCAACGACACGCAGTATTTCGACAACGTGTCCCGGATCGCCTGGGAGTTTTACATCGGCGGGTATCAACCGGCGCAAAAGTGGCTGAAAGACCGGCAGGGCCGGGAATTGTCATTCGAGGACATTCGGCACTATCAGAAAATTATTGTCGCCTTAACCGAAACC
>JAFFZZ010000041.1 GCA_016933915.1 Candidatus Babeliaceae bacterium
AAGGATTCCTTCAAACTCATCGCTGCTCAAAATCATAGCCTTGTTGACGCCGTTTTTTGTAATGGCAAACCGGTCGTATTTTTCATCAACATCCCTAATGATTGCCGACAGGCTCTTTTTGGCCTCGGCAAGGGGTATGGTCTTGGTCATGAGCCGACTCCTTTATCATATTAAATTTGACCACAATTATAGTCTAACTTAGGATATAACGCAAACATTTTTTTGTATATAACAAATGACCGACTATTTCGCCCACAGCAAAGAAGGAAAACCCCCGTCCGAATGGCAGCCGCTCGACCACCATTTGAAAAACGTGGCCGAACTTGCAAAGAACTATGGCGAAAAGGTCGGAATGGGTAATTACGGAGAACTGCTGGGCCTTCTGCATGATTTTGGTAAGTACAGTGCTGAATTCCAGAAATATCTTTCAAATGCTACAAAAAGAAATGACATGGATTTCAATCCTGATGAAGACGAAGATTTTGAGGATATAACAGGAAAGAAAGGCAAAATCGATCATTCCACTGCTGGTGCCCAGTATCTCACCCAATATCTAAACAGCAGAATCACTTCATCCAATGCCCATAAGATACTCGGACAAGCCCTCTCCATCTGTTTGGTGTCACATCACTCGGGACTTATCAATTGCATAACCACCGACAACAAAGGCACATGGAACTCCTACTCAAAGCGTTTGTCAAAAGATGACGAGAAAACGCACTTGAGTGAATGTTCTGAGGTTGTCGAGAAAGACATTTTGAATAAGATAAACGAAATTCTTTCAAGCCAGTCATTCACAAAGCCCTTTGAGGAAATATGTCGCGATATTGTACTCTCCTCTTCAAAAAAGGGCCCGAATTCGATCATTGCCCAATTCAATTTGGGACTACTTGTAAGGATTTTATTTAGTGCGCTAATCGATGCTGACCGTCAGGACACAGCAGATTCGGAAAGGCCAAAAAGGAAAAGACACCGCCTTAAAGGAAAATATAACCCGTGGCAAACTTTGATTGAGCGGATTGAGAAAAAGCATAAGAGTTTTGAAATAAAAAACCCTGTAGATGAAATCCGTAAGGAAGTAGCAGAACATTGTCTTCGTGCTGCTGAGAGAGAGAAAGGGTTGTTCACCCTTACGGTCCCGACGGGTGGAGGGAAAACTCTTGCCAGTCTTCTCTTTGCTTTACGTCACGCTAAAAAACAGGCGATGGAACATATCTTCTATATCATCCCTTTTACGACCATCATTGATCAAAATGCCCAAATCGTGCGGGAAATTCTTGAACCCGGCGATTGTCCTGAAGATTCAGGTAAAATTGTTCTTGAACACCATTCGAACATAGGATCAGATACGCAGACTTGGAAAGAAAAGCTTTTAACAGAGAATTGGGATTCACCTGTGATTTTCACCACAATGGTTCAGTTCCTTGAGGCACTTTTTGGGGCAGGAACTCGAGGCGCGAGAAGGATGCACCAGTTGGCAAGATCGATCATTATATTTGACGAAATCCAGACCCTGCCGGTAAAGTGCGTTCATCTTTTCAACAACGCCATCAATTTCTTGATTGATCATTGCGGCAGCACGGTTGTTCTTTGTACGGCCACACAGCCTCTTCTTGAGGGTGTCGATGAAAAAAAAGGCAGTCTAAAGCTTTCCAAACACAATGAATTGATGCCTGATGTGGGCAGGATGTTTGCCGAACTAAAGAGGGTTTCTATTCATGATTCCCGCAAGGCCAAAGGATGGACTTATCTTGAAATAGCCAAGCTTTCCTTTGAGCAGGTCAAAAATGAGGGGAATTGTCTTGTTGTGGTCAACACTAAAAAAGCCGCGCGTATAATCTTCGAGGAAGCAAAGAATAAAAGCTTTGAGACATTCCATTTAAGCACGGGAATGTGCCCTGTGCATCGTAAGAAGACACTTAATGTGATTCGCCAAAGACTTCAAGAGGGAAAACCGATCCTCTGCATTAGCACACAGCTGATTGAAGCCGGAGTTGATATAGATTTTCGTTCGGTTGTTCGCTTGTTGGCAGGGTTGGATTCTATTGCACAGGCTGCGGGACGCTGCAATCGGCATGGCAGCCCAAGAATTGGCAATGTCTTCATCGTCAATGCTGCTGAAGAGAATCTTAGGAATCTCGAGGAAATTAAAGTTGCTCAAGAGAAATCAAACCGCGTCCTTGATGACTATTCATCCGATGCCTCTAAATATGACGCTGATACCATAGGTCCCAAGATGCTGCAATGGTACTATAAAAATTATTTTTACGACAGGAAAGATATCATGGATTATCCTGTCGATGCGGGTCGAAAGGACACGATTTTGAATCTGCTGTCAACAAACAGCCTTGCTGTTGATGATTACAGACGGAGATACAAAACATGGCCGGAAATAAACCTCCGTCATTCATTTATGACGGCAGCCAAACTGTTCAAGTCTATCGAAGCCCCGACACAAAGCGTTATCGTTCAATACGGTGATGAAGGGAAAAATCTGGTCGGTGAACTCTGTGCGGCATTCGAGGTAGAAAAGCAATATTCGCTAATTAAAAAAGCTCAGCAATTTTCGGTCAACCTTTTTCCCCATGAATTTGAGAGGTTAGCCCGTCAGAAGGCCCTTTATCGCGTGCAGGAAGGGACAGAGATATATTACCTTGATCGTCAATACTACAGTAGAACAACTGGCTTGTCTTTTGAGCCAATAGAAAAGGAGGTGCAATTCAATGATGAATACATTGCCTAAAAACACTATTGAATTCAGACTATGGGGACGGAATGCGCTTTTCACCGATCCCCTTACCAAAATCGGCGGTGAAAAGTGCTCGTATCATCTGCCCACATACGAGGCAATCAAAGGTGTCTGCAAATCCATTTACTGGAAGCCGACGATTATCTGGATAGTGGATGCGGTGCGAGTAATGAGGCGGATTCGAACCCAGACGAAGGGGACTAAACCTCTTGAATTCAGTGGGGGTAATACTCTTGCAATCTATACATTCCTTTCGGATGTAGAATATCAGATCCGTGCACATTTTGAGTGGAATAAGAACCATGAAAAGCTGGAAAAAGACAGAATCGACGGCAAGCATTTTGCCATCGCCAAGCGGATGCTTGAGCGTGGAGGCCGTCAAGACATTTTTCTTGGCACGCGTGATTGCCAGGGATATGTGGAGCCATGTGTATTCTGCGAAGGCAAAGGCGCATATGATGATGACGAGGAGATCGCATACGGGCTTATGTTTCATGGTTTCGATTATCCCGATGAAACTGGGGGAAACGAGTTGCATGCCCGCTTCTGGTATCCCGTATTAAGAAAAGGGGTTTTGGTTTTTGAAAAGCCGGATAACTGCAAATATAAAAAGCTGGTTCGTCAGATGACCGCGATAAGTTTCGGAACAGACAATGTTAAATCGGTCAGCATCGAGGCTGAGGAACTGGAGGTGGTAGTATGAGTTGGATACAGAAATTGCATGAGACTTATGACGCATGCGCTGGGAATGAAAACATTCCAGACATTGATGAATTGTGTCCTGTTGGATATTCCGTTCAAAATGCGCATATTGAGGTTGTGATAGACCATGAAGGCAATTTTAGAAGAGCGTCATTGGTTGATAAAAATAACACAAAAACGTTGATACCAGTTACCGAAAAATCATTGACAGGGAGAACCAGTGGAATTGCTCCACATCCTTTGTGTGATTCGCTTCAGTATTGCGCGGGCGATTATGAGAAATATGGAGATCGCGAATCTTATTTTGTCGATTATTTTACACAGTTAGAATCATGGGCCAACTCAAAATTTAGCCATGAAAAAGTCAAAGCCGTTTATGGCTATGTTTCAAAGAATGTTTTAATAAAAGATTTATATACAGAGAAATTGCTCGCCGAAAAAGATGGTAAACTGGCTATCTTTGAAAAAACAGACGAAAAGAAAAAGGTAAAAGTAACCGCTCCAAGTGACAACGATACTCCTGTTATCGTTGAATCAGATGATCTTCATCCGATCATTAAGCTTCTTGCATTTGATGATAAGGGAATAAAGAATCAAGCAAAGGTTTTTATTCGTTGGAAAGTAGAAGCTGAGGGTGCTCTTTGTTCGGAAACGTGGAAAGATAAAACACTTTTTGATGCTTGGGCTAACTATTTAAGTTCATTCGACTCCATAAAAGGTTTTTGTTACGTCACTGGTAAAACGGAAACAGAAATAGCCCAAAAGCATCCTGCAAAACTTCGCAGTGGTCGAGATGGAGCTAAACTTATTTCATCGAATGATACAAGTGGTTTTACCTATTTTGGCAGATTTAAGTCTGTCAATGAAGCCGCTTCTGTTTCTTCAGAAGTAACGCAAAAGGCTCATAGTGCTCTTCGTTGGCTTATCGGACGTAAGCAGGCATTTCGTAGTGGAGATCAAGTCTTTGTCGCATGGGCTACAACAGGAAAGCAAATCCCAGATCCATGTGCCAACTCTTGGGATTTTCTCGGTGACAAATTTCAGCTAAATGAAACCTCGGTTTCAATAGTCGGAGATGTCGGTCAAGGTTTTGCAAAACGTTTCAAAAAGAAACTTGCCGGATATAAAGCCAACATCACTGATACAGACGATATTGTCGTTATGGGGCTGGATTCCGCAACACCTGGTCGAATGGCAATGACTTTTTATAGGGAACTGACCGGTTCTGAATTTTTAGAACGAATAGAGAAATGGCATGTCGATTTCGCCTGGCTTCAGAACTACGGAAAAGACAGAGAGGACAAAAAAAGGAAGATTCTTTTTGAGGGTGCGCCAGCGCCGAGAGATATTGCCTGGTGCGCCTATGGGAAAAAAGTTGAGGGTAAAAACGGAATCAAACTTCTCAATTCTACGGTGGAGCGTCTAATGCCCTCAATCATTGATGGAAGGCCGGTTCCTCGTGATCTCGTTGAGCAGTGCGTTCGACGTGTTTCAAATCGGGCTGGCCTTGAACCATGGGAATTTGAAAAATGTTTGGGTATAGCATGTTCACAGTTTAAAGGTTTTTACATTGAAAGGGGGTACGTAATGGGACTGGAAGAAGATAGAAGTACGCGGGACTACCTATATGGCAGGCTGCTTGCGGTTGCAGAAAAAATGGAGGGTATGGCGCTTTTTCTAGCCGATGAATCGCGCGAAACTACCGCAGCGCGATTAATGCAGAGATTTGCCGACAGACCTTATTCAACATGGCGTACGATTGAAACCAGCCTGGTGCCATATAGGGCAAGACTTAACAACAAGGTGCCAGGATTACTCAAGGGTTATATGGAATTATTAGATCAGATTTGCTGCAAATTCACTACAGATGAATTCAAAAATGATAGCAGATTAAGCGGTGAATACCTGCTCGGCTACCATTGCCAGCGTAAGTGGCTCAACGAGCACAAGCGGCTTCAAGGCCAGTGGATACTCAAGGCAGCCGAAGATGAAGATGATCTCGCAAATAGAACAGGCGAACAAATATAAAAAATGCAAAAGGAGGAATACTCATGGCGACTTTAAGCAAAAAAATCGATTTTGCAGTTATCATAAAGGTGAAGAATGCCAACCCCAACGGTGATCCGTTAAATGGGAACCGCCCACGTACTGATTATGAAGGGTTTGGTGAAATTTCGGATGTTTGTCTCAAGAGAAAACTTCGGGATAGATTACTTGAGAAAGGAGAAAAGATATTTGTTCAATCTGATGACAATAAAAGGGATGATTATCCAAATCTTCGGAAAAGGGCTGAAGCTGTACTCGGCGATGTAAAAAATTTGCCGGATATTCGAAATAAGGCCTGTGAGACATGGTTCGATGTTAGAGCTTTTGGTCAAATTTTCCCTTTTAAGGGTTCAAACAAGAAAAGCAAAAAAAAGGAAGCTGAAGATGCTTCAGGAACTGGTGAAAGTGCAAGTGGTGTCTCAATAGGGATAAGAGGTCCTGTTTCAATACACCCTGCGTTTAGTTTAGAAGACATCAGCAGCCAAATTATATCAGAGCAGATTATTAAATCTACCAGTCTGGAAGGAGACGGAGTAAACAGACAACCTGATCAAATGGGAATGAAGCATCGCATCGGTAAAGAGGTAATCTATGTCACTTTCGGCAGTATGAACCCTCAACTTGCCGAGCGAACCGGTTTTTCCGATGAAGATACGGATGTCATCAAAGCTGTACTTCCTAAGCTTTTTGAAAATGACGCTTCTTCGGCGCGCCCGGAAGGAAGCATGGCAGTTAAAAAAGTTATCTGGTGGGAACATAAGCCCGGCAAGGTGGGACAATATTCTTCAGCCAAAGTACATAAAACACTTACTGTCAACTCTGATGGGAGTTACAGTTTCTCAAACCTAGCAGGCTTAACGCCTGAAGAGATTGACGGTTTTTAATATACATTTGAAGCGGATATCCGCATCGAATGCGACATTTCCTTGCGCATTTTATGTTTGGGACTAACTGGTAAAGCGGGTACGATTTCAAATCAAAGGGTGGGGACAAATTGTCACTCCCTTTTTAGGAAATACGGGAGTAAATCCATAGACCTTTTTACAAGGATAATGAAATGGCCTACCCTCGATTTGAAGATCTGCCCGTGTGAAAGGATGCGATTAAGCTGGCTGAAGATGTTTGTTGATCCGCAGGAGGAAAAATGGAGACAGAAATAGCTGTTTTCAAAGGCAAGGAAATCAGGAAGACGATTCACAATGATGAGTGGTGGTTTTCTGTTGCTGATGTTGTAGAGGCTTTGACGGATACTGTAAACAGTTCCTTCTATATCAAGAAAATGCGTAAACGTGGCAATGAGTTATCTAAAGGGTGGGAACAAATTGTCACCCCCCTCTCATTGAAAGCAGAAGGAGGCAGGGTTAACGACCTCTAGAGACAATCAATAAAGGAACTAGAAATGACATATTCCCGATTTGAAGAACTCCCTGTATGGCAAGAAGCGATCCATTTGGTAGACGAAGTCTACAATATGACGGAATCCAAAGGGTGGCCCGGCAGTCGCAGTTTGCGAGATCAGTTAGAAAGGGCCGCTCTTTCGGTGTCGAATAATATTGCCGAAGGATTTGAGCGGGGCACAACAAATGAACTGCTGGCGTTTCTCTATATCGCGCGCGGCTCGGCAGGCGAAGTGCGTTCCATGCTCTGTTTTATTGAACGTCGCGAAGGATTCGCTTATTTCAAATCTCAAATCTCAGATTTGAAATCCATTGCCGAAAGCTGTTCCAGACAATTACGTGCCTGGGCTGATCATTTACAGAATTCAGATATTAAAGGCCAGCGTCATTTGAATGAAAAGACAAAAAGACAATACAATTCAAGAAAAGGGGCTATGGACTTTGAAAGTGAGCTAATGAACAGACTGCCCAATAGTCATCCCATGCGAAAAGGGAAAGAATAATTGCACTGGCTACCAGGAGCGGGAAGCAGAACATTGCCGAATGCTAAGTAAGTGCGGGGGCTTTGCTATAGGAAGAATAGGTCCTATAAGACTTATAAGCTCTATCTCGAAGACAGTCCTCCTGAAATTTCGGCCAACACTATAATTTGTGTGATCCACCAGA
>JAFFZZ010000042.1 GCA_016933915.1 Candidatus Babeliaceae bacterium
AGCCTATCAGAAAGCTCTCTGCAAGAAGTAGAGTAATTAAAAGCTTAATCGGAACGTATTATTCTGAAATACCATCGAACTATTTTTAGCGAAACTTCTACAGTATTACGAAATCTACCGACTGGAGACAGCTTCCCGAGGTGGTACTTGTTTTGAGATTATATCATCATACATGTTCAGTTTTAGATTTATGAGTTCAAGATGTTTTTTTATTTCTTGGAGTTGCATCTCAATTTTTTGTTTTTGGTGTAGGATGATTTGCTTTCTCTCCTGAACAGTCTTATCTCCCTGTTCGCATAATTTTACGTAATGCTTAAGATCACTTACTGACATCCCGGTAGACCTTAAACAAGAGATTAATGTTACCCACGGTATATCAGAATCATTGTATATCCTGTGGCTGTTATTCAAGCGTTTGGATGCTGGAAGTAATCCTTCCTTCTCGTAATACCTGAGTGTAGGCGCAGATAAATTTACTTTTTGGGCAAATTCCTTAATAGTGTAGGTCATTTTCAACCGTCCTTAAAATCCAAGATATACTGGCTGAATTGTGTTTGACTTAAAGTATACTTTAAGTATTATACTAATGTCAATAATGTAACACGAGAGTTCTAGGAGGGAAGATGAAATATCGTAAATTTGGTAAGTTGGACTGGAAAGGTTCTGCTTTGGGATTTGGGGCAATGCGTTTACCTGTTATAAAAGGAGATCCGAACGAGGTTGACGAGCGGGAGGCAATCCGAATGATACGACATGCTATTGACAATGGGGTAAATTATGTCGATTCTGCATATATGTATCATGGTGGTAAAAGCGAAATTGTGGTCGGTAAGGCTTTGAAGAATGGCTACCGTGAAAAAGTACATCTGGCTACTAAACTACCTCCCATGGAGGTAAAAACGGCGAGTGATTTCGACCGTCTTTTAAACGAACAGCTGAAAAAATTGGATACTAATAAAATTGATTTCTATCTTATACATGGAGTTCGCAGTGGCGTCTGGCCAAGAATGCGAGATCTTGGATATATACGCTGGGCAGAAGGCGCTATTGCTGATGGACGTATCGGTCATCTTGGTTTCTCCTTCCATGATGATTTTACCACCTTCAAAGAGATCATTGATGGTTACGATAACTGGACATTCTGTCAAATCCAATACAATTATATGGACGAAAATTTTCAGGCAGGCACCAAGGGTTTGAAGTATGCTCACAAGAAAGGTCTGGCGGTTGTAGTAATGGAACCGGTCAGAGGTGGTCGAATCTCTATACCACCTCCAATAGTTGCGAAAGCATGGGGAAAATCACTGGAGGAGTTCAGTCCGTCGGGATGGGCTTTGCGGTGGGTTTGGAATCATCCGGAGGTTTCCGTAGCCCTCAGTGGTATGACTACTATGGAGCAGTTGAAGGAGAACCTTGTCACGGCGGAGTATTCGAAACCACATAATCTATCAGCCGATGAACTAGAGCTAATCGGGCGAGTCAGAGATGCTTATAAATCGTTAAGCCCGATACCGTGCACGGGCTGTAATTACTGCATGCCTTGTCCAAATGGTGTGGGGATTCCGCAGGTATTTGAACTCTACAATGAAGCCAATGTTTACGGCACTGTTGTTCGATCGCGAAGGTCATATTCCAATACGAGATTTTTCAAGGAAGAACAGCGTGCAGATAACTGTATTAAATGTGAGGAATGTATAGAAAAGTGTCCTCAGAAATTACCTATACCGGAATTACTCGAAAAAGCGCATGCTTTTCTTACAGAGAAATAATAATAATAAGTTATCAACTTGCTATGAAAGTAAAACAAATTTGTGTGTAAGTAAATTAATTGTGTGGAAAAGAAAGGAAATTTAATGAGCAAAACATTATCATCGTCTCCTAAAGAGCAGCCACCAATTTCAACAAGAAAGGAGATACTTATAGCTTACTTTTCACATTCCGGCAACACACGCGAAATAGCCAATCAAATTCATAAAAATGTAGGCGGTGATATCTTTGAAATCGTGACTGTAAAACCATATCCCAGCGACTATAATAAGGTTGTGAACCAAGCAAGACAGGAACTTAAAGACGATTATAAACCCGAACTGAAAACAAAAGTTGAGAACATGCAATCGTACAATGTGGTTTTGATTGGCTATCCTAATTGGTGTAGTACGATACCCATGCCGGTAGCGAAATTTTTATCGGAATATGATTTTTCCGGGAAAACCATCGTACCGTTTTGTACGCATGAAGGAAGCCGTTTGGGACGCAGCGTAATAGACATAGCTAAAATTTGCCCGATGTCAAATATTTCAGACGGTCTGGAAATCCGCGGCAGTGAAGTTAGAAATGCACAGCGCAAAGTTTCCGAGTGGCTGCGTAAAATTAGGATGATAGAATAAGAGGTCTCAGTGAAAATGAACACGGCAACAAAGATATCAGCCTAAGAGTGAAGTTTGGGCAAGGTCTCGCTATTTGCGGTGGCAGTGTGAAAATCAAAGAGAAAGACATTCAAATCTAGATTCGTAAAGCAAAACTATTGTAGGAGAGATTGAACTTACAAGGAGGGTTATTGTGATATACAAGGATTTTCAAGGATTACAACTATCAGCACTTGGATTCGGAACTATGCGTTTACCGACCAAAGGTAAAGGATTCGGTGCGCCAGTAGATGAAGAGGAAGCAGCCAATATGGTTGTCTATGCATACGAGAATGGAGTTAACTACTATGACACTGCCTTCTCGTATCATGGTGGGGAATCGGAGCGTATTATCGGCAGAATATTGAAACGATTCCCTCGTAAGAGTTTCTATCTAGCTACAAAGTATCCCGGTCATGAGATACGACAATTCTATGACGTCAAATCAACTTTTGAAGAACAAATGTCTAAATGTGGCGTAGAATACTTCGACTTCTACCTTCTTCATAATGTATATGAGAATTCAATAAAAACTTATAAAAATCGAGAATGGGGCATCATTGAATATTTAGTGGAGCAGAAAAGGAACGGACTTATCGGCCATCTCGGTTTTTCCTCACACGGACGCATGGAAACAATGACTGAATTTCTCGATCTTTACGGGGACAAGATGGAATTTTGTCAAATCCAACTCAATTATCTGGACTGGACTTTGCAGGATGCAAAAGCAAAGTATGAACTTCTCAGCGCACACGGTATTCCAGTGTGGGTCATGGAACCAGTGAGAGGTGGCAAGCTGGCAAAGCTCTCATCTGAAAACGAACTAAAAATGAAGTCAGCTCGTTCCGACGAGAGTATCGCGGCGTGGGGGTTTCGCTGGTTGCAAGGGCTTTCCAACGTGAAGATGATACTTTCCGGTATGTCGGCCATGGAGCAGGTAGTGGATAATATCAAGACCTTCTCCACGGAAAAGCCGTTAAAAGTGGAGGAAAGAAAGCTTCTGGAAAACGTTACTGAGAGCATGATGGACCTGTTGCCCTGTACTGCCTGTCGTTATTGCGTTGAATCATGTACACAAAATCTGGATATTCCTACACTGCTGGCCTATTATAATGAGTGCCGTTTTGCTCCTTCAATGCTTGCCAGCATGGCCATAGATGCAATGGAACCGGAGCAGCGTCCGTCTGCTTGCGTCGATTGTGGCAATTGTAAGGAGATCTGCCCGCAGGGAATAGACGTACCGGAGGCGTTGAAAGCGTTTCAGGCAATCCTCGACAAACTGCCGCACTGGGGTGATATTCGGTAGCACAATGTTTTAAACAGTAAAAATATAGCTATAAAATGAGAAGAAGGTACCTGATGAAAATCACAGTCATCACAGGCAGCCCGCATAAAAACGGAACATCGGCACTCCTTGCCGACCGCTTCATCGAAGGAGCAAAGGAAGCAGGGCATAACTTGTTCCGTTTTAACTCGGCTTTTGAGCAGGTGAAGCCATGCCTTGGTTGTGACCATTGTGGACTTGGCAGGAACAAATGCATTCACAACGATTCTATGAACAAACTGAATCCCAAACTGCTTGAAGCGGATATTGTCGTGTTTGTCACGCCGCTCTATTATTTCGGGATGTCGGCACAAATTAAAGCAGTAATCGACCGCTTCTATGCTAACAACTATAGATTAATGGGAAGTGGCAAGAAGGCATTACTTATGGCTACTTCTTACGATGATAACGATTGGACAATGTCAGATCTCGTTTCTCATTACAAAACGATTCTGAAATATCTGAATTGGAAAGACGCTGGCATTTTGCTAGCAGTAGGTTGCGGCACAAGAAACGATATCGAGCACACAGATTATCCGGCGAAAGCATATCAAATGGGAAAGAAAATTTAGTTGTAGTTTCAGTAAAAATAACGAGTCAACGGAGCATAATATGGAAAAAAGAAGATTGGGAAAAACAGGACATATGAGTACCGTTCTTGCATTAGGAGGAGCGGCACTAGGGGCAGTAACTCAGGCTGAAGCCGATACGGCAATCACTATGGTGATAGAACATGGTATAAATCACATTGATGTTGCTCCTTCTTATGGAGAAGCGGAGTTGCGCATCGGTCCCTGGATGCCCAGATACAGAAATAATTTCTTCCTGGGGTGTAAAACACAGGCGAGGGACAAGATTGGAGCTTGGGAAAGTATCAAGCGTTCTCTGGACAGACTTCAAGTAGGTTATTTCGACCTTTTTCAGTTCCATTTTGTCGATGATATGGATACCCTTGCAACTATTCTTAGTCCCGATGGTGCACTGGAAGCAGTGCTGGAAGCTAAACAACAGGGACTGATCAAATACATCGGAATTACCGGCCACAGACCATCTGTCTATGCTGAAGCACTAAAACGTTTCAATTTCGACACCGTACTGTTTCCCTTA
>JAFFZZ010000043.1 GCA_016933915.1 Candidatus Babeliaceae bacterium
ATAACACCAAATACCTCGTCGTTCATCATAAGCGGAACCAGCACAAGGTTGCGGGGGTTGGATTCGCCCATTCCTGACGTTATTTTTATGTAACCATCAGGAATATCTGATAAGTAGATTGTAGCCTTTTCGAGAATACAACGACCAACGAGGCCTTCGCCAATTTCAACTCTCTTTTCGAGATGTTTCTTACGGTTGAAGGCATAGCACGATACCAGTTCGGCAAAAGGTTTGGTGTCGTCGGTATCGTTAATAAGAAAAATGCCGCCCTGGTTTGCTTCCATGTATTTTACAAGGTTGCTGATCACGTGGTACGATAAAAGATCGAGCTTATCGTTATCCTGTCGAAGGATTTCACTGAATTTAGCGATACCTATAGCGGCCCAGTTGCGTTGTTGGTCTTCTTCCTTGCGTTTGGACTCTTCAATGGTTGCCGCGTTCAAATCATCGCGCATGCGAAGGAGCGAGTTGCCCAGTACATCATTTTCACTGAGTGGGGTGAAGTGGCTTTTGTAGTTTCCGCGTCCAATCTCCAGTGCAAAACCCGATATAGCTTTAAGCCCCGCAACAAGCTCGTTAAGTGCTTTGGCCATTTGTCCAATCTCGTCGTTTCGTTCCTTCATCTTCTTTTCGGGAAGAATACCCTGGCTCATAGATAACAGTCTGTTCTTTATATTATTTATGGGTACTACCAGCGAACGTACCGTTATCAAACCAAGGAATAACGAGGCCAGGATTAATATGGCACTTGTTATAAAGATGTATCGTTTAAGGTTTGAGAAAGAGGTCTCCATCTGATGCCGCGCATTTTGAACCTCGTTCTTCTGATGAGCAATTAAATTATCGAGGAATTGGAGTGTTTTGTTGGTAAGGAGTGTTATTTCGCCATCTTCGCCAACGGAGGGAGCAATCATGAACATAACGCCCGGATCGTTGTAGTTTTCGATCGAATTCAACTGGTTCATGATCGATTGCTGCATCACAAACAGCGTGTCTTTAATGAGTCCTGAAATGCGGGAGAAATTCGTGCGGCTGTTATCGTCCCATTCATCTGCAATCAAGGCAATTTCTTTGCGGAGCGCCGGGAAATCCTTATTCTGTAATTCTGTTAGCTTTCTTTTATCGGGGGTATTGGCAATTTTATCGACAAAAACCCAGTTGCGAAGCAGCATGTGTGAGTTGCTCACAAGATTATGGAGTTTAACCAGTTTGGTTTCCGATGGCTCGTAAACATCACTGATTTTGCGGTTTAAATCGCCACTCTCCGTAATTACCCGCGAAATCAGAACAGCATTCAGAACAAGCGCCAGGGTTAAAATTCCAAATCCCAACCCGATTTTTGCAGCAATTTTTAAGGTAATTTTCTTCTTCATCAATTTTTTGTCAAATGTGGTGTGCCTTATCATTCAAATTTAATGGTTTTCGTTAAAGAGACGAAATTTGAAGACGTTTTTTTAATTCATTGCCATTAAATATTTAGCAAGCAATTATTTAAAAGCTGTTGCTACTTTAAATAATGCCTCTTGCACGTTTCTAAGCGGAGTTCCAATATTCATTCGCTGAAAACCCTTGCCATTCTCTCCAAAATCGGGTCCGTAGTTAAATCCAACTTTTGCATCTTCAATGAGGCGGCGGCGAATCTCGATGTCGTTTAGCCCAGTGCCAGAGAAATCGAGCCACAGCAGAAACATACCTTCGGGCTTTATTAGTTTTACTGAGGGGAGATTAGCCTTTAGGAACGTATCGGTGTATTCAACGGTTTTCCAGAGATATGCAAGTAGTTGGTCAAGCCACTCCTCGCCGTGCGTATAGGCTGCCTCAAAGGCAGTTAATCCAAATATATTGCCAGATCCTAAATGACAGGCATTGGGCAGATGGTTGAATTTTTTTCGCAAATCAGGGTTGGTAATTACAGCCATAGAGCTACTCAATCCCGCAATATTGAATGTTTTGCTGGGAGCCATAGATGTAATGGTAATGTTGGCAAGCGCTTCGGAAATATTGGCAATGGG
>JAFFZZ010000044.1 GCA_016933915.1 Candidatus Babeliaceae bacterium
ATTGTCCTTGTTTTATTTTAGTTAAGATTTCTTGTTTACTGTTACCCTTAGTAAATTCACATCCAAAAAGAAAAAGATAAAGAGTTTCATACTCTGCATCAGAAGTATATGTATCGAGAGTTTTTAAAGTATTGTTTATGCTTTCGTCTTTATACCGAATATTGTGAGAAATTATTTGTCTGAAAGTCGGTTTGCTTGAAAGATGTCCAGGGAAGATTAAATTACTTAGCTTTGCTTCAAATTCATCTTCTGTCAACTCGAAACCATTTATTCTTCTTCTTATCTCTTTTCTTGACAGAAAGTTCCTTTCAACAATTATATCCTCTGTTCCTTTGTCTAAGTCAGCAGACAGAACAAGTGCAATTAGAACTTTATTATCAATGAGAAAATCTTTAACAAGTTTATACTCTTGAACTGAGCCGCTTTCGCGGCAAAAAAACTCACGCATGCTTTTCAAAGTTGCATTGAGAAAATAAAGTTACCTTTCCCTCCAAATTAATGGAGAGTAATCAACCCAAAGGAAAGGTAACAAAATGAAGAGTAAAACTCTACGCCAAGGTCGCTCGAAAATCAACCGTAAAGAGGCTAATCTTTTAAAGAAACTTCGACTTGGCAGTACACCATTGCGAGAGCGCTATATCGCAGACATGAAATATCACCGTTTCAGTGAGAATACGGTGGAACGTTATTTGGATGCGATGTTACAGTTGACTGCCCACACTGGCAAATCACCAGCCGTTCTCTCCGATGATGAACTACGCCGTTATTTTCATTATAAGGAACATGAATGTGGTTATTCCAATTCGGTTCTTGGTATAGTTCATGCTGCAATGCTTTTCTTCTACTCGCACACCTGTCCACGTAATATGCCCTTCTTGCACCTATTTCGTTCTCGCCGGGATAAAACTCTTCCTGTAGTTCTTTCCCGAGAGGAAGTGCAAAATGCTCTTTCGCATGTAATTGATCAACGATATCATGCTTGCCTGGTTCTTATTTACTCTTGTGGTTTACGAGTCAGCGAAGCGATCAATCTCCGAGTTGGGGATATCGATAAAACACAGGGGCTTATTCACATTCGTTCGGGAAAAGGATCAAAGCCACGCTCGGTGCCAATTCCTGAACGAACACTTAATATTTTGCGTGCTATGTGGAAGACACATCGTCATCAAGATCTTCTTTTTCCTGCCTATCAAATCAATCGCTACCCTGTTTTTAAAAAACATGGCACGAAAGACCAGCCTATTGCTATCGGGACGCCATGGATTCATTTCAAAAAGGCACTTGTGGCTTCGGGGTGTCGGAAGAACGCCACTGTTCATTCGCTTCGACATTCTTATGCTACCCATCTTTTGGAGGAAGGCGTGCCTCTGTTTACGGTCAAGGAATATCTTGGACACTCAAGCGTCTCCTCAACAATGATATACACCCACATGACGAGTAAACTCCGCCGCGATGCAATGGGTTCCATTGAATCATTGATGAGTGGTCTGTAAAACTTTATGCCGGAATTAGCCACGATTTTCCGTGATTGGCGCATGCGCCTTTCTTTGCCGTTGAGTAAAGAGCAAATTCGCGCTATTCACGATATATGCGCATGCCGTACTCCAGAAGTTGGACACCAAATGTTATATTTGTGTCCGAACTGTGGGGATCATCATTTAGCCTGGCAATCTTGCGGAAATCGTAATTGCCCCAAATGCGGCAATGACAAAGTTACGAAATGGCTGGCCAAACGGCAAAATGAGATGTTGCCGATAGATTATTTCATGATTACAATGACTTTGCCATCTGAGTTGCACCATGTTTGTTTGAGTTTTCCTCGAAAGGTGTATAAAGCATTCTTCGCGGCTGCCAGCGAGTCGATCAAGGAATTAGCAATTGATAAGCGTTTTCTTGGTGCAAATGTCGGCATGATCGGGACTTTGCAAACATGGCGCCGGGACGGTGAATTTCATCCGCATATTCATTTTCTTATTCCCGGTGGGGGAATTTCCAAAGATGGCAAATACTGGGTCTTCCCAAGAACTTCTAAGTTTCTAGTTCACTCAAAACCACTCATGAAATTATTTAAAGGAAAATTAAAAGCATTGTTGGAGTCCTTGGGCTTTCTTGAACACATCCCACCCAGCATCTGGCGGAAGCCCTGGGTCGGCGATTGTAAAAATGTCGGCAACGGCATGTCTAGCTTCAAATATATCGGGCCTTACACACAACGCGTATTTATCAGTAACAACCGTATTGAAGATTATGACGGCGAAAATGTCACGTTTAGATACACCAATTCGAAGACTAACGAGACGACACGGCGAACGATGCATGCCAAGGCATTTATTTATATGTTTTTGCGGCACGTTTTGCCCTCTGGATTTCAGAAAACACGCTATTACGGCATACTCGGCAGTGCCTGTAAAGGCACATTGCGGGAAATACGACTACTGATTCTGACAAGCCGATCTCAACCACCACCGGAACCAGAGGTTTTCGAGGCTCCTCCAATATTATGTAAAAAATGTGGAACAGAAATGCTACGGCGATTCTTACTTTCTACCAGAGGACCACCACAGAAAATTGCATCATGACTGAATTAACCGATAATCAGCTAACACATAAAGCGGAAATAACGAATAAAAATGTCAATTCCGAGCAGTATCGTTTTGTCTATAATCCCCAAAATCAACATTTTTTCGTGTTGGACACCCCTCACATGAGCCGAATTGATAACCACAAAACCCTGATCACACGAATTTTGTCTCCTTTTTTTTCTTGCCACGTCACCAATTTCAGCTTTTGTCCTTCCTCCCAAAGCGGAAAAGCGTAAAAACTCAAAAAGCAATCCCCATAGTCACTCGCCAGGCTCAGTTCAAGATGGCCGATTACGCGACGAGCGCGTAATCAATCCATTGTCCTTGTTTCATGGTCAACATAAATATGCTTTGGGTTTGCGCCCAAACAAAAATCAACCAATTTCAGAACTGTCGTTTTGCCAACGCTGTTTCCTGTAATTTGATTTTCACTTTCATCAATTATC